>SVPD01000017.1 GCA_015066045.1 Oscillospiraceae bacterium
AATCTCCTTTTGTTATTATTGCTGTTGGTAGCCGCTTTACTTTCAAAAGGAGCTTTTCTTTATTCTACTGAACGCTAAAGCTTTTTTTGAACTCCCCGGCACAGCCGGGGGTTTTCGTTAACAAAAAAAAGAACTGCTCACACTGAACAGTTCTTTTGATTTTTTAGTTAGAAGATTATTTAGCGTTTGCAGCCTTTCTTGCCTCGATTTCAGCGACGATTTCTCTCTGTCTCTTTTCAGTAAGAGTGTAGAAGAACATGGGAACTGCGCAGGCAAACATACTGATAACACCGGAAAGAATAAGTACGTTCCAGAGCTTGTCGGGGTTAGCAACATGGCCTGTAGCTGCATCGATACCTGCGATGCTCATAGACATAACACCGATGAATGCACCGACTGCCATACCGATTTTATTGATAAGAGTCTGCATAGCGAAGCAGATACCCTCACCTCTTTCGCCGGTCTTCCACTCAAGATAATCTACGGTGTCACCGATCATAGCGTAGCTCATAATATTGTTAACACCCTGAGGAATACCGAGAAGAACGAGACCTACTGCGGAAACGATAAGCTTCCAGGGAGCATCGTAGCCGACGAAATACATAATAGCCATTACTACACCGCCGAACAGATGAACGAGAATGTAGGTGTATTTCTTCGTAAATTTCTTTGTAAGCCAGGGAACGAGAACAGAAGCAACGAGACCGCCGGGAATAACGAGAAGAGTAATTATGCCGTATAAGCCTTCGTTCTTAAGAACATACTTTGCGAAATAAAGACCGCCGGTGTAGGAGTAAACCATTCTGGCGCCGCCGAGAACACCGGAAATAACGATGAGAAGAAGCTCTTTATTCTTAAACAGGAGCTTGAGGTTGTGACTGAATGAGGGAATCTCTTCATAGTCTGCAGTGATATGCTCTTTGGTGTTTTTGAAGCCGTAGAAGAACATGGGAACTGCTGCGACAACAAATACAACTGCACAGATGAAGTATGTCCATTTGAGTGTATCGGCGTTTGCCTGAACACTGCTGTTCATAACAGTACCGATAAAGCTGCGTGCTGCTTCTTCAGCAGTTTTGCCCTGATTTGCTACCATAGTAGCAATCTGCTCTGCTTTGTCAGTCATAATGAGAGAGAGGTCAGCCTCAGTGTACTTGAACTTAGCGGTAACTGCATTAGTGATGATGGGAACGCCTACTGTTACGATACCTGCACCTACGGTACACACGAGACGTACTACTGTGAGGATGTTACCTCTGACGGTAGTGTCATTGGTAAGGCAGGTAGCAAGTCCCCAGTAAGGAACGTCAGCTACGGTGTAGGTAACGGACCAGATAACATAGAGGACAGAAATAACTGCGAATGTCCACATTGCCTTTGCTTCGTAAATGGGAAGGAAGCAAAGAATGGTGCATATAGCGATGGGAATGGCCATCCATTTGAGATAAGGGCGGCATTTACCCCACTTTGTTCTGGTTTTGTCAACGATTGAGCCCATAATGGGATCGTTACAGGCGTCAAAAACTCTGGTGCCGAGCATAAGGAATGCTACTGCGATAGCACCGTCCATAGCACCGACCTTTACGCCCTCAGCACCGAAAAGAAGTGCGTCAGTCATAAAAACAGTAAGGTAGGAGCCGATGATGGTGCAGATAAAGTTCTGACCGAAGCCGGCTACACCGTAGGCAACTGCTTCTCTGGGCTGAACACCTTTACCGGGTGTGGTTCCGAACAGTTTGTGTAAAAATTCATTTACTTTCATATTTTCCTTTTTCCTTTCATTATGTATATTTTTACTAAAATACACAAATCGTGTGCATTTAACTTGACGATTATAACACAAATAAAAAGTAAAGGCAAGTTAAATAAGACCGCCTTTACTCTTATTAACAATTTATTTAAAATATCTTTTGAGGTATTGACCTGTGTAGGAGCTTTCATTCTCCGCTATTTCCTCGGGAGTACCCGTCGCAACTACCGTTCCTCCCCCGTCTCCGCCCTCAGGTCCGAGGTCTATTACATAATCGGCAGATTTGATTACATCCAGATTATGCTCGATAACTATAACACTGTTTCCCTTGTCAACCAAGGTCTGCAGCACATTTATGAGTCTGTGGACATCGGCAGTGTGAAGACCTGTGGTAGGCTCGTCGAGAATATATACGGTTTTACCCGTAGACGGTCTGGCAAGCTCAGTGGAAAGCTTTACTCTCTGCGCTTCACCGCCCGAAAGAGTAGTGGCGGGCTGACCGATTTTCACATAGCCTAAGCCTACATCATAAAGCGTTTTAAGCTTTTTATGAATTTTGGGTATGTTTTCGAAAAATATCATACCCTCCTCAATGGTCATTTCAAGCACATCATAAATGGTTTTGCCTTTATATCTTACGTTAAGCGTTTCAGTGTTATATCTTTTACCCTTACACACCTCGCAGGGAACATAAACGTCAGCGAGAAAGTGCATTTCAATTTTGACTATTCCGTCGCCCTCGCAGGCCTCGCAGCGACCGCCCTTGGTATTGAACGAAAATCTGCCTGCAGTGTATCCCTTTGCTTTCGCATCCGTAGTGGCGGCGAAAAGCTCACGGATATCGGTAAACACGCCCGTATATGTGGCGGGATTTGAGCGGGGCGTTCTGCCTATGGGAGACTGGTCGATATTTATAACCTTGTCTAAATTTTCGATACCCTGCATCTTTCTGAATTTTCCCGCAATAAGCTTGGCACCGTTCAGCTCGTTTGAAAGATGCTTATTAAGTATTTCATTTATCAGTGAGGATTTACCCGAGCCGGACACACCCGTCACCGCTACAAGCTCACCGAGAGGAATTTCTACATCGATATTTTTCAGATTATTCTGAGCCGCACCGAAAATTTTAAGGAGCTTTCCGTTTCCCCCTCTTCTTTCCTGCGGGATAGGAATGAATTTTCTTCCGCTGAGATATTGCCCCGTAACGGACTGCTCGCAGGCAAGAATATCCCCGACCGTGCCTGCCGCTACGATGTTTCCGCCGTGAATACCTGCTCCGGGGCCCACATCAACCACATAATCAGCCTCGAGCATAGTGTCCTCGTCGTGCTCAACCACAATCAGAGTATTTCCGATGTCACGCAGATGCTTAAGTGTGCCGATAAGCTTACCGTTGTCACGCTGATGAAGACCGATGCTCGGTTCGTCGAGAATATAAAGCACTCCCACCAGAGAAGAGCCTATCTGTGTAGCGAGTCTGATTCTCTGACTTTCACCGCCGGAAAGAGAGCCCGACTGACGTGCCAGAGTGAGATAATTGAGACCTACACTGTTCAGAAATGAAAGTCTCTCGGTAATCTCTTTTATAATAAGATTTGCGATAGTCATTTCACGTTCGGTCAGCTTTTCGGGCAGAGTTTTGATAAATCCGAGAGAATCTGCCACCGACATGGAGCATACCTCGAAAATATTTTTGCCGTCAACGGTAACACTGAGTGCTTCCCTGCTGAGCCTGGCACCGTTACATTCCTTACATTCGGTCACGGTCATCAGTGCCTCGATTTCTTTTTTGGAGGCCTCTGAGGCAGAGTCAGTATATCTGCGCTGAAGATTATTTAAAACACCCTCAAATTCAGCGAGATATGTGCCGCTGCCGTAGCTGGTGGTTCTTTCCATTTTAAGCTTTTCACCCTTAGTACCGTACAGAAGAGCATCGAAAGCCTCGGGAGAGATATCTTCGATAGGTGTATCAAGGTCAAAGCCGTATCTTTTACCCAGAGCAGTATAATACATACCCGAAATAGAGTTTTCGTCCCTGCACTGCCAGCCTGCGGCTTTAACGGCACCCTGTCTGATGGAAAGCTTTCTGTCCGGAATAATCATAGAGGGAGAAATCTCCATAAACACTCCGAGTCCCGAGCACTTCTTACACGAGCCGAAGGGACTGTTAAAGGAAAACATACGGGGAGTAATCTCACCGAAGCTTACTCCGTGCTCCGGACAGGCATAATTCAGCGAAAACATAACTTCCTCGCCGCCGATAACATCCACCAGCAAAAGCCCCTCTGCGAGCTTAGTGGCGGTTTCGATGGAGTCGGCTAATCTCGATTTGATGCTTTCTTTTACTACCAGACGGTCAACGACCACCTCAATATTATGCTTTTTATTCTTCTCTAATTTTATGCTTTCAGAAAGGTCATAGATAATCGAATCGATTCTTACACGCACGAAGCCCGATTTCCGCACTGACTCGAGCTCTTTTACATATTCACCCTTTCTGCCTCTGACTATAGGTGCCAAAAGCTGAATTTTAGTGCCCTCGGGGTAGGTTAAAATTTTATCGACGATCTGATCAACTGTCTGCTGCCTGATTTCCTTGCCGCACACGGTGCAGTGAGGTATACCTATTCTCGCATAAAGCAGACGGAGATAATCGTAAATTTCGGTAATGGTGCCCACCGTGGAGCGCGGATTTTTTGATGTGGTTTTCTGGTCGATGGATATGGCGGGAGAAAGCCCCTCGATGTAATCCACATCGGGCTTATCCATCTGTCCGAGAAACTGTCTGGCATAGGATGAAAGAGACTCGACATATCTTCTTTGTCCCTCTGCATAAATAGTATCAAAGGCAAGAGAGGATTTACCCGAGCCGGAAAGCCCCGTAAAAACTATGAACTTATCTCTGGGGAGAGTCAGATCGACGTTTTTAAGATTATGCTCTCTCGCCCCTTTTATGGTGATGTATTTCTGTGACATAATTACCTCTTATTTCATCATGCTTTTTAATTTTTCTATCTTGTCACGAAGGAATGCTGCGTGCTCAAATTCGAGAAGCTTTGCCGCCTCCTTCATCTCAGCGGTAAGCTGTCTGATAACCTTGTCCTTTTCGTTTCTCGGAAGCTTCTTAAAGGTCTTGTCGTTATCGAGCTTCTTTTCTGAAATTTCGATAATATCACGCACCTGCTTGACGATAGTTCGGGGCACAATGCCGTTATCGATGTTATACTGATTCTGTATTTCACGTCTTCTTTTGGTTTCATTTATGGCATAGCTCATTGACGGTGTTATCCTGTCGGCATACATAATAACCTCACCGTTTGCGTTACGTGCCGCTCTGCCGATAGTCTGTACCAAGGATGTCTCCGAGCGTAAAAAGCCTTCCTTGTCAGCATCGAGAATAACCACCAGAGACACCTCGGGTATGTCAAGACCTTCTCTGAGAAGGTTAATGCCTATAAGCACATCAAACTCTCCGAGACGGAGGTCTCTGATAATCTCCATTCTTTCTATGGTGTCCACATCATAGTGCATATATCTGACCTTTATGCCGAAGTTTTCGAGATAATCAGTAAGAGACTCAGCCATCTTTTTGGTAAGAGTGGTGATCAGAACTCTCTCTTTACGCTGAGTACGGATGTTGATTTCGCTGACTATGTCATCTATCTGACCGTCTGTAGGTCTAACACTGATTACGGGGTCCAGAAGTCCCGTGGGACGGATGATTTGCTCTACTATCTGACTGCTCTTTTCCTTTTCAAAGGCTCCGGGAGTGGCACTTACAAATATTTTCTGCCCGACCATATCATAAAATTCATCGAATTTCAGCGGTCTGTTATCATAGGCAGAGGGCAGACGGAAGCCGTATTCTATCAGAGATTCCTTACGTGATCTGTCACCGCCGTACATAGCACGCACCTGCGGAAGCATTACGTGTGATTCATCCACGAAAAGAAGAAAATCATCGGGAAAATAATTAAGCAAGGTAAAGGGTGCCGCTCCGGCAGGTCTGTCAGACATAATTCTGGAATAATTTTCTATTCCCTTACAGAAGCCCGTTTCCCTGAGCATTTCGAGGTCATACAGTGTTCTTTGCTTTATTCTTTCAGCCTCTAAAAGCTTTCCCGCTTTCGTAAACTCTACCACACGGTCTTCCATTTCCTGCTTTATATCATCGAGAGCTTTTTCGAGCTTGTCCGGTGCCACCACGTAATGGGAGGCAGGATAAATCGCCACGTGTGAAACATTGTTTTTAACCTCGCCCGTCAGAGGATTGATTTCAGAAATACGGTCTATTTCGTCACCGAAAAACTCCACTCTGATGGCGGTGTCGGATGTGTATACGGGGTAAATTTCTACTACATCTCCGCGCACACGGAATTTGTTTCTGATGAAGTTTACGTCGTTTCTGTCGTACTGTATTTCTACGAGCTTTTCTATTAAATCCTCTCTGCTTTTTTCCATACCCACACGCAGAGAAATAACCATATTACGGTAATCGATGGGATTACCGAGAGTGTATATGCAGGAAACACTGGCTACTATGATTACGTCACGTCTTTCGGAAAGAGCAGATGTGGCCGAATGGCGCAGCTTATCTATTTCATCGTTTATGGCGGAGTCCTTTTCGATGTAGGTGTCCGTGGTGGGAATGTATGCTTCGGGCTGGTAGTAGTCATAATAGGAAACGAAATATTCTACGGCATTTTCGGGAAAAAACTCTTTGAATTCGCTGCAAAGCTGACCTGCCAATGTTTTGTTATGCGCCAGAACAAGAGTGGGCCTGTTCAGCTCAGCGATAATATTCGCCATAGTAAATGTTTTGCCCGAGCCGGTAACACCCATAAGAGTCTGCTCCTTATAGCCTTTTCTGACACCGTCTGCGAGAGCAGCTATCGCCTGCGGCTGATCGCCCGTAGGCCTGTAATCCGAAACGAGCTTGAAGCGGTCCATATACATCCCCCTTTCATTGGTTTAATCTATAATATTATACTACATTCCGCATAAAAAAGTAAAGCAATTTATATGAAAACAAAAGGATAAAAAACATTATAATTTTTTAAGTTATTGATAAAGTAGAAATAATATGATATAATAAAAAAAACTTGCATTGAGGTGTAAAATGAATATTGCAAACAAATTAACGGTTTTCAGAGTGATTCTGGTGCCCTTTTTCGTAATCTTTATGCTTACGGATTTCACCGATTATAACAGATGGATAGCCTTCGCTATTTTCGTCATAGCCACCATTACCGACAAATTAGACGGAACTATAGCCCATAAGTATAATATGGTCACAAATTTCGGTAAATTTATGGATCCCATCGCAGATAAGCTTCTGGTATGCTCGGCTCTCATCTGTCTTACCGCTACAGGTGAGGTTCCCGCCTGGGTAACCATACTCATCATCGGCAGAGAGTTCGCTATAAGCGGAATAAGATTGGTCGCTGCAGATAACGACGTAGCCATTGCGGCCACATGGTGGGGTAAAAGCAAAACAATAGCTCAGATGGCAATGATAATTATAATCCTTATGAATGTACCCGCTCTGCACATTTTAGGACAGATTGTGATGTATGTTTCCGTCGTACTGACCGTGGTTTCACTGGTGGATTACATAATCAAAAACAAAAATGTTTTAGTTTTTGAGGATAAATAACAAATAAAGGGCCTTCTGAGGCTCTTTATTTATTTTAAATATTGACAAAAGGCAGATAATATTGTTAAAATATATGTTGATACTTTATAATTTGAAAGGAAGTAATAATATGAATAAGGGTAAGTTTTATATAACAACCGCTATCGCATATACTTCGAGAAAGCCTCATATAGGCAATAGCTATGAAATCGTTCTTACCGACGCTATCGCTCGCTATAAGAGACTTCAGGGCTACGACGTGTATTTCCTCACAGGCACCGATGAGCACGGACAGAAAATCGAGGAATATGCAAAGGCTGCCGGTGTTTCACCGAAGGAATATGTGGACAAGGTAGCAGCAGAAATCAGAGACATCTGCGACACCCTCAATACAACCTACGATAAATTTATCAGAACCACTGACGATTATCACGAAAAGGTAGTACAGAAAATCTTTAAAAAGCTTTATGAGCAGGATGATATTTATAAGAGTGAATATGAAGGCCTTTACTGCACTCCCTGTGAGTCCTTCTGGACAGAGTCTCAGCTCGTGGACGGCAAATGCCCCGACTGCGGAAGAGAGGTAAAAAAGGCGAAAGAGGAAGCATACTTCCTGCGTCTTTCCAAATATCAGAAGCAGCTCGAGGATTACATCGAAAGCAACGATAATTTCATCTATCCCGAAAGCCGCAAAAAGGAAATGCTTAACAACTTCATCAAGCCCGGACTTCAGGACCTCTGTGTTTCCAGAACCTCCTTCAAATGGGGTATTCCCGTTTCCTTCGATGACAACCACGTAATTTATGTGTGGATTGACGCTCTTTCAAACTATATCACCGCATTAGGCTACGATCCCGACGGCTCCGGTGAGCTTTACAAAAAATACTGGCCCGCTGATGTTCACATTATCGGTAAGGATATCGTGCGCTTCCACACCATCTACTGGCCCATTATGCTTATGGCATTAGGTGAGGAGCTTCCCAAGCAGGTTTACGGCCATCCCTGGCTTCTTTTCGGAGAGGACAAAATGTCAAAATCAAAGGGTAATGTAATTTATGCTGACGAGCTGGCAAAGCTTATCGGTGTCGATGCCGTAAGATATTATCTTTTATCCGAAATGCCTCACGCAAATGACGGCTCTATCTCCTATAGCACTATTATCGAGCGCTTCAATTCCGATCTTGCAAACACACTCGGTAATCTCGTAAACAGAACCGTCGCTATGACAAACAAATACTTCGCAGGAACAGTTATGGCTCCCGTCTGCGGTGATGCCACAGACGAAGAGCTTAAGACCTTCGCACTCGAAACAGTAAAAACTGTAGAAGCAAAGATGGAAACCTACCACATCGCCGATGCGGTAGAGGCTATTATGAATCTGGCAAAGCGCTGCAACAAATACATCGACGAGACCGCTCCCTGGACTCTTGCCAAAGACGAAGCAAACAAGGAAAGACTCGGAACCGTTCTTTATAATCTTCTCGAGGGCATCAGATTTATCTCCGTTCTCCTTTCATCCTTTATGCCCGAAACTGCCAAGGCTATCAACGCTCAGATTAACTGCGATATCGACACCTACGACAGTCTTTCAGCCTTCGGTGCTCTTAAATCCGGTAAAACCGTAGGCACCGCCACTCCCCTCTTTGCACGTATAGATGCAGAAAAGATGATGGAGGAAATCAAGGCTCAGCAGGAGGCTGCACAGGCCTCTGAAAAGAAATTCAACGAAATCGAAGGTATCGCTCAGATCGGAATCGACGATTTCGCCAAGATTGACCTCAGAGTAGCCAAAATAACCGACTGTGAGCCTGTTAAAAGAGCGAAGAAGCTGCTTAAGCTCACACTCGATGACGGTACAGGCACTCCCAGAACCGTCGCATCAGGCATCGCAAAATGGTACAAGCCCGAGGACCTTATCGGTAAGAGTATCATCGTTGTCTCCAACCTCAAGCCTGCCGTCCTCTGCGGTGTGGAAAGTCAGGGTATGATTTTAGCCGCCGACTGCAGTGAGGACGACGTAAAGGTTATCTTCGTAGACGGCATTCCCGAAGGCTCAAAGGTGAGATAATGTACAGAAATATTTTTGACACACACGCCCATTATGATGACCGGCGCTTTGATGAAGACAGAGCTGAGCTTCTGTCTTCTCTTTTCGGTGGCTCGGTCAGCGGAATTATAAACTGCGGCTGCGACCTCAAATCCTCACTCGAGACTGTCGCTCTTACGGAAAAATACCCTAATCTTTACGGTGCAGTGGGTGTTCACCCCCACGAGGCCGAGGAAACCACTCAAGAGGACCTCGAAAAAATCAAAGAGCTTTATAAAAAAGAAAAAATCGTCGCAGTGGGTGAAATCGGGCTCGATTATTTTTATGACTTTTCACCGAGAGAAAAGCAGATTGAAATTTTCCGCAGGCAGCTTGTAACCGCTAATGAGCTTAATCTTCCCGTTATCATACACGACAGAGATGCTCACGAGGACACTCTGACCATCTTAAAGGAGCTTAAGCCTAAGGGCGTGGTTCACTGCTTTTCGGGCAGTGCCGAAATGGCCCGTGAAATTCTGAAGCTCGGTCTTTACATCGGTATCGGCGGTGCAGTCACCTTTAAAAACGCCAGAAAGCCTGTAGAGGTGGTTGAGATGCTCCCCCTCGACAGACTTCTGCTGGAAACTGATGCACCCTATATGACTCCCGTACCCTTCCGAGGCAAAAGATGCGATTCCTCGCATATAGCTTACACTGCCGAAAAAATAGCAGAAATCAAAGGAATGGATGTGCAGGAATTAATCGATAAGTGCGCTGAAAATGCTAAAGCATTGTTCGGCATTTAAAGAAAAGGAATGTAAACGCAGATATTATGAAGATAGTAATATTTATCTGACTGTTTATTTAGATAACGGTGAATATTACTGTGCGTGCTACACTACCTCCCGTGACATTTACGCACTCGAAGAAATCACAAAGCTTCTGAAGGACAAGGAAAAAACCGTCAATTCACATGATTTACAGGATTTCATCGGCAAACACGATTTCTCCGATGAGGAGCTGAAGGTAATATTCAGACTTTTTGAAAAATAAAACATTTAAAGAGGCTGCCGCAGTAAGCGCAGACCAAAAAGCAAAACATAAACAGATGTGTTTAAGCTCTTCTGACTTATAAAACACATCTGTTTTAACTTTTATATGGAATAATATGGTGTTGTATATAATTATATTTTCTTTTCAGATGTTTTTTCGCACCTCGAAAAACACCTTTTGCATTTTACTGCAACAACCTCTTTTTCTTTTATCCGAAAATTACATCCAGACTCATCATCAGTAAAAATCCCACAGAAAAAAGAAGCGTTATGCTCCCCTTTCTCTTTGTCTTTTCATACATATCGGGTATAAGCTGCTCGGTAACCACATAAATCATGGCACCCGCTGCAAAGGACATAAAAAACGGCAATATCACTGACATAAATTCAGCTGCGAGTATAGCGATAATCGCGCCTAAAGGCTCGACTATCCCCGAGGCAAAGCCCCATAAAAACGTCTTTCTTCTGTCTGCATTCTCAGCCATCAGCGGCATAGTCACTATGGCACCCTCTGGAATATTCTGGGCAGCGATACCGAGTGAAAGCAGAAAAGCAGAGCTGAAATCTCCCTCGGTAGCACCTGCTAAAACTGAAGCGAAAACCATACCTACCGCCATTCCCTCGGGTATGTTATGAACGGTTACGGCTATTAACTGCATAAGTGTTTTCCGTGCATAGAGAGTGTATTTTTCGCATCTGCTCAAAGCTCTGTCAACTGCTCTGTCTGCCCATATCATCGAAGCCACACCTGTGAGAACACCCGAAACAGTCTGCAGAACACCCTCTTCTGCTTCCACGGAGGGTAAAATCAGACTCCATACACTCGCCGCAAGCATTATACCTCCGGCGAGTGCGGAAAGGATATTTTTGATTTTAACGGAAACATCTTTTTTTATTAAAAAAATCGCTGATGAGCCTGACATGGTACCTATGAAAGGTATCATTATTCCTGTCAGAACCTTTAAAAACATATCATTCACCCCGTATTATAACGCTATATTTATAATATGAGGCAAAGGAAAAAGGGTGCAGAGCACCCTTTAGTTATTCGCAGATTTCTTTGGCAAGAGCTTTAATACGGTCTGTGTTTTCGCTTTTAACTGCAGAATGAATCGTAACTACAGTGTCGGTAAAGGTAATTCCCTTGCTGCTTTCGAACATTTTCTTCATAGTCTTGGCTGCGACGGGCATCCAGCTTCCGTTTTCCATAAGGCCGATTTTTCTGTTTCTGTAGCCTCTTTCCGTAAGCTCCTGAATAAATGTACGCATAAACGGGAAAATTTCACCGTTATAGGTGGTGGTGGCAAGAATAATTCTGCCGTAGCGGAAGGCATCCTCTACCGCCTCTGCCATATCGTCACGGGCAAGGTCGGTAACTGCAACCTTCGGGCAGCCTGTCTTTTTAAGCTCATCAGCCAGAAGACCGACTGCTTTTTTAGTGTTTCCGTAAACAGATGTGTAGAAAATAGCTACGCCCTCTGTCTCCACACCGTATGAGGACCATGTGTTATAAAGGTCGAGATAGTATCCGAGATTTTCCTTAAGAACAGGACCGTGTAAGGGACAGATTATTTCTATATCGAGTCCTGCCGCCTTTTTGAGCACGTTCTGTACCTGTGCACCGAATTTGCCTACTATTCCGAAATAATATCTTCTCGCCTCGCACGCCCAGTCTTCATCGGCATCCATAGCACCGAACTTACCGAAGCCGTCGGCAGAAAAGAGAACCTTGTCAAAACTGTCGTAGGTCATAATTACCTCAGGCCAATGCACCATGGGAGCGGCAATAAAGCTGAGCGTATGCTTACCGAGGGAAAGAGTGTCACCCTCCTTAACGATTACTCGCCTGTCGGAAAAATCCGTTTCGAAATAGTTCTGCATCATTTTAAAGGCTCTGTCAGAGGAAACAATAACAGCCTCGGGATAAGCCTTGGCAAAAATTGCGATATTGGCCGAATGGTCGGGCTCCATATGCTGAACTATAAGATAATCAGGTGTTCTGTCACCTAAAACGGACTTGATATTTGAAAGCCATTCGTCACCGAATTTTCTGTCAACCGTGTCCATTACTGCGATTTTCTCATCGATAATAACATATGAGTTATAAGCCATACCTTCGGGAACGACAAACTGTCCCTCAAACAAATCAATATCACGGTCATTTACACCTACATATTTAATATCCTTCGTTACCATTTTAAAACTCCTTTATATTAATTAAATTTTATCCGAGCAAAACATCAAAAACGAGCATCACGCAGAAGCCCGAGAGCAGTGAAAAGGTAGCACCGCTTTCGTTTCCGTGAGAATGTGTCTCCGGTATCATCTCGTCACTTATGACATAAATCATCGTGCCTCCGGCAAAGGCTAATGCAAAGGGCAGAATTGCATTTGAAACACTGACGGCAAAGAAGCCGAGAAGAGTGCCGAGCACCTCGATTATTCCGGTCATCGCCGCAGCTATAAAGGTCCTGCCGTGGCTCATACCGGCCGCAAGCATCGGGGCAATAATAACCATACCCTCGGGTATATTCTGTAAGGCTATGCCTGCAGCAATCATAAGCGCATCATTTGTGTTTCCCGTACCGAAGCCTACACCGGCCGCAATACCCTCGGGCAGATTATGAATGGCGATAGCGATAACGAAAAGCAAAATTTTATTCAGCTGCTCCTGCTTTCCTGGATGCTTTTCGGCATCGATGCCCGTGAGTCGGTGAAGATGAGGCACCAGCTTATCGATAAGATTAATGCAGACGGCACCGCAGAAAACACCCGCAACGGTAACGAGCAATTTATATTTACCGCCGTAATCAAGCGACGGGATTATCAAACCGATAATGGCCGCTGAAAGCATAACACCGGCAGCGAAGGACAGTACAATATCGCTGAACTTATGGCTCATCCTTTTAAAGATAAAGCCCAGTGCCGCACCGAAAACCGTAGCACCACCCACACCGAGTGCCGTCAGTAAAACCATCTGCATATTATCATCCTTTCATATTTTAACATATTCCGTGTGAAAATTATTTTAAAACGGGAAAAATTCAGAAAATGTTTTCTTTTAAGGGAATAATTCCGCCGAAATCAGTGAGCGGAAAATCAAAGCTTATTATTCTTATGCCTCTTTTGTCTAAAAAAGCCTTTATTCTGCCGTAATCTCTGTGCTGCGTAATGTTACCGAAGAAAACCACCTCATCCCTCGAAAGCTTTCCGCTCGCACCGCCTATAAAGCCGTAGCCGTGACCTTCGAGGAAAATATCACCCTTGCCTATCAGAAGGCAATCAAGCCCCTTTTCGGCAGCGTTACGTGCGATTGACTCGTCATCGGTTATCAGTGAGCCTTCGTCAACCACCAGAACAGAGCATTTACAGTAGCCCTGATTAACAGGAATGATTTCGAGGTTTTCGGTTAAAGCCTTTACGGAAAGGTCAAAAATTTTACTGTTTCCGATAATGTACTTACCCGCTATAGTGTGGTTGAGTATGCAGTCATCGGGATATGCTCCCTCTACCCTTTTACGGGATTCGGTTACATTCAGCCCCAAGGAATTAAGCCTTTCTGTAAGCTCGGGCTGTCCCCTGTCCGCTATTATTCTGCCCTGACCGAGATAAAGCACCGAAAGATCAGCGTGCGTTGACACGGCTTTGTCGCCGGCTCCGTTTTCATTCGTGAAAATAAGCTCGATATTTCTTCTTCTGAAATAATCCGTCAGCTCACCGTTCAGTCTGCCGCAGACAAGAGCGGAAACCTCGCCCTCGGGCAGATTAGGCTTTACGATAAAGCGGCTCATAATATTATCGCCTCGAAGGCCTGCCTGATAGTCCTGACGCCGACTATTTCTATTTCTTTTTTAAGCGATGCTGAGATATTTTTCAGATTGGCATAAGGAACGATGCATTTACTGAAGCCGAGACGGGAGGCCTCTCTGATTCTCTGCTCACAGTGAGAAACACCTCTTATTTCTCCGGCAAGACCGACCTCACCGAAGGCTAAAACATCATCCCGCAGAGCATAATCCTTAAGGGAAGACACCAAGGCCATAACTATGGTCAGATCGAGTGCAGGCTCGTCCAGCTTCATTCCGCCGACGATATTGATGTAAGCGTCCATATTACCGAAGAAGTATCCGCCCCGTTTTTCGAGAACGGCGATAAGCATAGCCAGACGGTTAAAATCGAAGCCGTTTGATATTCTTCTGGGATTTCCGAAGCCGGTAGCGGTTACAAGACCTTGAATTTCTGCTAAAATAGGTCTTGTGCCCTCCATAACACAGGCTACACACGAGCCCGGAGTGTTTTTCGGTCGCCCCGAAATAAGCATTTCAGAGGGATTTTCTACCTCCTTGAGACCTGTATCGAGCATTTCAAAGACGCCAATTTCATTCGTAGAGCCAAATCGGTTTTTAACTGCACGTAAAATTCTGAAGGAAAGATTTCTTTCGCCCTCAAAATACAGAACCGCATCCACGATATGCTCCAGAACCTTCGGTCCCGCTATGTTGCCGTCCTTATTTACGTGGCCGACCAAAATCACGGGAATACCGAGTGCCTTGGCGGTTCTCATAAGCAGATTTGAGGATTCTCTTACCTGAGTGACACATCCGGGAGAGGAGTTAAGCTCCGTGAAATTCATAGTCTGTATGGAGTCTATCATCACAAGGTCTGGTGAAGCGGACTGAATATGCTCACAAATCGCCTGAACATCCGTTTCACACAGTACAAACAGATTTTCTGACTTTACCTTGAGTCTGTCGGCACGAAGCTTAATCTGACTGTAGGACTCCTCACCGGAAACATAGAGAATTTTAAGCTTTTTACCGAGATGACGGCATATCTGCAGCAAAATGGTAGATTTACCTATGCCCGGATCACCGCTCAGAAGCACGAGAGAGCCCTTTACTATTCCGCCGCCGAGCACTCTGTCCAGCTCGCCCATACCCGTTTTATATCTGAGCTCATTGTCGGGCTTTATCTGCTCGAGCTGATAGGAGGATACACTTTTTGCCTTCAGAGTGCCTGCTGCAGCCTTGGCTTTGGAGGTTTCGGTCTGTCTTACCTCCTCTTCAAAGCTCGCCCATTCACCGCATTCGGGACATTTTCCCAGCCATTTAGCGGTTTCATAGCCGCAGCTACTGCATACGAAAATACTTTTTGTTTTCACTGCCATTATTTACTTCTCCTTCGGGATTACTTTCTATAAACTTTATCAGTCCGTCGGCTATGGCCTGCGCCATATTCTGCTGATATTCTTCGCTTCTGAGCCTTTCGGCCTCTGCTTCATTTGACATAAAGCCGCATTCAACCATAACAGACGGCACCTGAGAATGATAAAGCAGATAAATATCGGTTCCGCTTTCTTTTATCTGCCGTGAATTATCGGGCTGAAGCGAAGAAACTATCGCACCCTGTATCTCCTGCGCCAAAAGCTTACTGTCGGGGTTATTTTTGGAATAAAACACTTGCGCACCGCTGTATTTGCTCTCGGGAAAATAGTTCTGATGAACGGAAAGCAGTACGCAATCCTCGTTTTTCTCCACTATTTTCAGTCTGTTATGTATGTCGGAAACCTTTTTCTCACGCTGAGTAGAGGCTGACGAATCATAAATCATACGGTCGTCACTTCGTATCATTACTGTTTCGAAGCCTTTGTTTCTTAGGATTTCATCTAATTTTATACTTATTGCAAGATTGATTTCCTTTTCTAAGGTGCCGTCAGCCGACTGTGTGCCACCGTCCTCACCGCCGTGCCCCGCATCTATTACGATTACCGGTAAGCCGTCAGCCTTACCCGAAACAGTGTCGGACAAATCACGGGTAAGATTTGCTATCATAACCAATGTAAAGAAAAGAACAACCGTAACGGACACACTCAGAGTTTTTTTGAAGTTTAAAGTCAGATATAAACCGCTTTTCATAATATCACCTATTAAATGTTATGGGAAAAAAGCGATTTATATAACACATATTATTTTACAATAATCGAAAGGAATAATCAATAGAACTGAGAAAAATAAAGAGGCATAATCTGAACGCAAAAATCACCGATAATGCTGACACATATCGGTGATTTTTCATATAAAGTAAGTTTATTCGCTTTTTTGTCAGAAAAAGAAGATTATTTAACCTCTACTCTCCAGCCGTAGGGATCTTCTCTTTTACCCCACTGGATACCGGTAAGCTCATCGTAAAGTCTCTGAGTAAGCTCACCGATGCCACCGTCACCGATGGTCATAACGTCATCTACATAGCGAAGCTTACCTACAGGGGAAACTACTGCTGCAGTACCTGTACCCCATACCTCTTCGAGAGTGCCGTTTTTGGCGGCGGCAACAACCTCATCTACAGAAATTCTTCTTTCCTCTACCTCGTAGCCCCATGCCTTACAAACGTTGATGATGGAGTTACGTGTGATACCGGGAAGTATACTGCCGTTGAGGGCGGGAGTGATAACCTTTCCGTCGATTTTAAACATAATATTCATAGCACCGACTTCTTCGATGTACTTTCTTTCCACACCGTCGAGCCAAAGAACCTGAGAGTAGCCGCTGTCGTGAGCCTTGACCTGTGCGATAAGAGATGCAGCATAGTTACCGCCTGTTTTGGCGAAGCCCATACCGCCTTTTACTGCTCGTACATATTCGTCCTCGATCCAGATGCCTACAGGGGCAAGACCGCTTTCATAGTATGCACCCGAGGGTGAAAGAACGATGATGAATAAATATGTCTTTGACGGAGCAACACCGAGAAATTCATCAGTAGCGATTACGAAGGGACGGATGTAAAGAGATGTGCCCTCGTCGGAGGGTACCCAATCTCTGTCGATGTCAACGACCGCCTTTACGGCATCCACAAAAATATCCTCGGGAATTTCGGGAATGCAGAGTCTTTCGTTTGATGCGTTGGCTCTTTTTGCATTCATATCGGGACGGAAAAGATAAATTTTGTCGTCCTCGCCGCGGTATGCCTTGAGACCTTCAAACATTTCCTGACCATAGTGGAAAACCATAGCACTGGGAGCAAGTGAAATTTCACCGTAGGGCTCGATGCGGGCGTCGTGCCAGCCCTTACCCTCAGTGTAATTCATAATAAACATATGGTCGGTAAAAATGTGACCGAAGCCAAGCTTCTCACCCTTGGCAGGCTTTGCCTTGGGTGCAGTTGTTTTAGTAATTTTGATTTCCATTTCAAACACCTCTGAATCAATAATCGTAGCCCGTTCTGAGAGCTTTAAGGTTAATTTCGGTAAGATTTGCCTTTTTGGGAGGCACTACTTTTTTCAGAACATCCTCAGTTCCGTCAAAGTCAAAAGCATCGCATTCCTTGATAAGCTTGCCCATAAGAATCATATTGGCAAGAGTGGAGAAGCCTTCGTCGTTGGCCATTTTGGTGGAAGGAACGGCAAACACGGTTACGTCGTCTCTGACAGGCATTTCACCGATAAGTGTGGAGTCAATGATGATGATACCGCCCGAAACCACGTCGTACTCATACTTTTTGAGTGAAGGAAGGTTCATAGCCACGAGACAGTCGGGATTGGTAACGATAGGTGAACCGATGGGCTCATCACTGATGATAACACTGCAATTGGCTGTACCGCCGCGCATTTCAGGGCCGTATGAAGGGAGCCAAGAGACCTGCTTTCCGCTTAAAAGCCCCTTATAGGCGAGAAATTTACCTGCGAAAAGGACACCCTGACCGCCGAAGCCTGCAATTAAAATCTGAGTTGTATTCATTGTCTCCCCTCCTTATTCACCTTTATTTTCAGCATCTCTGTCTTTATAAACACCCAAAGGATAATAAGGAATCATCTTTTCCTCTACCCATTCGAGAGCCTTTTCGGGAGTCATACCCCAGTTTGTGGGACAAGTGGAAACAACCTCAATAAGAGAGAAGCCTTTTTTATCAATCTGATTCTGGAAAGCCTTTTTGATCGCTTTTTTAGCGTTTCTGACATTCTTTACGTTATTAACCGCTACTCTTTCGATGTAGCCGGCTCCGTCGAGCTGAGAAAGCATTTCGGAAACCTTTACGGGGAAGCCGCAGTGGTCTGTGTCTCTGCCGTAGGGAGAGGTCTGTGTAACCTGACCGGGAAGAGAGGTGGGAGCCATCTGGCCGCCTGTCATACCGTAAATGGCATTGTTTACGAAGATGATAGTGATGTTTTCGTTTCTGGCGGCGGAATGAACAGTTTCAGCCATACCGATAGAAGCGAGGTCACCGTCACCCTGATATGTAAAGACGATGTGATTGTCGGGATCGGAACGCTTGAGGCCGGTAGCTACTGCGGGGGCTCTGCCGTGTGCAGCCTCAACCATATCACAGTTAAAATAGTTGTAAGCAAGAACGGAGCAGCCTACAGGTGCCACACCGATGGTTTTACCCTCGATGCCTAATTCGTCGATGGTTTCAGCCACGAGACGGTGGATAATACCGTGTGTGCAGCCGGGACAGTAATGAAGAGGAACATCAGCGAGTGATTTGGGTTTGTCAAATACTACCATTATTTTGTACCTCCTTTACAGTGTGCTTTAATTGATTCGAGAACAAGCTCGGGAGACGGAATCATACCGCCGACTCTGTTGCAAAGATAAACAGGCTTTTTGCACTCTGAGGCCAGTCGGATATCCTCGATCATCTGTCCCATAGAAAGCTCTACGGAAATAAAGCAGTCAACCTTGTCAGCTGCCTTTCTGAAGGCTTCGTTCGGGAAGGGCCAGAGTGTGATAGGTCTTATGAGACCTGCCTTTACGCCTTCCTTTCTCGCTGCATTAATAGCATTCTTTGCTACTCTGGCAGCGATACCGAAGGCTGCGATACAGATTTCAGCATCGTCCATCATATATTCTTCATACATAACTTCGTTTTCTTCGATAGCCTTGTATCTTTCGAATCTGGCGAAATTAAGCTTTTCGAGCTCCTCGGGAACGAGAGAAAGAGAATTGATGATATTCTTTTTTCTTTCGCATTTAGTGCCCGTTACAGCCCATGATTTGTCATATTCGTTAACCTTGACCTCTTCGAGAGAAACAGGCTCCATCATCTGTCCCATGGTACCGTCGGCTAAAATCATAGAAGTCATTCTGTATTTTTCGGCGAGATCGAAGCCTTTGATGGTAAGGTCAGCCATTTCCTGCACTGAGGAGGGAGCGAGAACTATCATTTTAAAGTCACCGTGACCGCCACCCTTGGTAGCCTGAAAATAGTCAGACTGAGAGGGCTGGATACCGCCGAGACCGGGGCCACCGCGCTGAACATTTACGACAAGAGAGGGAAGGTCACTGCCGGCAAGATAAGAAAGACCTTCTGCCTTGAGTGAAATTCCGGGGCTTGAGGATGATGTCATAACTCTTTTGCCCGTACCTGCCACACCGTAAACCATATTGATGGCAGCCACTTCGCTTTCAGCCTGAAGGAAGCATCCGCCGATTTTAGGCATCTTTTTGGCCATATAGGCAGCAATTTCCGTCTGAGGAGTAATGGGATAACCGAAGTAATGGCGGCAGCCTGCGAGAATAGCAGCCTCAGCGATAGCTTCGTTACCCTTCATAAGTACTTTTTCAGCCATTTTATCAGCACCTCACTTTTCTACTTTGATAATGCAGTCGGGACACATAGTAGCACAGAAAGCGCAGCCGATACATTTGGTTTCATCTGTCATTTCTGCGGGAGAATGCCCCTTTGCATTGATTTTGTCTTTGGCAATTACGAGAATTTTTTTCGGGCAGGCTATTACACATAAGCCACAGCCCTTACACATATCTGTTTTAAACGTTACTTTAGGCACAGTAAATACCTCCATTTAAAATAATTTGCTTTGTAATTTCAGAGGGAAAATCTCTTTTCCGCACTCCTTCAGCTCTTCATAGAGTCTGTTTTCGCAGCAGGTAAACAGTACAGGCAGACCGCTCAGCTCAGAAAGCCTTTCGGCCTCACCTACAGATGAAAGCACGTCACCTGCATCCGTTTCGTTACCTAAATTTGAATTATTGGCGATAGAAGTAAATTTCAGAGACGATGCAGCCTCTATTTCCTTCATAACCCCGTAGGCCTCCTCGGCCGTTCTGGTAAGCGGTCGGTAAAAGTTCGCCACGAAAACCATTTCGTAGTTATTTTCTTCTGCGATAGAGGGTGCAAATCTGCCCAAGGCTATAGCACCCGCATCGTCGCCGCCTATATCCATAACCGCACGGTATCTTTTATCGTTTACCACACGGTACATATTTTTCGGCAAAGAGGGTATGTCGAGGTTTGTATTGGCAAAGTCGGAGCAGATAAGCTCTATCCCCTTTTCCGCCAGCTCCTTTTCACTGTCCTTTGTGCGGAAATAGGGATTAACTATGTCCAGATCGGCTATGAGAACGGGGTAGCCCTCATCCTTAAGCCTTACTGCATAGTTAACTGCGATATTGGTTTTACCGCTGCCGTAATGCCCTGCGAAAAGCACTATTCTTTTATCTGTCATAACAACGCACCCTTTATTATATTACAATCGTTTATGTATTTCAACATCTGACAGAAAAAAATTAAAGTTTATTTCTCTGGATTTTACCGCTGATTGTTTTGGGAAGCTCGTCACGGAATACTACTATTCTGGGATACTTATAAGGAGCGGTATTCTTTTTGACGTAATTCTGAATTTCCTTTTTAAGCTCCTCTGTAGGCTCGGTTCCCTTGGTGAGAACGACGCTCGCCTTTACAACCTGTCCTCTTATTTCATCGGGGGCAGCAGAAACGCCGCATTCGAGAACATAGGGAAGCTCCATAATTACATTTTCGATTTCGAAAGGTCCGATTCTGTAGCCGGATGATTTGATAACATCATCGATACGGCTGACATACCAATAATAGCCGTCTTCATCGCACCAAGCGGTATCACCGGTGTGATACATTCCGTCGTGCCATACCTCGTCTGTTTTATCCTGCTCGTTATAATAGCCCTTAAAGAGACCGCAGGGAACCTTTTTGTCGGTTCTTACCACGATTTCACCGGTTTCACCTACGGCACATTCATTTCCGTCGGGATCAACGATAGCGATATCATAGCAAGGAACAGGCTTACCCATAGCACCGGGCTTCGGAGTGGTTCCGACGAGATTTGCGATGGTAAGAGTGGTTTCGGTCTGACCGAAGCCCTCCATAATCACGAGCCCCGTGGATTTGTGGAACTGATGGAATACCTCGGGGTTAAGAGCTTCACCCGCCGTAGTGGCATATCTGATGGATGAGAGGTCATACTTCGAAAGGTCCTCTTTGATGAGCATTCTGTACATAGTCGGAGGAGCACAGAATGTGGTAATCTGATATTTGGCAAACATAGGAAGAATATCAGAAGCATCGAAGCGGTCAAAGTCATAGGTGAATACTGCGCCCTCACACATCCACTGTCCGTAAAATTTACCCCACATAGCCTTACCCCAGCCTGTGTCTGAAATGGTAAGGTGCAGGTCATTGGGCTTGATTGAGTGCCAGTATTTGGCAGTGATGAAATGGCCGAGAGCGTATTTGTAGGAATGAGCCGCAATCTTAGGATAGCCGGTAGTACCGGAGGTGAAGAACATAAGCATAGTGTCATCACCGCAGGGGCTTTCATCAGTTCTTTCGTAAATGCTTCTGAAAAGCTTATATTCCTTATCAAAGTTATGCCAGCCTTCTCTGTCATTGCCTACGATAACCTTGTGAGCGAGACCGTCATAGTTTTCGGCAGCCTTATCGATCTGAGCTGCAGTCTGACCGTCGCTTGTGCAAAGAATAGCGGAAATACCTGCTGCCTTGAAGCGATATTCAAAGTCGTGCTCTACGAGCTGATTGGTGGCGGGAATGATGATAGCACCGATTTTATGTAAGGCCAGTGCGCAAATCCAGAACTGATAGTGACGCTTAAGAACGAGCATTACTCTGTCGCCCTTTTTTATACCGATGCTGATAAAGTAGTTTGCAGCACGTGCAGACTCCTTTTTCATATCATTATAGGTAAATCTTCTTTCAGTCTTGTCTGCGGAAATGTGAAGCATAGCGAGCTTATCGGGGTATTTATTCGCTACGGCATCCACTACATCGAAGGCGAAATTGAATTCGTTTTCGTTTTTATAATCAAGCTTGGTAAGAACGCCTTTTTCATTTTCTTCGGTTTCGATGAATTTTCTGACCTCGAGCTCGTGAGAAACCTTGGTCGAAGAAAGCTCAACCTCAGCCTCGGCTTTGACGGTTTTCTCTTCACCGGCTACAACCACGGCGATAAACGTGCAGTCCTCACCGTCAACGGCAATCATACCGTGAGGAGTGGAGCTATTGTAGTAAATACTGTCGCCCTCTGAGAGAATTTCTGTGTGATTACCTACTCTGACCTTAAGCTTTCCTGAAAGAACATAGTCAAACTCCTGACCGCTGTGAGTAGTGGTATTTATAGGCTTATCCTGAAGCTCTTTTTTGTATTCGTATTTGGCAAGATAAGGCTCGGCGAGCTTCTTTCTGAAAAGAAGGGCAAGATGATTGATTTCGATGCCGTCTTCCTTAGAGGTTATTTTGCCCTGTCCCTTTCGTGTAACGGTGTAGGAAGAAAGATTACTGCTTCTTCCCTCGAGAAGGTCAGTCTTTCCTATGCCGAAAATCTTGGCGCATTTGTGGATGAAGGAGAAAGGAAAATCATCGGCACCCTGCTCGTATGAGGCATACTGCTCGGCGCTGATATCCACCTTTTCAGCCATTTCCTCCTGTGTGTAGCCTGCGATTTCACGCATTTCCTTGATTCTGAAGGCTACTTCCTTAAGCTCGTTATTCATTTTATTAAGTTCCATAAGCCAGTCTCCTTAATAATAATTTTAAAAAAATAAACCCGTCTCAAAGAAAAAACTTTGAGACGAGTAAAATACAATACCCGCGGTACCACTCAAATTGCGGAATAGCCGCCCCTTCAAGCTCTGACAAGCTCTATGCACTGACGTAGCATTCACGGAAAGGACTACTGCAGGTTCGCCCTTTCGGCTCAGAAGTGATGGGATTTGAAAATTCACATTACCGACTTTCCAGCACCGTCGGCTCTCTGTTAACGCTCCGATTCATCCGTCTTCGTCATAGCCTTTTATTTAATTATTAAGATTTTAGCACTTTAAAACATCTTTGTCAATACAAATTTCAGTTTTTTTGAAAAAATTAAAATATTTTATCTTCATCGATGCCGAAAAGCTTAGCGGAATTTTTACAGAGTATTTTTTCAGCCTCTTCATCCTCCAGCCCGAGGGCAGCAAATCTCTTTATTTCTTCCTCGTAAAACCACATAGGATGGTCTGTTCCGAACAGGACACGGTCCGCCCCGTAGGCTCTTACCAGCTGTCTGCCTCTTTCGGGTGAAACCGCATAAAGAGTCGATGAGCAGTCCACATAAAAGTTCTGATAGTCGCAAAGCTTGCTGACCGCCTCATCCCAAACGGACCAGCCACCGAAATGTGCGCCGATAACAGTCAGATCAGGATATTTTTCGAGAATACGTGCCATTCTGTCGGGATTGGAAAAGTCGTATCTGTAGTCACCCGTGTGCAGAAGCACAGGCAGCTCACCTCTGCAGAGCTGATAAATTTTTTCGCATCTCTCATCGTCGATAGCTATTTTCTGAAAATCGGGGTGTAGCTTAACGCCCCTGAGCCCCAGACTTTTAAGATGCTCATAGTCCCCTGCCATATCCTCGGAATCGGGATGCAGAGAGCCGAGACCGGTCATAATACCGGCACTGCTCTTTACGGTTTCAGCGATAAAGGCATTGATAGTCTGTACCTGCTTGGGTGTGGTCGCTACAGAAAAAACTACATAATGCTTTATTCCGTATTTTGCTCCCTCTCTCACGAGAGTAGAGCATCTGCCGTCATAGCCCAAATCAATATCGTAAAAATTTCTGATGCTTTCCACGGCTCTGTCAGCTATCCTGTCGGGATAAACGTGACAATGACAGTCAATTATGGGATAATCCACTTAATCACTCTTTTCTTATGCAGTTACGACTGAATCAGCCTTCTGCAGGCCGTATTTTTCTATAGCCTCTTCACGCATTTTGTATTTAAGGATTTTACCTGCTACGTTCATGGGGAAGCCGCTGACAAAATCGATATACTTAGGCACCTTATGCTTAGCCATATGATCACGGATATACTGCTTCATTTCATCCTCGGTCATAGTCACGCCGTCCTTAAGAACGATCCAGGCGGCGATTTCTTCGCCGTATTGCTCATCGGGAACACCGATAACCTGAACATCCTTTACTTTTTCGTGGGTATAGATAAACTCTTCTATTTCCTTGGGATAAATGTTTTCACCGCCACGGATAATCATATCCTTGAGTCTGCCGGTGATTTTATAGTTTCCGTCCTCTGTTTTGCAGGCAAGGTCACCTGTATGGAGCCAGCCCTGTTTGTCGATAGCAGCCGCAGTAGCCTTGGGCATTTTATAATAGCCCTTCATAATGTTATAGCCTCTGGCTACAAATTCACCTGTTTCGCCCACAGGCATATCTTCGCCCGTTTCGGGATCGACTATCTTACATTCGATTTCGGGAAGAGCACGGCCGACAGTGCTTACTCTGACCTCGAGAGAATCATCGGTAGAGCTCATGGTACAGCCGGGTGATGCTTCGGTCTGGCCGTAAACGATGGTGATTTCCTTCATATTCATTTTATTGACTACATCCTGCATAACGGAGATAGGACAGGGTGAACCTGCCATAATACCTGTTCTCATATAAGAGAAATCAGTTTTCGGGAAATCGGGATGCTCCAGAAGTGCGATAAACATAGTCGGAACACCGTGGAAGCAGGTAATCTTTTCCTGATTAATGCAGGCCAAGGCCGGCTTCGGGGTGAAGTACGGAATGGGAGAAAGAGTTACACCGTGAGTCATAGATGCGGTCATAGCCAGAACCATGCCGAAGCAGTGGAACATAGGCACCTGAATCATCATTCTGTCAGCAGTGGAAAGATCCATTCTGTCACCGATGCACTTACCGTTATTTACTACATTGTAATGTGTAAGCATAACGCCCTTCGGGAAGCCTGTAGTACCGGATGTGTACTGCATATTGCATACATCGTCGGGATTTACGGTGGCTGCTATGCGGTAAACCTCTTCCAGAGGTACGTTTTCACTTCTGGCGATAGCCTCATCCCATTCGAGACAGCCTTTTTTCTTAAAGCCGACAGTGATAACATTACGCAGGAATGGAAGTCTCTTACTGTGTAAGGGCTTGCCCGGCTCGAGAGCTTCAAGCTCAGGACAAAGCTCACCGATGATTTCGGCATAATGAGAATCACGGTAGCCCTCTACGAGAATGAGTGTGTGAGTATCGGACTGTTTGAGAAGATACTCTGCCTCGTGAATCTTATAGGCGGTGTTCATGGTAACAAGCACTGCTCCGAGCTTCGTGGCTGCCCAGAATGCGATGTACCACTGAGGGATGTTAGTAGCCCATACCGCTACGTGTGAGCCCGGTCTGATGCCCATAGAAAGGAAGGCACGGCAGCACTCGTCTACATCATCTCTGAACTGAGCGTATGTTCTGGTGTAATTGAGAGTAGTATATTTGAAAGCATACTGGTCAGGGAACTCTTCTACCATAGTGTCGAGAACCTGAGAGAAGGTCTTGCGGATAAGAGCCTCCTTTTTCCATACGAAATTACCTGTACCTCTTTTATTACGGTAAAGATGACTCTTTTTTCTGGAGGGAGTCTGGAACTGCTGCATATACTGGTAGAAATGAGCATAAATTACGTCGATTTCTTTAAGATCCTCCATCCAGTCGGGATTCCATTCGAGAGAAATGAAGCCGTCATAGTTTACGGATGCGAGAGCGTTAATCATAATCTCAGTGGGAATTTCACCCTCACCCATAAGGCAGTATTCACGCTTTCCGTCGATTTCCGCCGAGTCCTTTATATGAACGTGCTTTATGTAAGCCCCGAGGTTGGTTATGGTTTTTTCGGGGTCCTCCCCTTCCTCACAGAAGGTATGGTACATATCCCACAGAGCAGCCACGGAATCGCAGGCAAACTCGATAAGAATATCACGTAAGGCAGCCGTATTTCTGAACATACCTGTGGTTTCGATAAGCACGGTTACATTCTTTTCGGCTGCAAATTCGGTGATTTCACTCAGACATCCGAGAACGTTCTCTCTGGCATTTTCGCTTTCGCCCGATGCGTAAACACGCACATAGGGAGAACGGATAGAGGAAGCAAATTCGATATATTTTCTGATATGCTCTCTGTTTTCAGCGATATTACTGTCAGAAACATCCACGCTGATGTCTACGCAGGGAACGGAAATACCCTTGTCGTTAAGAGAACGGACTGTAGCTGCTGAATTATACTTATGGAAGGGGCCGTCCTTTTCATATAAGGAGGAGCCGATAACATTATGAAGCT
Source organism: Oscillospiraceae bacterium (assembly GCA_015066045.1). GTDB lineage: Bacteria > Bacillota > Clostridia > Oscillospirales > Acutalibacteraceae > UBA6857. The sequence goes on from SVPD01000017.1 coordinate 26,867, forward strand.
CTATGCCGCAAAAACCGTTTTCCTCGGCAAGAGTAACAAAATCCTGCCAGGAATAATCCTTCCAGCCGTTGATAGAAAAAGAAAGTTTATTCATACTTATGCCTCCTCGTAAACGATTTTATTGAGAGCATTGAGATATGCTCTTATGCTGGCACCGATAATATCGGTAGAGATACCCTTGCCCGAATAAAGTCTGCCGTTTGAACGAAGCTTTACCAGAGCAGAGCCCATAGCCTCACGTCCCTCTGTAACGGACTGAATCTGGAAATCGTCAAGCTCATAATGACGGCCGACAATCTGCTCTATGGCAAGAAAGGATGCATCGATAGGACCGTCGCCGATGCTTAAGCCGCTTACTTTTTCGCCGTTTTTATTAAGAGTGATATTAGCGGTAGCGGAAATAACATTACCGCTGTTTATAACATAGCTGTCGATTACATAAGTAGCGGGAACCTGTAAAGCCGCTGAAGCTACGATAGCATCGAGCTCCTTTGCGCCTACGTTCTTTTTACCGCTGATACGTCTGAATTCCTCGTAAACCTTGCCGATATCCTCCTGAGAGAGGTCGTAGCCGAGCATTTTTACCGCCTTGGTAACCTCTGTAATGTCATCGTGCTCATTAAGAACGAAATCATCGGCATAAAAATCAGCTACGGAGCTGAGACCTGTACCCTTGTCGTTTTTGGAAGAAAGTATCCATTCTATCTGCTTTGAAACTCTGCAAAGCTCTGTGGTTTTAACGTCGCATTCACATCCGATTTCATCGCCGTGTACGCTGATAACCTTGCATACCGAGTCAAGATAAGCCGCATCGGTAGTGCCGATAACGGAGGCTTTGATTTCGTTGACACCGGATTTTACCGCAGTAACGGTGCAGGCAGCGGCCATACCGAGCGTATTGATGCACTTGACGCCGAAATTTACGCTTCCGCACTCTGAAACGCTGGCTTTTACGTCATCGATAAACACACTGATTTCATCGGTAAGCATAGTACCGGCAGCATCGCTCAGGGTTACCGTGGCGGCACCTGCCGAAATAGCGGTGCTGATGGCCTTGGTGAGAAATTCGGGCTCACTTCTGGTAGCATCCTCTGCGATGAATTCCACGTCAGAGACATACTCTTTAGCCTTTTTAACGAGTCTGTCAATCATTTCGATGACCATAAGCGGCTTTTTACCGCAGACAAACTCCATCTGCACGGTAGAAGTAGGAACTACGACCTGAATTCTGGGCTTTACGGCATTTTTAAGGGCCTCGGCCACTCTGTCCACATCCTCTTCGGCAAGACAGACGGGAACGGCAACCACACTGTTTTTAACGCAGGAGGCTATTGATTTGATAAGAAGAACATCCGTTTTTTCCTTTTTTATTTCGGGAAGCTCGATTACGCTGACATTTACCTTGTCAAGCAATTTAGCGATTTCGATTTTCTCTCTGAAAGAAAGGGAAGAATCAGCTGACTTTGCAGCTTCCTTTAATGTAACGTCTGCGATTAATAATCTTTCCATAACTAAGACTCCTTAAATAAAATTCATCACATACACAAGAAAAAATGCCCTTGAAATTACTAAGTAACTTCAAGGGCGAATTAAATCCGCGGTACCACCTTGTTTACTGTCTGTGACAGTCACTCTTCAAAGCTCTGACAAGCTTTTAGCCATGATAACGGGGCCTCCGTGACCGCCTACACAATCTGAATAGACCTTCAGCAGTCCTGCTCTGAAACGAGACTGAATTATCCGCATCTGCCGATTCGCACCAACCACCGACTCTCTGAAAGCATGGGAAGATAACTCATAATTTCTTCAACGCATTTGTGATATTGAAAGGATTTTATCACCTGCAGGTGAATTTGTCAAGAGTTTTCCCGTAAAAAAGTAAAATTTTCTTTAACAGATAAAACGGTCAGGTATATCTTGCCGAAAGGAAACGAGGCTTATTTCGTGCCGAAAATCCTGTCTCCCGCATCGCCGAGTCCGGGAACAATATAGCCCTTCTCATTGAGCTTTTCATCCAGTGCGGCACAGTAAACGTGAACATCCGGATGCGCCTTCGAGAATGCCTCAATGCCTTCGGGAGCGGCGATGATGCACATAAATTTGATAGAACGGGGATTACGGAGCTTAATCTGTGAAACAGCATCGATGCCCGAGCCGCCTGTAGCAAGCATAGGATCGACGACGAAAACATCTCTTTCACTGATGTCCTTCGGTAATTTACAGTAATACTCGACGGGAGTAAGAGTTTCCTCATCTCTGTAAAGTCCGATATGTCCTATACGGGCAGACGGAACCAAAGAAACGATACCCTCTACCATACCAAGACCTGCACGGAGAATAGGCACGATAGCGAGCTTTTTACCGCAGATATGCTTTGCTGTCATTTTACAGATGGGGGTTTCGATTTCAACATCCTCAAGCGGTAAATCTCTCGTTGCCTCATAGCCCATAAGTGTGGCTATCTCCGAAACGAGTGCTCTGAAATCCTTTGAGCTGGTCTCTTTATTACGGAGTATGGAGAGCTTATGCTGGATAAGGGGGTGATTGAAGATTGTTACGTTACTGTTCATTTGACATTTCCTCTTTTCTTCATATTTCCTTCAGTAATTATTATACACTTAAAATTTAATAAATCAAGGATATACGGTTAAATTTTTCGTGATATAAAAAAGCACCCACAGTAAAGTGAGTGCTTTTCTGAAAATGGTCGGAGTGACGGGTTGCGGGTGTACGGTGGACACCTCTGTGCGAAGCACAGAAGCAACGACCGAGGCGGCAGCCGAGACCTTGAACCCATGGCTACCTCTTGCGGTTCCCAAAATCGCTTCTCGGCTTGGAGCGCCGAGCGATTTTGACCGCTGCGCCACAGTCACACTCCCTTTATCCGCCACAGGCGGCGGTCGTGTTCTGTGCCTGGTCCCTCAGGTTCGGGCCCAATCGGCCAAAGAAAAAGCACCCACGGTAAAGTGAGTGCTTTTCTGAAAATGGTCGGAGTGACGGGACTTGAACCCATGGCCTCTTGGTCCCGAACCGTTGCCGCGATGTGTTGCTGTCGCAACACCAAAAAACCAAACTTCGCCACGCTTGAACGCACTTGGTATAAATTAATTAATTTTACTTTTCATAATCGATTGAATTATCAACAGATTTATTGTTTTTATATACTCTAAATTTCTCAAGTTCTTGAAATCTACCAACAGCAATAAAAACAGTACTTAATATCTTTAGTACGGCTTCGATTATATCTGTAGTTAATAATTGTATTTTAACATAATCGCTTGTGTCCTTATAAAATATATCACCGAATTTGTATGGCTCATCATTTCCATAGGTTAATATATCTTCCAAAAGATGATATATTGCTTTAAGTTTTTCATTTAAATATACCCAATCATCATTGTAAAAGGTTTCCATATAGATATTTTTTATTATCAGTTCCCAAACAAGAACGGCAAATAATAATGCATATCCGTATATCTCTATTTTTCTTGCAGTTCTATCCGATAACTTTACAACGCTGTTATAAAAATAAACGAATATAAAAACAAATCCTAATACGACTAATAAAATTAACAGAATAGGAAAAATAGGTTTTAAAATATCAAACATAAAAGACCCCCTATTCCGTCATACTAACGAGTTTGTAAAAACTCGTTCTTTTTGTTTCTGTCATTTCCATTGCGGTCTTTGCGGTTATTTCTCCCGCTTTCCAAGAGGCATAAACCTCAGACCAATTTTCAGGAAATGTCAATGCGGGTCTGCCTAATTTCTTGCCTTTTTGCTTTGCGGCTTCAATGCCCTCAGCCTGACGCTTTTTAATTGTTTCGCGTTCCTGCTCGGCTATCGTTCCCAAAACCTCAATAAGAATGTTGTTTACCATTTCAAAGACCCATTCCTGACCCTCAGGTAAGTTCATCATAGTTGTTGGTAAATCAATAACTTTGAGCCTTATGCCATTATCCTTAAAATATTGAAGTTCGTTTTTTATATCGGCTTTGTTTCGGCTTAGTCTGTCGAGTGATTTAATAACAAGTGTATCACCGCGACGGAGCATTGCATTTTTTAAAGCCTGATAACCTGAACGGTCTAAGTTCTTGCCGCTTTCTTTATCTGTTATTATATCTCTCTCGGTTGCTCCAAGAGACTTAAAAGCAGATATTTGGCGGTCAAGGTTTTGGTCTTTGCTTGATACTCGTGCGTAAAAATATGTGCGGCTATCCATGTTCGCGCCCCTTTCTTTATCTTATGTTTGTATTATATCATAAGTGTTCGTAAATATCAATATATTTGCGAATATATTTGTAAATTATTTTATATATTTAACGAACAAAGAAAACACGGTGAATTTGTGTGTTTATAAAGGTGTACCTTTGCGAACACAAAATATAGAGCGAACTATTGTCCGCTCTATAGACTACTTATTTATTTTTTCATTAATTCTTTTGGGAATGCATAATTGCTTCCTTGAAGTTTTAATATCTCATCGATGATTTCCCAACTAAGCACCAAATCACCGTTTGTAACATTAAATGTTGTTACAAGGATATCGTCTTTAATTTCCCATATTCCATCTGTTATCATTTCTGCATCGTTTACTGTATTTTTACGTACTACTTGCAATGTACCACCTTTATATATGTTCATGGTTAATTCAATTTCATCGCCCGAATTGAATTCCTTGTAATTATAAGAGAACTTACTTTGGTTTGTATATTTTCCTATCCATTCTCCAATAACTGTTTCTGAACTATCAGCACCACAAGCAGCAAACAACATACACATAACAACTACTAAAAGAAGAGCAACTATTTTTTTCATTTTTACACCTCGTTATTTTTATTTTTGTTGAGATAAATTCTGCACCGCTAATCTGATGCTCTGCGGTACGCCATTCATTTTTACATACTTTGAAACTGTTGAGCCGCTTCTTCCTATTTGTCTGCCAACCTCGGCATAATTGCCATATTTAGCATAAAGGCGGTGCATTTCAACAATTTCTTCGGGTGTTACTCGTTTAGCCATATTATTCAGCCTTTTTACGGAAAGGTTTATCACCCTTAACAACGCACTTATCAGAATTAGCGATGCAATCTTTCCAAAGTTCATCAATGTAACCTATAAAGGTTTTTTTCTTGCTTTCATCATCACTCACTTGCATAATAATTTCATTGATAGCATCGAGCTTCTGCTGATAGTTCCAAGGTACTGTGATTGTTTTCTTGTCTGTGTCGAGAATAATTCTCATGATTTTCTACCTCCAAAAGTAAAATAAAAATGCACGAATATGCCATTTTTTGACAAAATTCGTACATCTATTATATATATATATATATATATATATATTGTCAAGCATTTACACGAAAATAATTGAAAAACTTTAAAAATACAATCTTTCGCGTAAAAATCAAGAAAATTCAAATAAATTCGGTGAGTTTTGATGCGTTTTTGGTTGTTTTGCATTGTATTCATGTATATTCAAGTGTATTTAATTATAATGAACGAAAACCAAAAGAAATGCACGAAAACGATAACGGTCAAATAAAAATAACTCTTGACCGCGGAGCTACCCACATTTATTGACTATGCTCAATGCAATTTTAATTTCTCCCGTATTACCGCCCGCCCTCATATAGGAGAATTATACACTAACCGTCAGGCGGTCTCCTTTGATTTTTTATAAAAATTTTAGTATAATATATATGTAAGTTAAAGATAAAAACTCACAGAAAAAATATTGATGAAAGGAGAGAACGCCCGATGTATAAAAGTTCATTTGAACGCTATCTTGAAGCATTGACTAAGTCTATGGATATTACTTTATAGTATCAATTCCAAAAGGACATGATAAAACAGAATTTATTAAGCGACCGTGAAATAGATGTTATTGCTGATAAAGTTATTCAGCGTTTAAATATAAGTGTCGATGTTACTGATATTATCAAGGAAATTGACAACCTGAACGATAAAATAAAGAACCTCGGAAACTACTGATAAATTAGAGAAAAAGGAGAAAATGTGATATGCCAAAAGTAACATATCCCAATCAGAGAAACATTAAAATCAACCGTGAACGCGCGACGGTTGATTTCCTCGGTATCAAAAATGAAAATTGGTAGGCGGCAAGTCGCGACCTCGGAGCAACTGCTCTGAGGCTGTACCTATATCTTGCCTCTAATGCCAACGGCTATACAATAGCCTTGTCTCCTGCGGCTGTTCGCAGGGATATAGGTATGGCAAGGTCAACATATCACGATTAGTTTCATATACTTGTTGACAAAGGTTATTTAGTTCCTGCGGCGGGCAGTACCTTTGAATTCTTCGAAAAGCCTCAACCGCGTACCGTGAACAACCCCAAAAATGAAGTGTTGACAGACGGATTGAATTTTGAAACAAGCACGGCTGCCGATGAGGGCATACCGCAAAACGGTCAAGGTGTAATGAGAGAGAATATAGAAATAAATAATACAACTGATATAACAGATAATAGTATAAATACAAGTCAGGTTGAAACCGAAGAAAAGAAACCACCCTTTGTGCCAAAAGTGACGGAAATAAAAATACCCTCGCCCTCAGCATAGGGTAATAAAAGACCAACATACATACCACCTAAAAAGGGTGAATTTGTATTTTAAATAGATTAAGCGGGAGATGTTCGTCTCCCGCTGATTTTTTTGCCCTCATGAGGGCATTTATTTTTTATAGACAACTTTCACAACTTAATAAACAAAACGCCTCTGCCGCCGTTATACGGAGCGTGGCACATCGTCAAGACCGTTTCGGCATTTTTATTCTCTCACTATTGGTACTTAATTTGGCAAGAGGTGAAAAACTGTCAAAGTCTTTTGTTATCTCTGTATCGAATATAGCACAATAATGTTTTGTCATATCAAGTGTCAAGTGTCCCAATAACTTTTGAAGCATGAGGGCATTGCCGCCACAATCAACTAAATATTTCTTTGCAAATGTGTGACGGAATAAATGTGTGCTTGTTTTTGTCACGCCGCGGCTACGATTATAATTTACAATACTGCAACGAAAACCGCTTTCCGTCATTTGCTCACCGCTTTCACTCGGAAACAAATAATCATCTTGTTTACCGCCTCGGATTTTCATGTATTCCATAAGAACGGCTGACATCTGAGAGCATAAAGGAATAACAAGTGCTTTTCTGTTTTTCGTGTGCCGTGCATAGATAACATTGTTTTCCATATCCACATCACGGTTTTGTATATTTCGGATTGTCGCGGCTCGGCTACCGCTGTTTATGAGGAAATTTACAACTACCCAAGTTCGGTATTCGGCAAAGGTACATTTCTTCATGTTTGGCTTTTGGAGCAATATTTTCAGTTCTTCATCGGTATAGGTTTCTTTTATCGTTTCTTCACCTTTGTACTTTTTCATATTCAGGCTTGTTATGCCCTCAGCATTACACCAAGATAAAAAGGCTTTCAGGGTGATTGTATAACTCTTTATTGAGTTCGGTGCAAGTCCTTTGTCCTGCATTGATACTATCATCTTTTTTAAGTCCGTGGCGGTCATTTCTGCTATCTCTTGGTTAATGTCAAGATGTTTTGAAATAGCATGAAAATGTTGCTTGTATGTTTCGATCGTTCTTGGTTTTACGCCGTCAGCGCGCTTGGTTAGTAAAAACAGTTCAAACACCTCGGCGGCTGTTTCCTTAGATTTCATGCGGATTGTAGGCTTTTTTCTCATAGTTTTCTTTCCCTCTTGGTTCATTAGATTTTTATTAAAAAACCAAGCGCGAACAAGACATATAAAAAAATGCCTGAAACCTTGTAGTTTCAAGCATTTTAGGGAAAATGGTCGGAGTGACGGGACTTGAACCCATGGCCTCTTGGTCCCGAACCAAGCGCGATACCAAACTTCGCCACACCCCGAAGTGCTTTATGTATTATACACGAAGAGTTTAGAAAAATCAACCTTTTTATAAAAATATTTTGTCTGCATTTCCCGTAAAATAACTGCTGCTCTGTGACACACGTCATGTCTGCAGAGCAGCGAAGGTTATACCGTTATTTCTTCGGCTTTATCTTCTTCAGAGAAAGCAGCCTTCCTCTCTTTTTTCCTGTACCACCACCAAAGTGCTACGGCTGCAGGGATACATCCGACTATCGCACACATCATATCTACATTTGTGTCGAAAACTCTCCACTGGTTTTCATTCTGTACTCCGTAACCGAAAATCATAAAAAAGAAACGGTCTCGCTCAGGATTTATATTGTAGGCCTGATTTGATGAGTCCACGATGTAATAATCTGCAAAAAACTCAAAGACCTCCCACAGAACGACTGCGATAAACGAAAAGCCTACACCGGCATAGCTGCGGAACAGGGGTGAAATTTTATCCCTTTTATCCAGAAACATACCTGTGATTCCGTCACCGATAAAAACTACTATCGCGCCGGAAATGAGATGGAGCACCTTATCCCAGCTGGTAATTTTATGGTTCCATTCGAGTCCCTGCGCAAGAAATGATCCGAAAAAAATCATTACATTAAGCCACGTCTGACTGTGAAAGGAAAGTCTTTTAAATATCCGCTTCGGAAAAAGTAAAAGCCTTACCAGAGGCACCGTAAAGGTAGCCAGAAGATTAAGAGAGAGCAGAACTACATTGTTATTCGCAGGATCCTTGATTGCTAATCTGACCAGAACGAAAATCTGTGCCGCACGAACAAGCCACCACAATATGTACTCGGGGACAGATAACTCACTTTTAAGAGCAGCTGCCTCGTCTTTTATGAAATTTTTTACTCTGTCCATATTCAGCCTCCGAAATAAATTCTAACTGAATTTTAACACATATAAGTTTAATTAAAAGCCTTTTCGTCGAATTGTAAGAATATATTAATTTTTACGTAAAAACTATATACTTTATTCTTTGTTTTCTCCGTAATAAAGCATCGAATAATTATAAATCTTCCCCTTTTTCAGCTCCTGCTCAGAAATAACTCTGAAGCCGAGTCTTTCATAAAGAGAAATATTGTCAGGGTTCTGAGTTTCCAGTCCAAGATTATATCCGAGCGGGAGCAGCTCATCAATACCCTGTCTGATGAGTGCAGTGGCAACACCCTTGCCCTGATGCTCCTTGGCCACGAAAACCGGCTCAATGAGAAGAGTATTGTCCGGAAAAACAGATAAATCACGTCTGCCGTAAATTATGAGTGTACGGACAGTCGAAATCCAGTAAACGACCAGAAAAATCCAGTGCGGACATCTGAGAAAATCGAGCACGGTGTAGTCGTTATCGGCAGCTCTCCAGATGCACATTCCCCTGCCCTCTTTATCAAGATAGATATAATCCGTACCGTTTGACGAAGAAAAGCGTTCCATCATAAAGTGATAAAGAAAGCGCTTTCTGATTTTCAGCACCTTGGTGCAGTTTTTATGGACGGGATCCTCTGTATAGACCTCCGAAGCCGTAAGAGCCATCTTTTTAAGTGTTTTTTTATCAAGCTTAATCTTTTCCATAGGCCACCTCAAAAAAGTGTTTTCTTGATTTTATCACAAAAATACTGATAATACAACAGAACAAGCTGCGAAGCAGTCTCCGCAGCTTATATTTTTTATAATTCCGAAAGTGCATCAGCCATTGAGGCAAGACCTTTATCTATCTCTTCGTAGCTGATGGTGAGCGGCGGGAGAAGACGTACCTTTGCTTTGGCAGTGAGAAGAAGTGCGCCCTTTTCGATGCCCTTTTTCACCACATCGGCACTTTTTACCGTTTCGTCCAGACGAACACCCATCATAAGGCCTAATCCGTCTATGCCGACCACATGGGGCATACGCATAATCCTTTTGCGCATATAGTCCCCTTTTGCCCTTACCTCATCGAGAAAGGCTCTGTCCATACGGCTGAGAATGTGTGCAGCACCTGCAGTAGCGACGGGATTACCGCCGAAGGTAGTGGCATGGTCACCTGCGGAAAATACCGACTCAGTCTTTTCACCGAAGATAACGCAGCCCAGAGGAAGTCCTCCGCCTATACCCTTGGCAGTGGTTACAATATCGGGGCTTATGCCGAAATGCTGAAAAGCGAAAAGCTCGCCTGTTCTGCCTACACCCGTCTGTACCTCGTCAACAATGAAAATTATGTCGTTTTCGTTACAGATGCTTTCGAGCTCCTTTACATAATCGACATCCAAGGGCATTACTCCGCCCTCACCCTGAATAAGCTCCACCATTACTGCACACACGGTACCGTCGAGAGCCTTTTTAAGCTCTGAAATATCGTTTGCGGGAACAAACTCAAAGCCCTCGGTAAAGGGGAAGAAAAACCTGTGGAAAACATCCTGTCCCGTAGCGGCCAGAGTGGTCACGGTTCTGCCGTGGAAGGAATTTACCAGTGTAATTACCTTGCTTCTGCCGTCGCCGTACTTTTCATAGCTGTATTTACGGGCACACTTTATCGCACCCTCATTACTCTCGGCACCGCTATTTGAGAAGAACACCTTTTTCATTCCAGTTTTTTCACACAGAAGCTTAGCCGCATCGGTGCAGGGCTTGGTGTAATAAAGATTTGAAATGTGCTGCAAGGAATTCAGCTGAGCCGTCACGGCTGCTATCCACTCCTTATCGCAGAAGCCGAGAGAATTTACACCTATACCGCTGGAAAAATCGATATATTCCTTTCCGTCGAAATCATAGCAGGTAGCATTATTTCCCTTTTCTATAGCCACGGGAAATCTGCCGTAGGTACCCGCCACAAAGCTTTGGTCGGCTTCCTTTATCAAATCAAAATTACTCATCTGCTTCACTCCCCTGCATAAGTGTGCCAATGCCCTCTTTTGAGAACATTTCAATGATAATAGAATGAGGTATTCTTCCGTCAATCATAACCGCCTTTTTAACACCCGAGCGGATTGCCTTTTCGCAGCTTTTGATTTTCGGTATCATACCGCCGTAAATCACGCCCGACTCAATAAGTGAGTCGATTTCATCGATGTGAATTTCAGGTATAAGTGAGGTTTTGTCGTTAACATCGTGCATAAGACCGGGAATATCCGACAGTGTGATTATATTCTCAGCACCCAGTGCCGCAGCTATTTCCGCTGCAGCAGTGTCAGCATTTATGTTATAAACCTGTCCGTTATCGTCGATACCGACAGTAGCTATTACGGGGATGTAATCCTCCTCGAGAACCTTTTTTATCGGCTTGGCATCCACCGAAACTATTTCACCTACATAGCCGTAGTCAAAGCTTTCATCCTCTAACTTTTCAGCCTTTATCATTCCGCCGTCGATACCGCACAGACCGATAGCCTTGCCGCCGCAAACACCGATAAGAGAAACCAAATCCTTATTTGTTTTTCCTGCCAGCACCATCTGTACTACCTCTGCGGTGTCGGAGTCAGTGTAACGCAGACCGCCCACAAATTTCGATTCTATGCCGAGCTTTGTAAGCATACCGCTGATTTCGGGACCGCCGCCGTGAACGAGAACGATTTTGATACCGACGAGAGAAAGCAGAATAATATCGCTCATAACCGCTTTTTTCAGCTCGGGATTAATCATAGCGTTCCCGCCGTATTTTACTACTACGGTTTTACCGTAGTATTTCTGTATGTAAGGAAGGGCGTCTGTCAGTATTTTCGCCCTTGTAGCATCATTGATTTCCATTTTTATACCACCTTAAGTACGGTAATCACCGTTAATTTTTACATAATCGTAGGTAAGGTCGCAGCCCCATGCGGTAGCCGAGCAATCACCCTGATTCATTTCGATATCAAGCACTATTTCGTCCTCTGAAAGGATTTCCTTGGCCTTTTCCTCGGAAAACTGAATACCGAAGCCGTTTTCACACACCTTTACCTTACCCTTGCACGAGGATAGGTAAACATCTATCTTGTCTACAGAAAAATCTCCCTCGGTATAACCGATAGCGCATAAAATTCTGCCCCAGTTGGCATCGGCGCCGAACATAGCGGTTTTCACCAGTGAAGAACAGATTATGCTCTTTGCGATATCCTTAGCAGTTTTTTCGTCGGTGCAGGAGGCAACATTACACTCGAGAAGCCTCTGTGCACCCTCACCGTCACCGGCGATAAGACGTGAAAGCTTAACCGAAACGGCCGTAAGAGCCTGCTTAAAGACAAGATAATCCTCATTTTCACTGCTGATAAGAGGGTTTTCAGCCTTTCCGTTTGCCATAATGCAGACCATATCGTTAGTCGAAGTGTCACCGTCTACGGAAATCATATTAAAGGTATCCTTGACCGTTTCTGAAAGTGCCTTCTGAAGCATAGCAGAAGAAATCGCACAGTCTGTAGTCATAAAGCAAAGCATAGTGGCCATATTGGGATGTATCATTCCCGAGCCCTTGCAGCAAGCTCCCAGAGTTACGGTTTTTCCGCCGAGAGTGAAGGTTACTGCACATTCCTTTGCCACGGTATCGGTGGTCATAATAGCCTCGGCAGCATCGTGTCCGCCCTCTCCGCTCATCTGTGAAGCGAGTTTCACGGCACTTTCAGCTATGGGAGTAACGTCAAGACTCATACCTATTACGCCCGTAGAAGCTACTATAACGTCATTCTTTTCTACCTTTGCCGCCTCTGAGGCGATTTTACACATAAGCTCAGCCTTTTCCACGCCGTCGTGATTACAAGTGTTTGCGTTGCCGCTGTTTACGATTACTGCCTGTGCCATACCGTCTTTCAGATTTTCTCTGGTTACGGTTATGGGTGCTCCGTAAACCTTATTCTGAGTATAAACCGCAGCAGCAGAGCATCTCACCTCGCTTTTAATCATAGCAAGATCCTTTTTGGTCTGATTTTTTCTGATGCCGCAGTGGATACCAGAGGCGATAAAGCCCTTGGCTGCCGTTACACCGCCATTTATAAATTCCATAATAATACCTCCGTTATATGAGTGCCGTATCAATCGGGAAGCCGAGAGCAATATTCATATTCTCGATAGCTGCCGACGATGCACCCTTTCCTAAATTATCAAAAACGGATGTGACAGTTACTCTGTCATCATTACCGCAAATATAAATTTCCATTTTATTGGTACCCTCGAGTCCTATGGGAGAAAGCATTGGCTTTTCCGCCCTGTGAACAGAAATAAAGGTACTGTTTTTATAAAAATCACTGTAAAATCCATAAAGTGACTCTGCTCTCATTCTCTTGTTAAAAAGCTTAGTAAACAAGGGCACGGTAACTGCCATTCCGCAGTAGTAGTCACTTACTATAGGAGAAAAAACAGGATAATCGCTCAGTCCCGTGACGGCCTTCATTTCGGGAAGATGCTTATGCAGCTGCGAAAGAGCGTACTGCCTGGGTGTACCTATCTCCTCGTCTCTTTCGGGATTTTCATAGTCGGCTATCATTTTGTTTCCTCCGCCACTGTAGCCCGTTATACTGTGACATACCACGGGATAATCGGGAGGAATTATCCCCTCTGATACCAGCGGGTAAACTGCGGAAATGAAGCCTGTAGCGTGGCAACCCGGATTAGCTATACGTTTGGAGCTTTTAATGTCAGCGAAATGCTTTTCGGAAAGCTCGGGAAAGCCGTAGGTCCAGCCCTCAGCCACTCTGTGTGCCGTGCTGGCATCAATCACTACAGTTTCAGGATTTGTTACGAGTCTGACTGCCTCTTTGGCCGCCTCATCGGGAAGACAGAGAAAAACCACATCGCTTTCATTCATAAGCCTTTGTCTCTCTGCTGCATCCTTACGTTTGCTTTCTTCGATTTCGACCAGCTCCACATACGGATGCTCTGAAAGCTTCGCCTTAAGCTGCAGGCCTGTGGTGCCTGCCTGGCCGTCAATAAATACCTTTGCCATAAATTACCTCTTTAATATTTTTATACACAATTTCTGTATATTTTCTAATTATTATACATTATTTGTAGGTTTTGTCAATAGAATATGCATAAATATTTGCTGAATACAATTAAATACGGAGAAATATTCATCCGAACCTTTCTCCGTATCTGCTTTTAAAAAATATTTTCAACTACTGCTTTCACCGCTCTGACAAAAGCAGAAATGCGTGCGAGGAAAAGATTTTCGTTATGCCAACCGAACAAATTATCCGCCTGACCGATACAGACACGGTCAACGGGGAAGGAAGTGGATTTGATTTCAAAAGGTGAGTCTACCTGACTGTAGCAGGTGGCGGCAGACTCGTAAATATGATAAACCTTATCACCGTAAAAGGCGAAATTCTGAACCAAGGGCGGAAGAAAATATGTATCCTTCTTTTTAAGAGTGATGCCTTCCGTGCCGTATGACTCTACAGTGTAAAGATATACCTCTGAAAGATTTTTTCTGCCGTATGATGAGCCTACCACGAGACAGGTCTCGTCTTCATAGTCGTAAAAAGCGGCACCGTTAGCCTTGGCGGGAATTTTTACCGAGGCCACCTTTTCGAGGCGGAGCTTATCACCGAAGGTGAAGCCGTTAAGCTCACCGTCAGCATTTTCATTGAAAACGCCAACCCAGAGAATACCCTTATGGTATGTAACAAAGGAAGCCGTGCAACCGCAGTCCGAGGATAAATCGTAGTTTACCTTTACGGTAAGAGATTTCGTCTGCATGGCAAGATTAATCTGTGCCGAGGAAATCACACTTATCTGCTTATCACTGCTTTTGGCGATAAAGAGATTTTTTCCGTCCGTGGCAAGACCGCCCACATGGTTATCGTCGGGAAGCACAAGTGTTTTCAGATATGCACCGGTTTCACGGTCGAGAATGTAAATAACTGAGTTATGTACCTTATGGTCCGCCTCAGCTGAAAGCTTTTCTTCATTTTTACCGTAGGATACATTTTCCTCAAGGTCTGTTTTATATCTTTTTACACCGCAGTAAGCAGAAATAAAAATGAATTCCTCGCTCACGCAGAGTCCCTGAGGAGTCATAGCGTCGCATACCTCATCGCCCGAAAGAACGGTGCTTTCGAGTCCCGGTAAGGCATAATGCTCCTCGGTTATAAGCGAAAGATCGTTAAAGGCTAAAAGAGCAGCGTCAAAGCGACTGTCATATCTGTAGGAAACGGAGGTTTGTGCAGCCGAAGCGCATAAGGTAATGCACGAAAGAACAGTAATGACAGAAACAAGGTAAGACAAGAATCTTTTCATAGAACATCACTCCTGATTATTTATCTCAGATAATATATCATTAAATGTCTTTTATGTCAATTAAAACACAGAAAAAATCCACCCCCGAGAGAGTGGATTAAAGCCAAAGGCTGATTATTTAACCATAGAAGCGATTTCTGCTGCGAAATCGTCTACCTTCTTTTCGATACCCTCGCCCTTTGCGAAACGAACAAAGCTCTTAACCTTGATGTCTGCACCGAGAGCCTTAGCTACTGAGTTTACATAGCCGTTTACGTCGCCCTCGAAAAGGTCGGAACGTACGAAAGCCTGCTCAAGAAGGCAAACCTCTTTGATCTGCTTTGAGAGACGGCCCTGAACAAGGCCTACGAAGATTTTGTTTTCGGAAATCTCAGCCTTGTGAGAAACTGCGATTTCAGCGAGAGTAGCAAGAGCTTCCTTTGAAATGAAGTTTGTGAAGTTCTTTCTCTGCTTCTGGTCAAGTCCCTGATAAATAGCGATGTCCTCGTCGCTCCATTTTTTGTCGTTGGTAGCTTCTGCGATGAGGCTGTTAAGAACGGGAACGGGAAGTGTTTCGGGCTTATTGAGAGCACTGTCAATGGTAATTGACTTCATCTTAGCAAGCTCTTCGTCAGAAATGTCAGCCTTGCTTAAATATTCGGGGCTCATAGCAGCGATCTGCATAGCTACGTTTTTGCTCATTGCTACAAATTCATCGTTAGCAGCGGTAGCGTCGTCAACATCGAATGCAACGAGAACACCTACTGTGCCGCCTGCATGAATGTAAGATGCTGTGTGTCCCTCAACGAGAGCAAATCTGCGGACCTTCATATTTTCACGAAGAGCAAGGAATACCTCCTGAACTTCTTCGTCAACTGTTTTGTCAGAGTCAACTGCTTTAGTAGCAAGAAGAGCTTCAAGATCGGCGGGCTTTGCAGCAACAACTGTCTTGACAACCTTGTTAGCAAGATTTACGAAGGGAGCACCCTTAGCAACGAAGTCAGTTTCACAGTTAATTTCAACGAGAGCGCCTGCGTTTGCATCGTTATATGCGGCAACGATACCTTCAGCAGCTACACGGCTTGCCTTCTTAGCCTGAGAAGCAAGTCCCTTTTCTCTAAGGATGTCCATAGCCTTATCGATATCGCCGTCAGCTTCGACAAGAGCCTTTTTGCAGTCCATCATACCAACGCCGGTCTTTTCACGAAGAGCCTGTACGTCTTTAGCTGTAAATGCCATAATAAAATTCCTCCTATAATCTGTTATCTTTTTCAAAGAAACCCCGTTTTACCACGGGGTTTAATTAATACTGAATTATTCAGCAGCTTCTTCTGCTGCTTCCTCGGCTACGGGAGCGTTTGATTCGCCCTGTCTGCCTTCGATAACTGCATCAGCCATAGCGCCTGCGATAAGTCTTACGGCTCTGATAGCGTCGTCGTTACCGGGGATAACGTAATCAACCTCATCGGGATCACAGTTTGTGTCAACGATAGCTACGATGGGGATACCGAGCTTGTGTGCTTCTGCTACTGCGATTCTTTCTTTTCTGGGGTCAACGATGAAGAGTGCAGCGGGCTGCTTCTTCATTTCAGTGATACCGCCCATAAACTTCTCAAGCTTTTCGATTTCGAGGTTGAGCTTGATAACTTCCTTTTTGGGAAGAAGAGCAAATGTGCCGTCCTGCTCCATAACCTTAAGCTGAGCAAGTCTTTTGATTCTCTTCTGGATGGTGCCGAAGTTTGTGAGCATACCGCCGAGCCAACGGGCGTTAACATAGGGCATACCTGCACGGATAGCTTCCTCACGGATAGAATCCATAGCCTGCTTCTTTGTGCCGACGAAGAGAACCTCGCCACCGTTCATTGATACTTCACGAACGAAAGAATAAGCTTCTTCGAGCTTCTTTACGGTCTTCTGAAGGTCAATGATGTAAATTCCGTTTCTTTCTGCGAAAATGTACTCACCCATTTTCGGATTCCATCTTCTTGTCTGGTGACCGAAGTGCACACCTGCTTCAAGAAGCTGTTTCATTGATACTACTGACATTGTAATGTCCTCCTTTTGTTTTTTTAACCACCGCAAGTTCAAAAGCATGCAACACCCGAACAGGCGAAACGGGCATACCAATCCCTATGCGTGCGTTATCTCGAAGAGTATATCACAAGAAAAAGCAAAATGCAAGTAAAATTTAAAAGTTTTTTACTTATTTTTACTCTTTTCTTTAAGTTTTTTCTGCATAAGAAGGAGTTTGCGGCGTCTTTCATCCTTTTCGGCATCGGCTCTGACATATGCTTCACCGTCGAATAAAAGCACATCTCCCTCTTTTACGGAAAAGTCAAAGAGTGAAAGCGGCACGGAAAAATGGCTTAAATCCTCTTTTTCCAGCAGAACCGTCTCCCCTTCTATTCTTTCTGCGATAAGCCTTTCCATATTAATCCACCTTTTCATAGCCTTCGGCCGTACATCTGAAAACTATGTCACCGTTTTTATCTGTACGGTAAAGAAGCATACCGTTCTGCGAAACATAGTTAAGTGCCTCCTTATGGGGATGGCCGTAGGAGTTATCCTTGCCGCAGGAAATAACCGCTACATCGGCATCCACCGCATTCAGGAATTTTTTATGAACCGAGGTACTGCTTCCGTGATGCCCCATAACCAGAATATCGGATTTATACACACCGGAGACAGTCTCGAAAACAGAGGAAAGCTCCTCTTTTTCGGCATCACCCAGAAGCATAATCTTGCTGCCGTAAATGCTCACTCTGCAGATAAGAGACATATTATTGAGATCCTCAGACTGCTTTGCGGGGCCTAAAAATGAAATGGCGGTGTCACCGAGTCCTACGGTGTCCCCTACCTCGGGAAACATTACATCGAGGTCGTTATCCAGAATGTATTCCATCATATTTTCATATACACGTGTGGTGGGTATATTCTCCTGCGAAAGCTCGGGCATTACCACCGTACCCACCTTAAACGCTCTGAATACATCGACTATACCGCCTATATGGTCGGAATGAGGATGAGAAGCGATAACGTATTCGAGCTCATCCACTCCACAGGAATTGATGTAGGAAACCAGATAATCACTGTAATCCGCTTCTCCCGTGTCGATAAGGATGCCCTTGCTTCCCTCCTGAATCAGTGCTGAGCTGCCCTGTCCCACGTCGATGATGTGAACATAAACCTCACTGTCACCGAGATAGGAGTTCGTTGCCTTACCCGGCTCCGTTTCACCGAAAAAGAACGAGCAAGCGAGTACAATGACTGCAACCAGCAAGCCCAAAAGACTGTTTTTTCCTTTTTTACCTTTTCGTCTTTTTGCCATAAGCTTTAGCACCTGCCTTACTGTTTTTATTGCCTCTGTATGCGCCTTTGGTCTTATTCGGTGACCTGTCTGGCCTTACGAGGCATTTATCACCGTCGCCGATAAGGTCATATCTGCCGCACTTTTTCAGTGCCTTGAGAATTATATCCCTGTTTTGAGGGTTATAATACTGCAACAGTGCTCTCTGCATAGCCTTTTCCTCAGCGGTTACGGCTACGTAAACCTCTTTCATGGTGTAGGGATCAAGACCTGTATAAAACATACACGTAGAAACCGTGCCGGGTGTGGGATAAAAGTCCTGCACCTGCTCGGGGCGGATATTGCGATTTTTGAGGAAGGATGCCAGCTCCACTGCCTCCTCCAGTCTCGAGCCCGGATGCGAAGACATAAGATACGGGACAAGATACTGCTCCTTGCCCACGCTTTTAGTAAGCTCGAAATATCTTTTGGAGAAATTTACGTAAGAATCGATATAGGGCTTACCCATTTTTTCCAGCACCATAGCCGAGCAGTGCTCGGGTGCCACCTTAAGCTGACCGCTGACGTGGTGCCTTATCAGCTCTTTGAAAAAGGTTTCGTCCTCATCCTGCAGCATATAGTCATAACGGATGCCCGAGCGTATGAAAACCTTTTTTACGCCCTTTATTTTACGTACGCTTCTGAGTATGTCCACATATTCGCTATGGTCAGCCTTAAGAGCCGGACACACCTTCGGAGCGAGACATTTTTTGCCCTTGCACAGACCTGCGGTTTTCTGCTTTTCACAGGAGGTGTCACGGAAATTTGCGGTAGGGCCGCCTATATCGTGGATATAGCCCTTAAAATCGGGCAATTTGGTAAGAAGCTCTGCTTCACGCAGGATAGATTCCTTGCTGCGTGAGGTAACATATCGTCCCTGATGAAAAGCGATGGAGCAGAAATTACATCCGCCGAAGCAGCCTCTGTTATGTGTTATGGATAATCTGACCTCTTCTATGCCCGGTACACCCCCTTTTTCATCGTAGGAGGGATGATAGCTTCTCATATAAGGCAGACTGTACACTTCATCCAGCTCAGCAGTGGTAAGCGGAGGCATAGGAGGATTCTGCACGAGCATTTTGTTTCCGTGACGCTGCTTAATGAGCTTTCCTCGGATATGGTCCTGTTCATCCTGCTGAATACGGCAGGAAACCGCATACTCCTTTTTGCTCGCACATACATTTTCGTAGGAGGGACATTCGGCACCCGTGAGAGGCGTGTCCTTTACATCGCATACATAGCAGGTGCCTCTGACATCGGTGATGGTCTTTATGCTTTCACCGCTACGAAGCCGCTCTGCTATCTCTATAGTCTGCTTTTCGCCCATACCGTAGGAAATCAGGTCGGCCTGTGAGTCGAAAATAATGGAGCGTCTGATTTTGTCATCCCAATAATCGTAATGGGCAAAGCGGCGCAGAGATGCCTCAAGACCGCCGATAATCACGGGAACATCACCGTAAGCCTCACGTATACGGTTACAGTAAACGATAACGGCTCTGTCAGGTCTTGCCCCGGCTTTACCTCCGGGAGTGTAGGCGTCGTCACTTCTTTTCTTTTTGGCGGCAGTGTAATGCGCTACCATAGAGTCTATATTGCCCGAGGACACCAAAAAGCCAAGGCGAGGACGCCCGTATTCACGAAAGTCCTCTGCACTGTGCCAGTCCGGCTGCGATATTATACCTACCGTAAAGCCGTTATATTCGAGCACACGGGTAATAATAGCAGGGCCGAAGGAGGGGTGATCCACATAGGCATCACCCGTGACATAAACAAAATCCACTTCATCCCAGCCTCTTTCGAGTGCTTCTTTTTTAGATAAAGGTAAAAATCCAGTCATAAAACACCTT
>SVPD01000018.1 GCA_015066045.1 Oscillospiraceae bacterium
CGCACCGTCAGTAAATTCTTCATAACTTAATACCGCTCCACAAGCTCGTCTTAGCAGCATACGGACTCCCGAGGGAAGTTTTACTGCTTTTTGCCTGTCTTCAAACACAACCTTGAGTTTACCCATTCTTCTTTTTCCCCATTTCTGCATATTTTTCATAGGCTCTTATTATTTCTTGAACTAACCTATGTCTAACAACATCCTTATCACTGAATTTAACAGTAGCAATACCTTCAATTCCCTTGAGTATATGAGCAACCTCTTTAAGTCCTGATTTCTTTCCGTCGGGAAGATCTATTTGTGTGATATCACCCGTAACTACCGCTTTAGAATTAACACCAAGTCTTGTTAAAAACATTTTCATCTGCTCAGAAGTAGTGTTTTGCGCTTCGTCAAGTATTATAAAACTATCGTCGAGAGTTCTTCCGCGCATATATGCAAGAGGGGCAACCTCTATATCCCCTCTTTCTTGGCATCTTTGAAAATTCTCGGCGCCAAGCATATCAAATAGTGCATCATATAGGGGTCTTAAATAAGGGTCAACCTTTTGCTGCAAATCTCCAGGCAAAAAACCTAATTTTTCACCCGCTTCGACCGCTGGACGGGTTAAGATTATTCTATTAACTGTTTTTGCCCTAAAAGCATTTACTGCCATAGCGACCGCGAGATAGGTTTTTCCCGTACCTGCGGGACCCACACCTATAGTGATAGTGTTATCCCTTATCGCATCGAGGTATTTTTTCTGACCTAAAGTTTTAGGCTTAATCGGTCTACCCCTTGAAGTGATGCAAATGCAATCGTTATCGGTTAAATTCTCAATTTTAGCCGAATCGCCATCCGCTACTAAACACATAACATACCGAACATTCTGTTCGCCGATGCTTTCGCCTTTATTTATAAGTACGGTAAGGGCATCTATTGCTTTTTCAGCAAGTTTGACATCCTCTTCTTCGCCTCTTATTTTAATAGTTTCATTATGTGAAGTAATGGTAACACAATACTCCTTTTCCAGCATTTTAATATTTTCATCAAATGCTCCAAAAAGTTCAGATATTTGTTCAATACTTTTAATTACTATTGTTGCTTCTGCCATAATTACTCCTTAGTTATCAACTTCATAATAATTCCAATTGTAATTATTATAGCATATATTTTACTTAATTTACAGTATTTATTTGAATTTTTTCTGATATTGCGATGTTTTCTCTAAGCTTATAGCTCCTTTTAATAATTATTCTATCATTTTTATATTTCACATCATCTAAATAACTGATTATTTCTGCTCCCTTTAATTGCACAGCCTCCTCCTCTTTTAACATTTCCTCTCCTTCTTTTAATGCTTCTGTATATGAAAGACTTTTTATTCTTCTATCAACTTTATTGTATCCTACCTCAAAAAAACAAATAGGTAAATACACATTATCTTTTTTATACTGTTTTTTAGAAACTGATTTTTCATACTCAAAATCAATCGGCGTATAACTAAGTGGAATTTTTATACCAAAGAAATATAAAACGTACCTTTTTACTACATTTGGAGTAATTGAACTTACTTCTTTTTCTAAAGGAACCTCCAATGTTATCTCCTTTTGGGTTTCTGCGATTATTTCACCGGCACATTTTGTAAAATGTGTAGACCCGTCTTTATATTCCAAAACTCCCGTTGCGAGAAGCTCACCCTTTGTAACGGCCTGATCCTTTTTTACAACCGCCTTTCCACCGCTAACCTTTACCTTACTTACAATCCCATCTGATGAAGCGATAAAGTTTGTTGGTGTATTATCGGTTATCTGAGGGTTATCTGTTTCGGATATATTAACGGTTAAATGTGACCCCTCTACGATAAAAGAACACCAAGAAAGCTCCTTATTATTCATAAGTAGCTGTAGCCTCGCCTCATTTGTGTCGATACCTCTTGAAAATGTTCCCTCACCAATCCCAATTTTTTCACACATTTCAATAATATTTTCTTTCGGTATAGTTTTGTTTCCTATTACTTCAACATTCCAGATAAAAGATGATAGTATTATATTTATTATGAAAAACAAAAGCACTCCCACGGAAAGACCTTTTCTATTTAAATAAGGACGCACCAAAAAATACAGTCCTCTTTTTGAAACAATTTTAATCCGTACCCTGCTTTTTCTTCTGAGAACCCTTATTTTTTTCGCATCACTTAAGCTAATATTAGCGTAAATAAGTTTTCCATGCCTTTTTATGTTCCAAAGTATTATATTGTTAACCGCGCAAATATTTATAAATCTTTCAGGAAAATCTCCTCCAATTTTTACCCTTATATATCCTTTTAAGTATCTGAGAAGTAATATAAACACTTCTACCACCCCTTTTATGTTTCAAAACTTATATTAGTAAACGTGCCCTTTATAATAGCGGTAGTATCTTCCAGAGCTTGTAATGAAAGGGCTGCGCCTTCAAAAACAATTACTCCCCCTACTACATTTAAGCAAATTTTTGTATCACTATAATCCAAAACACCTTTACATTCATCAATGATTGCCTCTTTATTAAACCTAAGCTCTATCTTGCAATTTAATACATCCGTACTCGATATATCAGATGACAATTCCCTAAATTTAATTCTCATTTTCTTTGTTTTAGAAAGAATATTAAGCTTTTTAGAAGATTTCAAAAAACATCACCCTCCGTATATAATTTATATATTGAAATTAAGTTTCATATACATATATCTGAGGAGAGTGATTTTTATAAAGCTTAAAATTTTTAGGTCGATTTTCGCCCTTATTATAATTTCTATTGCTATATTATCAATCATTTTTTCAAACGATATAGCTCAACATATAAAATCAGGTATTGATATTTGCCTAAATACAGTAATTCCTTCTCTCTACATCTTTACAATACTTTCGCTTTTCATAATCAAGTGTGATATTTTTAGCAATAATTTCTTTTCTTTTTTTACAAAAATAATCACAGGCTTTAGCGGAGATATAGGTATTGTATATTTTCTATCTCTTTTTTGTGGGTATCCCGTGGGGGCAAGGTTAATCAACGAGCTTTTTAAAAATGGGAGAATCACAAAAATATCAGCAGAGAAAATGCTTCTCTTTTGTGTAAACCCAGGTCCCGCATTTTGCATAACAGTAATAGGTTTAGGTTGTTATGGTAGCATAGAATTAGGTGCTGTTTTTCTAGTATCTTGTATTGCTTCTTCGCTTATAGGTATAAGAATATATCACCCTAAAATAAGAGAATCAGCATCAAAAAAGCCTTCACCGCAAAAATACGGTGAAGGCCTAATATCAGCGGTAAATGATGCTAATAGGAGCATTTTATCTATTTGTGGTTGGGTTATTATTTCGGTAGCTATTATTAAAAGTTTATCAAGTTTCGAAAGCTTAAAATTCTTTCTTTGCACACTTGAAGTGACCTTTGGGGCTCAAACAGCTTCTCAATACTATTCAATCTACTTCGTTAGTTTTCTTCTGAGCTTTGGCGGCTTTTCGGTGCACCTTCAAGCATTATCAAATGCTAAAGATTTTAGACCAAGTTATTTAAAGCTATTATTAAGTAGATTTGTATTTGGTATAATTTCGTCAATTTTTACTTTAATCTTTATTAAACTTTTCAAAATTGAAATACCTGTTTCTCAGCTTCATATATTGCCATCATCAAATGTAGAAAATCCACTTGCCTCTCTTTGTTTAGTTATTCTGGTTGTTTCTAGTTTTATTTACATACATAGCAAATTAGAGAGATTAAAAAATAAAATAAGAGGTTGAATTTATTGATTTCTTAGGTAATTTCGTGAAGACATATAAAATCCCGCCCACTTTTGTGAACGGGATTTTTGTGTTTACAGCTCAATATCGCATTATATAAATTGGAATTGGTCAATGTACAAAATACAGTTCATTCCACTTGATATTGCCTACGCTCAATCCTTGAATAAACTCGTCAAGACTGCACTCGTAATTCACCGTGTCATTAGATAAATCTTGCACCCTAAGTAATACTGCAATTTTGTTAATTGGAGATTGTTCTATGTAGAACGAAAGAATGTTTTTTACATATTCACTCCACTTTGGAACTACTTGTACATAAGGAACCCCTTTCGCTGCAATATCAAAGAAGGAATCTTCACAGCGAATGGGATCAGGAAGGCAAACATTGTACCAACATCCCAATAGCTTGTCGGCTGTATGGAAATGATAGTTTTCATTGTAAAATGGCTCTGAATCTTCGGTTCTTGCATAACCTTCAACGACAATATCATTCACATTGGAGGGGGCA
Organism: Oscillospiraceae bacterium; assembly: GCA_015066045.1. GTDB lineage: Bacteria > Bacillota > Clostridia > Oscillospirales > Acutalibacteraceae > UBA6857. The sequence continues at coordinate 4,273 of SVPD01000018.1, forward strand.
GAGATCCGATCTTGTCCTATACAAATAATTCCGAAGTCTATCCAAATCACAAAAATCAACTCTCAGTCAAATTCTTATTTTTAGAACTAATTATAGCATATCATATATATTGTTAAATTTCAATGTTGAAGTTCCGTGAAAAATCAAGGCAAAGCCTTGTATATCATCAAGCCGACAGAAATACACTCCTTCGGTGTGATGATTTACACGTTAGCGCGTGATGATATATCAAGCCTATCGGCTTGGATAAAAAAACCGACAAGTCAAAACTTGTCGGATTTTTTGTGTTTACAGCTTAAAATAGCAACAATCATAAATTATCAATGTCAGATTTGGAAATTTCAACATAACACTTACTACCATTATATAAACTGTCAGTTGTTGCTTCAATCTTTGACAATAGTTCGGTTGTATTTACATCAAATTGCAGATGCTCAAATTCTTCAGGAAGTTCGTTTCTCGCAATGCAAATAAATTCCCTTTTATCCCAATCAATATCGAAGCTTGTAACAATTGTTGTTCCGTCTGAAATATCGAAAAATTCTTCTTCATTGTCTATAAAAGATTCATACAAAAATTCAAATAATGCCTCTTTTCCGATTTTAATTATACGATATTTATCATCGGGTATTCTTTTGTTTTCATTCATAAAATCAACACCTTACTTTATCAATACTTTCCTTTAAAGTTTTACAACTTGAAATTAACATTCTTCTGATTCTACCACAAAGATTTCTATTCTTTTTATAAGTAAGCTCGTCTATTGCATTTGTATTAAATAGGAGTTTTAACCAGCCTTCTGTTTCACTGCATTCTTTCAAAGAAATCTCAAATTTAGAAAGCATATCAGCTTTGCTTTGACCATAATTTGCTTCACGAATATTCGCATAAACACTGCTTGAACTTTTGCGAATTTGAAATATAGTGTTTGACGAAGTTTTAATATTTTGGCAAAGTAATTCTATATCCGTCGCTAACCGTTCAGAATACATAAGCAGATAATTAGGAGACATATAACCACTTCCTTTTATAGTGATTATACTATAAAGTTTTGCTAAAATCAATGCGTAGCATTGTATATCATCAATTCCAAAGGAATTGCATATCATCAAAACGAAGTTTTGTATATCATCAAGCCGACAGAAATACACACCTGCGGTGTGATGAGATACAAGGACGGCATCGCCGCCCTTGATGATATACACGCTGAAGCGTGATGATATACCAAGCCTGTCGGCTTGGATAAAAAAATCCGACAAGTCAAAACTTGTCGGATTTTTTGGCCCGCACGAAGGGATTCGAACCCCCGTTCTTCAGAATCGGAATCTGCTGCGTTATCCGGCTGCGCCACGTGCGGTTATCAAAAAAGCTGCTGCCCTTATGACACCAGCTCTTTCCTTTTTCTTTTATTCGGCGAGTGCTCTTTCGAGCCAAATTCTGCCGATGTCCATAGCGGAATAAAGACCTTTTTTCTCAGTTTTCTGTGCGATTCTGTCGTGAGGTCTTACATCCGGATCGGTGTTAATGAGCTGAACGGAAACCTTATCTGCCACTGCTAAGCCATCAACATCCTTTGTGCTTAAAATCTGGAACATAACTACAAATTTATCACTCATATTACCGTAGTAAAGAGTGTTTCCCTTTCTTACGAGGGGCTTGTCTTTATATGTGAGAAATTCGTTTTTCTTTTTAGCTGCCATTTTTTACCTCCTGAAATCAGCCTTTGAGATAATTTTTCAAAAGCTCCTGTAAAAGCTCGTCCCTGTCTATTCTTCTGATAAGACTGCGGGCGTTATTGTGTGTGGTGATGTAAGTCGGATCCTCGGAAAGGATATAGCCGACAAGCTGGTTGATGGGATTATAGCCTTTTTCTACGAGGGCAGAATAAACCGTGGTCATAACTTCCTTCATTTCTTCGGGAGTACCTACAGTAAGTTTGAATTGTATTGTTTTATCGCTCATTTCTGAACCCTCCAATCAATTTAATATTATACGAATCATTATATAACATTTTTTATAATAAAACAATGGTATTTTCAAATTTTTATAAAGTTTTTTTCGACATCCGACGACTTATTTCTCTTTCTTTTTGTCTGTCAGGCACGAAAAGCTGTCCTTTAACGCTCCCGTAGGGCAGACCGAGACACACTCTCTGCAGCGGATACACTCGGCACTGTCGGGCTTCACGGCGGGGTTTACATTCATTTTGCAGGCTCTTTCGCACTTGCCGCAGCCTACACATTTTTCTTTATCAAGAGTGATTCTGAAAACAGATATCTTGTTAAAAAAGGAATACAAGGCTCCGAGAGGACAGATATATTTACAGAAGGGACGGTATATAATTACCGATAAAAGCACTGTAAGAGCCAATATAAGTATTTTCCACGTGTAAAGAAAGCCGACGGTTTCCCTTAACGCACTGTTCAGAAGCACCAGCGGCACTCCCCCCTCCAGCGTACCCGCAGGACAGATGTATTTGCAAAACCAAGGCTCACCCAGCCCCGTCACGTCAACCGCTACCATAGGTAAAAGAATAACAAACACGAGCAAAATGACATATTTCAGCTTTCTTAAAAGCCTGTCGCCCTTAAAGGTGGTGAGTTTTTTCGGGAAGGGTATTTTATTAAGCAGCTCCTGTATAAGACCGAAGGGACAGAGCCAGCCGCAGACATATCTTCCCATAACCGCACCGACAAAAATCAGAAAGCCCGAAACATAAAGGCTTATCTTGCCTCCACGTGAGGAAAAGGAGGACTGTAAGGCACCCACGGGACAGGAGCCAAGAGCACCCGGGCAGGAGTAGCAGTTAAGCCCCGGCAGACAGAGGTTTTTCAGCCTTCCCTGATAAATTTTGCCCTGTGCAAAGCCCACAAGGTAGCTATTGGTCACAAACGCCCATAAGCCCTGAAGGGCAAGGCGGAAATCAAATTTTTTCTTACCCAATTCCGATACACTCCAGACATATTCTTACTGCCTTTTCGAAAACCTCTCTGTGCTCATTCTCTGCCGCACCGAAAAGCATCATTACCGCACCCACGAGAGCGATAACTGCTCCGATGAGTGCCCGTTTATCCTTTTTCATTTTAATCACCGGATACATAATAACACAGATTTATTAAAATTTATACCGTTTCAAAGAAAAAATATTATAAGTTATTTTTCTCTTTCGTAATTTTAACTCGACTGTTAAGAGCTATAATTGCTTTTGGATAAAGAGCTATGCAAAAGAAAGGAAGTGGAACGCTATGGTGAAAAAGCTGACAAAGAAAAAAATAAAAGCACTCAGACGTGCCGCCTATGTAGCCTTCCCCCACTCACTGCCTATACTGGCAGGCTACGGCTTTCTGGGACTCACCTACGGCATCTGCATGAGTGTAAACGGTCTTCACCCTCTCTACACCTTTTTTATGTGCATTTTTCTTTTCGGCGGCTCCACACAGATAGTGGGCGTCAGTCTGCTGACGGCAGCCTTCGATCCGGTGAATGCTTTCATAATTACCTTTATCCTGTGCGCAAGACATATCTTTTACGGCATATCTATGCTGGAAAATTATAAAGGTCTGGGACTTAAGAAAATATATATGATATTCGGTATGGTGGACGAAACCTTTTCCATAAACTACTCCGCTCAGCCTCCCTCTGATGTGGACAGAGGCTGGTTTATGTTTTTCGTTACCCTCTTTAATCAGCTTTACTGGATATTCGGCTCTACAGTGGGTGCTTTGTTCGGCACGATGATAAAATTCAGCACCGAGGGCATCGAATTCGTTATGACCTCCATGTTCGTGGTTATCTTTATCGAGCAATGGAAAAAGGACAAAAATCATCTGAGCGCTCTTTTAGGTCTGGGCGTTTCCGTCATAAGCCTGCTGATTTTCGGAGCGGATAATTTCATTATTCCCTCTATGATAGGCATTTTCGCAGTGCTTACCCTTTCAAAGGGCTACTTAGAAAAAAAGGTAGGTGACGAAGAATGAGTACAAACCAGAAAATAATTACCATAGCAGTTATGGTGCTCGCCACGGTAATAATGCGTTATCTTCCCTTCATTCTTTTCCCCGATAATAAGCCTACACCGCCCTTTATCCACTATATGGGTAAGGTGCTGCCCCCTGCCGTTTTCAGCTTTCTGGTCATATATGCACTTAAAAATGTCAGCATAACCGACGGCAGCCACGGCATACCCGAGCTTATCGCCATAGTAATCACCGCCGCTGCACACCTGTGGAAAAAGCAGATGCTCATTTCCATCGCCGCAGGCACCGTAAGCTATATGCTGATGGTACAGTTTATTTTTTAAGGTGGAACAATGAAAAGCTTTATTAAAACCGAAAGATTTATATATATTGCGATAGGGGCAGCGTTTATAGCCGCTTTCCTTACGGTTTATCTTCTGACGGATAAAAAGACAGATGCACTGCTCGGTGCTGAGCCCGTGGTCATACACGATGTGACGTCAGAGGAAGCCGTCGGAGACCGTACGGTTTATGTGACACCCTCGGGCAAAAAATACCATCTGGACGGATGTGACTACCTGAGTGAAAGAGGAATGTCCGTTTCACGGAAGGATGCAGAAAAGGCAGGATATGAGGCCTGTAAATACTGTCAGCCATAAAAAAATACAGGGAACGTACTCGTTAAAAGGAGTCATTCCCTGTTATTTTTTATTTTATTAAGGTGTTATAGATTTCGAGTGCGGCCTCTGCTCTGGTTACTGTCCCGAAGCCCTGACCTGACACAATCAGCTTAAGCATACCGATAAGATAAGAGAAGAAATCGGTGATGCCCGTCTTACCCGAAGCTTTGTAAAGAACTGAGCTGAGCTTAAGAGCCGTAACTGCTGCAGTGCTCTCGTTTACTTCATAGCCGTTAAGCTTATTGAGCACAGAAGTAAGCTCGGTGACGGTCATTTTTTCCTCAGCACCGAAGGTAACTGCATCGGCAGCGGCCATAAGTCCGTTCAAATACATATATTCCACTGCCTTGTATCCGGCAGAGGAAACAGGAACATCGCTGAAAGTAAATCTGGCATCGGGAAGAGCCTCCAGAATTCTCTGACTTATGTGTCTGTGTCCCGCTACGGTAGGATGTGAAATCTCGACCACTGTGCCGTAGGTGTCCACATAAATGTAGCCGTACTTTTCCTGATTGTCGAGCATATGCTTATTACCGTAGTCGATGATGGCATCCTCTACGAGCATTTTAAGAGCGTTTGGCTGAGCGATGTTTTCCGGCTCACCCTCGGGAGTCTGATAGTATGTGGGGAACATACCGATAGCCATTAAGGTTACATCGGGATTGTTTTCGTAAATGTATTCGATGATATAGTTCCAGTTTTCTCTGAGATTTGAGAAGGCATAGGTCATAGCCTCGGGAAGAGCCTTTGCCAGATCGTCGAGAGCATTAAGATAGTCAGCCAGCTCGATGATTTTTGAAATAATGCCGTCCTCAAAGGTGGCGTTTGCCAGAAGCTTTCTGAGCTCTGCTTTGAAATCCTCGGGAAGATTATTTTCTAACTGCACATCAGCCATAACCCAGCCGAGATAGGCACCCCAGTCATTACCGCCGATACCGATAAGAATGATGTCTGTCTCTGCGATAGCCTGACGCAGAGCGGGAGCTTTCAGCAGGATTTCATCCTTTGGTGTGCGGGGAACCTGAGTAAAAAGATATTTGTCGTCAGGTCTGTAGCTGTCGTCGAGCATATAGCGCAGCTCGATGGTTCTGAAGCCGGGACAGGCCATAGGGATAAGCTCGGCACCGAGAGCATCTGCCACATAGGCGGCGTAGGAGTCATCCACACGGGTGAACTCACTCATTTCGTCGCCGTAATCGGTAAATCCGCTGGCTTCACTGTCACCGAGAAGAAGAACCTTGTCATAATCGTAATACTGCTTTTCGCCCTCAGCTGCATAGCAGACAAGAGAGCCCGAAAAAAGAACGAGTGAAAGAAGAAGAGCGGTTATTCTTTTTAAATTTTTCATAGTTTTACCTCCGCAAATTATTTACGCTCTATGTTAACATTAAGCTTTTTATTTGTCAATAATATATTTACAAAAAAGCAAACGGGTTTTTACCGTGCCCATCCGCTTAAAGCATAACCCCGAGAATAAAAGCCTTAACCTCCTTATGAAGCGTCGCCCTTTTACAGGTTTAGTTTTTAAAAAAATGCCCAATACTCTCTTTGAGGTGATGTATGTGGTAAATATGCTCATAAGAGGTATCATAATCTATGTAACGGTTATTTTTGCCGTCAGACTGATGGGAAAAAGGCAGATAGGAGAGCTGCAGCCCGCAGAATTAGTGGTTACCATCCTTCTTTCTCAGGTGGCATCAATGCCCTTCGAAAGTCTGGAGGTTCCTCTTTTAAGCATACTGTCCATCATCTTTCTGCTCATAGGGCTGGAGATTGTCTGCTCGGTGGCGGGAATGAAAATAAAGGGCTTCCGTAATCTTATTCAGGGCAACCCTATCCTCATAATAAAGGACGGAAAGCTGGTGCAGGAGCAGCTGAGCAACGTGCGCTACAGTGTAGAGGACCTGCTGGAGGCGTTAAGGCTGAAGGATATTTTCGACATCAGCCAGGTTCAGTTCGCCTATATAGAAACAAACGGTGCCATAAGTGTTCTGCTGAAAAATAAATTCCGTCCCGTAACCATCGGTGACACAGACATCAGGACTGCGCCCTGCGAGCTGCCTTGTCTGGTAATCAGCGACGGCAAGATAGTGAAAAACCATCTGGAAATATGCGGTATGACGGAAAAACGGCTTCATTCCATAATGAAAAAGGAGCAGATAGCGGTAGAGGATATTATGCTTATGACTGCCGAAAGGGGCGGTAAATATTACATCGTGAGAAAGGATGGCAGCAAATGAAAAGAGTTTTTCCGGCAATCGTGCTGCTGATTTTATGCATAGGTATATGCGTTTACGGCAGCATAGCCACCGAAAACAAAACCAAAGCACTGCTGAATATGCTGAATGAGGCTGAATATGCAATAAATATCGGTGAAAAGGAAGGTGCCCTCAGCAGCATCAGAAGAGTCGAGGAGGAATGGGAGCGCGCAGAAAGGTTTTTCAGCTCCGTTTCCGAGACTGCGCTCCTCGATGAAATAGACCTTTCTCTGGGCAGCATAGAAAAGCATATAGAGGCAGATATGAACGATGAAGCAACGGTGGTTATAGAGCAGTGCCGCATCGGCCTTGAGACCATACTCAGACGGCAGAAGCTCTCTTTAGACAACATACTGTGAGCTTTTTCACCGGACCTCATATGACACATCCTCTGCAGAAGAGATACCTTCAGCCATAGCAGTTAAAGGTTGACAAAGGAACAAAGAATGATATAATAAGGTTATCATTTTATTAATAGAGGATGTTATATGAAAAAATTAATGAACCCACGTCTGATGCTCATTGCATCCATGACAATATTCGGCACGCTGGGTATTTTCGTGCGTAATATTCCCGTTTCCTCGGGTGAGCTCGCACTGTACCGTGCGGTGCTGGCGGCTCTGCTGATAGGTGGCTTTTTGCTCGTAACCGGACAGAAAATCCCCTTCGGCGGAATAAAAAAGGAGCTGCCTCTCCTTTTAGCCTCGGGTGTGGCTATGGGCATAAACTGGATTTTACTTTTCGAGGCCTACAAATACACCTCCGTTTCCGCGGCTACCCTGAGCTACTATTTCGCACCGGTCATCGTTACGGCGGTATGTCCCCTGCTTTTTAAGGAAAGGCTGACAGGAAAGCAGATTTTATGCTTCGTGATGTCTACGGTAGGTCTTGTTCTTATCACGGGTATCGGCGGCGGTCTTTCGGGCAGCAGAGACATAATAGGTATTCTTTTCGGTCTCGGTGCAGCCTGCTTTTACGCTACGGTTATTCTGCTTAACAAGTTCATTAAAAACGTGGAGGGTATACACAGAACCTTTCTGCAGTTCATAGCAGCGATTATCGTTCTTTTACCATATGTGCTTTTCACGGGCGGTATTACTCTCAGCTCTCTCGACGGCAAGGGCTGGATAAATCTGCTCATAATAGGTCTGTTTCACACAGGTGTCACCTACTGTATGTACTTCTCCTCTCTTAAGGAGCTTCCCGGACAGAAGGCCGCTATCCTCAGCTACATAGATCCGTTAGTGGCAGTGTTTATTTCAGTGACGGTGCTGAATGAGGCTATGACGCTTCCGCAGGTTATAGGCGGTGCGCTTATTTTAGGCTTTACGCTGATAAATGAGCTTTCACCGAGGAAAGGCAAGGCTGATTAAAAGATTATTGCAGTAAGATGCAGCAGACGTATGATTATACTCCGAAAGGGCGAAAAATGCCTGAAAATCAAATATTTATTATTTGAAGCACCGTATTATTCCATATAATAATAATTAAAACAGATGTGTTTAAAGGTCACTTAAACACATCTGTTTTTTGCTTTGATTACTGCAGCAGCTTTTCTTATTTGAAATACATATAAAGCTGACATTTAATCATACCGTTATAAAGCTTACGGCGTTTGTCTGCCTTTCTGCCGAAGAAGATTTCGAAATCCTCCGAGGGGCTGATGATACTGTAGGACCAGCCCTTCTGCTGCCTGAAGCATTTACCCATAGACTTATATAATTCCTCCGCCTGCTTAAGGTCGAGAAGTCTTTCACCGTAGGGCGGATTACAGATAAGAGTGCCTCTGTCGGTTTTCGGCGTGAACTCCTTCACGTCACATTTTTCGAAGCTGATGAATTTTGCCACACCTGCTCTTTCGGCATTGGCACGGGCGAGCTCGAGAGACCTTTCGTCGATATCGGAGCCGTAGGCAACGAACTGACTTTCGGTCAGAGCGAGGCTTTTCGCTCTTTCTCTCTCACTGCTCCAGATGCTTTCGGGAAGATTTGACCATCTTTCAGCGGTAAAATGACGGTTTATGCCGGGAGCCATATTATTGGCCAGAAGCGCACCCTCGATAAGGATGGTGCCCGAGCCGCACATCGGATCATAAAGAGTGTGATAAGGGCGCAGTCTCGACAGGCAGCAGAGAGAAGCGGCTAAGGTTTCCTTTATGGGAGCACCGTTTGACTCGAGACGGTAGCCTCTTTTATGAAGTCCGTAGCCCGAGGTATCAATAAGAAGGCTTACCTGATCCTTCATAATGGAGAACTGAATCTGATAAAGAGGGCCTGTTTCCTCAAACCACGAAATGTTATATTTGCTCTTCAGTCTTTCCACCACTGCCTTTTTTATAATAGACTGACAGTCACTTACGCTGAAAAGAGCGGAATTAAGAGAATAGCCCTTTACGGGGAAGGTATCGTATGCACCTATCCACTCCTCCCAGGGCAGAGCCTTGGTTCCCTGAAAAAGCTCCTCAAAGCTTTTAGCCTGAAAGCTACCGACCAGAATCTGTATTCTTTCGGCATAGCGTGAGCAGATGTTTGCTCTGGCCAAAAGATATTCGTCACCGGAAAAAAGCACTCTGCCGTTTTCGGAGACTACGTTTTCAGCCCCTAAGTTCTTCATCTCGTCAGCGATAAGCTTTTCGAGACCGAGAAGACAGGGAATAACAAAATTTATTTTCATAAATAACCTACTTTCTATAAGGTATATACGCTAAAAATCACCCTGCCGACACAGGTCAGCAGGGTGATTATATCACATCTTTTCAGATAAATCAATCAACATCGGGAATAATTAAGCCGTATCCTCCGTCTTTTCGGGCATAAACGACACAGATTTTCTCAGTGGTGCTGTCAAGGAACACATAGAACTGATGGTCGAGAAGATTCATCTGTAAAATCGCTTCCTCCACGCTCTGAGGCTTAAGGGTGATTTCCTTGGAACGGATAACAGAGTAGTCATCCTCGGGCTCAAAGACGTCAATGGCTTCATAGGCATCAAAGGCTCCGCTGCGAAGTCTTTTTTCGACCTTGGTTTTATTTTTGCGGATTTGACGTACGATAGAGTCAGCACATCTGTCGAGAGCATCATTCATATTTACCGCTCTTTCCTGTGAACGGAAAATCATACCGTCATGGTAAATGGTAACCTCGACTATCTGTTCGTTTTTTTCGACAGTCGCAGTTATCTTTGCCTCTGCTTCGGCACCGAAAAACTTTTCAACCTTTTTGAGTCTTTTTTCGGCTCTTTCTCTGAATGAATCTCTGGGTGTGCATTTTCTGCCGATAACTGTAATTTTCATATCGTCAGCTCCTTTCTGTGGTTGAAAAAGAGTAGCATCTCCTTTTCTGTTAACATTATAGCATATATTCACATAAAAATAAATAGTTTTCGGAAAATTTTATTGAATATTTCCATATTTGTTAAAAGAACGGAGCCGCACTAAGCGACTCCGCAAATGATTATTTAATAGCTTCGAGATAAATCTTCTCAACTATACTGTTCATTTTATCGAGGTTGTTCTCGATTTCCTCCACGAGCTTGAACTGATTTCTGGCTCTTACGAGGTTATGCTCGGGGTATTCCGTTCTGAAATAAACATCACCGTCGAGATAATCCGTAAGGAAACGGACTCCGCATTCGTAGGTCATAAGCTTGGCAGAGAATGCGAGATGGTCTACCTCCGCCTTGGTCAGAGCCTTGGCGCAGGTGCTTAAGAAGCCTCTGGTATAGCTTTTGAAAAGCTCGATGGAAATGTTCACGTTATCAAGGTCGGCATCGTCCTCCTTGGTGGTGTTTCCGCCGAAGCGGATGGCATCACCGAAATCGTAGAGAGAAAAGCCGGGCATAATAGTGTCAAGGTCGATAACACAGATAGCCTTGTTCGTTTCCTCGTCGAAAAGAACATTATTGAGCTTGGTATCGTTATGGGTAACTCTGAGGGGGATGAGACCTTCCTCATAAAGATTAATGAGCACCTCTGCATCCTTTTTTCTGTCGAGAGCAAACTTAATCTCCTGCTCTACATCCTTCGCTCTGCCCTTTACATCGGCAGCGACAGAGACCTCGAGAGCCTCCACTCTTTTAGGTGTGTTATGGAAATCCTTTATGGTTTCGTGCAGGGACTCCATAGGATAGCCGCTGAGATTTCTCTGGAAGCGTCCGAAAGCCTTGCCCGCACTTTCGAAAAAGCTGCGGTTTTTGATGTAGTTTATAGTGTAGGATTTATCGATAAAGCGGTAAATCCTCCAGCATTTGTCATCACGGCAAAAATAATATTTACCTGTTTCAGCCTGTAAAAACTCGAGGCACTGTCTGGAGCTGTCCTTGCCCGATTCGTCGATCTTTTCCTTAAGATACTTCGTTACATTGACCACATTTTCCATAAGCTGATCGGGATTTTTGAACACATGGGTGTTTATCCCCTGAACGATGTACTTATCTATCCTGTCGCCGCTTTCGAAGGTGACACGGTAGGTGGAATTTATGTGTCCGTCAGTGTAAACGCTGAAATCAATAAGCTCGCCCTCTATGCCGAAATGATTCGCAAGAGCCTTAATTTCATTTTTTATTGACATTGGTTTCTCCGTCCTTTATTTATCGGTTTTCTTCAGATAATACATTCTGGAATCGTTATCGAAAAGCATTCTGGAGTTAGAGAAGTTAAAGCCGCTGTAATTGAAGGGCTGCTTGGGCTTGAAGCCGGAATTCATAAGTGCATCGCCGCCGATGGTATAATCCTCCTTTTCGTTGCGAAGCTTTACTGTTTTACACAGGAAGTCAAACATTTTGCCGTCCTCGAGATCCATTTTCTTAGGCAGAGGAACATTGATCATTTCACCGAAGTTTTTAAACTCGAGAATCTGTGTACGTACATTCATATCGTAGGTGAATTCCTCATTGAGGTCGTGGAATTTAATTACGTCATTACCCCAGTTAGGTCTTACTCTGTCTACGAAATAGCCGAGCATAGCCTCACTTTTATCCTTAGCCGTAATCTGCCACATAACCTTGTCATCTACGGTGATGTCACCTGTGCGTGAGTAGTCACCGAACTGTAAAAGCTTTCTGTGCTTTTTATAAAATTCGATCTGCTTTTTGACTCTGGCTCTGTCAAGGTCGGAAAGCATTGTAACATCCAGCTCGTAGCCGAGAACACCGAAGGCAGAAACATTGAAGCGATGGTCGATGCTCTGAGCTCTGAAGTTCGCAAAGCTCATGGATGCAGCCACGTGCATGGTGGTAACGGACTGAGGATAGCCGTAGGAGGTACCGCTCTGGATGTAAAGACGGTCGAGCACGTCAGTGTTATCACTGGTCCAGCACTGAGGCATATAGCAGAAGGTACCCAGATCGAAGCGGTTACCGCCGCTGGAGCAGGCCTCAAAGAGTATTTCGGGGAAGCGGCCGATAAGAGTGTCCCAGATTTCGTAAAGGCCTAAAATGAATCTGTGGAAATATTCGCCGCTCTTGGCGCCCTTCTGACGGGAGAAGACATCAGAGAAGTGACGGTTATTATCCCATTTGATGTATTCGATATTACCGTAACGGAAAACATCGGTCATAGTATTGATGATATACTCACGCACCTCTCTTCTGGTAAGGTCGAGAGTAAGCTGATTTCTGCCCTGTGAGGGCTCATACTTATCGGTAGTCATAGCCCAGTCGGGATGCTCACGGTAAAGGTCCGAATCCGGATTGACCATTTCGGGCTCTACCCAGAGACCGAACTTCAGTCCCATATCGTTTACCTTTTTGGCAAGACCGCCGATACCGCTGGGAAGCTTTTTCATATTTACATACCAGTCACCAAGACCTGCCTTATCGTTGTTTCTTTTACCGAACCAGCCGTCATCGAGAACGAACATTTCCGCACCGATATTCTTTGTAGCCTTGGCAATTTCGAGAATTTTCTTTTCGGTGAAGCTGAAGGTGGTGCATTCCCAGTTATTAACGAGAACGGGGCGCTCTCTGTTTTTCCAGTAGCCTCTGACGATGTGCTCATTTACGAAATCGTGCATATTATGGCTCATACCGTTAAGTCCCTCGTGGCTGAAGGTCATAACTGCTTCGGGAGTGTCAAAGGACTCACCTGCACCGAGATGCCATTCGAACTCAAAGGGATTGATACCGTTCTGTATTCTGACAAGACCGTGAGTGGACACCTCTGCTCTGGCAGTGTGGTTGCCCGAATAAACCAGATTAAAGCCGTAGCAGTTACCGGTGTATTCGGTGGCATCCTTTTCTCTGATGGCAAAGAAGGGATTATGACGGTTTGAGGAATAGCCGGCGATGGAGCCGATTTCACACACACCGGGAACGAGAGGTCTTTCGTTCTTATATCTTTCTCTGGCCCATGCGCCGTCGAAGGAAAGCATCACATAGTCCCCTCTCTGCAGGTCAAGCTGCATACTCATAAGAGAGTGGATTTTTATGGTGCTGTCGCCCTTGTTTATGAGACGTGCGCTTCTGGTAATTACATTACATTCGCTGAAAACGGTGTAGAAAAGATGAAGCTCAGCCTTTAATGCACTGTCCTCTAAAATGACGGTGAGGGTGTCACTGTCACCGTAGCTGGAGGGAAGACCGTGAAGCTCGGGCTTTACCTTGGTTACGGCGTGGGATTTATATCTGAAATCCGTGGTAAAAATACCGTCCTCGGGCATAAGCTGCATAGCGGGGATGCGGTAGTCGCCCTTACCGTAAGCGGAATATTCGAGTGCAATGTGATCCAGAGAAAGAGAGGTATCCTTCTGGGTGTAGGGAGTGGAGTTACTGTAGCCCGAGGCGTGCTTGTCATAAAGATAGGTGAAATCGTCACTGTTTCTTACCTTTCTTCCGTAGTACATGCCCTCGAGCTGCCCCGTGGGAAGAGCTCTGAAAATATAGCTGGTTTTTTCGCTCTGCAGATGGAATACATTGTCTTTATTAATGTAAATCATATTTCCTTCCTCAGACAAATGAATGTCTTTACCTTTCTTGTTTTATAACAAAATTTAACATTATAATTTTATACTATTTGCAGCCAAGTGTCAATAAAATAACGACTAAAACTTAAAACACCTCCGTTTGTTAAAAAAAATTCAACAAATCGTGATATTTTCTGCATTGTAAAAGGAAAAGTTTTATGTTAGAATATTAATAAACTGTGAAAGGAGAACGCCTTTATGGAAAACATAATTATCGCTGATGACGAATTAAGAATAAGAAAGCTGGTATCTGATTTTCTCAGACAGGCAGGCTATAACGTAATCGAAGCAGAGGACGGAGACGAGGCCTATGCCCTTTTCGAAAAGCACAGAGACAGTCTCAGCCTCATCATTCTCGACATAATGATGCCCGGTCTGAACGGTTGGGAGGTTACCAAAAAAATCAGGGAAAGCTCTAACCTTCCCGTTATCATACTGACTGCCCGAAGCGAGGAGTTTGACGAGCTTATGGGCTACGAATCGGGAGCAGACGACTATGTTACCAAGCCCTTCAGCCCCTCCGTGCTCGTAAAAAGAGTGGAGGCACTTTTAAGAAGAAGCGGCTCGAAGCCTGTTTCAAACAACGAAAAGAACTACAACGACCTTATTTTCAACGACGAAGCCCATGAGGTACGTCTGAACGGCAAGGAAATCGATCTCACTCTCAAGGAATATAATATTCTCAAAAAATTCCTCGAGGCTCCCGGCAGAGTCTTTTCCAGAGAGCAGCTCCTCGACACCGTATGGGGCTACGATTTTACGGGCGACATCCGCACCGTGGACTCCCATGTGGCCAGACTCAGAACCAAGCTCGGTGACTGGGGCGCAATGCATCTGAAAACCGTTTACGGTATAGGCTATAAAATAGAGGAAATCTGAAAATGAGAGTAAAAAGAAAAAGACCGCCTCTTAAACGGCGTACCTCCTTTGTGGTTATTCTCGTTTTCTGCTTTTCTCTGTACTTTTCCAGTGTGGTGCAGTTCGCATTTATGGACGACATTTATATTTACGCTACACGGAAAAGCATGATTTCAAGCTCAAAGCAGATCATGGAAATAGATTTCAAAGAGGATGACTACAAAAGCATACTGTCAGACATCGAAGTAAATAAGGACATTTACATAGAGATATATTCTCCCCGTGAAACTCTCTTTTACACCACTGACAGTAACGACATCGTTTACGAGCCCGACGGTGAAGAGCACGAGGAGGCTATGAAGCCCCGTATTATGAAAATCAAATCGCATACGGATATGCCCGACGGAAGCTACCTCGAATTAAGACAGGAGTACTATACTTCGGCAGAATATATGGTTTACGGCGTTTTCTTCGGGCAGAATAACGGCATAGAGATTTACCGCTCCCTCGATGCGGTAAGAGCCAATGCACTGACAGCCAGCTGGGCGTTTTTCGTAACCACCATCATCCTTAGCCTTATCATTATTTCCATAACAGTGATTTACGCTTCTTCGGTTATCAATCCCCTTCTTATTATCAATGATAAAACAAAAAGCATCATAAATATGGATTTCGGCGAAACCTGCCCTCCCTTTAAAATCAAGGAAATACACGAGCTCGGCTCAAACATAAACAGTCTTTCCGCATCTCTCAGCAGCGCTTTGGGTGAGCTGCAAAATGAAAACAGAAGACTCGAGATGGACATAGAGATGAAAAGACGAATGGAAAAAACCATGCGCTCCTTTATGGCCAACGTCTCCCACGAGCTGAAAACACCCATTTCCATAATTCAGGGCTACGCCGAGGGAATGAAGTTCGGCATAGGCTGCGACTCCACAGAGGAATTCTGCGACATAATCATAGAGGAATCGGATAAAATGAACAATCTTGTCTGCAGACTGATGGAGTATCTGCAGTACGGAAACGAAAATTACAGAGTAAACAAGATTACCTTTAATATCGCCTCCTTTATCCGTGAATGTGTGGACCTCAGAAGTCACCGCATAAAGGAAGCCGATGCCGACATTACAGTGGACATAGACGAAAGGCTTTACGGCTACGGCGACACGGAGCTGCTGTCAAACGTTTTCAATAACTATCTGTCAAACGCTCTCAGCCATCTCGACTACGAAAAGAAAATCGTCATTACCTCCAAGGATATGGGCTCCTGCTGCAGAATAAGCGTTTTCAATACGGGCAGGCAGATACCCGGCTCAGACATAGAGAACATCTGGCAGAGCTTTTACCGTGCAGACAAATCCCACTCACGTGCAGAGGGACGCTTCGGTTTAGGTCTTTCCATAGTGGCAAAGCTACAGGACCTCCACGGTCAGAGATACGGGGTTATGAACAGAGAAAACGGTGTGGAATTCTGGTTCGATATAGAGAAAAAAGCATAAAATCAGGTATTGTCGCAGTAAGCGCAGACCAAAAAGCAAAACAAAAACAGATGTGTTTATCAGACCTTTTAAAACACATCTGTTTTTATGTTATACGAATAATGCGATGTTGCATTAACAGATATTTGCTTTTTCGAACGTTTTTGCAGTCCCTTAAAGCTTTATTCAGCAGAATTCAGACAGATTATCCGAATGAGATTTTCTTTTACCCTCTTCTATTTCGTGTATCATTTTCACAAGTGCCGTGTTTACGGGAACTGGCACGGAGTATTCGGCACCCATACGCACGAAATAACCGTTAAGAATGTCTATCTCGGTTTTTTCGCCCTTTTCCAGCGACTGGAGAGTAGAGGGCTTTACATCGGAATAAAGTAGTCCTACGGCACGGACCACAAGCTTACAGAGAGAATTATACACTCTGCCGTTACTCAGCGAAAGAAGTCTGTATTCCAGAAGCATACCGTATTTAGGCACCTTTATACCCATAGCCTTTGCCACTGCCATACCCTCTCTGGCGATGCTGAGGAAAAGGTCTCTCGCTCTCACATCCTTAAGTATTTCACCGAGAGCTTTACCCGTTATGCCCGCCACTGCATTTATGCAGGAATTAATGATGAGCTTAGAATACTGTCTGCCCTTTATGTCCATAGTAACCTCTGTGGGAAGAACCGCTTTAAGCATTCCGGCTAACTCATCCAGCAGCTTCGGACGTCTGCCGTCGAGCATACCCACATAAAATTCTCCCTTGGAGGTCATAGTCACATCGTTAGCAGCGTTTCTGGTGGCACCGAAGCCTATCATACATCCTACCGCCTTATCTCTGCCGACCACCTCAGCCAGCTCCTCGGTAAGAATACCGTTTTGCATACCGACCACAAGTCCGCCCTCTGCCACATAGGGAAGAGCTGACCTGGCACACTCAGCCATAGCGGCATATTTGGTGGCAATAATAACCAGTCCGAAGCGTTCGTCTCCCAGCTCACCGTAGCTGCCGTAGCAGGTGAAATCCTCACGGAAATCACCCTTGGCGCCGTGAAGGAAAAAGCCCTCAGCCTCGATAAGCTCCTTCGGAGAAGCACCGTGACACATAAGCCGTATGTCATAGCCTGCATTTTTTAAAAGGACTGCCACAGTGCCGCCTATGGCACCTGCACCGATAAGTAAAATCTTCATATGCTTTCTCTCCTCATTTATAAGAGTTGCTTTAATTGTATAATGCAAATTTTAACAAAACAAGAAAGAAGTTTCTTTTCTATGTAATAGACAAATCGGCACCTTTGCTTTTGTGCATTTTTCCAAGTAAGACAAATAATATTGACAGAGGTGTATTTTTGATATAAACTTTTTATATCAAAAACAGAGGATAAAAGAATGAAAAACAAAGAACCGAAAACGAAAAATCTTCTCTGGCTCGGAGAATTTTCACGCAGAATAGATCTGCCTCAGGAGTGCCTGAGAGAAATAACCGGCCTTTATAAAAAGGAAAGCAGACACATCGACAGACTTTCCGCAAAAAAGCTAACTGCCGCCACCTGCGGTAAGCTCCTGTTTACTGAAAGGCTTTTAAAAGGTGACAGAGCCTACACTTATCTTCTCTCAGCCGTACTTATTAAAGCAAGAGAAACGCATAAGATTTACCGTGAAAAAGGCATCAGCGATGAAATATTTTACGATACGATGAAGGACATAACGGTATGGAGTGAAAATTTCAGACAGGAAAGAGGCATTACGGGAATAGATAATCTGATGTGGATACAGAATCACCTGAACTGTAAAATCTTCAGGCTGGGCAGACTCCAGTTTCAGCCCTTTTCCTTTTATCTTCCGCCCTGTGTCAGTAAAGAAAAGAGAAAAAGTGCAGGGATAAAGCTCGGAGAAAGGGTGCTCAATGTTCACATTCCTCAGGGCGAAAAGCTTTTAAAAGAGGAATGTGAAAAATCCTTCGCTATGGCAGAGGAATTTTTCAGGGATATTTCCTATAAGGCTTTCATCTGTGATTCCTGGCTTTTATGCGAAAGGAACAGAGATTTTATGAGTGAGGACTCAAACATTATCCGCTTCGCAGAAATGTTCGAAATTCTCGGCTCAACGGATAATTCCGCTCAGACAGTGGAAAGAGTTTTTGGTAAAAAGGAAAGTGATCCCCGTCACTACCCTGAAACCACCTCTCTTCAGAGACAGTGCAAGAACTATATCCTATCGGGCGGTAACCCGGGTACAGGCTTCGGAATTATCAGAATAAAAAAATAACCTTATATTTCTTTACAAAAAAAAGAAAAAATGATATTATATAAAAAAACATAAAAGGAGAAATTCACTATGGGCTTTTTAACAGGTAAAACAGCGATTATCACAGGTGCAGGCAGAGCAGTCTTAAGCGACGGCAGATGCGGCTCCATCGGCTACGGTATCGCCACCGCATATGCAAAGGAAGGCGCAAACCTCGTAATCACAGGACGTAATGTGCAGAAATTAGAGGATGCCAAAGAAGAGCTGGAAAGACTCTACGGCATTAAGGTGCTCACCGTTCAGGCTGACGTAAATGACGGTGCAGACAATGAAGCAGTCGTTGGCAGCGTAATCAAGGCCGCTATAGACACCTTCGGCAGAATAGATGTTCTCATCAATAATGCTCAGGCCTCCGCCTCAGGCGTGAAATTAGAGGACCACACCACAGAGCAGTTCAATTTAGCTATGTTCTCAGGTCTTTATGCCACCTTCTACTATATGAAGGCCTGTTATCCCTACCTCAAGGAAACACAGGGTAGCGTTATCAACTTCGCCTCAGGTGCAGGTCTTTTCGGTAACTACGGACAGTGCTCCTATGCCGCCGCCAAGGAGGGCATCAGAGGTCTCAGCCGTGTTGCTGCCACAGAATGGGCAGCCGACGGCATTAATGTAAACGTAATCTGTCCCCTCGCATGGACCGCTCAGCTCGAAAATTTCGAAAAAGCATATCCCGAAGCCTTCAAGGCAAACGTAAAGATGCCTCCCGCAGGCCATTTCGGCGACAGTGAACTGGAAATAGGCCGTGTATGCGTTCAGCTGGCAAACCCCGACTTCAAATATCTCAACGGCGAAACCCTCACTCTCGAGGGCGGCATGGGACTCAGACCGTAAGGACAGGGTGAAGAATATGATCCGTTATATAGAAAACGATTATCTTAAAATAGGAGTAAATGAGCTCGGCAGCGAGCTTACAAGCATCATCAATAAAATAAACGGAGAGGAATATCTCTGGCAGGGCGACGAAAAATACTGGACAGGCCGGTCCCCCATTCTCTTCCCCATCGTGGGCAGACTTATCGAAGACTGCTATTATCTCGACGGTAAGAAGTACACCATGCCCAAGCACGGCTTTGCACGCAGAATGCTCTGGAAATTCGGCGGTGCTGACGGAAGCTCTATGTTTTTCACGCTCTCTCAGACCGAGGAAACCCTCGCTATGTACCCCTATGATTTCACCGTAAAGGTCACCTTCACTCTCGACAGAAATGCTCTTAAGGTAACTCACGAAATCATAAATGAAACCAGCGGTGTTATGTACGCCTCTCTGGGTGCCCATCCTGCCTTTAACTGCAGCATCGGTGACCGTCTCGTATTCAGTGAAAATGAGACTCTCGACACAGTGAGAATCGATCTCGTAAATTCACTGAGACTTCCCGAAATGATTCCCGTACTGAATGACGAAAGAGTTATCACCGTAACCGAGGACATTTTCAATGAGGATGCTCTCATTTTCAGCGGTGTCAAATCCGACACACTCACTCTCGAAAGCGATAACCACTCACGCAAGGTTATCTTCCACCTGAATAATTCTCCCTGGCTCGGTATCTGGGCAAAGCCCGGTGCTCCCTATGTTTGCATTGAGCCCTGGTGCGGTGTCAATGACTCCACGGAAAAGAAGGAGGATTTCTCGCAGAAGGATGCCATCAATGCTATCCCCGCAGGAGAAAGCTTCGTATATAGCTGGACAGCCGAAATTATTTAAAAAGATCAAAAAAATGCCTTCCCCGACGGGAAGGCATTTTTATTAAACGTTCTTTTCTTCACGCCACTTTTTTGCCTTGTCAGCAGACATTCTGGTGATGTTTTCAGCGGGATGGATGGATTCTGCGCCGCCGTTGACATAAAGGAAATACTTGCCTGCAGCAGTAACGTAAAGACTCTCTTCGTAGCCGTCTGCGCTACCGAATTCGCCGCTGGTGAACTTCGCAACAAGCTCTGCATTTTCGGTATCGTATTCGACCTTACAGATAATCTTTTTCATCTATAAAACTCCTTTCGGAAAATAATAAGCCTTTCAGCATTTGGTATTATACCCTAAAAAAGAAATTTTTTCAAGTACCCTGAGCAAATATTATGTATTTGTCTTTTTTACGGTGATTTCGTTAAAAATAACCAGTGCAGTACACAGTCCGATAAGCACGAAGGGTGTAATGCCGAAGGTTATATTCGTAGCGGCAAAGCCGTAAATGAGCTGAATACCGAAGCCTATGGCATAGGCACCGCCCATATGATAGCCCGTGATATCAGCCGAATATTTCGCACCGAAGCGCTCGGGCACACTGTGCAGAACGCTCGGGAAAACGGGGCCGAAGCCCATACCGATAAGGAAAAAGCCGAAAAGCGAAGCAGTGCCGAGAGGAAGTGCGAAGATAATAATGCCGATAAGTGCCACCACTACACCGCCTCTGATGAGGCCTTTGTCGCTGAGCTTTATGGAAAGGAAGCCCGAAATCACTCTGCCGACCATAATGCCGCCATAATAGAGAGACACCCATTTGGCCGCCACATCGGGTGAGACGGCAAAAACATTTACCGCATAGCTGGCACCCCATGTGCCGAGCAGAAACTCCATACTGCAGTAGGCACCGAGGGAAAGAATACCCGTCAGCACACCCTTGATTTTAATAATATCTGCTATACCTGCCGAATCAGACTCATCGACGGTCTCTTCTTTTTCTGCCCTTTCTATGCCCTTCCATTTTTTCAGAGAGAATAAAACAAGAACAGCAATAAGAAGCTGCAGCAGTGCCACCACTCTGTAGCCCTTTCTCCACTCAGATCCTCCGTCGCCTAAAAAGAGCGACATTATTAGGGGGCTTACCGTAACACCCACGCCCCAGAAGCAGTGAAGCCAGTTCATATGCTGCGCTTTATAATGAAGGGAGACGAAATTATTGAGTCCCGTGTCGATGGCACCCGCACCGTAGCCCATAATAACAGAGCTTATCATCATTACGGCTATGTTCGGAGAAAAGCTGATGGCTACCAGTCCGAGCGCCGTGATAAGCACAGATACCAGAGTAACCCTGCTCGTGCCGAATTTTCTGATAAGCTTACCCGAAACGAAGCTGACACCGCCCGTGCAGACACCGATAATGATACTGTAAACAGATGCGAAGCTTTCGCTTATACCGAACTCACTGTGTACCACCGGCCACGCCACACCGAAAAGCGAGTCGGGAAGACCGAGGGAGATAAAAACCACATAAATTACTATAAGAATAAAAAACATATTTTTCCTGCCTTTATTTATTTTCTGTCCTCAGGGCAAAGCTTTTTTTCATATAATCCGTTCTCTTTTTCACGGCTCTTACTGTTATGGGAGCTTTAAGAGCTATGTCGTAGCCGTGCATAGTACCCTTCGTCTGAAAAAGCTCCACCTCTGTCCCCTCTTTTTTCAGAAGGTCGGCATATAAAATGCCGTCATCATGCAGGCAGTCAAACTCTGCAGTTTCGATGTATGCGGGAGGTAAATCGGAAAGGCTTTCGCTTTCCACGGGTGAAATGTAGGAAAGATTAACCTCACCGTCAGGCATAAGCATCGGCTTTATCTTGGCTGAAAGAACGGAATTCCACATAGGTGTGTCCGTATATTTACGTGCCGAAGCACTGTTATTCCGCATATCAAGAAAGGGATAAACGAGAAGCTGAAAGCGGACGGGTATTTCTCCGCCTCTGTCACGGTTCATAAGGCAGACTGCCGCCGAGAGAGTGCCGCCCGCACTGTCACCGCCTACGGCCAGATTATCTCTGTCGATGCCGAGAGCCTCCGCATTTTCATAAGCCCAGCGAAGAACGGCATAGCAGTCCTCCATAGGCACGGGAAATTCATATCGGGGACCGAGACGGTATTTAACGTAAATAACTCTGCACCCCGCTCTTTTCGCATAAAGCATAGCCAGACGGTAATGATGAAATGCTCCCTCAAAGACGAAGCCGCCACCGTGATAATTCACGAGACAGGGACAAGGCTCCTTTATGCCCTTGGGCGAGATAAGATAAACCGTCAGCTCATATCCGTCATAGCTTTTAACCTTTTTTTCCGTTACATCGAGCTCATCATCCTTAAAAAGAAACGACGGGGCAGACAGAAATTTAGCCGCCACAGGAAAAACAGGAGCAAAGACGGGAGGTCTGAAAAAACGGAATATTCCATAGTCCTTACTGATAGGATACTTTGACATAATATCACCTTCCCGTGCTTTATAATATCACATTTTTATGCTGAAAGTAACCGTTTTAGCGTACTTTGTTCATTTTTTATTTCTATTATTAAAAAATTTACATCTTTTTGTGCATTTTACCTTGTATAAAAGGAACAAATAAAGTATTATAGTATGGTAATATTTTTAAAATGTAAAAAAGGAGAAAGCTTTATGTCAAACAGTTTAACAGGTGCTCCCGTTTATAACGAGGAGTCCGGAAAGCATGTGGGAAAGGCTGAGTTTGCCCTTTATCTCGTCGGCGTATTTTTCTATACGACCATGACGGGTATGGTAGGCGGAAACAGAAACGCTTATCTGGTAAACGTGCTTCGCCTTCCCGAGGAGCAGACCTCACTTTTCAATCTGCTCACAAGCGTCATTCCCTTCATACTGAATTTCTTTATCGTTATGTACATCGACGGAAGAAGAATGGGTAAGGGCGGAAAATTCAAGCCCATCACCACTCTGGTTATCATACCGATGTCCATAGTTATGATTCTTTCCTTCTGGGCGCCTCCCGGTCTCTCCGAATCGGTTCTTTTCATCTATGTTATCACCTTAGCCGTTTTATGGAGCGTTTTCTGCACCTTCGGTAACTCCATAAATATGATAGCAAACGTTATGACTCCCAATCTTAAAGAGCGTGACCAGGTGCTTTCCTTCAGAAGTATTTCCTCTGCAGTAGGTAACTCTGCTCCCGTGGTTATTCTGCTGGTTATCGGTCTCATCTGGAGCAAGGATAACCCCGAGCTCATCGAAGCAGTAACGGGAACCAGCATCAGAAGCGTGGAGGGCTTACAGTACATAATTTCCGCCGCTCTCTGCTCTGTGGTAGGTATCATCACCGTGCTTGCAGGCATGAAGCTGGTCCGTGAAAGAATGGTTTACACCGAAAAAAAGCAGAATCCCCTTTTAGGCTTCAAGGATATAGTAAAAAACAAATATGCATGGACTATTATCCTCTCTGAATTTCTCAAGGCCTTCAGAGGTCTGGCTACATACATGGAAACCTTTATCGCTGCGGCAGTTTTAGGTGACGTTTCGAAAAAAATTCTTTTCGTGCTTCCCGTAGGTATCGGCACCGCAGTAGGTATGCTCGTAATCAATTTCCTGCTCAAAAAATTTGATGCCCGTCAGCTTTACATAGCCAGCGGCATCTACTCTCTCTGTGCCAACTGCATCGCCTTCGGTGTGGGCTACACCTACTTTAAAACAGGCACCGGAGTGCTGCAGATAGTCTTTATCGTTTTCCTTTTCCTCATCGGTCTCCAGTTCGGTGCATCAAACCTTCTTCCTTCAATGTTCCAGGCTGATGTACTTGAAACCATAGAGCTTAAAACAGGTAAGCGCTTCGACGCCTCCTTCCCCTTCGTTATAGGCATAGGTACCCTCATCAGCGGTACCATAGCCAGCTCTCTCGCCCCGCTCATTCTCTACGGAGAGAACTCCATTATAGGCTACATCCAGCCCACCGACCTCGTGCCGAACCCTGTTCAGAGCCTCGAAACGAAGGTCACTCTGCTCTTCTTCTATACCATAGTTCACGGTATTATGATGTTTCTGGCCGGTGTTCCCTTCTTCTTTTATAAGCTTACGGGTAAAACCAAAGAGGATATCCACGCCGCAGTTCTCGAGCAGAGAGCGAGGATGGAAAAGGCCGAATAAGGCGGCTTAAAAAAGTACAGACCGCATAAACCAAGACAAACAGAAGGAGCTGCCGCAGTAAGTGCAGACCAAAAAGCAAAACAAAAACAGATGTGTTTCTTCAGATTTAAAAAACACATCTGTTTTAATTGTTTACGGAATAATATGGTGTGGCATATAATAAATATTTGCTTTTTTAGACGTTTTTTCGCCCTCTCGAAGTATAATCATACGTCTTCGGGGCGAAGAAAACGCCTTCTGCATCTTACTGCGACACCCCCTTTAAGCATTAAAAGAAAAAGGGGCTGAAAAATTCAGTCCCTTCATTTCAGTATATAGTCATATATGGCTGCGGCTACACCCTTTTCATCGTTTGTGGGAAGAATAGCCTTGGCTCGCTGCTTCACCGCATCGATGGCATTACCCATAGCCAGAGGAAGACCTGCCACATCAAACATAGAGATGTCATTTTCCTCGTCACCTATGCAGGCTATCTCTTCGGCGGTGATACCGAGTGCTTCTCCGAGGGCTAAAAGTGCAGTGCCCTTGGAGCCTTTTTTATTATAGATTTCAGCATAGCCCTTAGAGTGTGCGACGGTTATTTCGGGATAAGAGGCGAGAATTTCCTTTATTTTTTTCCGATAGCCCTCGCCCTCTTTATAAAAGAACTGGAACTCCTCGATGGGCTTTCCTTTTTTCAAAATGTATTTTCTGAGATTTGAAACTCTAATTATGTTTGCCGTTTCATCATCGAAAAAGCGCTTCACCATATACTGCAGAATACTGCCCTGAGTATAAAAATCACGGTCAATATGTGCTGCCTTAAAAATAAGCATCCTGCCCGTTTTTTTCAGTATTTCAGCGGCAGTAAGACTGTCTATGCAGGCATCGAAGAGTATCTTGTCATCCTGAGTATCCACTACCAGAGAGCCGTTAGAGGAAATAATGTAACGGTAAAAGCTCTGATTTTTAAGTGCCTTCGGCAGGCAGTTCAGATTTCTGCCCGTGGTGGGAACCACCAATACCCCTCTGTCAGCAGCAGTTTTCAGTGCCAGCAGGGTTTCGGGTGCCATCTTGCCGTCGGAGCCGAGACAGGTGCCGTCCATATCCACTGCGAGTATTTTTATCATCTTAATCATCCTTTTATCCGCAAAATACATCTATATTATTACATATCGGCGCAGTAATTTCAATATACTTACGGGGCTTTTTTTCGGGAAAGTAATATATTACAAAAAAGAAGTTTACAAATAAGTAAAAAAAGTCAAAATAACAATTGACCTTACGGAATAAGTATGGTAAAATGATAAACGGATTAAATCGTAAATTAAGTTTTTGAATATCAAGGAGAGTAAAAAATGGATAAAAATAATTTACTTGTCAGAAAGACGATTATCATCGTCGTTACCGTGGCTATTCTTTTCACAAGCGGCTTCGTTTTAGGTGCCCTTTCTGCTGAGATAAAAGAGCTCGCCCCCGCCGTGGAGCAGGTTACGGAAAGCACCACCGAGTCCACCACTGTTACCACTACACAGGCACCCACCACACTGCCTCCCACTACCGCTGCTCCCACCACAGAGGCTCCCACCGAACCCTCCACAGAAGCTCCCTCAGAGTCTGACACTACCGAGGCAGCCACAGAGGAAACCACGGATGCAGCCACAGAAGAAGAGCCCTGCTGCCTCGTACAGATAGCTCTCACTATCCTCGAGCTTTGCAAAACAGTTATCGATGCAGTTATCTCCTTCCTCTCTTCCCTTTAATACATAAAAGCTTTTTAAAGCAGTCAAGATAATAATTAAAACCATTGTAAAAGCTGAAAACTTCAGCCGATACAATGGTTTTACATTTTCTTAATCGGTAAGATTACTGTTACACCGTAGAAAAATTTTGCTTTTCAGCCGTTTTCGTCTGCCTCTTTTCCCGAAAACTTATCCTGCCTTTTCGACGGTGGGAAGAGTCTTAGCAGCCACGTCTGCGGGAGCATACTCCATCATCATATGTCCGCCCTCGGCGAGCTCATAAACCACCGTATCCGCAGGAGCGTTATCGATGATAGCCTGTAGATTATCTGCCATAGCCACCTTATCGTTGGCGGCGGTGATAATCACGCAGGGAATGTCAAGTGCTTTAAGCTTATCAAACTCGGGGCCACGGGTGTGAGTGGTCATTATAGACACGCCTGCACCGGTGCCGGGAAGAGAGAGAGGTGCCGTAACACGGGTAAGGTCGTAATTTTTCGCATATTCCGCATCGCTGAAGCTCATAGAAACGAAAAGCTGCACTAAAAACGGGAACTTAAGGCAAATCTTAAGTATCACATTATAAAAGGTCTGCATCAGTGATGAAAGAACGGGATTTTGCTCTGTTTCCTCGGTCTGTGCAGAGGTCTGCGGTGCAAAAAGCACGAGGCCTGTCACTGTTTCGGGGTAATCGCAGGCAAGATTAAGAGCGATGCCACCGCCCATAGAATGTCCGCCGACTATCCATTTTCCGCCCAGTGAGGTCATAAGAGAGCCGATAAGCTCCTCTCGGGAAAGCAGCTCTGTGTCGTTGGCCTCTCTCGAGGAATAACCGAAATTAGGAGCATCGACGAGCACCGTGCGGTAGCCCTTGGCGGCATACTCCTGTGCCACACCCTCGAGCGAAACGGTGGAAAGGCAGAAGCCGTGAATGAGCATAATCTGCTTTTTGGCCGATGTGACAGGCTCGAATACTCTGTAATGGAGAGTGTAGTCCCCTACGGTGTAAAAGCTACTGTTTGCAAACGGAGCTTCTGTCTCTGCGGCAAGAACGGGAGTACACATACCGAAAAGCATAAGCACCGAAATAACGAGTGAGATTATTTTTTTCATAGTTAAATTCCTCCTTTTTTATATGATAACAGATTAAGTGCTTTTTTTCAAGCGGAATTTATCCGAACTGACAAAGGACACGGCCCGTTAAGATAAAAAAAGTCGCTGTGCTTAGCACAACGACTTCAGTATGTAGATTTAAAATTAGCCGAGAATACCGCCGAGAAGCTCCTGTACGAAAGCAACGCCCTGCTCTGTGTCACCGTTAAGGAAGAGTAAGCCGTAGATAGCACCGAAGATTTTGCAAAGGATGTTTACTACAGTAGCCATAGTATCCTCTGTGGGTGCTGAAGCGGAACGGACGGTGGTGAAGCGGATGATGCCGTCATCGTCGAGCATTTCCTGTGTGATTGTTACAGTCTGACCGCCGGCT
The DNA here is from genome assembly GCA_015066045.1 of Oscillospiraceae bacterium. GTDB lineage: Bacteria > Bacillota > Clostridia > Oscillospirales > Acutalibacteraceae > UBA6857. The sequence goes on from SVPD01000018.1 coordinate 31,849, forward strand.
AATACATAATCAAAGGCATTGCTGCGCCAGCCGTCGAAGTCCTCTGTATCAGTGTCAAGTAAGTTGGGAAGAGTAAACTCGTAACCGACTCTCATATGATCAGCATTCATAGGAACGAGATAGAAGCTACCTGTGTGGCCGTTCTCGATGGTTTCAAATCTGCCTGTCTGAGAATCGTAGAGATTAATTCTGGTTTTGGTTGCAAAGGGACCGCAGTCAAAGAAAGCAACGAAATGGTCATCATCAAGATTTGCATCAATGTAATCGTCGATAGAGTCACCGTTTAAGTATGCTGCGGAAGCAGAGATGGACATTACACTGAAAAGCATAAGAACTGCTAAAAGTACGGATATTAATTTTTTCATAAGTATTTACCTCCATTAGATAATTTTAGTTTCCTACTTTGATTTGATTATATCACCACAGTTAATAAAATTCAAGTCTTTTTTCCAAGTTTTATTATAAATAATGTAAATATTAAAAAAATTTAACAGATTTTAATACTCATATAATATCAGAGTAACAGTATGTAAAAGTTATGTCCTTTATATAAAAAATTGCCGTCATATTCTGTTGACTAAAAAAGGAATAATATAGTATAATCAATCTATATATGAAAATTAAAGGAGACAGAAATATGCAGGATAAATTCGGCGTTTTCTGGGGCTGGGGCCCCTTCGGTAAAAAATACGCAGGTATTTCAAACATCGCAAAGCACGAAAGGTATGACGGCATACGCTTTGACCTGTGTACCTGCCCTGCCGTTTCGGCTTTCGACATCAGAGTTCCCAATGTAACTCTTCCCTCCGCCTACCATCCCTGGCTTTCAAATGAGGACTACAGCTTTTACTCCTACAGACACGATCTGGAGTGGAAGGATAAGGTTTATGCGGATGTGTCCTATACCCGCATCACCGATGACAGTATTCTGGTCAGAACCGAAATAGTAAACAATTCCGAAATTATTAAAAACTGCGTGGTAAACTATTTCTCCTCTGCCGAATATCCGCAGGATGCCTACACAGAGGTAAGTCTTCCCGAAAAATGCGACTTTATAAACGCCGTAAACTACAGTGAATATGAATATAACACCCGCCGCCCATGGGATGAACAGAATGCCGACGGCAGAAAAAAGGGTGAGTTTTTCGACAAACGCTTCACGGCAGAAAAGGGACTCGGTGACAGAGCGGAAAAATGGCATATGCCCCACAGAGTCATAAAGCCCTTCGGCGGCGAAAAGAACGACAGAGTCAAATATAATCTTGACCTGAAAAACGACTACGAAAATGCCTGTCTGTCCATACGCTACAGAACCAGCGACATTTTTTATGAGCAGGGAAAGCAGGTAGGCGTTCATTACATAAACAGTGAAAACACGGCTACCTTCACTCTGAACGGAGAAAAGACTCTCATACTACGTCCCTGCGATAATCCGGAGATTATTTATGTGCCTCTCGGAAGGCTCAGCCGAGGCAGCTTCGTGCTTTCTCTCGTTTCCGAGGGTACGGGAGCGGCAGAGTTCGACTTTTTCGCCGTCACCGAGGCAGAGGATAAGGAGAAAATCTCTGTCACTCTCGAAAGAGTGGATTTCGTGCCCGAAATCAGAAACGAAAAGCTGGACAGAGGCTTTCTGTCCGTTCTCAGATACAAAAAAATAGAGGGTGAATACCGTCTGCGTGTTTTCGACGGCAACACCCGCTTCAGAGAGATAGAAACAGGCGCTCTCGAGGACTGTATGACGGCGAGACTTTCCAATGCGGACGAGACCTTTGACGATGTAACGGAAAGCTTCACGGGTGCATTTAACAGAAAGCACAGTGATAACGGCTTTTTCCATAACGCCATCAGCCACACCATTTTCGTGGAGCCTCACGGTAAGGCAGTGCAGTATGCGGTAATCTCAAAGGGCGAAGCAGAGTATAAAACCGAAGAGGAATATGAAAAGCTCTACACCGAAATGAAAAAGACCGCCATCGACATAAAGCTTAACAGTGATGGCGAAAAATACAAATTAAGCAATCAGATTCTGGCCGCTACGGTAATGACAAATGCGGTTTATCCCATTTATAAGCACGGCGAGTACATCATTCACCACACACCCGGTAAGCGTTGGGACTGCCTTTATACCTGGGATTCGGGCTTCATAGGTCTCGGAATGAACGAAATCGCACCTGCCTTTGCCGAATATATCATCGACACCTATCTCAGCACGGAGGATAATCCGGACTATGCCTTCCTGCATCACGGCTCCCCTGTCCCCGTGCAGATTTATCAGCTTTTTGAGATGCTGCAAAGCACAAACGATAAGGAGAGGTTCCTCTCCTATTACTCCAGAGCGAGACTTTATTATCTTTTCCTCAGAGGCAGGATAAGAGGCTCCACGACCGCCAAATTCAAAAGCGGACTGCTCACCACCTACGACTATTTCTATTCCTCGAGCGGTATGGACGATTATCCGGCACAGATGGCTATGAAGGCAGACGAGCTGCGTGACAAGGCTGCACCCGTCATTTCCACCTCACAGGTTATCCGCTTCGGAAAAATACTGGCCATTATGGCTGACAGGCTCGGCAAGGAAAAGGATATAGAGGAATACAGAAAGGACTGCGCCGACCTGACAGAGGCTCTTAATAAATACTCTTGGGACGAGGAAAGCGGATATTACAGCTATGTGCTGCATAACGAAAGCTATGAGCCTACAGTAAAATACACCACCCCCGAGGGCGAAAACCTTAATAAAGGTCTTGACGGCATTTATCCCATCATAGCAGGTGTCTGCGACGAAAACCAGAAGAAAAAGATAATCGGTCACCTCACCAATGATAAAGAAATGCACACACCCTTCGGCATCAGTGCCGTGGATATGACTGCGAGCTACTACAAAATCAACGGCTACTGGAACGGCAACATCTGGTTCCCCCATCAGTGGTTTATCTGGAAGAGCATGCTCGACTGCGGTGAAAGTGACTTCGCCTGCGACATAGCTCATCTTGCCCTCGACATCTGGAAAAGAGAGGTGGACGAAAGCTACTACACCTTCGAGATGGTGAACACCGTCACCGGCTGCGGAGGCTGGTTCCATAACTTCGGCGGTCTGTCCACTCCCATAAATATGTGGGCCAAGGCCTACTATTGCCCCGGCAAGGTAAACACAGGCTTCGACACTTATCTGGACAGGGTAAGCTTTAACGAAGATAAAACCGAGGCTGAAATCGACTTCACCTACTACGGCACAAACGAAAAATTCACTATGCTCTGCGTAATGAATGAAGTCTGCGACTACATCTGCACCGTAGACGGAAAAGAAGCCGACTGCAGACAGAATAAAGGTCAGCTTACTCTGACTCTTGCCTCCGGATACAAGGAAAGCCATAAAATAATAATCAAAAGAAACTAAAACGAGGTAGAAAATTATGTACGAAAACATTAAACCCTTAAAGCTGAATATCATCTCCGATATTCACTACTACTCAAAGAAAACAGGTGTTTCAGGCAAAGGCTTCGAAAAGGAAAATGCGAAAACACCAAATGACCTTCTTAACTGTGAGGAAATACTCACATCCCTTATGAATCAGCTGGCCGAGGACGAATGCGAGATAGTTCTGGTTTCGGGCGACGTGACCACTATGGCTGAGAGAGAGGCTCACGAGGGCGTTACGGGGCTTTTACGCTCATTAAAGGAAAGAGGAAAAAGAGTCTTTGTCATCACCGCTACCCACGATTATCACGACGGTGACGTAACGAGAAGATATAACGGTGACGAAGCAGAAACCGTTCCCGCAGTGAAAAGAGACGAGCTGTGGGATATGTATTACGAATTCGGTCCCGAGGAGGCTATAGCCGTACACAGGGAAAGCATGAGCTATGTGGTGCAGCTATGCGACGGCTACCGTCTTTTCGCTCTCAACGACGACAGTAACCGCAAAAACGGAGCAGGCTTTTCCGAGGAATGCTTCGAATGGATTACAGAGCAGATAAAGGATGCAGAGAAAAACGGCCAGTTCATTATTCCCATGACTCACCATCCGATGCTCTCTCCCTCCCCCTTTTACACCATCATCGGCGGCGGAAATCTGATGAAGGATGCTGACCTGAGAATAGATCAGCTCACCGAAATGGGAGTTCACTATATGTTTACGGGACACACCCATATGCAGGACATTTCCTACAAGGTCACGGAAAACGGAAAGGTTTTCTACGACATTACCACCGCTGCCGCAGTAGGCTACCCCGCTAACTTCCGTCAGGTTACCTTCCTTCCCGCCGAGGGCAAGATAGATGTAGACACTGTAGATGTGAAATGTGATATCGGAGGCAGAAGGCTTCAGGACCATTTAGAGGATAAATTTTTCGGTATGATAAGAAGAGTTATCGATGCCGCAGGCAAGGACATTCCCGAGCTTGCCCGTCTGGCTACTGCCTTCAGCGTGAAGGAAAAACTCATTTATAAAATCGGCTGGATAATAAAGCCCTTCGCTAAGCTTTTATCTAAGCTTAAAATCGGCACTGTCGCTAAGCTCGTTAAAAAGGAAAGCGGACTTAAAAAGAGCGACTATGCACACATAAAGGATGAAAAGGTAGTTGACTTCATCGTTTCCCTCGTCAGAAATCTTTACGGCGGTGACTCACCCTATTCACCCGATACGGCAGAATATAAAATCACTATGGGTGTACTCGCCGTTATCGACAGTATTCTTAAACTTTTCGGCATAAAGATAAGCAGTATACTCAAGGGTGCTGCATCCGTTCAGAGTCTCGTGGAGCCGCTTCTTTATAACCCCGGTATCTGCGATGCGAAAGCCGTGCTTAATCTTTACGATAAGCTTCCCCCGAAGGAGGGCCCGAAGGCAGGCTTCGTAAAGAGCAACAAGGGACTCGGTGTGGTTATCGGTCTGGCTCTGACGGTAATAATCTTCCTGCCTGTTATTCTCCTTCTTCTGCTTGGCGGATTCATAGTCAATCAGATTAAATACGGAAAGAAAATGAAATAAGAAAAGAAAATCCATTGTATGAGGTAAATCTCACACAATGGATTTTTTGCTCAGAAGCTGTTTTCAAATATCCACCATATTTCACCGAAGGCAGCTACGGTGTAAAAGATATGTAAAATAAGATTTCTGATTGAGTTCTTTTTAAAGAGCTCTCCCCTTTTCACCCATACAGTTATTTTTACTATAAAGGCTACTACAGAAAATACGCCGAAAATATGCCATGTGAAAAGGTCGATATAAAAGGGTATCAGAAACACTCCATGAAATATATTAAATATCGGTGTTCCCCACCATAAAGGGAGAACAAATAAATTCGAAATGAAATAATATGTCGTTATCCACAGGCTGATTTTGGAGAATAATTCAAATCGGTCTTTTTTCATACTCTCACCTCTTATAATCTTTTCTCGTAGCCGTACTCCCTCAGAATAAGTCCGTCCTGATCTTTGATATAGATGCCCTCTGCCTTTCGGTAGCCGTTCTTTTCATAAAAGCAGATGGCAGGTGTGTTATAATCCACCACCAAAAGTCGAAGATACTCCCCGCCGCTTTCCTTGGCGATTTTTTCCGCCTCCTTAAGCATATAAGCTCCTATGCCTTTATTAAGACAGTCGGGTGACACACCGAAGCGGAAAAGGTAAGCCCCTTTGGCATCGGGATTTTCCCATACTATACTCCCCTCGTCCTCCATAGGCTCACAGAGAGCAAAGGCGGAAATAAGCTTATCCTCCTTCTCGAGAATGAAGAGGCTTTTTCTTTTTATATCCTCGGGAAAGGCACAGTCGGGATAAATCTCATCCCATATACGGATATTTTCACTGTCGAGCTTTTTCGTGATAGCAGAGAAAAGACGGCTGATTTCAGGTAAATCTTTTTCTGAAGCAAGGCGTAAATTCATTTTATGTCCTCTTTATTTTCTTTACTGCTAAGTTAATGAGTGAGCCTGCGCCTATACCAAGGGCTGAAATGACTAAATACCACAGAGCGTGCACCATAGCACTACCGTTATAATGAAGCATAACCGTGGGAATAAAAATGACAGAAATCACCGCAGGGTACAGATATTTTATCTTATTATCGGAAAAGGCACCCAATACCAAAGAAAGTGTAAAGGTAGCGAAGATTAAAATGAACACTATGCCCATACCGTCCGTGGGGCCGCCGAAAAAGGGAAAGATGTAGAACATAAAGAGCTGCAGAACATAAATTATGATTTCTTTTATGTACTTTTTCATATTTATCTCCTCCTTTGATTTCAGTATAGCACCCGTGAGTTAAAATGTAAATAAAAATGTTATTAAAAAAGATTACAACCCGAACAAAGGAATACTCTGTCCGGGTTTGATAATTAGCCTAAGGATGCGAGACTTTCGTCGATCATCTTGATTTTTTCGGTGAGCTTTTCAGCGTCTGCCTTCTGTCCGTCGATAACATTCTGAGGAGCCTTGGCGAGGAAGCCGGGGTTATTAAGCTTGCCGTTAATCTGTGCGAGCTTCTTTTCGGCTGCTTCCTTTTCCTTCATAAGGCGCTTTCTTTCAGCCTCGAAGTCAACGAGGTCACCCATGGGAATGTAAATCTTAGCGTCGGCAGTAACTATGCTTACGCTGCCGTCGATGGCGAAGCTGTCGCCTACTGTAACATCAGATGCGGAAGCGAGTCTCTGCATAAAGACTACTGCAGTCTCGAAAATATCCTTCTTATCCGTAGCGATGTAAACGTGAGCCTTTCTCGAGGGAGGTACGTTCATTTCAGCGCGTCTGTTACGGACTGCTCTGATGGCATCCATAATGATGCCCATTTTCTCCTCGTCCTCGGTGAAGACTAAAGCTTCACTGAAGGTAGGCCAAGCGGAAAGCATAACGGTTTCGCCGTCGTGGGGAAGAGTCTGCCAGATTTCCTCGGTGATGAAGGGCATAAAGGGATGGAGAAGCTTCAGCGTTTCGCTCATTACATAAACGAGAACTGCACGTGCCGTCTCTGCCTCTGCGCCGCCCTTCTGAAGTCTTATCTTGGCAAGCTCGATGTACCAGTCGCAGAATAAATCCCAGATGAAATCATAAAGCTTCTGTACGGCGATGCCGAGCTCGAATTTATCAAGATTATCAGTAACCTCTTTGGCCAGACTGTTAAACTGTGAAAGAATCCACTTATCCTCGAGGGCAAGGTCAGCAGGAATATGAGGTGCCTTTTCATCCTCGGTAAGGTTCATAAGGATAAAGCGGGCGGCATTCCAAATCTTGTTAGCAAAGTTACGGGAGGCCTCGACCTTCTTATCGGAATAACGCATATCGTTTCCGGGACTGTTTCCTGTGGCCAGAGTGAAGCGCAGGGCATCAGCACCGTACTTGTCGATAACGAGAAGCGGATCGATGCCGTTACCGAGAGATTTACTCATCTTTCTGCCCAGCTCGTCACGGACGATGCCGTGAATGAACACTGTGTCGAAGGGAACCTCACCCATCTGCTCGCAGGCGGAGAAAATCATTCTGGCTACCCAGAAGAAAATGATGTCGTAGCCTGTAACGAGAGTGCTGGTGGGATAATAGTGCATAAGCTCGGGAGTCTTTTCGGGCCAGCCCAAGGTAGAGAAGGGCCAGAGTGCCGAGGAGAACCATGTGTCAAGAGTGTCGGGATCCTGAGTGATGCTTGTACTGCCGCATTTGCAGCACTTTTCGGGAGTTCCCTTTGAAACGGTGATTTCGCCGCAGTCAGCACAGTACCAGGCGGGAATTCTGTGTCCCCACCAAAGCTGACGGGAAATACACCAGTCACGGATGTTTTCCATCCAGTTATAATAAATCTTATCAAAGCGTTCGGGAATGAATTTGACCTTTCCGTCACGTACTACCTTGATAGCAGGCTTGGCAAGAGGCTCCATCTTAACGAACCACTGCTTGGACACTCTGGGCTCTACGGATGTGTGGCAGCGGTAGCAGGTGCCTACCTCGTGCTTGGTGGGCTCAATTTTTACTAAAGCACCCGCCGCATCAAGGTCAGCGATGATAGCCTTACGGCATTCCATAAGGTTCATTCCCTCATATTTGCCTGCCTTTTCGTTCATAAATCCGTCGTCGGTCATTACATTGAGAACGGGAAGATTACAACGGAGACCTACCTCAAAGTCATTGGGATCGTGGGCAGGTGTGATTTTAACTGCGCCCGTACCCTTGTCCATTTTAGCATAGGTATCGGCTACGATGGGAATTTCTCTGCCGATAACGGGAATTACTACTGTTTTACCGATAAGGTCGGTATATCTTTCGTCATCGGGATGCACTGCTACGGCAGTATCACCGGGGATGGTTTCGGGACGTGTGGTTGCTACCTCGATGTAGCCGTCGCCGTCCTTAAAGGGATAACGGAAGTGCCAGAAGTTACCGTCCTGCTCCTCATATTCAACCTCTGCATCGGAAATGGAGGTCTTACAGTGAGTACACCAGTTGATAATTCTTTCACCGCGGTAAATGAGTCCCTTTTCATAAAGATTTACGAAAACCTCTTTAACTGCCTTTGAGCAGCCCTCGTCGAGAGTAAAGCGTTCTCTGTCCCAGTCGCAGGAGGAGCCCATTTTCTTAAGCTGCTCGATAATTCTGCCGCCGTACTGAGCTTTCCAGTCCCAGGCTCTTTCGAGGAAGCCCTCTCTGCCGAGGTCCTCTTTGGAAATGCCTTCGGCCTTCATAGCCTCTACGATTTTAGCCTCGGTAGCGATGGAAGCGTGGTCAGTGCCGGGAAGCCAGAGTGTGTCGAAGCCCTGCATTCTTCTGAAGCGGATAAGGATATCCTGAAGAGTGTTATCGAGGGCGTGTCCCATATGAAGCTGACCTGTGATGTTTGGTGGGGGTATTACGATAGTATAAGGCTTTTTGGTTTCATCTACCTTTGCGTGGAAGTATTTACCCTCGAGCCAAGAAGCATAGATTCTGTCTTCAACGTCCTTGGGATCATACTGCTTAGCAAGTTCCTTTGCCATTTTAATCATCTCCTGTATTTAAAGTAATATTTTATTAAATAAAAAACTCCGTCCCGAAAAATCAGGACGGAGAAAAATACCGTGGTACCACCTGAATTCGGTGCCAAAGCACCGCACTCGAAATCTTTAACGCAGAAATACGTCGGGTTCTAATCAGCCGCGGCCTTTCTTCCCGAAGCTACCGGACTACCTTCACACATCACCACCAAAGGCTTTCACCAGCCGCCTTTTCTCTGAGCGTGTCTCCGTGCTAATCCTTCCGGTCATAGCCGTAAACAAATATCCTTTAGATTTTAACATAAAGGAAAGGATAAGTCAATAGCCTTTCGGATAAAAAACAGGCATTTCACACGGAGTGAAATGCCTGAAGCTCAGTCTTTAATTATTTAACCTTTACAGACTTAACCTTACTGAGAGCACCGTAGATGTTCTTCTTTTTGAAGGTTCTGTAAGCTCTGACCTTGAAGTAGTATCTCTTACCCTTCTTAAGCTTTTTGATGGTCTTTGAGGTTGCCTTTGCATCCTTAACCATTTTGCTGCTTGCATAGTCAAAGTCTTTATCTGTGGTGTAGAATACACGGTAGCCGGTAGCGTTAGCTACTGTTTTCCAGGTAACGGTAGCCTTTTTGCTGCCTGCGGTAACCTTGGTGATGGTTGCCTTACCGGGAGTGGTAACTGCTTCTCTTTCAGCACCGAGCTCGCCGTATACGATTACGCCGTTAAGCTTTTTGTAAGCTCTGATTTTAAACTTATAGGTAGCACCGCTCTTAAGGTTCTTAACCTTGAGAGATCTTTTGGAGGTGGTGGAGCCGATCTTTACGTACTCTTTCTTTTCTGTGTCATATTTGTATACTTCGTAACCGCTTGCACCGGAAACCTTGGACCATTTGAGAGTAAGAGTGGTGGTGGTTCTCTCATAGCTTTTGATTTTGGGCTTACCTACGGTAACCTCATTTGAGAATACGAAGTTATATTTACCCTGACCGCCGTCAACTACGATAAAGTATTTACCTGCTGCAAGGTTAAGCTCGTGGAGGTCCTTACGGCTGGAAGCCTTTTCGTCTAATTTGTTGCTCTTGCTGCTCCATACTTCCTTGTTATCAGCATTAAGAACACGGATATTGTAGGAAGGAAGGTAAGATACGAAACCAATCATAAATGTGCCTTTTTTGCTGAGATTGATTTCGAAATAGTCAGCACCGTCTGTCATAGAAAGGTGACCTGATACCTTTTTATCAAGAGAAATCTTATTGGGATTAACGATGGAGTTGTTAGGCTCTACAGAGGTCTGACCTGCAGATTTGAAGGTAAGAGTAAAGCTATAGTTACCTTTAGAGTTTACGGGAAGCTTGATTATGGAGCCCTTTGAGCCGATAGCATTGACCTTGATATAGTAGGTGCCGGCTGAAAGCTCATATTTGAATGTATCTGTTCTCTGCTTTTTGGAAGAATCCCACTGGTTATTGTCATCTGACCAGATAGAGTCACCGTTTGCATTGAGAAGATAGATGCTGTAGTATTCCATCTTTGAGGTGAGCTTAACGGTTACTGTACCGGATGAAGTGAGAACGAATTTGTAGAAGTCCTCTTCACCCTCGTCGAGGATTTTACCTAACATGGTGTTACCGGCCTTTACGTCCTTAGCTGCTGCAAGATTATTGTTCTTATCAGCATCTGTTTCTGACTGACCTTTAACCTCAGGAGTAAAGGTGAGTCTGAAATCATAAGAGCCTGTGGATGCACCGATAGCACCTAAGAGGCCTTCACCTGTAACCTTGAGATAATATGTACCGGCATCCATAGCATGGCTGACTACAACGTCACCGGAGGTAGAACGGGTAGTAACCCATGACTTCACTTCTTCACCCTTGGCATTATAGATACCCACGGTGAAAGGTCTCATGGATGTGGAAACATAGATACGGACTCTGCCGTACTGTGTAGTGGTAAATTTGTAGTAATCTTCACCGTCGTTTGAGGTGATGCTGTCGCTGTATGCTTTGTCTAATTCGATAGCTGCTGCAGTTTCAAAGGATGCAAATGCGGGAACGAAAAGAGTGAATACTACAGTAACAATCATAAGCATACAAAGAAGGCTTTTAAGATAATTTTTCATAGAAATTCCTCCTAATAATATACTTTTTCATAATTGTATATACTAATACTACCACCTAATAACCGAAAAGTCAATAGATATAGTAAAAGTAAAATTCAAAACGGCAAATAACCGCTATTTATTTCAGTTTTCCTCCAGCAGCTTTTCGCAGGCGGCGAGCTTCACGCAGATGCACAGAAGTCTGGTAGCCGTGAGCAGCTCATCGACGGGAGGATAAGAGGGAGCGATACGGATGTTTCTGTCATTGGGATCGTATCCGTAAGGGAAGGTGGCGCCTACCTTGGTAAGAGTCACGCCTGCATCTTTACAGAGCTGATATACTCTTTTGGCGGTGCCGTCCATAACATCGAGAGAGATGAAATAGCCGCCCTTCGGCTTGGTCCATGTGGCTACACCGTATTTGCCGAGCTGACTTTCAAACTCGTTGATAACCGCCTTGAACTTAGGTGCAAGAATGTTTTTATGGAGCTTCATATGGCTTTTGATGCCCTTGACATCCTTATAGAATTTAACGTGTCTGAACTGATTAATCTTGTCATAGCCGATGGTCTGGATGCTCATACGGCCGATAATCATTTCGATGTTTCTGTCAGAGGCTGCCAGAACTGCTACACCTGAGCCGGGGAAGGATATCTTGGAGGTCGAGGTAAACTCGATAACCATATCCTCGTGACCGTATTTTTTAAGCACATCAAAGATATTGTCGAGCTTTTCGGTTTCATCCGTAAGGTCATGGATTATGTAAGCATTATCCCAGATAATTCTGAAATCTTTGGCTGCAGGATTCATAGCGGCAAGTCTGTCCACGGTTTCAGCGGTGTAGGTAACACCGGTGGGATTTGAGTATTTGGGTACGCAGAACATACCCTTTACCTTCTCATCCTTTATAAGCTCCTCCACTGCATCCATATCAGGTCCCGAATCGGTCATTGCCACGGGAATGAGCTTTATACCGTAATATTCTGCGATAGCGAAGTGTCTGTCATAGCCGGGACAGGGGCAAAGGAATTTGATTTCGCCCTGATCCTTCCAGGGGGCTCCGCCCGAGCCCGTAAGCATACACTGAGTGATGTAGTCAAACATCATATTAAGGCTGGAGTTACCGCATACGATTACATTAGCGGTAGGCACCTTGAGAAGCTTGGCGAATATTTCCTTACATTCGATAATACCTGTAAGAAGACCGTAGTTTCTGTATTCAAGGCTATGATTGCTGGCGTCGTCCTCCCAGTCTCTGGATGTGATGGCATCCAGAAGCCCGTTTGATACGGCGAGCTGATCGGAGCCGGGCTTGCCACGGGACATATCGAGTGTGAGTCCCTGTGCCCTGAAGCTGTCATACTCCTCCTGAAGAGCAGCCTTCATATCGAGTAATTCTTCCTTTGAATATGTTCTGAGTTCTGCCATAAAATATCACCCTTTATAAAGATTTTGCTTGATTTATCAGAAATCTGCAGAGCCGGTGGTTCTGGGGAAGGGAAGCACATCTCTGATGTTTGAAATACCGGTAAGGTACATAACGAGTCTCTCAAAGCCGAGACCGAAGCCTGCGTGCTTGGTACCGCCGTATTTACGCAGGTCAAGATACCACCAGTAGTCCTCCTCTTTTAGACCGAGCTCTCTGATTCTGTCTGTGAGGACATCGTATCTTTCCTCTCTCTGGCTGCCGCCGACGATTTCACCGATACCCATAACCAGCAGGTCACAGGCTGCTACGGTCTTTCCGTCGTCATTCAGTCTCATATAGAAGGCCTTGATTTCCTTGGGATAGTCGGTAACGAATACAGGCTTTTTGAAGATCTGCTCTGTGAGATATCTCTCGTGCTCTGTCTGAAGGTCGCAGCCCCAGTATGCCTTGAACTCGAATTCGTCGTTATGCTCCTCGAGCATTTTAACGGCATCGGTATAGGAAACTCTGGCGAAGTCGGAGGAAGCGACTGCGGTAAGTCTTTCGATAAGTCCCTTATCCACGAACTGATTAAGGAACTCGATGTCCTGCCTGCAGTTTTCCATAACGTAATTGATAACGAACTTAATCATTCTTTCAGCTAAGTCCATATCGTCGCAGAGGTCTGCAAAAGCGATTTCCGGCTCAATCATCCAGAACTCGGCAGCGTGACGCTGAGTGTAGCTTTTTTCCGCTCTGAAGGTAGGACCGAAGGTGTAAATCTTGCCGAAGGCCTGAGCCATAATTTCACCCTGAAGCTGGCCTGAAACGGTAAGAAATGCACTCTTGCCGAAAAAGTCCTGACTGTAATCGATGGCACCGTCCTCGGTTTTGGGCGGATTTTCCATATCGAGAGTGGTCACACGGAACATTTCTCCGGCACCCTCGCAGTCACTGCAGGAGATGAGAGGTGTGTGGGCATAGATGAAGCCCTCGCTCTCGAAAAAGCGGTGAATAGCCTGTGCGGCTACGGAGCGCACTCTGAAGGAGGCGGAATAAATATTCGTGCGGGGACGAAGATGAGCTATGGTACGGAGATATTCCAGTGAATGTCTCTTTTTCTGCAGGGGATATTCGGGAGCGGAGGCACCCTCAAGCTCTACCTTGACTGCATTGATTTCGAAGGGCTGCTTTGCTTCGGGGGTAAGAATAAGATTACCCTCGACGATTACTGCGGCACCTACGTTATATTTGGCAACCTCGGCAAAATTATCGATTCTTTCCTTTTCGAAAACGATCTGCACACCCTTGAAGCAGGAGCCGTCATTGATTTCCATAAAGCCTAAAACCTTGGAGTCACGGTTGGTTCTTATCCATCCGCACACCTTGACGGTGCCCTCGGTATAGGCCGCAGCGTTCTCGTAAAGCTTAGCGATTTCTGTTCTTTTCATAATATATCTTTACCTCCATAGAGAGATTTTTACATAATACCACATTTTATTCAGTATAGTATTATATCAGTTATAAAATCAAAAATCAATAGAAGAACAGATAAATTCTCTCTAAAAATACGAAACAGATGCGTTTCAGCTGAAATCAACCTTAACGCATCTGTTTTTGTTTTTATTATCGCTCTTAGCTACGGGGACATTCCCCTGCCGTTAATGATAGGTAAACATTATGTCGAGACCTTTTACACGGTAATCAACGCCCTGCTTTTTCATAGCCTGTGTAATGCCAGAAAGCATATCGTAGTCCTTAGCGGTGATTCTGGCATCGACACGGAGCTTATCAAACTCATCGTTTCTGTTTCCGGGAATGAAGCCTGTGCACCACCAGTAGTAGTCATAAGGTCTGGAGAATTTTTTATTCCATTCAGCCTTTTTGAAAAGCTTCTTTTCATACTCATAAAAGTCCATTGACATTTTAAGACGCTCACTGTCGTCTACCGAATCGTAATGTGCTATCTTACGGTCGGCAGGCTTTTTGTAAATGCCCATCTCAGCACCGTAGAAGAGAAGACCGTACTGTCCCTTCCAGATCTGAATCATCCAGTTTTCCTTTTTATAGTCAAATTTGAAGCGGACAGTATCGAAATCGATAAAGGCGATGCCTGAGAAAATGTCAAAAAGCTCATTATAGCCTACGATTCTCTGCCAGGGATCCGAAGCAGTATAAAAGCAGTTCTCTTTCGCATCGTAAAGATAACCTGCTATACCTGTCTCGCTCAAGTCCCTTTTACCGTCATCAGTGTTTGCGGGAGGAGTCTGCTCCTGACCGGCATTTTCCTGTTCGGCAAAATAGTCCTTTAATGCGACCACGATTTTACCTGCCACGTCGATAACCTCCTTGAGAACCTCGATAACCTCGCTTCCCTTATCGGTAGCTCCTACGATTTCGGTCTTAGAGGTGGTGGCGGCAAGAGTGTTTATATTTAAAGGTAAGGCACAGAAAAGCATTACTGTACACATAAGTAATGCAATTTTTCTCATAAAACTCTGTTTCATTGATTTTCCCTCCGTAATATACTTCATAACATCTTAACATATAATATTAAAAAAATCAACAACAAATGAATATTTTTCCGTTTATTTTTACGTATACAAAAAACCGGCACAGACACACGTCCCACAAGGGCGACACTTCATAAGGAATTTAAGCCTTAAAATTCGCCATTTTTGCGAATAACTGCGTTAAAAATGCTCGTAATCCGCAAGGATTACTGCGCTTTTTGCCTTGTTCTTCATCAAAACTATCTG
>SVPD01000063.1 GCA_015066045.1 Oscillospiraceae bacterium
CCGCAGCAAGGGCGACCAGTATGTCAAGATAGTGGTCGAGGTACCGAAAAGCCTCACAAACGAGCAAAAGGAAATGCTTCGCAAATTTAACGACTCTCTCCCGAACAAGCCGAAGAATAATATAGACGACGGCACAACCATCGGTGAAGAGAAAAGACGATTTTTCGACAAATTCAGATAAAAAAAGAGACTGTTTCGCAACAGTCTCTCATTTTATGTTTAATTATACCTCAACGCCGATATTGCCGAGGAACTCGAAAATGATGGTAAAGAGCTTTTTAAACCAATCCACGACACCGTTTACGTATGTTTCAACACTTTCTAACATATATTATTCCTCCTGTTTATGATGTTATAATAATTATATAACCTTTAACAGGAAAAGTCAAGGATTAACCGAGAAAAAAACAAAACCCACCGGATGGTGGGTTTTGTCCTTAAACAATTGTTTAATTCATACAGAATTATTCTTCGATCTTCTCAATCTTGCCTTCTTCTTCGTTGAATCTGTAACCGAAGAATTCGATAATCTTAGCAAGGAACTCGAAAAGTAATGTATACATATCTTTGATTGTATCGAACATTTTAGTTTCCTCCTTTAATTATTTTTTTTAGAAAAGATTTAATTATTCAGCCTCTGTGCCGTTTACATAACCTTCGAAGCCTTCAACGTCTTTATCAGTTGCGAAGCCAAAGTATGCAAATACCTTGAGGAAGTAGAGAAGGATCTGCTCTACAAAGCCTTTGAGATCAAAGTTTTCCATTATCGTGCGCCTCCTTTTTAAATTTATCAAGGTCACCCTTAATATGCTTTGATTATATACCTGCAAAGAAAAAAAGTCAATAGTTTATTCAAAATTATTTCACAATTTTACAAATTTGTGAAAAATACAAAGAGACTGCCCGAAGACAGTCTCTTTTATGTAAATATTCACTATAAGCGATTAAGCACCCATAATTTCGTCAAATCTCAGGAACTCAAAGATAGCATTAAAGAGCTTATCAAAGAAATCACGGATACGTCCGAGTACGCTCTGGAAGCCGTCGATAACCTGCTGCTGCTGATCTTCTGTGAGAAGCTGGTCAGGAGCCTTAACGGAATCATCTGTATCGGGCTCGCATTTACCGCATGAGCAGCTGCTGGGAACGATACCATCACAATCTGTGCAGCAGAACTCAATTACTCTTCGGTTTTTGTAGGTTTCTGTGCCTGTTAACTCGTCTACATATTTCTCAAGAACATAGTACTCATTAAGAGAACCGTCAGCCTTTTTAACACAGTGTGTAAGATAGCCGTAGTCAAGATTGTCACAGTAAACGCAGCAATGGCAGCCTTCTGCAGCATTTGTGTGGTCCTTACACTCGCAAACAGGATAAACGACAGCTTCTTCAGCGCCGACAACGAAAGCGAATGAAAGAGAAACAACAAGAACTGCTAATAATACTGAAAGAACTTTTTTCATATTAATTTCCTCCTGAAATTACGGTGAACATATAAAACACCTTTTTAACATCTACTATTATAATGAATTGCTTTACAAAAGTCAACCTTTTTATTAAATAAAATGCAAATAGGGAGGCGGGAGGGGCGAAGCCCCGTGTACGGGGGCGGCCTTCCCGCAGGGAAGGCTGCAGGAGCCCGCAGGGCTCCTCTTCGCCCCCAACCTCACGGCTGCCGCTTTCTTTTAAAAAAGCACTCCCCTTCTTCTGCACTACAAATCATCCGCATCCTGAACAGGCTTTTCGTTTCTGTCAAAGGGTACGCCTGTATAAGAGCCGTTTACATCACTTTTAATCCGTCCGTCATCGGTTCTGACTTTTATTACCGAGCGGGCTTTTTTCATTATTCTGTCTCTTTTAGCTTTATCTGCCATAAAAAAATCCTCTCACGGTCAGAGTTATATATAGTATATGTCAGTCACCACTTGTAAAACAGAAAAAAATTATGTAAAATTAATGCAACAGAATATATATTTTTTTCATCTAATAGTATGAACGGATGTGATAAATATGAGCTCAGAAATTATTAACAATCTGGTTATCAAAGCAAAGAAAGGAAATATAGAAGCCTTCGGTATTCTCTATGAAACCTATAGCAAGGATATGTATAAGTTTGCCCTTTATTATCTGGGCTCACCTGTCCTTGCCGAGGACTGTGTAAGCGAGTGTGTGCTTACGGCATTTCAGAAAATAGGCTCTCTTAAAAAGCCGACAGCCTTTAAAAGCTGGCTTTTCAAAATCCTTTATAACTGCTGCAACAAGGCACTGACAGAAAAAATCAGAGCAAGAGAGACAGTGGAAATTTCCTCACTCACTGACTTATGTAAGGAAGATTCGGACCAAAGCGAAATTATCAGTCTGAAAAACTCTCTCGAAAAGCTCACTGATGAGGAAAGAACCATTATTCTCCTTTCCTACACGGCAGGCTACACAAGTAAAGAAATAGGAAAAATGCTTCAGCTTAAGGATTCTACAGTACGCTCAAAGCTTATGCGAAGCACGGAAAAATTAAGACAGATGCTACATACAGATGAGGTGACAAGATGAAAAAAGATATATTGACTGAAGAGTTTGAAAAAGAAATTGAGCTTCCCGAAAGCCTTTCGAAAAATAATATGATCAGAATACTGCAGGAAAAGGGTATTACACCCGAAAAGAAAACCAAGGTCAGCATTTTACCTAAGGTGCTTTCAGCAGCGGCAATGCTGGTAGTAATCACTGTAGCGATATTTTCCTTTGGTTTACGAAGTGATTTCACACAGGTAGAAATGCAAAATACTCCCGCTACTTCACCTTCTGTTCTTCACAATGCAGTACAGAACGACGAGATGAAAGAGGAGCAGAATATCTCCGCTGAAGAAACGAAGGAAAACGCACCCGCCATCTCTAACCTTAAGGTGGCAAAAAGCGAAAAAGACCTTAAAAATCATTTCGTAAAAATGTATACCGAAGGCAAAATTAACAGTTATGTGGACACAGTGTTCAACTATGCAACTGATATTTTTCTCTACGGAGTAAGTGCAGACAAAGCAGCAGATTCTTTGGGGGCAGAGATGAATACCGCACCTACCATGGCACCGGCTGCAGCACCGAGTATGTCGGTAACCGAATCAGCGGCCGACAACAGGGGTACAGTCCCCCACGGCGCCACCAACGTACAGTACACGGATGTGGACGAGGGTGACATAATAAAAAACGACGGAAAATACCTTTACATCGTAAATAATCCCGGCAGCGGTTACTCCGACACAAATGCAATCAATATAGTAGATACCGAAACCATGAAGAGGGTTTACAGAGGAAAAATCGAGCTCAAGGACTCCGAGGTATTAGAAAAAATAAAAGAACAAAGCAGGCTCGAAAAATACCACAGTGACCTGACTACCGATATGTATATTAAGGACATTTATCTCCACGGAGATACTCTGACCGCTATCTGCACCTACAGTGAAAAAACCTATGCAGTAATTTACGACATTACGAAAAGGCATGCCCCGGCAGAGGTCAGACGCTTTGACCAGGACGGCACTTATGTTTCTTCGAGGATGGTAAACGGAATACTTTACACGGTAACCGATTACACTGTCAGAGGCTCATCTGCAGAAGAGGTGGAGAAAAATGCCATTCCCAGAGTAAACTGTGACTGCCTTAAGTATTCGAAATGCTACATGATAGACGAAGACAGTACCCGCTATATAGTAATTTCTGCCTTTGACACAAGTAAGCCTGAAAGCTCACCCGAAGCCATATCAGTTTTAGGCGACGGCTTCGACATTTACTCTACTGCCAAAATCCTCTATGTTTATTCTACAGATTACAATAATTTATATGGCGATGATGATGCAATAGTAAAAACCATCGTAAACTCCTTCGCACTGAACGGTACCGAGATTACCCACAAGGCTACAGGAGCCTTTAAGGGAACCTGCCTCAACCAATACTCCTTTGATGAATATCAGGGCAACCTCAGAGTGGCCTGCTGCTACTATGATTACCGCAAAGCCAAAGATGTGAGCTGCGTTTATGTTTTGGACGAGGATTTGAAGGTAATCGGCGAGCTGACTGACATAGCTGACGATGAGCAGGTAAAGGCCGTGCGCTTTATGGGCGATACGGGATATGTAGTCACCTTCCGCAATACCGATCCTCTTTTCATCATCGACCTTGCCAAGCCTGAAAAGCCCGAAATCACCGGTGAGCTTAAAATTCCGGGATATTCCACCTACCTTCATCCCATCTCCGAAGGCTATCTGGTAGGCATCGGCTACGACGGAACCGAAGAGGATGTGAAATCCGACACCGTAAAGGTTTCTGTTTTCGACGTAAGAGATAAAGCGAACCCGAAGGAAACCGATACCTTCGTTATCAAGGATGCCTTCTCTCTCGTAAACGAGAATCCGAAAGCCTTCTTTTTCTACAGTGAAAAAAATATGATTGGTATTCCTGTGAGCCATTACGGTGACGGAAACACCGTAAAAAGCATACAGACCGTCACCGTCGAAAACGGTGAGATAAAGGACCATCTCGGCTATATACACTATGCCACGAGCAGCAAGGGCTACAATGTGACCTACTACGGTTATCATTTCAGCGACCTTTTCAGAGGCACCTATATCGGAAATCTGCTCTACACCATCGATAATAATGAAATCATCGAGCATAATCTTAACACAGGTGACAGAGAAAGAAGCTGCACGATCGTTTCTGAGGAAGATATGATGATCGAGACAACGGGCGAATATGCAGAAACCAAGGACAGTATCATCGGCATAGTAACCGCCACCACTACTCCCCCGTCAGAATAAATTTGACCTACGTAAGGGTGCAGAGAAATCTGCGCCTTTACGGTTTTGATTTAAGAAAGGGTGAAAATTATGAAAAAGAAAAGGCTTATGCTTTTTGCTGCATCTGTCGCTTTGATTTTAATTCTGCTCGCTGCTTCGGCTGCAGTGATGATAAACAAAGGCTACGGTGCTTCGCAAGGCAGATTTTTAGAGTCGAAAAACGGTCAGGCGATGCTTATTGTCGATAATTCGCCTATCGTGATGTCCGACAGAACGGGCAGAAGCCTATTTGACGGTCTTGACACAGGTGATGAAATATTCGTTATTCATACGGGCATCGAGGAAAGCTATCCCGCTCAGACCTGCGCTTATGCAGTTTTTAAGCTGAGCAACGGAACGGTCGAAGACATACCTCAGACCGTTACAGATGCTCTGGCTGAGCTTGGTTGGCTTTAAACAAGAAAAGCATAAAGGACAGCAATCTGACCTAATCTGCCGCAGTGAAGCCGATATGCTGTCCTTTAATTAAAAATAATTTGACATTGAAAAACAAGGCTGATATAATTCTGATATAAAATTATTCATAAGGAGAATAAGCTATGAAGCCTGTTATTATCGATAAAGAAAAATGTATCGGCTGCGGAAAATGTGTCTCTGACTGTGTTTCCGAAAAGCTTCAGCTAAAAGACGGTAAAGCAGAGTTTATTTACGAGAAATGCATTCAGTGCGGTCACTGCTATGCAATATGTCCCGTGAATGCCGTAACTATGACAAATTACAGAGATTTCGAAGAAGAAAAAGCCTTTGATGTGACCGGAATAGACAGTGACGAGCTGCTTTCGGCTATGAAAAGCAGAAGAAGCATCCGCAGCTTCAAGGACGAGGAAATCCCTATGGATGACATAGAAAAAATCATAGAAGCAGGACGCTACTGCCCTACAGGCACCAATGCACAGGATTTCCATTTCACGGTGCTCAGAAAATCTGTTCCCGTAATAGAAAAAGAATGCGTAAAGTTTTTCCGCAGTGCAATGAAGC
Organism: Oscillospiraceae bacterium; assembly: GCA_015066045.1. Lineage (GTDB taxonomy): Bacteria > Bacillota > Clostridia > Oscillospirales > Acutalibacteraceae > UBA6857. The sequence goes on from SVPD01000063.1 coordinate 5,823, forward strand.
TTGCCTCCCCTGTCAAAAAATATATCGGCAACGTAAAAATAGACGATAATTTCTTTTTCAAGGGCTCGACCTCAGTAATCGTAGTAAGCAGCAAGGGCACCACCAGTGCCTGTCTCGCTTCGTCATATATGGAGCTTCTGGCTGCAACTATGGGAATAGGTGTGCTTTACAGCGGATTTTTCGTAGCAGCCGCCAAGCTTAATCCTAAAATTAAAAAGCTGCTTGACCTGCCCGACGGACACTCGCCCGTAACCTGTCTCGTGCTCGGCTATCCCGATGTAAAATACGAAAGAATTCCCCCGAGAAACAAGGCAAAAATCGACATCCGATAATAATTACGAAGGCAACTGATTCGCCGCCGTCACATAAGACCGGATTTCCTTATGTGACGGCGGCGTTTATTGTTAACGAAAACCCCCGGCTGTGCCGGGGAGTTCAAAAAAAGCTTTAGCGTTCAGTAGAATAAAGAAAAGCTCCTTTTGAAAGTAAAGCGGCTACCAACAGCAATAATAACAAAAGGAGATTATC
>SVPD01000064.1 GCA_015066045.1 Oscillospiraceae bacterium
AATATCTGTTCGGGGAGGGAATGCGGCAGCGATTTACTTACTCTTTCTTTATTAAAAGCACTCTGTACGCTCACTCTTTCTGTAAGGCAGTACATAGAACTGAAAATAACGGTAGTGCAGTGAGGTTGTTTTTATGTAAACGGCAGACTGAGGTAGATTGATAAATTCAAAGTAAAAACCTTACTCCGTTACTTTTCTTCGTTCGGATTGTTTACGACAAAAAAGCGGTTTTGGTGACTTTTGCCAAGCACAAAAGTCACTCTGCGAAGCAATAGTACATATAAATTTACTTGAAACAAAAAAGCGAATAACCGATACGTAAATATATAGATTTTAACTTTCAAACTGCATCGTCACTGAAATGGTCACCGCTAAAGATAAAACAATAAAGTCGCAGTATCTGTTTTCTTCCGCAGAGAAAACCTTTAGGTTTTCAACGCTCAAGCCGCTATGGCTTTTACTTTGGCACATTCGAGCGCCAAAGTAAACAAAGCGCCCTTTTGCCTCGGGAAATACTTCCCTCGGTGGCCGCCTTCGCAAGCTTGGCGGAGATAATGAACTGCCGTAGTTGAAGATAATTTTTGTTTTATTTTGCCTCGTTCGAAATCACGCTTTACGAAGCTCACCGTAAAATCTTTCTGAAAATCGCACAGAGGGGAAAATACCCCTCTGTCTGCGGTTGGTTTCTGCTCATAGCAGAGCAAAAACCGTCAGCGCCTCCTCTAATCTGCCGTAAACCGAATAAAGCCCGGAGATATCACCCTGCGTTCCCAGAGAAAAGGCAGGGCGACGGAATTCTTTTATGAACCAATCCATACTGCCTGTCTGCCCTGTGCTTTTGGCGGTGCTCAGAGGATATGAGCAGGAACAGGAGATAATCTTCGCCATCATCTGACTGCTGACCGGCTCATCCTCCTCACTTCTGAAAAAAATACCGTCCTCACCGCTGAAAAGCTCCAGACACCTGCGGAAATTTCTCAGCCTGCACAGACGGGTAAAAGCCTTGGTTTCCGCTTCGCTTTCGGGATAATCTCCCCTGAAAAGAGAGGGGGCGGGAGAATGCACCGCCTCCTTTATACTGTCACGGAAAATAAAATTGCGATTTATATCGACTCCCATGGCATTGGCGTCCCACTGCGGCTTTTCTGTATTAAAAAAGGAGGAAACAAAACTTCCCATAGCTCCTGCACCCTCAGAGCCGTGGAGAAAGATTTCTCTGCCGTCAGGGTTAAGACAGGGTATAACCGTTACTCCCGACATCGACAGTGCCTTTCTGACGTTTACTGAGGCAAGATTATGATTGCTTTTGACTGCATAACAAAGCCGTTCGATAAAAAGATAAAGAATCAGACACGAAAGTCCGTCACTGCCACGGACCGAGCCGATATAAATCGCATTATTTTTATTTTTACCTAAGGAAAGAGAAAAAATTCCTCTGCCCAGACCTGTTCTGCCTATAAGCTGAACATCTAAAAACGGATATTCTTTAATTAGGTCTTCTATTATCTGTTTATTTGTGTTATAATCTGATAAGCAGGGCCTGACCGTATATTTCATAGTATCACCCTTAAAAATATACGGTGACACTGCCAAAATTATGACATAAAGGGGACAAGAGTATGAATTTCGAAGAAAAAACCTTAAACTCAGATATAATTTATGAGGGAAAAATCATTACCGTCCATGTGGATGATGTGGAGCTTCCCGACGGCACCAAGGCTAAAAGAGAGATAGTCGAGCACAGCGGAGGCGTGTGCGTGGCGGCACTGACGGATAATGATGAGCTTCTTTTCGTCAGACAGTACCGTTACCCCTATAAAAGAGAGCTGCTGGAGCTTCCGGCAGGCAAGCTGGAAAAGGGAGAAAACCCTCTCGAGGCAGGCATAAGAGAGCTGGAGGAGGAATGCGGCGTTATCGCAGAGAAGGTCTTTTCTCTGGGCACCGTTTATCCTACGGTGGCCTACTGCAGTGAGATAATCCATCTTTACGGTGCCACGGGACTTCGCAAAACAGAGCAGCATCTGGATATGGGAGAGTTTCTTTCCGTGGAAAGAAAGCCGCTCGAGGAGGCGGTAAGGATGGTAATGAACGGTGAAATATCCGACTCCAAAACAGTAGCTCTTGTCCTAAAAATAGCCAGACTCAAGGAAACGGGTGAGATATGATGAAAAGGTTTATTTTAGCCTCAAACTCCCCCAGAAGAAGAGAGCTTCTGAGTAACTGCGGCTATGCTTTCGAGGTGAAGCCCTCTGACTGCGACGAAAGCATCAGTGAGGCTCTCAGTCCACAGGAGGCGGCTACGGAGCTTTCACGCAGAAAGGCTATGTCGGTGCTGGCTGAAAATGAGGATGCCGTGGTTCTCGGCTGCGACACGGTGGTGGCCGTGGACGGAAAAATCCTCGGCAAGCCCGCCGACCGTGAGGATGCCCGCAATATGCTTACGGCTCTTTCGGGTAAAAGACATATAGTGGTCAGCGGCGTGTGCATCGCCGATAAAGCCGGCTGCGTATGCTTCGAAAATACTACGGAGGTAGAGTTTTATCCTCTGAGCACCGATACGGTGGAAAGCTATCTTGACACACGTGAATATGCGGACAAGGCAGGTGCCTACGGCATTCAGGGCTACGGCTCTGCTCTGGTCAGGAGCATAAGTGGGGATTATTTCTCCGTTATGGGCCTTCCCGTCAGCGAATGTGTGAGAGTGCTGGCTGATTTCGGTATTTACGGCACCGTTAAATTTTAATAACTGCTTGAAAAAGCCTGTGATTTATGCTACATTAGAATTATAGAGCATTACCCTACATACAGGAGGTATTTTTATGAAGAAAACGAGAAAAATTCTCAGCCTTGTGCTGGTACTGATGATGCTTTCCGGTCTGCTCGGCACAGATGCGTATGCAGCCGAAAAAAGCTACGCCCTTATTTCTCCTTATGAGCAGGTTATCTGGGAGGGTGAAAACGCATGGGGCGCCTACAAGGGTACTCTTCACTCCCATTCTACCTACAGTGACGCAGATGAAAGTCTGGCCGTTATGGTAAAGGAATATTATGAGCAGGGCTATGATTTTCTGGCCAATTCCGACCACGGTGTTACAGGCACGGAATGGAACAAAAGGCAGCCCTTTGTCCCTCTCTATTTTTATCAGGCGGGAAAAACCGCACATCTGACCGATGAAGAGTTTGAGGGAATAACCTCGGGCACTTATCCTCTTTATGACGGTACTGTCAGAGGCAAGGGTATGACCTGCGTTACAGGTGCAAATGAGCTTAATAATCTTACTCTTACCAAAAGCCATGTAAACGGCTACTTCCTCCCCGAGGGTGTGGGAAACGGCTTCGGAGGCATGGAAAACGGATTTGAGCTCGCTATAAAATTTGTAGAGGAAAACGGCGGTTTGTCACATATAAACCACCCCGGTGACTGGCTGGAAAGCAACGCCGATCCCTCAGCGGTAAGCGATCCGGAAAATGTGACTTTCTTTGCTGACCTGCTGCTGAAATACGATTCTTGTCTCGGCATCGAGGTGTTCAATGAAAACAACGGTGTAACCCGATATGACCGTATTCTTTGGGATAATCTGCTTATGTCCACTCTTCCCTACGGTAAAAATGTCATCGCCTTCAGCAATACCGATGCACATAACAGAAAAAATGTGGACACCTCCTTCAGCGTATTTATGATGGAGGAAAACACTGTGGAGAACATAAAGGAGACTATGCAAAGCGGTGCATTTTTCGCCGTTACACGCTGTGTCCGTGCCAATGACGTAATCGGCCCCGAAAAGGACACGGATGCGAGAAACAAAAATCTTCCTTATCCTGTCTTCACCCGTGTGGAGACAGAGGGACACACCGTTACCGTAGAGGCTGAAAACGCTGATACGGTGCAGTTCATAGCTGACGGAAAGGTTATTTACACCGCTGCAGCAGATGCAGGCAAGGTTACTCTCGACCTTGACACTGTAGAGGGTGCAGAGAGCTTTCAGTACATCAGAGCAGAGCTGCTCGGTGAGGGCGGTATGTGTCTGACTCAGGCGATTATCATCGATGACGGAAGCGAAAGGGCAGTTTATGAGGAGGACAAGAGTCTGGCGGCTCTTATGGAGGATATCCTTTTCCTGCTGAAAAGCACTCGCATATGGACTATCATTGTAGAAATAGGCCGCTTGTTCTGAATTTAAAAAGCATTTTTAAAGCCCCCTGTGAAAGAGGAAGCATCTTTCACAGGGGGCTGAAATTTTTACGGAGAGGCTTTATGAGGCTTGCCGTAAAATCTTTCTGAAAAGCACATAGAGCGGGAAGCGACTGTCGGGTGCAAAACAATAAACTTTCTGCATCAGTTTTCCTCCGCAGAGAAAACCGTCAGGTTTTCAACACTCAAGCCGCTATGGCTTTTACTTTGGCACATTCGAGCGCCAAAGTAAACAAATCGCCCTTTCGCCTCGGGAAATACTTCCCTCGGTGGCCGCCTTCGCAGGCTTGGCGGAGATAAGGAGTCAATACCATATTAATAATTTTTGTTTTGCTTTGCCCCGTTCAAAGCCAAAACTTCGCAGGTTTACTCTTTCAGTACCTCATAACAGAAAGAGCCAGAGTGGGGCACACCTGGCAGGTGTGCAGACAATGAGTAAGACTTCGGGTTAAAAAGGAAAGTTTACGAACCTCCCCGTAAAACCTCTCTGAAAAGCACATCGAGCGGGAAGCGGCTGTCGGAGCAGAGGTGCTTAAGGGGTAAAAGCATACATTAGACGAAATATCTGTGCGGGGAGGGAATGCGGCAGCGATTTCCTTCCGCTTTCCTTTTAAAAAGCACTCTGTACGCTCACTCTGTCTGTAAGGCAGTACATAGAACTGAAAATAACGGTAGAGTAGTGAGTGTATTTTATGTATACGGCAGACTGAGGTGGAATGATAAATTCAAAGTAAAAACCTTACTCCGTTACTTTTCTTCGTTCGGACTGTTTCCACCAAAAAAATGATTTTGCCTACTTTTGTCGTAACAAAAGTAGGTCTGCGAAGCAATGCTGCATATAATTTTTTCGAAGCGTAAAAACAAACAAGTTTGCTAAAGCATATAGGTTTTCAACGCTCAAGCCGCTATGGCTTTTACTTTGGCACATTCGAGCGCCAAAGTAAACAAAGCGCCCTTTTGCCTCGGGAAATACTTCTCTCGGTGGCCGCCTGCGCAGGCTTGGCGGAGATAAAGAACTGCCGAAGTTGAAAAAAATTTTTGTTTTACTACGCCACGTCCAAAATTACGTTTTACGAACCTTTCCGTAAAACCTCTCTGAAAAGCACATCGAGCGGGAAGCGACTGTCGGGGCGGAGGTGCTTAAGGAGTAGAAGCATACATTAGACGAAATATCTGTGCGGGGAGGGAATGCGGCAGCGATTTCACTTCTCTTTCTTTTTAAAAAGCACTCTGTACGCTCTCTCTGTCGATAGAACTGACTATAGAACTCGAGAAAACGGCTTGACGTTTTCGGGTTCGGATTGTTTTCACCCCAAAAATGATTTTGCCTACTTTTGTCGTAACAAAAGTAGGTCTGCGAAGCAATAGTACCTATAATTTTATCCGAAGCATAAAAGCGGATAACCGATACTTAAGCATATAGACTATGACGTTCAAACCTCCCCCTAAAAAACCAATCCGCCGAATCAGGTTGATACGGCGGACTTTTGATTTGTATTACATTTCAGCTCTTACTCCAGCTCAAAGGCACCGGTATAAAGCTGATAATATTTACCCTTTTTGGCTATGAGGTCCTCGTGGGTGCCTCGCTCGATAATCTCACCCTTTTCCAGCACCATAATAACATCACTGTTTCTTACGGTGGACAGACGGTGAGCGATAACGAATACTGTTCTGCCGTACATGAGAGCATCCATACCCTTCTGAACGAGAGCCTCTGTACGGGTGTCGATGGATGAGGTGGCCTCGTCGAGTATCATAACGGGAGGATCGGCTACTGCGGCACGGGCGATGGAAATGAGCTGACGCTGCCCCTGTGAAAGGTTGGCACCGTTACCCGTGAGCATAGTGTCGTAGCCCTGAGGCAGGCGTGAGATAAAGGAATGGGCATTCGCCTTTTTGGCCGCCTCTATGATTTCTTCGTCTGTGGCGTCAAG
>SVPD01000019.1 GCA_015066045.1 Oscillospiraceae bacterium
GAGGTATTCTCTTAAATCGTCCTCCCATTTCATACGGTAGTCGAGTCTTTTCAGACCGTCCTGTGCATTGGGTGTGTAGCAGCATACGAAGTAAAAGTCGGGGAACTCGAGGGTGATAAGTCTTCCCTCGGTGTCGTGTTCAGCCTTGTCCATTCCGTAAAAAACCGAAATCGGCTCCTCTTTGGTAAATACGGCAGTGCCCGAGTAGCCCTTTTTTTCAGCGTAGTTCCAGTACTGATGATAGCCCTCCAGAGGGAGGTCTATCTGTCCCTGCTGCAGCTTGGTTTCCTGAAGACAGAAAATGTCTGCATTGAGTTCACGGAAGGAGTCGGGAAAGCCTTTCGTTACACAGGCACGCAGACCGTTTACGTTCCATGATATAAATTTTTTCATAATAAAGCTCCTTAAAGTGGTTTTGCGATTAATTCGTTAAGTATTTTAGCATAAATTGTAAATTTTTTCAATACAATCCTCACTCACTGTTGACAAGGGGGAGTGTTTACTCTATAATGGCATTACTTATAATGGGTTTTCGTGCCATTATAGTATTATATATAGTTATGAATAATATCAAGATTTATATTTATAAAGAGAATTTTGAAGAATTGAGGTAACTGACTATGACTAAAAGAGTTCTGGCTTTCCTGATGTGTGCGCTGATGATTTTTTCATCGGCACCCTTTTCGCCCCTGGCGGAGTATACGGACTTCGCTCTGTCTGCTGCGGCGGTGACAGGTCTGGACGTTGAGTTCGACGAAATAACCGTTCTCGTAAACGGGGAGGGTACTCTCGTTCCTGCAGTAACCTTTAACGGTGAGCCTGTAACCGAGGGCTATACCTGCACGTGGAGCTCGGACGATACCTCCGTAGCCACCGTCGATGCGAACGGTAAGGTAAAGGGTGTTAAGGCAGGCAGGGTAAAGATTGAGCTCGAGGTTGCCTATGTCTATGACGATATTGTCTACAGAGACACCTACGGTACCAGAATCGAGATAGTAGATTTCATTCCCGTAAAAAATCTCAGACCTATAGACGATACGAGCATTTCCATTATGGAAAAAGGTACTCAGAGACTCAATGTAAGCATCGAGCCCGCTACTGCCACTAAAAAGGAGCTCAGCTGGAAATCCTCAAACGAAAATGTAGTGAAGATATCTTCTTCAGGTCTGGTTTCAAACAACCCTTACGCTTACGCAGAAATCATAGGTGTGGGAGAGGGTACGGCTACCGTAACCTACACCACCACCGACGAAACTAACCTGTCAGGCTCCTTTACCGTTACAGTCAAGCCTCTCGTAGCTGCCATCTCTCTTCCTCCCTATGTAGTAGTTACCACCACTACCTCCGGCTATGTAATCGACCGTCAGGTTACCCCTGCAGGTGCCACACAAAAGCTCGACTGGTCCTCTGATAACAGAAATGTCTGCATCGTGGACTCTCTCGGTGTGCTCACACCGACAGGTGCAGGTGTTACCTATGTTTATGCCAAAGCTACTGACGGAAGCACCGTTTCACCGGCCAAAACAACTGTAGTAGTTTCCGACGGAACGAAAAGCATAAAGCTGGACAAAACCTCTCTGGCTATGAAGGTCGGAGATAAAAATATCGATCTTACGGCTACCTGTGTGATGGGTAACAATATTACCTATACAGATGCCGTTTCATGGAAATCCTCGAATACCTCTGTAGCCACCGTCACCTCTCTCGGTGTGGTCAAGGCAGTAGGTCCCGGTACGGCGAAAATCATCGCCACTACTGCCGACGGAACAAACCTTAAGGCTGAATGCAGTGTAACTGTAACCCAGCCCGTGAATGGCGTTTCTCTTCCTCAGACCGCAGTATGCTGGGTAGGCGGTACAGCGGTTCTTACACCCACCTTTAATCCTCCGAATGCTTCGGACAAAAAGGTTACCTGGACCTCTGACAATACCTCAGTGGCCACCGTTTCCGACAAGGGTGTGGTTACGGGTAAAACCGAAGGCACGGCTAAAATCACCGTAAAAACCAATGACGGAAATTACACGGCAGAATGTGTGGTAAGCGTAGAATATCCTCCCACGAGCATAACTCTGTCAAAGACCTCTCTTTCGCTGCATGTGGGCAGCAGCATAAACGGCAGTGCGGTTCTTACCGCCACCGTCAATCCCTCAAACGCCACAAATAAAAGCGTAAGCTGGACCTCGGATAATCCGTCTGTAGCCACCGTCGATTCCAACGGTAAGGTTACGGCAGTAGCGGGCGGCAGCGCCACCATAACCTGTACTGCGAAAAGCGGCGGTGTCAAGACCGCCTGTAAGGTCACCGTTTCAGAGGATGCCACGAGCATCCGTATAACAGATGTCCCCACGGCCAAGCTTTACGAGGGACAGACTCATCAGCTCAGAATAGAGTTTAATTCACCCACCGTTACAAATAAATCTGTCGTCTGGTCCTCAGATAACAAAGGTGCCGTTTCCGTAAATGAAAACGGTCTGCTCAGGGCAAATCTTGCCAATGTAGGTGCGACCATTACCGCCACTTATACCTGCTCTGACGGCAAAACACTTACTGCTTACTGTAATGTTTCCACTATGCCTAAAACCGACGTAACGGGTGTCAGCCTTAATATGAGCGGCACCGTTTACACCAAGGTAGGCTTACCCGTTTATCTTTATGAAAAAATCACTCCCTCTAATGCCAGTGATAAGTCTGTCAGCTGGAGCAGCAGTAACTCCTCGGTAGCCTCTGTTTCCGGCGGTACTGTTACGGCTAAAGCTCCCGGTAAGGCAAAAATAACAGTAACGACAAATGACGGAAAAAAGACGGCTTATTGCGAAATTTATGTAGTAGGTCCGATGGAGTTTTACACCTCCTCGGTCAAGGTGCCTGTGGGTACCACCTATAAGCTGGTTTTAGCTGAAAATAAAAACCCCTCAGATATGCCCATAACATGGAGCTCCTCTGATACCGGCATCGCTACCGTGGATAAAAACGGTGTAGTGACAGGTAAAAAGGCAGGTACCGTTACCGTTACCGCCACTGCTCCGAATAATCTTTACAGCACCACCTGTAAGGTGAATGTGGTTATCCCCGTTACGGGCGTCAAAATCAACGCCACATCCATAACTGTGCCCAAGGGTGAAAAAAGAAGTGTTACCGCCTCTGTTTTACCCGCCGATGCCACAGACCGTAAGGTAACATGGTCAGCGGGCTCAACGGTTATTTCCGTAAGCGGTACGGGGCAGATAGAGGGTAAGAGAGTGGGCTCCACCACCCTTACAGTTACTACAAATGACGGCAGATTCGTCGATATTATCGATGTAGAGGTTATTCAGCCCGTTACCTCTGTAGCCTTTGATTATTCCAGCATCACTCTCGATGCAGGAAAGAAAAAGACTCTTTCTCCCGAAATAAGGCCCATAAGCGCCACAGATAAAACCGTCAAATGGTCTTCGAGCAATAAGAAAATAGCCAAGGTTGACTCCAAGGGTGTCGTTACCGCCGTGGCAGCAGGTACTGCAACCATCACCTGTACCTCCTCTGACGGATACGCAAAAGCCACAGTAAAGGTAACCGTTACCCAGCCGCCCACGGGCATTAAATTCAAATCAAAGAAAACCACCGTCAAGATAGGTACACCGAAAAAGCTTACGCCTACCGTCCTTCCCGAGACGGCCACCAATAAAAATGTTATCTGGTCCTCCTCTGACGAAAAGATAGCCAAGGTAGCTGCCGACGGTACGGTAACAGGTCTCAAAAAGGGTACGGTAAAAATTACCGCCACCACTGCCAACAGTCTTTACAGTGCAACCATCAAGGTAGAGGTTATAAAGCCCGTAAAGAAGGTCAAGCTGAATAAAACCTCTGTCACCATTGCCGTAGGTAAAACCACTACCATCACTCCTACACTTACTCCGAAGAGTGCCTCGAACAAAGAGGTGACCTGGAAATCAAGTGATAACGATGTAGTAAAGGTTAAAAACGGTAAAATCACTGCTAAGGCACCGGGCTATGCAGTAATTACCTGCACATCTGTGGAAAGCGGAAAGAGTGCAGAGTGTACCGTGTTCGTAAATCAGCCCGTAAAGAGTGTCAAGCTGAATAAAACCAAGGCTGTTATCGACATAGACGAAAAGCTCACTCTGAAGGCCACAATCAAGCCCTCAGATGCAAGTAATAAGGCCCTTAAGTGGACCTCCAGCAATAAAAAGGTAGTCAAGGTAACATCAAAGGGTGTCCTTAAGCCCGTTTCCACCGGCACGGCTACCGTAACCGTTACCACTAAGGACGGCGGACTCAAGGCAACCTGTAAGGTTACCGTGGTAAAGAGAGTAAAGAGCGTAAGTCTGCCTAAAACTCTCACCGTTTATCTGGATGAAAAGGCTGAGCTGGATGCAGTTCTCACTCCCGCAAAGCCCAGCAATCCCGACGTTAAATGGAAGTCAAGCAAAAAGAGTGTAGCCACCGTTTCGAAAAAGGGTGTTATCACTCCTAAAAAGACAGGTACCACCAATATAACCGTTACCACAGATGACGGCGGACTCAAGGCTACCTGTAAGGTTTCCGTAAAGAAAAAGCTGAAAAGCTTCACTCTTAATAAAAAGAAGCTTACTCTCGATGCAGGTAAGACCTATACTCTGAAAGTAAGCAGAAAGCCGTCAGATGCTACCGAGGGTATTACCTTCACCACCAGCAATAAAAAGGTAGCCACCGTTTCCTCAAAGGGTGTTATCACCGCCAAGGGTAAGGGTACCGCTACCATCACTGCAAAGAGCGAAAGAGGTATCACCGTAAAATGTAAGGTTACCGTAAAGCAGCCCGTAACCTCCATGTATATCAGTAAGACCTCTGCAGCGGTATATATGGGTGAAGCACTCACTCTGAAGGCCAATGTGCTTCCCGCTGATGCAAATAACCAGAGCTTTACCTGGTCCAGCTCCGACACATCTGTAGCTACCGTCAGCGGCGGTAAGGTGACACCTAAAAAGGTGGGTACTGCCGTCATTACCGCTAAGAGCGAAAACGGCAAAAAGGCCACCTGCACCGTTACCGTGAAGCAGCACGTTACGGGTATCTCCGTGGATAAGACCGCCCTTTCTCTGGAAAGCGGAGCCACGGCTACGCTTAAGGTTACTGTAAATCCCGCCAATGCTACGGAAAAGGGCTACACCTTCACTTCTTCGAATACGGGCATCGCTACCGTTTCTGCCTCGGGCGTAATTACCGCCAAAGCTCCCGGTACCGCTACGGTTACCGTCACCTCCAAAGAAAACAGTAAGACGGCTACCTGTAAGGTAACGGTAATTCAGAGAGTATCAGGCGTATCAATAAGTAAAACCGCTGAAACACTTTATATCAATAAATTCGGTGTAGGAGACACAATGCAGCTTTCAGCATCTGTTTATCCCGCCAATGCCACCAATAAGGCAGTTACATGGACCACCTCCGACTCCTCTGTAGCGAAGGTTTCATCAAACGGTCTGGTCACTGCAGTGAAATCAGGTGTGGCACTCATCACCGTAATCACTGCTGACGGCAAAAAGACTGCTAACTGCACTGTTACCGTCCTGCAGCACGTGACGGGCATCACTCTCGAAAAAACTGAAATCACCGTCAACAGAGGCGCAGAGATGTGGCTCAGTGCTACGGTTGAGCCTGCAGATGCCTTTAATAAAAACATCACATGGACTCCCGAAAATCCCGATATTGCTACCGTGGACGAATACGGTAAGCTGGTCGGAGTGAATTTCGGCAGAACCACTGTTTATGCCGTTACCGATGACGGCGGCTTCGTAGCCAGCTGCCTGGTAAAGGTCAATGAGCCCGTAACAGGTGTAGCTCTCGACATAACAGAGGTAGCCTCTCTCTACAGAGGTCAGCAGGTCAAGCTCACTCCCACCGTATATCCCGATTCACCCAATATCGGCGAATATATGAACAGAGAGGTCATATTCACCTCATCAGATGAAAGCATCGCCACCGTAGACGAAAACGGTACCGTTACTGCCACGGGTGCAGGTGAAGCGGTTATTACCGCCACCACCGCTGACGGAGGATATGAGGCTACCTGCACGGTTAACTGCTTTATCCCCGTAGAGGAAATTGCTGCACCTGACGATGTTTATATCAAAATAGGTGCTGAGGATGCACAGATAATCGAGGCTCAGATAATTCCCGAAAATGCCTCCTTCCCCGACGTGACATGGGAAATCCTTTCAGGCAGTGAGTATTTCACCTGTGAAAACGGCCTTATTACAGGTCTTGTCAAAGGCAGCGGCCGTGTAAGAATTACGAGCGTCGATAACCCCGAGGTAATAAAAGAGGTCAATGTTCACATAATCAACAGGGTTGAAGGCATAACAATCAAAAGCTTTACCGGAACACTCAATAAGGGCGAAACGGGCACTGTTGTTTACAGTGTGACACCCTTTGATGCACACAATAAGAAGGTTATCTTCACCTCCTCCGATGAGAGCGTTCTGACAGTGAGTGAGGACGGAACGGTAACTGCTACAGGCAGAGGTACCGCCACAGTGACGGTTATTTCTGAGGATGAGCCTGAAATCAAGGCAGAATGTGAAATCACTGTAGAGCAGCTCGTGGAGGAGATTACCTTCCCCGAAAGCGAATATACCGTAGCAATAGGTGAAAACAAGAAAATTACTCTCAATCCCACAGTGCTTCCCGACAATGCAAATAATTCGTCTCTTATATGGGCATCGTCGGATTCGAATATAGCCACTGTATCAGACGGTGTGATTACCGGTATCAGACAGGGTGAGGTTACCGTTACCGCTACGGCAGCCGACTCGGGTGAGATTTCCGCTTCTGTCAGGGTTACCGTCGTAAGACACGCCACGGACATAGAGCTTACCGCAGAAGCAGATATTCTCTGGGTAGGTGACAGTGTTACACTCGGCACTGCGGTTCTTCCCGAGGACACTACAGATAAAGCTCTTACCTTCACCTCCTCCGACGAAAGCATAGCCACCGTAGACAGTGACGGAGTGGTAACGGCCCTTTCAGCCGATGCTACAGGAGCCTCCGAAGTGATTATTACTGCAGTTTCCGCCTGCGGCAGTGCTTCGGCTGAGTATACCTTCACCGTCAGGCAGCAGGTGACAGACATAGAAATTCCCGAGGACAGAGTGGTTCTCAAGCTCGGTGACACTTATACCTTCGAGCCTACGGTTCTTCCCGTAAACGCTTTTGACAAGACAGTTATCTATGCCTCCTCCGATGAGGGCGTAATCACGGTAGAGGACGGTGTGGTAACCACTGCAGGCACAGGCTCGGCCACAGTGACACTCAGCTCGGTATGCGGCAGAGACAGAGTAGAAAAGCAGTGCAGCATCACTGTTATCGTTCTTCCTGCAGGCATAGAGATGGACAGAGAGGTTCCCATAGAAAAGAACGGAACCTATCAGCTCACTCCCGTGCTTTCTCCCGATAATGTCACAGAGGCAGAAATCACTTACACCTCCTCCGATGAGGGCGTGGCCACAGTCGATGAAAACGGCCTCATAACTGCTCTTAAGGCGGGTACCGCAGTTATCCGCGCACAGAGTGAGGTAGAAGACGTATATGCAGAATGTACCGTAACGGTTTATGTTCTCAGCGAAAGAATAAAGCTTAGCCAAGAAAAGCACGAGCTTTACATCGGTGAGGAATTTACTCTCGGTGCCACAGTCCTTCCCGAGGACACCACAGATAAATCACTTGCCTTCACCTCCTCTGACGATGATGTTATAACAGTGGACGGTGACGGTAACATAAAAGCCGTAGGTAAGGGTAAGGCTACCGTTACCGTGAAGACCGAGGATACAGGTATCACCTCTCAGTGCGAGGTTACCGTAAGAAAGCACGCTGAAGGAATTTATGTCGTTTCGGATGCAGTAGCTTATGTGGGCAGAAGCCTTAAGATAGAGGCAGATGTTCTTCCTGCCGATGCAGATAACAGAAGCATAATCTGGAAGGTAAGCGATAAGAGAATGGCTTCGGTAGATGAAAACGGCGTTCTCAGTGCTTATGAGCCCGGCTTCGTATTCGTAACGGGCGAGACAGAGGACGGAGGCTTCAAGGGTGGATGTCTGGTGGAAATCAGGACAGGCATCGACTCCGTTTCACTTGACAGGAACAGTATGATGCTGGACAGAGGAGCATCGGAAACACTCAGCTTCTCTGTTCTTCCCGAAAACGCAGATGTCAAAAAGGTTATCTGGACCACCTCTGATGCTACGGTAGCTACCGTAGACAGTAAGGGTAAGGTTACTGCCACCGATAAATCCGGCACTGCCGTAATCAGAGCTACTGCCGTGGATAATCCTGAGGCCTATGCCGAATGTACCGTTACAGTCAAGGTTCCTCTGGTAACCGTGTATCTTCAGCAGGAGCAAATCGGTCTGAGAAAGGGCGACACTGCTGAGCTTAAGGTGGTATATCAGCCTGAAAATGCCACGGTCAAGGAGGTAAGCTTCCTGAGTGCAGATGCTTCTGTGGCATCTGTAGATGAAAAGGGTGTAATCACCGCTCATAAGGAAGGCACCACAGACATCACCGTCACCTCACTCGAGGGCGGATACACCGCAGTATGTAAGGTAAAGGTATATAAGGAAATAGAAAGCTTTATTACCCTTCCTCAGCCTCTGGTAATGAATCGTGGCGATGTGCTTGATATCTTTACGGTCTTTGCTGCTGAGCCGGCAGACCACGATGAAAAGCTCATCTTTGTCTGCGATAATGCGGATGTGGCTGAGATAAGCGAAAGCGGCATCATTACCGCCAAAGCCAAGGGCGCAGCAAGCATCACCGTGACAGGCAGCATTTCGGGGAAAGTCTACACCTTGCCCTTTACCGTCCTTGAGCCCGTTACAGGTGTCAGCTTCGTAAACAAGTCTGCTACGGTGGTTCAGAGCGGAAGCATAATATTGGAATACATTATCACTCCTGCAGGAGCAGATAACATCGAAAGCATAGAGTTTGTTTCGTCTGACGAGAATATAGCGAAAATTTTCGATAAGAGTGTCGCAGATGTTCAGGGTATGGATACGGGCACGGCAGAAATAACCGTAACCGTTACTACCGTTGACGGTCAGGTATTTACGGATGTATGCATTCTTACGGTAGTGGAAAGTATAATGTAATAAAACTAAATAGCTTTACGCTGATTAAAGGGGCTGTAAAAAACTTGCGTTTTTTACAGCCCTTATTTTCTTTGTTTATATATTATAATGTAATAGCGCAGGCTTTTTTATTTTTAGTTCTTGACAATAGCTCTCAGCGGTGGTATAGTTTCCTTAATAAGAAAAAACAGAGTAGGCCTTAATGCGTTCAGTGCTCTGAAGACGGGGAGTTGCTTCAGGGACGAAAGGATTTTTCTGCGATATTCAGGCCGCATCCCGCTGTGAGAAATCGAGATATACTTTCTTTGTTTATTCATTTGCGGGGCAAAAAACAAAGGAAGTGTTTTTTATGTCAAAAAGAAAAAACGAAGAGAAAATCTTCAAACTTGTTTGTCTTGCCCTACTGACTGCCATGCAGATAGTAATAGCGAGAATATTGGTTATCCCCTTAAGTGAAAGCCTTCGCATCTCCTTTTCCTTTATTCCCGTGGTTATAGCGGCCAGAAGCTTCGGAGTGGTCGGCGCCGTTACGGTTTACGGTCTGGGAGATTTCATAGGTGCCGTGGCTTTTCCCACTACGGGAGCCTACTTTCCGGGCTTCACCCTCACTGCGGTGGTCAGCGGTCTTATCTACGGACTTTTTCTGCGCAAGAAAACGAGTGGGGTGCGTATCGTTCTGTCGGTGGTACTGTCTCAGCTTCTGTGTACGGTTCTGATGAACAGCTACTGGATTTCTACCCTTTACGGAGCACCCTTTGCCGCTACGGCGCTGTCACGTCTCGGGCAGGCGGCAGTTATGGGAACCGTGCAGATAGTCTTTATGCTTCTGTGTCTGGAGAGAATATGCTCGAGAATCAGCTTCGGCAGAAAAGATAATTAAAATTAATTATCTGTATTGACAAAATGACAAAATATGTTATCATAAAAAAGCGGTTGTACTCACAAGCGTTGCACTCAAAAAACTTAAACAATAGCTATATAGCCTTCGGATGAAAGTCCGTAGGCTTTTTTAGAATGAGGTGATAAAATGAGACGGATTCCTCTGGAGGAGGCGAGAAGTGTACCGGTTTTTAAAAACATCGTCTACGCTCTTAAAACCGTCTGGAAATGCGATAAAAAGCTGATGATAGGCCATTTGCTTAACAGTCTCACGGCTTTTCTTTTCGGAAATTTCATTCAGAACATCCTTTTTCTTAAGGTGCTTTTAGGCATTCTCGACAGTGACGGTGATTTCAGAGAGTATTTTCTGACTCTGGTCGCTTTTTTAGTCGTGTGCATTCTGGTAAACGGCACTCAGTGGATTTCGAGCTATATGGTCAGCGCATCGAATAAATATGTGCTCAAGGTGCTTAATAATCAGATTTTCGAAAAGGCACTCACTTTAGATGTGGACTGCTATGAAAATCCGGAGTTTTACGACAAATATCAGAGAGCAACCAATGTTTTAGCCTGGAGCTATTTCGATCAGGTTTGCGGCTCTGTATCCTCCATAATAGGCAGCGTGGTTACTCTGTGTATGGTTATCGGTACGGTAACGGCTATCGATCCCGTTTATCTTCTTTTCCTGCTTCCCGTGGCTTTGGTTTTTCTGGTGGAGACTATGAAAAGCAAGCTCGTTTTTAAGCGTGACATAGAAATGACTAAAAATAACCGAATCAAGGCATACATACAGAGAACGGTATTCCTTAAGGATTTCTCAAAGGATATGAGAACATCAAACATTTTTGCCGTGCTTATGTACCGCTTTAAGGGTGCTATAGATGCTAATGTAGGAATACTGAAAAAATACGGAATGAAGCTTTTCCTTTATTCCACCGTAAGCTCACTTTTCAGCGAGTTTATTCCTGTCATCGGAACCTATGCTTATGCGGCCTATCAGTTCGTATTCGGCAGCACGCTGACTGTTTCGGGCTTTTCCGTGGTTCTTTCCGCCATTAATTCAGTCAAGGAGGGAACCTTGTCCGTGGCGCGAAACTTCGACGGATTGGTTCAGATGGCTCTGTATTTTCAGAATCTCCGTGAGTTTTTCGAATATGAGCCGAAAATCAGATCGGGAGAAAAAATGCCCGAAGCCTTCGAAAGCCTCGAGTTCAGAAACGTGACCTTCCGCTATCCTTCGGCTGAAAAGAACTCTCTCGAAAGGGTTTCCTTTGAGATAAAAAAGGGTGAAACGCTCGCTCTCGTGGGTGTAAACGGTGCGGGTAAATCTACTCTCGTAAAGCTGCTTCTCCGCTTTTATGATCCCACGGAGGGTGAGATACTTTATAACGGAGTCAATATAAAGGAGTATAATCTCAGTGCTTACCGGAATAGCTTCGGAGCCGTTTTTCAGGATTATAAAAACTTCGCTCTTTCCGTTTTCGAAAATGTAATCGGCCATGAATGTGATCAGGAGGATAAGAAAAAAGCCGAAAAGGCACTCGTGCAGAGCGGAATATGGGAAAAGATTTCTGCTCTTCCCGACGGCGGTGACACGGTAATTACCAAAGAGTTCCGAAAGGACGGCATCGGTCTTTCAGGCGGTGAAAATCAGAAGGTTTCCGCAGCCCGTCTTTTCGCCAAGGATTTTCAGTTTGCCGTGCTGGATGAGCCGTCATCGGCACTGGACCCCATAGCGGAATATAAGATGTATGAGGAGCTTATCAAGGCTACGGAGAACAAAACGGTAATGTATATTTCACACCGTCTTTCTTCTGCGGTTCTTTCCGACAGGATTATAGTTATCGGTGAAGGAAAAATCCTGCAGCAGGGCACTCACGCAGAGCTGATGCAGCAGGAGGGTAAATACAGAGAAATGTTTACTTTACAGGCGTCAAGCTATATGGGAGCAGAGGAGGCGGATGAAAATGACGAGCAGTAAAAAAAGAGAAACCGCCCACTCGACCTTTTCAAACATTTTCTTTTTCGTAAGACTTCTGTTTAAAATTTCACCCGTACTGGTTATGGGAGACTTCCTTATGGGCATTCTGACCACTTTGCCTACACGTCTTATCAGTGTGGTCGGTCTCAAATACATCATTGATGTGGTTACTGAGGGCGAGAGACTCGAAAGAATTTTCACGGCGGTAGGTCTTATTGCGGTGATTTTAGTCGGCAGCAAGGTTTTCAGCTGGCTTTTTCAGGAGTTTTACTGGAATGCGGCCAGAGAAAGGGTTTATTACGGACTGAATAAAACTCTTTATGAAAAGGCCAAATCCGTTGACCTTTCTAATTATGATAACCCCGAATTTTATAACAGCTTCATTCTCACCATCGAGTCCTCGTCGGATAATATTGCTAATCTGCTGGGCTTGGTGAGAAACTATGTGGGTAATCTTGTTTCCTTCGTTACCATAGGCGGTGTTCTCGTTACCATAGATCCCGTATGCTTAGTGATAATCCTCGGCATAATCGGTGTATTTCTGCCTCTGAGTAAAAAGAGGGGAGACCTGCAGATGGCACGAAGGAGAGATAACACGGAATATCACCGCAGAAGCGATTATTTCCAGCGTATTTTCTACCTTCAGGACTATGCCAAGGAGGTCAGGATGAATAACATCCATCCTATTCTTATGGACCGCTATAACGAGGCGGCAGATGATGTTATCGATAATCAGAGGCGCTACTGGAAAAAAATTTCCCTCGTCTCCTTCGTGCAGGATGCGGGCATACAGATATTGGGCTTTATGTTTATACTGCCTCTTTATCTCGGTTACTGTGTGCTGGTAAAGGAAACTCTTTCGGCGGGCGATTTCGTCGCAGCCTTTAACGGTGCTTATTCCATAGCCGTATCCGTAAATTTCCTTACGGTGTGGGCCGTGGCTATTTTCTCCGAGAGGGGAAAGATGATAGAGAAATACCGTGAGTTTCTGAAGTACGAGCCTGAAATAAAGGACGGCGCAGGCACTGCCGAATGCAAAGAGCCTGAGGAAATAGTGATTAAAAACCTCGATTTTACCTATGAGGGGAACGAGGAGCCTACCCTCAGAAGCATAAATCTCACCATAAAGCCCTATGAAAAAATCGCCCTCGTAGGCTATAACGGAGCAGGCAAGACCACTCTGACAAATCTTTTGCTCAGACTTTATGATGTGACTGACGGACAGATTCTCATCGGCGGTGAGGATATAAGGGATGTCACCGTTTCCTCTCACCGTGACAGGTTTGCGGCGGTTTTTCAGGATTTTCAGCTTTTCGCCTGTAAGACGGGTGAAAATGTGGCTCTCAGCGATAAATATGATGAGGAAAGAGTAAAAGAGGCTCTCCGTCACAGTGGCTTTGACAAAAAGCTGGAGAAGGGTACGGACACAGAGCTGCTGCGTGAGTTCGAAAGTGACGGAAAAATGCTTTCGGGCGGTGAGTCGCAGAAGGTAGCCATAGCCAGAGCCTTTTATAAAAACTGCCCCTATATAATACTGGATGAGCCTTCGGCAAATCTCGATCCCATAGCGGAATATAATCTTAATCAGGCTATGATAGAGGCAGCGAAAAACAAAACGGTTATCTTCATTTCTCACAGACTGTCCACCACTGTCGGTGCTGACAGGATTTATGTGATGGAAAAGGGCAGGATTGTAGAAAGCGGAAGTCACGCTGAGCTGATGAAGCTGAACGGGACTTATGCATATATGTTTAATCTGCAGGCAGAGAAGTATAAAAAATAATATGGGCGGTACTTCATAAGGCATTTAAACCTTATGAAGTGTCCCTTTTCGTGTATTTTTTCCTTTTTTAAGTAAAAAATATAAACTGAAAGGCAGGAGAAAAAATGAAAATACTATTTTATGACACGAAACCCTATGACAGAGACTCTTTCGAAAAAACACTTCACAAATATGACGGTATAACCGTGGATTTTCTGAAAACCGACATTTCATCTTACACGGTAAATCTCAGCAGGGGCTATGATGCAGTCTGCGTTTTTGTAGCCTCGCAGGTAAACGGAAAAATCATAGAGAAACTGGCGGAAAACGGTGTAAGGCTTATTCTTCTGCGATGTGCCGGCTTTAACAATGTGGACATAGCTGCCGCCAAGGAGAAGGGCATAACTGTTATGCACGTGCCCGCATATTCTCCCGAGGCCGTGGCTGAGCACGCCATAGCCTTGGCCTTTGCGGTAAACAGGCGCATACACAAGGCTTATATAAAGGTAAGGGAAAATAATTTCAGTCTGGTGGGGCTCACAGGTATGAATTTCCGCGGTAAAACTGCAGGCATCATCGGTGCAGGCAAGATAGGCTCAGCCATGGCGGAAATATGTCACGGTATCGGTATGAGGGTGCTTTGTTATGATAAGGGCAAAAAAAGCGGTCTTGACTTTGCAGAGTATGTCAGCATCGATGAGCTTTTAAGAGAAAGCGACCTTATTTCCCTTCACTGTCCTCTCACAGAGGAAACCTACCATATTATTGACCTTGAAGCTATAGAGAAGATGAAGGATGGCGTTATCCTCGTAAACACATCGAGAGGAGCACTTATAAGCACGGAGGACCTTATCAAGGGCATAAGAAAGCATAAGTTTGCAGGTGTAGGTCTCGACGTTTATGAGGAAGAGGGGGAAAATGTTTTCGAAAACAGAGAGGATGATATCCTCGAAACCAGTGTTACTGCGAGACTGCTATCCTTTCCCAATGTTATAGTAACCTCACATCAGGGATTTCTCACGGGCGAGGCACTCGAAGCCATAAGCATCACGACTCTGGAAAATGCGAGAAGCTTTCACGAGGGCAGGATAATAGAAAACAATGTGGTGAATTAAGTCATTATAAAAAAAGGCGTTGTAAAAACTTCCGTTTTTACAACGCCTTTTTTATCTGGTGTTTTCCTGATTCTTGTAAACAACAAACTTACAGAAAAGATATTCGAGAATCATATTTGAAAGCATGGTAACTGCCAGCACGATGTATTCGTTTATGCCTTTGGCAGTGGACGTGTTTCCCAGCCAGGTGGAAAGGGGAGTGAAAACCAGATAGAAGCCGAACACCTTTGCCATAGCGATGGGAATGTTAGCGGCAGATTTAAAGGTGAAGCGACGGTTAAAGGTGAAATTCCATAAAACCGAAAGGGTGAGGGCCACGAGATAGCATACACCGTATTCCGCACTGAGCAGATTCATTATCTTTTCGTTTTCGATGCTGATGTTAGGAAGAACTACTTCATTGAGAAGAGTGAAGGAGACTATCTGAATAATACCTGCCGAAGCGGAAAACAGAGCAAATTTTACTGCCTGTAAGGCATCACTTTTTTTCATTTTTTTATTCTCCTTTAAATTATTTTAAGCCGTTTTCATCGAAGTCGCATACTGCCTGAAGGACTATACCCAAAACCTTGTCTATTACCTCGGGGATGAGAATGTCGGCAGTGTCGAGACGGGTGTGATAATACTGAGCGGGAGCGGGATCCATAGCCACGAGAGAGGCTGCCTTGATACCTGCCTGAGACGCAGCGGCAGCATCGGTGGAGCCGAGGGGGATAGCACCTACGGGGATGTCCTCACCCTGCTTGAGAGCTGCGTTTTTGAGAAGAGTGCACACATCCTTGTCGTTTCTGACCATACCGGTCATATCCTTTTCGTAAATCATCATAAAGTCACCGTCACGGATGTTATCCAGACCGATGAATACAGTTTCCACTCCGTCGTTTTTAAACTCAGGATGAGCCTCGAAGTATGCCTTGGCGCCACGGAGACCGCACTCCTCACCGCCTGTGAGAATGGCCACGACCTCTGTGTTTTCGAAGCGTATATCGTTTTCACTGAGATATTTCATCACGGCTGAGGAAATGTAGCAGCCTGTAAGGTCATCATTGGCACCGTCTACATAGTTGTTATGGTCTACGAATTTGAAAAGACCGGCATAGGCAGGCAGGAAGGCAAGCTGACCGAGAGCCATTTTCTTCGCCTTTTTACCTGCTAAAAGAGCAGCGGTGGTGGCGGCAGTGTAGCCGAGACCTGCTACCGCATAGCCTGCTACGGCCAATACACCGTGAGAGCCTAATTTATATGTATAGGTCCATTCGGGAGCGGAGTCACTGTGTCCCGAGATAATGATTCTTCTTTTGGTTTCACCGGCTGCTTTTCTGACGGCGATAACATTACCTGATGTTTCCTCTTTGAAAAGGGGATCGTACATTTTTTTATAGAGAAGGAATTCTCCCACGATGCCCGCTAAAGCACCGCCCATAAGTGCGGCTGAGCCAAGAGCGGCTTTTTTCGGGATTTTACCGAGGGATGAGGCCAGGTTGATGGCGGTGGAGCCCATAAGACAGGCACCCGCATGTGGAACGAAGGACATAAAGGCCTTTGGATTTACCTTGAAGGTTTCTCTTTTAACCGAGTCGCAGAAGGGCTCGAGCTCTTTCATCATCTGCTCCTGCGCATTTTTTTCACTGTCGCTGCCGCAGGGACGGGGACCGAAGGTTTTACAGATGTTTGTGATGCCCTGTGTAATGAACTCAGTGCAGTCAGCGGTGGTGGTTTTATGGCTTTCGGGTGAATAAATCATATTTTCTCCTCCTTGATTTTCTCTACTTTTAAATATAGCACATCGGTACGGCTAAGTCAATTGAAAAAGGTAAAAAGATACCCTCCGCTTCACGGAAAGCAGAGGGTAAGAGAAGTTAAAAGATTTTATTGAACCATTCCTTTATTCTGGCGAAGAAATCAATAATACCGTCCAGCAAGCGTTTGAACAGGTTTGTGGATTCCTCCACATCGGGAACAGGCACATCCATGGAAAGAGCGCCGATGAGCATATAGCCGTCTACTACCACGGTGATGGTGTTGGCAGGATCAAGGGGAACCTTTTTGCCGTTTACGTAGAAGTCGAATTCATCGTCTATCCACATATCCTGCACTCTTATGACGAGAACGGAGCCTTCGGTTACCTCTAATGTGGAATTGGGACCCTGAATGATGGTGTCGCCGCCGTTTACGGACACCTCATACCAACCTATACCGTCTGTTTTGCCGAAGCAGACGTGGTGCTTGACGGGTACGGTGAGAACTGTGACGGGGATAAGCTTTACATAGCCACCGCCGAAGTCTGCGGTAATTACTGCGATACCTACACCCACGGCTCTGATGTTTCCGTGAGCGTCTACCTTTACCACGGATTCGTCGCTGCTGGTAAAGGTGGGAGTGATGCTTCCGTCGTCCGGAGTGATTACTATGCCGAGAGGCTTGGTTTCGCCCTTATACATATTTATGCCGTCGGGTACCTCGATAGTATAACCGGGCTTTTCGGGCTCTGTGGGCTCTTCGGGATCGGTGGGCTCTTCGGGCTCAGTAGGATCTTCGGGATCTGTTGGATCTTCGGGCTCTGTGGGCTTTGCAGTAACGGTAACTGTTACTGTAGCTTTCGTTCCGTCGGGGCCTGTGACTGTGATTTCGGCTTCACCCTCACCTATGGCAGTGACGTTACCGTTTTCGTCCACCTTAACGACGGTTTCATCATCGGAAGAGAAGGTGAGCTTTTTATCGGTAGCATTTTCGGGAGTGACGGTAGCTGTAATCTTATCCGTTTTGCCCTCCTCGAGGCTGATTTCCGTTTTGTTTAATCGGATATCTTCTGCCGGAATGTACGGCTTTTTAACGGTAACGGAAATCTTTTCCTCGGCTTTGCCGTCCTCTGACCTGACAGTGATAATAGCCTCGCCTTCACCCTTGGCTATGATTTTGCCGTCCTCTGTGACCTCCGCCACGTCGGGATTGTCTGATTCATATGTAAGTCCGTAATCGGCATCCTCGGGTTTTACCGTGGCACCGATTTCTTTTTCGTCACCCTCGTCGAGAGTGATGCTTTTGTTTTCTTCGGGGATAAGGATGTCACTTACGGGCTTTCCGCTTACGGTGACGGGAATAGTAATTTTAAGATTAGGATTATCCTTCGAAGTAACGGTGATGGTGGCGGTTCCCTTGCCTACGGCAGTGACGGTACCGTTTTCATCGATGGTTACCACATCCTCATCGTCGGAGCTGATTTCCACCTCTTTGTTTGTCGCATTTTCGGGACCTACGGTAACGGTAAGCTCGTCGGTTTCGCCACGGGTGAGATTGATAATAAGCTTATTTACCGAAATTCCGCTTACGGGAATATGGGGCTTTTTAACCGTGACGGTAACCTTTTTCTCTATACCGCCGTCCTCTGATTTAACGGTGATAGTAGCTTCGCCTTCGCCTACTGCGATGATGTTGCCGTCCTCGTCTACCTTGACCACGGCTTCATCATCTGATTCGAAGATAACCTTTTTATTAGCGGCATCATCGGGAGTAACGGTAACAGTGATTCTGTCGGTTTCGCCCTCTTCGAGCTCGATTTCAGTTTTATCGACTGTGATATCGGCTACATTCTTCGTAAAGGAGCCGACGAAGTGGACATTATTATTTATGATAAAGGAGTTATCGGTTATATCTGCATCTTCCGTAGACCAGCCTGAGAAGGTGTAGCCCTGAGCTTCGGGCTTTTCTTCGACGGTAACGGTTGAACCGTTTCTGTATTCCTTCATTTCGGGAGCGATCACATTTTCGGGAATAACGTCGCCGATAAATTCGTAGGTTACCTTGTAACTTTTATATACTGTAACGGTAACTGTTTCGGTAATACTATCGTTATCCGCAGATTTAACGGTGACCGTAGCGGTTCCTTCACCTACTGCGATGATGTTGCCGTACTTGTCTACCTTGGCTACACCGGGGTTATCCGAATGATAGGTGAGCTCTTTATTTGTGGCGTCTTCGTTTACCTTGGCGCCTGCATTCTTTTCATCACCGATTTCGAGAGTGATTTCCTTTTCGGGAACCGTGATGTCGGTCACGGGATTTTTAACGGTAACCGTAATTTCTTCCTTCAGAGAGGGGTTATCCTCGGGGTAAACAATGACTGTAGTCGTGCCTTCATTTACGGCCTTGATATTGCCGTCTTTATCTACGGTTACGATTTCTTCATCCTTTGATTCGTAAATAATCTTTTTGTTGGTTGCCGTCTCATTTACCGTAGCGTTAATTTTATCTTCCTCGCCCTTATCGAGAGTGAAATCCTTTTTATCTACGGTTAATTCCGTAACGGGCTTTTTAACGGTAACAGTGACAGTGTCGGATTTGGTTTCGTCGTCTGCTGATTTCACTGTAATGACGGCAGTGCCTTCGCCTACTGCAATGATGTTGCCGTATTTGTCTACGGTTGCGACGGTTTCGTCGCTTGATTCGTAAATTATATCCTTTATTGTGGCATCCTCCGGCTTGACATATACATTCAGACGGACTGTTTCATCCTCGTTTATAACGAGATCCTCGTCCATCATAATTTCGATGCTTTCGACGGGGATTTTAAAATAGCCGTAGAGAACCACATCATTCTCGGGCATTATAAACATATCTCCGGACACATCCGCATCCTCGGTGGTCCAGCCGATGAAAAGATATCTGTCCACATAAGGAACACCGAATACGTCTACCCATTCTCCTGCTTCATATTCTGCGGTCAGTCCGTCCAGAGCGGGAGCACCCTCGGGTACATCAAAGCCTTCCTTATATTTGTAGGTTACTGTGTACAGCTTACTCCAGGAGCCGACGAAGTGTACATCGTTATTTATGATAAAGGAGTTATCGGTTACGGATGCGTCCTCTGTAGTCCAGCCGGAAAAGATATATCCGTCAGCGGAGGCTTTGTCTGCCACATATACCTGTGAGCCTTCCTCGTAGACTGCGGCACCGGGGGCGGTCACACCGTCAGGGATAACATCACCGATGAATTCATAGGTGACCTTGTATTCCTTTTTTTCGGGCTCGGGCTTCTGGCTTACATCGGTCAGATAGCCGTTTTCTTCTTTGGTTTTGGCATAGCTTACATCGGGAGGATAATAAGCGCTGGGATGCTTGTCGTTATATATGTCCTGATTTGTCTGGGGATCGTCCGTGCCGCCGACGAGGGCATAGCAGCAGTTGAACACACCGTCGTTTATATTGGCGATAGCCTCTGTGGTCCAGCCTTCACCCACATAGATGTTTTTAAGAGACTTACAGTAATAGAACATAAATCTCATAGTTGTAACCTTTGATGTGTCAAAGCTGCTCAGGTCAAGCTCTGTCAGTGCCTCGCAGTTTTTGAACATATTTTCCATTGTGGTTACATTGCTTGTGTCCCAGTCGGTCAGGTCGATGCTTTTCAGAGAATAATCGGGGCTCATTCCGGTGGGGGGTGTCATTTCGAAAACACCCTTCATATTTGTGACTTTACTTGTATCCCATCCGCTGAGATCTGCACTTTCGAGAGCATAGCATCTGTAAAACATCTGCTGAAGAGTGGTGACATTTGACGTGTTCCACGAGCTGAGCTCAGCCTTTTTAAGAGCATTACAGTTATAAAAGAAATATTGGAAGCTGGTTGCCGAGGAGGTGTCGAGACTGCTTAAATCTATACTTTCCAGAACGTTACAGTTGCCGAACCAGTAAAGGAAGCTTTTTACCTTTCCCGTATGGAGATTTTCCATACCATTTACTTCTTTGAGGCTCGAGAAAACATAAAACATATGAGTGGTGCTTTCGTGAGCCTCTACACCGCCCTCGCCGGCGACATAAACATCATATCTGTTTTCGCCTGCCGCTGCGGTGGCTTCTTCATTGAGATACATCCATGACATAACCTCACCGCTGTCGGGGGTAGCAGAGATATCCCATTTTTCGAGAGCTCCCTCCATAGCAGCAGTGTCGATTTCATCAAGGAAGGTGACAGTGTAAACCTGCTTGTAATATTTGTGGAAATCATCGCCGGAGGCGGCATTGAAGGATTTCATCACAGGTAAATCGTCACCTGTCGCAAAGGTGAAAATCGTGGTAGGTATCATAGTGAAAAGCATAATGATTGCTAACACAAATGATAAGCTTTTTCTGGCTTTTGAGGTTTCCATAACTTATTCTCCTTTTTTTGTATAATATTTGACATACTTATACAATTTAAATATAGCATAACAAAAATATTAAGTCAATCACACTCAGTTAAAAACCCTTTTTCATTATATACATTTAACTGTTTTTTCACAAGTTTAAAATTTTTTTACTATATTTACAGAAAAAGGGGCTAGGAAAAAATGCACAGAATGAACAAACCGAGCCAAAATAAAGCTGAAAGCTTTATTTTGGGTTACCCGACGGCGTACGAAGGTACTCCGAGGGCGAGGTTTGTTTATAGCATAAAACACAAAAACTCCGTTTTTGTCTGCTTTTTCTGATTTTTATAGTTTTAAAGGGTTTCTTTGGTGGTTCAAGACCGAAAGAAACCCTTTATTTATCTTGTTTTATGCGGTCTGCGCTTTTTTTACAGCCCCTAGCTATGATCAAATGTTTTCGTTAGGCGGGTATGCCGAAAATATCGATATCGGCTATTCTGGCTATGCCGTCAGCTCCTGCATCTGTAACGGTTACCCTTACATAGGCACCCTTTACTGCGCCAAAGCGGAGGTTAGTGAAGCGGTCGGTGTTATCGGAGAGTGAGGCAGCCTCTGTCCAGCTTCTTCCGTCCGTGCTGATTTCTACCTTGAATGATTTTGTATTGAGAGAAGCATCGAGGCCTGCTGCTTCTGCGTGGTAGAGAGTGATTTCATTTACCGAGCAGACCTTACCGAGAGAGTAGGTGATGCTCTGCTGACCTTCACTGTCAGCCGTCCAGATGCTTTCACCGTAACAGGTGCCGTCTGCAGTGAGCATCGCATCGGCACTGTTTGAGGTGGCTTCGGCAGTAAGTGCTGAGGAAAGAGTCATATCCTGAGGAAGCTTATTTGCCTCATAGTAGAGATTATAGAAATGGTCGGCTCTGACGAATTCTACCACGTCTCTGCCGTAGATGCTCTCATAATAATCGGAGAGATGCTTTTCGAGGTTTACTACCTCACCTATATTATTGAAGGCCCACACACTTACCTGTGTGGCTACGAATACGGGAGAGCTGCCGTCATATTTGAGATAGCTTACGGCATCCTTTATGTGATTTTCCAGCTCTGTGAGGGGAAGGTTGCCTTCGGCGTTCTGTGCGAAATAGCCGGGAGTCATCTGAATAATGAGAGTATCATTGGTTATGCCTGTCATCTTCTTTTTAAGAGAGCTGTCGGTGAAATTATGTACTGTAAGTCCGTAGAGGTATGTGCCGTTTTCTGTGTAAATTTCTCTCTGTGCCTTAGAAAGATTATCCCAGATGGTGACTGCACGCAGACCTGATCTCTGCAGGTAACCGTTAGTCATATCCACATAGGAGGTGAAATCCTTTTCCGAGCGGAATTGATTGCCTCTGTTTGCACCGTAGGTATTCATGGGCATGGTGTAGCCGAGACCTGAGGGGCCGCAGACGAAGCATTCTTTGTCCGTAGCCTGTGTATAGTAGTAGTTCATCATTCCGGGAGCCACATCGACCAGAGCAGGGCTGATGGTCCAGTTTACGGCTACCTTTCCTCTATGAGCGCTGCTATTATCCCAGTAGCCTCTCATAGCGTGCATATCGTACTGGATGTTATCTCCGTCGCTGAGATAGTAGGCTATGTATATCTTGTTCTCAAGGTCGGGTGTGTCGGGAACAGAGGGAACCTCGATGTCTGCCTTCTGTGCGAAGACCGTGGGATTACTGAAAAAGTCAGAGGGAACGCAGGAGAGACCGCACTGTGCGGCGACGGTCATAAGCTCTCTTTCCTGACCTGCATACCAGCCTGTGAGAATAGACTCACCGGGAATCATATCGTTAAGATATTTTTTGAAAAGCCAGGTTTCTTTACCTCCTGAGCAGGAAAGATATACCACGGCACCGCCTGTAGCCGAGGCCAGGTCTCTCATCTGGAACGGAAGGTCGGGGCGCTGAACCACGAGGATTTTCCGGTTGCTTCTCTGCCAGTAGTTATCGTAGAAGTACTTATAAATATCATATGCTGATTTGTAGGGGAGACCGCGAATATCCTCTATAACGGGAAGGTCTACGCCGTTTTCAGTCCATTTGTCATAGGCTTCGGCAGTGAGGGGGATAGCATTCATCAGGTTGCCGATGGATGAGGCGAGGTTTACATATTCACTGCTGAGCTCGTCTGAGTAAAGGATAACACCTGCCACTGCACCGTCACAGAGAGTGCTGATGTGCTCGAAGACATTATCTCCGTTTACTGTGTCATAGCTGTAGCCGTAGGTATCAAGCCATTTAGAAACATCACTGTCTAAAATAACCGCTACGGTTTCCTGTGCGTTAGCGAAGCCCTGAAGACAGGCGAGGGCTGTCATTTCTCTTTCGGGAAGAATATCTGCGGGGAAGGCGATGAGGCTTTTCTGAGGCTCAGAGAATGAGGGGAAAATCCTTTCCTCGGGCCAGAAAAGGTCGCTTTCCTCCACTATGGCAGGCTCCTGAAGGGGATATCTGTCGTCGGGAGGGACATTCGGACCGCCTTTGAAGCCGAAGGTGTTTGTAATCGATGCTATGACGGTCAGAATGATTAAGAAAATTTCTTTGACGAGATAAATAATGCTTTCACTCATATTTTACTCCTCTTTTATTACAGACTGTTTATCATCGAAAGATGCTCTACATAAAAGTCTCTCACATAGTTGGGCTTCATAAGTCCGCCCTGAAGTGACATATGGTCGCCGTCGTAGGTGGGCATAATGTTCCAGATTCCCTTTTCTATATTATTACTGTCGAAATCTACGGCGGGAGCACCGAAGGGTGCAGTGGCTGAAAGAGTGTTTACGAGACCGTCATTCTGCTGCCAGGATTCATCGATAACATAACCGCCCTCGGTTTCGCCCGTATATGCACCCATAGCCTTCGATGAGGCTACGAAAAGGGATTCCATCTTTTTCTCTACGGGAGCCCAGCTGCCGTCCTCTTTCTGCTCTGTGGCATTACAGGGGAAGGAGAAATAATAGGTATTCTCCAGCGTGAGAATAGTCCTGTTAAGCTCGAGAGCATTATCGATATACATATCATAGGAGGCGAAGTCTTTTTCGCTTCTGCCGTCGGTGTTGCTTCCGTTGGCGGCTCCCACGAGATTTGACATAGCATACTGTATTTCATTGATAATGCCGTCAAATGCGCTTTCGCTTTCAGGCATATCTTTTTTGTCAACCATATAAGCAGTTGTTCCGTTATGAGGTGCGGCTAAAGCAGTTATACTGTAAATCCAGTCACCCTTTCCGCCCTTGAAGAAATCGGAAAGCTCTTCTGCAGGTGTGGCTGCGATTTCTGCCTCGGCACCCTTTTCCATTATACTGGCGAAAAGTCTCACAGTGGCACCGCCGAAGGAATGGCCTAAAAGGTTAATCTTGTCCTCGCTGCTGAAGGAGTCAATGAGGGCTCTGTCTGTAAAATCTGTGCCGTATCTTTCGTGACCGCACTGTTCACTGTGAGCCTTGCCGTAGTCTACTACATTACCCGTCAGCTGTGCATAAAGCTCGCAGGCTCTGTCCCATGCACTCGAAGAGGGTGCCACGGAAGCGGCATAGCAGTCGAAGCCCTTATCATTAAGATACTTCATAAGGTCGCCTCCGAACATACCCCAGTAGGGCATAACCTTGTAAGCGGCATCGTAGCTTCCCCAGCCGGAAAGACCGTGAACAAAAACATATTTGTAGTTTGTGTTCCAGTCGGTGCTGTCAGCCTTGAGACATTCACCCGAATAGCCGAAAAGCATAGCCACGGATACTATAAGGCTGATGAATTTGTATAAAATATTACTGATAAAGACCTGCATAATAATGCCTCCTTTGTTTTATTACTGCTATAATATCACATATTATGCCTTTCACACAATAGTTTTTTTTCTGTTTTAAACATTTATTTTTTCTTTTACGGTTTTTTATGCAAGAAAAAGTCTGCTATTACCTACAAAACAGTTTTAATTTTGCATATTTTTTGCTATCTATTCAAAAAAATGAATAAAAATGTAATTATTATTGAAAAATCCCTTGACTTTTGCATAAATGGGTGTATAATCGTATGCATACTTTCAAAAACAGAGGAGTTATAACTATGAAACAGATTAAAAAAATTGTACTTGCTTATTCAGGCGGTCTTGATACATCCATCATCATTCCCTGGCTCAAGGAAAACTATGAGGGCTGCGAGGTTATCGCAGTTTCAGGTGACGTAGGACAGGGTACAGAGCTTGACGGACTCGAGGAAAAGGCCATCAAAACCGGTGCATCAAAGCTTTACATCGAAGACCTCAATAAGGAATTCGTAGAGGATTACATCTATCCCACTCTTAAGGCAGGCGCAGTGTACGAGGGTATGTATCTTTTAGGTACCTCCTTTGCCCGTCCTCTTATCGCAAAGAGAATCGTGGAAATCGCATTAGCAGAGGGTGCAGATGCTATCTGCCACGGCTGCACGGGTAAGGGTAACGATCAGGTTCGTTTCGAGCTGGCTATCAAAGCCTTTGCTCCCGATATGGAAATCATCGCTCCCTGGAGAGTATGGGAATTCAAAAGCCGTGAGGAAGAAATCGAATACGCTATCAAAAAGAACATTCCTCTCAAAATCACCAGAGAAACAAACTACTCAAAGGATAAAAACCTCTGGCACCTTTCTCACGAAGGTCTCGATCTGGAGGATCCCGCTAACGAGCCCAAGTATGAGGAAATACTCGAAATGGGCGTTACACCCGAAAGTGCTCCCGATGCTCCCACCTACATCACCATCGGCTTCGAAAAGGGCGTTCCCACCACTCTTGACGGCGTAAAGCTTGACGGCCCCGCTATGGTCAAGGCTCTCAATAAGGTCGGCGGCGAAAACGGTATCGGTATTGCCGATATGGTTGAAAACCGTCTCGTAGGTATGAAGTCCAGAGGCGTTTACGAAACACCGGGCGGAACCATTCTTTACAAGGCTCACGAAATGCTCGAGCAGCTTTGTCTTGACAAAGAAACCCAGCATCTTAAGAGTCAGCTCGCAGTTAAGTTCTCCGAGCTCGTTTATAACGGTCAGTGGTTCACCACCTGCCGTGAGGCTCTCTCCGCCTTCGTGGACAAAACACAGGAGACAGTTACAGGTGAAGTTAAGCTTAAGCTCTACAAGGGCAACATCATCGGTGCCGGTATGAAGTCACCCTATTCACTTTACAGTGAAGAAATGGCTACCTTTGATGAGGATGACTGCTACGACCAGATGGATTCACAGGGCTTTATAAATCTCTTCGGTCTTCCTCTTAAGGTTAAGGCTATGCTTTCAAAGGATTGGGACATCAAATAATTATCGCATATTACGGGGCTGTCAGATGATAGCCCCTTATGTATTTAATACTGTTTAATGTATTGAATATGCTTATGCTTTGTGGTATAATAACGGAAATTCTTGCGGACACGGCAAGCCATGTCCCTACAGAAACTAACCATTTTGATATTTCGGTAAACATATAACACTACCAAGGAGGAACACACCATGCCGCTCTGGACAGGACGCTTCAAAAAATCACTTGACAGTAAAACAAACGATTTCAATTCATCCATCTCCTTCGACAGTCGTATGTACGCTCAGGACATAAAGGGCTCCGTCGCTCATGCCACTATGCTCGGTAAGCAGGGCATAATAGCAGGGGAGGAGAGCGAAAAAATCGTAAAAAATCTCAAAGAAATTCTTGCAGATCTGGATGAGGGCAGACTTGAATTTGATATGACTGCTGAGGATATCCACACCTTCGTCGAGGGTGAGCTTACGAAAAGAATAGGCGACAGCGGTAAAAGACTTCACACCGCCAGAAGCCGTAACGATCAGGTGGCTCTCGATTTTAAGCTTTACCTTATCGACCAATATGAGAGAATCAGCGGTGCTGTCACCGAGCTTATTGAGGCCATTCTCGGTAAGGCAGAGGAAAACTATGATGCAGTTATGCCCGGCTACACCCATCTCCAGCGTGCTCAGCCCATCACCTTCGGACACCATCTTATGGCTTATGCGAGTATGTTCAGCCGTGATCTTGACCGTCTTTCCGACTGGCTGGAAAGAACCAGGGTTTCACCCTTAGGCTCGGGTGCTTTGGCAGGCACGACCTATCCTCTCGACAGAGAGTATGCCGCCTCACTTCTCGGTCTGGGCGGCAGGGTTACCGATAATTCTCTCGACGGTGTTTCTGACAGAGACTATGCTCTCGAGCTTTTAAGCGTTCTTTCCATTATAATGGTGCATCTTTCCCGCTTTTCCGAGGAGATTATAATGTGGTGCTCCTGGGAGTTCAAATTCATCGAGCTGGATGACGCCTTCTCCACGGGCAGCAGCATTATGCCCCAGAAGAAAAATCCGGACATTGCAGAGCTTGTACGAGGAAAGTCAGGCAGAGTATTCGGTGACCTTCAGACACTTTTAACTGTTATGAAAGGTCTTCCTTTGGCCTATAATAAGGATATGCAGGAGGATAAGGAGGCTGTTTTCGATGCCTTGGACACTGCTCTTATGTGTATCGAAACTTTCACTCCCATGCTCGCCACGGCTACGGTGCTTCCCGAAAATATGAGAAGAGCTGCCGCCAAGGGCTTTATAAATGCTACCGATGCTGCCGATTATCTCGTTTATAAGGGACTTCCCTTCAGAGATGCCTACAAGGCTACCGGTCAGTTAGTGGCTCTGTGCATCGATAAGGAGCTTACTCTTGAAACCCTGCCTATCTCGGAGTACAAGGCAGTGTGCGAGCTTTTCGATGAGGATGTTTATGCAGCTATCGATCTGGACGAATGTGTAAAAAAGAGAACGGTAAAGGGCGGACCTTCCCCCGAATGTGTTATCAGTGAGATAAAAAATATGCGCCGTAGGCTCGGCCTGTAATAAAAAAAGAAGCGATACTTTGAAAGAAAACGTAAATCTTGCAAAGTGTCGCTTTCTGACTTTTTGGGGCAGGAAAAAGAGACTTTTTTACTTTTGTTTTCAAAAAAAGACATTCGCTTTACCTTTTTCGACATAGTTTTCACTGCGTAAGATGTAGAATAAGAGTGAAAGAAAACAATTCTTTACATATTTTAAGAAAAGAGGAAGATTATGAAAGAAAAAATGCTTATCCTGTCAGATGCTTTTTATTTAACCCTACTGGGTGTAAGAATCGAATTTTATAACCGCCTTCTTACGGAGCTTTTCCGCAGAAGGAGACTGCTCTTTCTCTGCGCTCTTTTCGACAGACATCTTATGCAGCTGAGAAAAGAATTTCTTATGCTGGAAAAGAGACATCTTTCCATTATTTGCCTTGACATATAGACAGAGGTGTTTTATAATTTCAGGTATAAAAGGTAAAGGAGAGAAAATAATGAAAACAAAGGAAATTTCCGCTGAAAAGCTTTTACGGCAGCAGCAGAAAAGAGAAAAGGAAATAGCCAAATGGGAAAAGGAAAAGGCGAGACCTAAAAGAAATTACTATTTTGCCTATCTGGTGCTGATTATATGCATAATCTATGCCACCGACGAAATCGCTTCCCAGATAAGCACCCTTATGAAAACGGAGATAGCCAATGACCTTTTTTCAAAGTTCGGTGAAAGCTCTGTAGGTCTTTTGGATATTCTTTCTATCCTCGTCGTTCCCTTCCAGGCTCTCGGCTTGCTTTACCGCCCTCTGGCGGATAAATGGGGCAGAAAGAGATTTCTTATTATCAATACCTTCGGTATGAGCTTTGCGATGCTCGTGGTTTTCCTGTCGGGAAATCTCGTTATGTATTTCATCGGTGCCTGTATGGTGCAGTTTTTCATTCCTCACGATATGCACGTGGTTTACATTATGGAGTCCTCACCGGCTAAAAACAGAGCGAGAATATATTCGGTGATAAAGTTCTTCGCCAATATGTCGGTTATGCTCGTGCCTCTTCTCAGACGTTTGCTTATGGCTGACTCCTCACAGTGGAGAAATGTTTATTTTATCCCCGCTATCGTGGGCATCATCACCAGCCTTATCGCTCTTCTTTTCGCCAGAGAGCCCGACACCTTTATCGATTCACGTCTGCGTTATCTTAAGCTGACAGACGAGGAAAGAGCCGCTCAGGAGGCTCAGAAAAAGGCTGAAAACGCTCAGGGAGGACTTATCCCTGCTCTTAAGTTTGCTATGAAGCACCGTCAGCTTAAATGGCTTTATATCACATCCGCTATCGCTAATTTAGGCTTTATCGGAACCATAAATTATCAGGTAATAATGTCCTACGGTTACGCACAGAATTACTTCGGAAATAATCTTTTCGATACCCTCGATGCCGCTCTTGAGGCAGTAAGCATAGGCGATGTCACCACCGCTCTGTTTATGTTCCCCGTAGGCTGCGCCGTTTCTCAGGTAATTATGGGCTTTATCTGTGACTCTAAGGGAAGAAAGGCCGCTGCAGTCACCACTGCTTTTAACGGACTGCTTTTCTTCGTTCTCTTTTCCGTAGGCTCCTCCATGGCCTTTAATCCTTATGTGGTGGGCTTCTGCTGCGGTGCATTTATCGGAAGCTACTATTCAACCAATGACGTAATTATTATGATGATAGGTGAATCCTCACCCACAAATCTCCGCTCGTCCACTATGTCTGCTCAGTTTATCGTAACTGCAGTGGGTGTGGCAGTTTCTTACATAATAAGTCTGCCCCTTATCACTGTTCTGGGTAACAGTGTGACCGGCATCGTTTCCTTCGCACTGCTCGTTCCCGGCTTTATAGCTGCTCTGGTCTGTCTTATCCGTAAGACTAACGAAACCAAGGGCATAGATATGGATACGGTAACAGGCTGTGAATGGGACTGAAAGGAGAAAAGTATGAGTAAAATTTTAGTAGCAGGTGCAGGCCACGGCGGCCTCGTAGCCGCTATACATCTGGCTAAAGAGGGCTATGATGTGACGGTTATCGAAAAAGAAAATCCGGACACCATCGGTCACGATTGGCACGACTGGCTCAGCTACGATGCCTTCGACCGCTCGGGAATAGACCGTCCCGAGGAGGGGACCTTTTTCGCAGGCATACCCCAGGGCTTCCGTAACCCCAAGGCAACGGTTATGCTCCGTGTTCCGGTAGGTGAAAACTCCATTTGTATGGACAGAAAGCTCCTGATTGCTTATCTTATCTCACAGTGTGAAAAGGCAGGAGTAAAGTTTATCTTTAACACGGAAATTCTCTCTCCCGTAGCGGAGGGGGCAAAAGTAACAGGTCTTAATCTCAGAGACGGTGAAAGAATATATGCTCTTTACGGAGATCTTGTCATCGATGCGGCCGGTATGTATTCGCCTGTTCGCAGAGGTCTGCCGAAGCTTTGCGGTATAGAGAAGGAGCTGGAGAGCGCAGGAGTTTTCCACGTTTACAGAGCATATTTTAAAAATCTTACGGGCGAAAAGACAGATCCGCCCTATCTTATAAATCTCTTTAACCGTAATATTCCGGGTATAGGATGGACGGTTACGGATGAAGAATATGTAGACATCCTTATCGGTAAATTCGGTTCGGCAGGTCCGCTTACGGCAGACGAGGTAAATTCCTCTCTTGACGCATTCAGAGCGGAGTTTCCGTTCATCGGTCAGGAAATACTCAGAGGCGGCGTTTTCATCGATCTGCCCATAAAGCGTATGCTTCCCATGCTTGTGTGTGACGGCTATGCGGCCGTCGGTGACAGTGCGGGTATGACCGTTCCTTTGAACGGAAGCGGTATCGTTCTGAGCATGAATGCAGGCAAGATTTTGGCTGAAACCGTAAAAAAAGCCGTAGGCACCTACGATAAAAAAGCGCTCTGGCCCTATCAGTACGAGTATTTTCATCACTATGCAAAGGATCTTATCCTTATCGATAAGCTGAAGGATTTTTTCCGTTATGTAAAGGGGGAGCATGTGGATTATCTTTTAGAGAAGGAAATCCTCACACCCGAGCTTATTGCTGTAGCTGACGGTGCGCCTGTGTCTCTTTCCCCGAAGCAGATAAGACATATCATATCTGTTTGTCCGCCCTTGCTGAAGCTTATTCCTCCTCTGGTGAAAAATTTCCGTACTCTTCCCTTTATGGATTCGGTCTGCCGTAAAATGCCCGAAATCTACAGTGAAGAGGCAGTAAGCAGCTGGGCAGAGAAGTATAAGGCTCTTTAACAGCAGAAAATTTGCCGTCGGATAAAAAATTCGGCGGCAAATAAAATTATTTTTAAAAAGCACTTGATTTTTTAGTTTTAATAATGTATAATATCCGAGTTGTTATGGAGAGTTGTCCGAGCTGGTCGAAGGAGCACGATTGGAAATCGTGTAAGTCGCTAAAACGGCTTCGAGGGTTCGAATCCCTTGCTCTCCGCCAAAAAATGAAAGGTAGTACCGTCAGGTGCTACCTTTTATTTTTTCGTTGAAATCAGAAGGAAGGGCTTCGAACAAGGAGGGAGCGAAGCGGAAGAAAACAGTCCGGTGGACTGTTTTCGCCGACGGGGCAACGAGCGAAAGCGAGGCGATAGTGCGGCAGCGCGAGACAAAATCCCTTGCTCTCCGCCAAAATCAATACCACTGTTGATACAATCGTACCGACGGTGGTATCGTTATTTTAGAGCGGTTTTCCCTTGTAGTATAAGGGGTTATAATAGTAACTCCCCGGCACAGCCGGGGGTTTTCAATTACAAAAATAAGCGTTGCAGTTTGGGTAGATGTGCTACCGTCTGCAACGCTGTTTTTATGTGTGTGGGTGCGGAAGTGAGGATATTCATAGATGTGTAATCGTTAAATTGTGGGGTATAGTTAAAAGGTTGAATTAAACCTTTTTAAACACGCATATAATTGTATCGTTGATGATTTTTTTTACTATATATAGTCTGACCGATCTGTATATTTAATTGCTTGCGCATATTTATTAAAGATTTTTGTTGCAAAAAATCTGTATTTGTGATAAAATTATAAAATATAGTAATATAAATCCCCTTGTAATATTTCCGTCTAAATCTGTTTTAAACTGTTCTTTTAAAAGGAAGCAAAAAAAGGGAAGACTTATATTTTATTGTTTGACTTAAATGATATTTTGTGAAGGGTACACAGAGTGACAGATATGGAAAGTATTAAAAAGTTTTTTTGTCGTAATATGACATTTTTTGCTATTTTCTTATTTTTATCAGTATATGGCATAGGTTCTATTTTTATTTTAGATACTTGGACTATGCCCAGCTCAACTTATGTTTTCCACTTAGTTGATTTTTCTATGGGTTTTTGTTCTCGTTTTTTGCCCGGTGCTATTTATAATTTTCTTTTTGATAACACCAGTATTCACGCTGTATCTGTTTATAGCTTCGTTATGTATTTGTTTTTCCTTGCTTTAGTTGCCTTTTTAAGTCAGAAGTTAATAAATAAAGCAGATAAAGAAATTAAATCCTCCCTTATGATTACTTTGCTTTTCTTTTTTACAGGTCCCACTATTTTTTCTATGCTTAATTTCGTAAGAGGATCATTGGACCACTATTGGATTTATTTTGCTGCTCTATCAGTTTTATTCCTTTCAAACAAGTATTGCTACGGCTTAATTGCTGTTTTTTCTCTGCTTTGCGTAATGGTCAATGTAGGTGCGATGGTTACTTATGTGCCTTTTATTGTACTTTTGATGATGTATAAAACAACAACTATAAGCAATAAAAAAGAAAAAAATTCTCTTTGGTTTATTATAATGCTTACAATATCTTTGTGTTTGTTGTTAACTGTATATTTTATGATTTTTGAAAGGTCCAACCTTGTTTACGATTTAGAAGATTTCAGTGCTATTCTTAAAAGTCGAGGATATGTAGAAGATAAATCTTATTACTTTTCAACCATATTATATTCTGAAGATTATTATGATGAAACCGAAGTAGCGGTTTTGAATTCGCTTAATGCTACTTACCCCGGTTCAATAGCACGACTTCTTTTCCGTATATGGTTGACTTTAAAATCCCTTAATTTCGAAGAGGCTTTTTATCCATTGCTTTTGATGTTTCCTGCTTTGGTAATTATTTTTTCATTTATATCAAAAGTTTTCAAAAGTAATAAAAACAAAATCAGAAAATTCACATTGTTTTGTATGTGTGGGATGTTTTTTATAACTATATTTTCAGGTCTGTTTCTTTCAACTGATACATGCAGATTCTTAGGACATTCATATACAATACTTTTCACTTGTGCATTATATATCTCTCAATATGAAAAAGAAAATACAGCTGATCTTTATAAAACTATTTCAAAAAAAGTCCCGTTATGTTTTATATTGATTTACTGTTTGTGTTATTGCTTTGTTTTGTTTGATCCGGTAGATTGATTTTAAAGTGGAGTTAGAAATGAGTTGTATTTATGACAAATAAAAAAACTAATTTAATTATTATTTGCTATCTTTTTATCGCTTGGACCTTTCCTCTTTTAAAAAACGGCGAGTGGGAAAAATTTGCTTTTATAATTATTTACGGCGCATTCATATCAGTATTTAGTTTTGTAAAAGCAAAACATTTCCATTTCGTTTCGTGTATATGCATTGCTCTTATAGTTTGTTATTTGGTATATAATAACACTATGTTGTTTTTATTCATAAACCCATTGTTTATAACTGCTGAGTATATAAGTGTCTTTAAAGGCAGAAAAAGCGAAACAAGTACATACTTTGGTGCGAATATAAGTGCAACTATAGGGCTTTTTTGTTTGGTATATTTATATTTTAAAAATATAGGCGAAGAACTATCTTTTATTCACCTCTCATCTTTTCCGATTGTGTTCGCTATTTTCTTGTTTTTATTGTTGGTTGTTGCGATGGTATGTCTTAAAACGAATAAGGGAACAGTTGAACAATACCGTATGTCAGCAGCGAGATTTCAACATATTAAATATCTTCATATTATGAACATCGTTTGTTATCTGGAAAGTATAATCTTTTTCTGTCTGTCTCACAGAGGTTTACAGGAATTTTATGAAAGAGCTTATTTCTTTCCGTGGCTTATATATATCGTAGTTATGTTAAGCGTAAAAGATCCTTTTGTTGACATTATGATAAAAAAATCAATATCTGTCATTAACCGAAAGAGTATAAAATAAGAAAACGAAAACAATCTATACATTCTATATAGTAATGCATTTAAAATTATATGTAAACTATATTGAACAAAAAAAGAAACTATACTTTTTTAAAGTCAACTATTCTTATGGCAAATCAGAGCAAATGTCTTGTATAGCAGGCGGTCTTGTTGTCTGCTGTATATATTGCTATGCTTTTTATTATGGGCCGTTTATAAAATGCTATGATATAAGAGTAAAAAAGGAGGTTGAAGAAATGCTTATATCGAGAACGCCGTTCAGAATATCTTTTTTTGGCGGCGGAACGGATTATTATGATTATTTTTCCGAATATGGCGGTTGTGTTTTATCGACAACCATAGATAAGTATTGCTATACAACTATCCGCAATCTGCCTCCTTTTTTTGAATATAAAAACCAGTTTACATACTCGAAAATAGAGCGTTTTGATAATCCTGAAGAGCTGCAACATCCTCTTGTGCGTGCTGCTTTAAAGTATATTTCGACTGACAGAATTCAGATTGCATATGATGCGGATCTGCCTGCATGCTCCGGCATCGGATCAAGCTCTGCGTTTTCCGTGGGACTTTTGCAAGGACTCCATGCTTTGAGAGGGGAATTCCCGGATAAATTATCTATTGCCAAGGAAGCAATATATCTTGAAAGAGAAATGTGCGGGGAAGCCGGAGGTGTTCAGGATCAGATTGCTGCTGCCGTAGGAGGATTTAACCGCCTTTCTTTTGACAGTGACGGATTTAAAGTCTGTCCTGTTCAAATATCAGATGTGACTAAAAGACGGTTGGAAGATAATTTACTGCTTATATTTACGGGCTTTACTCGGTTTTCAGGTGAAATTGCAGCTGCTCAGCAGCGTAACATTCGATCAACAATTTCTCAGCTTAATGAAATGAAATCTTTAGTATATGATGCTGAGAGATTGCTTTCCGAGGGCAGACTGACAGATTTCGGACGTATGCTTGATCATACATGGAAGCTGAAAAAAAACCTTTCAAGCAGCATTTCTAATTCTGAAATAGATGATATTTATGAAAGAGCAAAAGAAAACGGAGCTTTGGGCGGCAAGCTTCTGGGCGCAGGTGGTGGCGGTTTTATGCTTCTGTATGTACCTGAGGAACAACAGACAAGATTTAAAAAATCTGTTGAAGGATTGAAATACATTCCTTTTAAATTTGAAAATACTGGAACAAAGATAATTTATAATGACGGAAAAGTAAATGCATAATTTAAAATAGAACCAGATACAAGTTTATATTTTGCTATATTGCATTTGCAAAAGAGAACATATTTTACCCGGAAACGAAATTATATGTTTTTTGTTGACTTGAAAAACTAATGATGTTATAATAATTCGTTGGATTGTAATTTTTGATAGTTGAAAGGATGTGCTGAAATGAAAAGGAAATTATATTTTTTTCAGGTGAATTATCCTTATGGAAAAGCTGCACATCTTCCCTATACTGCCGGTCAGCTTGTTGCTTATGCATTCGATTGTAAAGATATATCAGAAAATTATGAATTGGCAGACATATTTTTTCTAAGAGAAAGAATAGATGATGCATTTTCTAAGGTAAAAGAACCTTTTATAGTCGCATTTTCCACATATATATGGAATTGCAACTATAACAAGACTCTTGCAAAACTGATAAAGGAAAAATATCCTGAGTGTATCATTGTTTTTGGCGGACATCATGTTGCTCCGGGTGGTGCTATGCTCGCAGAGTGCCCTTATATAGATTATCTGCTTCACGGCGAAGGTGAAATAATATTCAGGCGTCTTATGCGTGCACTCATCGGACTGGAAAAAGCTCAGGAGATACCCGGAATTTCAATGAGAACTGATGCAGGCATCATAACTAATGCTGAAATAATTTCGGAAGAATGCAATTTTCCTTCTCCGTATCTTAACGGTTACTTTGATAAAATAATCAGAGAAAACCCCGAAACAGAGTTTATGGGGCTTATAGAAACCTCAAGAGGCTGTCCTAATTCCTGTGCTTATTGTGACTGGAGCAATATGAAATCAAAAATTCGTATGTTTCCCATTGAACGTATTTACGGTGAAATCGAATGGGTGATGAATAACAGAATTCATGTTCTCGGTTCTGCCGATTCTAACTTTGGAATGTTCCCACGTGATATAGAGATAACGGAGAGACTTGTAGAAGCCAAGAAAAAAACAGGTTATCCTATCAGATTTCAGACATCCTATGCCAAAAATAGCAGTAAAAGAGTTTTTGATATAGGTATGAAGCTGGAAGAAAGTGATATGAACAGAGGAGTAACGCTTTCATTTCAGTCTATGAGTAAGGAAGTTCTGAAAAATATCGGAAGAGCTAATATCAGTATTGATTATTATTCGGAATTGATGAAGCTTTACGGAGAAGCAGGAGTAGCAACATATACTGAGCTCATATTAGGGTTACCCGGCGAAACAGTTGAAAGTCTTGTTGACGGAATAGACGAATTACTAAATTTGGGACAGCATAATTCTATATATATTCATAACTGTGAATGGCTGCCCTGCTCTATAATGGGGCAGAAAGATTATGTTGATCGCTATAAAATAAAAACCTCGCATATTCCTCTTAATCAGCCTCATCGCGAATATAGTCAAGAGGATGATATTCCTGAATGGTCCAGTGTTGTTACATCGACTTATTCAATGGATACACAGGCGTGGAAGAAAATGAATTTATTTTCTTATGTAGTTCAGGCTTTTCATCATATGGGAATTCTGCAGTTTTTTGCATTGTACCTTTATAATGAGGGCATCTGCTCATATAAAAAGTTCTATACGGATTTATTGGAGTATTTTCTTGAGGATTGTCAGTCTGTTGCCGGCAAAACCTTTAGGAAGATAACTGATTATTTGGATATGGTGCTCAGCGAAAAGGGAACTCTCAGCTGTACGGATGAAAGATTCGGTAGGGTACAGTGGCCTTTTGAGGAATATGCTTATCTTTGCATAATGTATGAGGCTGAGACCTTTTATGAAGAAATTACAGTTTTTTTAAAGAACTTCAATATAGATGCGCAAGTATTTTCAGAGTTGATGGCTTTTCAGAAAAACATAATGAAGAAGCCTTTTGAAAACAAAGTTGAATTTACAACCCACTATAATTTTCTTGAATATTTTTTTGGCATTCTCAGTGGCACCAAGCCTCTTTTAAAAAAGCAGGAAGAAGTAATTAGTTTTGAAACAAAAAAGTTTGAAAGTTGGGGAGATTTTGCCAGAATAATAGCTTGGTACGGCAGGAAAAATGGCGCTACTACTTATTTGAAGGATGTTTATTTTGAAGAGAGGTGACTGCCAAATGGATAAGAAAAATATATATTTCGTTCAGGTTGATGTTTCGGCCTCTTCAGGAACTCAGAATGCATATCTGCCTTATACGGCGGGAATTCTGGTTGCATCTGCATTTCAGAGTAAAACGGTAAAGGATAATTGCACTTTCAAGGAGTTTGTTTTCTTGCGTGAGGATATTGAAAAGGTGGTGTCCCGCCTTGATAATCCGGCATTCATAGGCTTTTCCTGTTATTGCTGGAGCACGGAATATAA
Organism: Oscillospiraceae bacterium; assembly: GCA_015066045.1. Lineage (GTDB taxonomy): Bacteria > Bacillota > Clostridia > Oscillospirales > Acutalibacteraceae > UBA6857. The sequence continues at coordinate 37,597 of SVPD01000019.1, forward strand.
TAAAACCCTGGCGGCGGCTGTCAAAAAGAAATTTCCGGAATGCCTTATTGTATTCGGAGGTCATAATGTGCCCGATGATTTCGATTTGCTTTCCGAAAACAGTTTCATTGATGTTCTGTGTCACGGTGAAGGCGAAGATACAATCAGAGATTTGCTTGAAGCATATATTCTAAATAAGCCTTTCAATGAAGTCAATAATATTTCATACAGAAAAAAAGACGGTACTTTTTGCAGAACTAAAACGGTTTTGCAGACTACTCTTGATTATCCGTCTCCTTATTTGGAGGGCTGGTTTGATAATATAGTTTCATCTTATCCGGATATTACCTTTAACGCAATTCTTGAGACAAGTCGCGGGTGTCCTAATCAGTGTGCTTATTGCGACTGGGGGTTACTTAAGTCGAAAACCAGACTTTTCCCCTTTGACAGAATCAAAAAAGAAATACGCTGGATGTGTGAACACAAGATAGCTTTTGTATGGGGTGCTGATGCGAACTTCGGACTGTTTGACCGCGACCTTGAAATTGCCGATGAATTGGTAAAGGCGAAAAAAGAAACCGGTTATCCTGAAAGAATGCGAATGAATTATGCGAAAAACAATTTTAAAAATGTTTTTTCAATAGTTAAAAAATTTAAAGAGTGTGAATTTGACAGAGTCGGAGCAACATTGTCATTTCAGAGCATGTCACCGGTAGCGCTCAAGAATATAGGAAGAACTAATTCTTCTTTGGATTTTTACAAGGAGCTTTTGATTGCCTATAACCGAGAGAACATGAAAACATATTCTGAGTTGATATTAGGCCTTCCGGGAGAAACCTATAAAAGCTTTACAGAGGGTGTCGGCAAACTTTTTGAGATAGGTCAGCACTTTGTTTTTGAGGCTTATAACTGTATATTGCTTCCTAATTCTGTAATGGGACAGAAAGAGTATATAAAGAAACACGGGATCAAAACAGTACATGTTGAGATTGTAAGACCTCATTTTAATAATGATTCGTTTAGTGTTCCGGAATATAACAGAATTATAATCGAAACGAATACAATGAGCCGTGAAATGTGGGTTCGTTCATCAGCTTTCATTTATATGGTTAAAGCTCTTCACGGCAATGGCTTCATAAGAGCCTTTGCAATTTATACGCATTATGTAAAGGGCATTCCTTATGAAGAATTTTACGATGGGATATTGAATTATTTTGAAGAAAATCCGGAGCTTTTTATTTCTAAGCTTTATTTTGATGTTAAACATAAGGCTGACGAGCTTTCTCTGGGACATGAAAACAAGAGATTCCTTTTTGAACCGACGGGAGAAGTGGTCTGGGAGGATCATGAATATGTTGTATTGAATTCTCTTGCTAATTTTGACAGGTTTTATGACGAGGTTATACCGTACCTGAAGCGATACGGTATCGAAGAAGATATTTTTGAAGATCTGCTCAGTTATCAGAAGGCAATTATGCGCAAGCCTTGTGAGGAAACCGTTAAAATATCATTGAAATATGATATTCACAGATATATTACAGACATTTATGTCAATAAAGTTCATAATCTTGAAGAAAGAAGAAATACTCTTGTTCTGAGAGATAGTAAAGTACACGACAACTGGCCTGATTTTGCAAAATATGTTATATGGTATGAAAGAGTCGGCTGGTCATCATATAAGGATGATATATCAGAAGAATAAGAGGGTGAAGCGATGAAGAATATTTATTTTGTGCAGATTGCATTATCATATTCATCTCCTTGCTTTCTGCCGTATTCAATAGGTTGTATTGCAGCATACGTAAAAAATGATCCTGAAGTTGCATCACATTATGAAATAAAAGATGTCATCGGTATGCGTGAAAAAATTGAAGATGTTTTAAAACGTTTTGATAATCCGTATATGGTTGCCTTCACTAATTTCGTCTGGAATCTTGAATATAACAAGAAACTTGCTATTGAGCTTAAAAGACTTTATCCAGATGTCAAAATAGTTTTTGGCGGACACAGTGTGCCTAATAATGCCTCGTTTCTTGATAAATATGATTTCATCGATTATCTTATGCACAATGAGGGTGAAGAAACTACTGCAATGTTTTTGAAAGCATTGGAGGCCGGTTCAGATCTTGCTGATGTTCCTAATCTTTCTTACAGAAGTGAAAATGGTAATATAACCACTAAAGCATATTATGCGACAGATTTTTCATCATATCCGTCTCCTTATACGGAAGGCATTTTTGATAACCTTTTAAAGGAATATCCGGATGTTGAATTTCATGCAACACTTGAAACAAACAGGGGCTGCCCTTATAGCTGCTCTTATTGTGAGTGGTGCTTCACGAAAAAGATAAGACAGTTTCCTATGGAAAAAATAAAATCTGAAATTGAGTGGATAGCAAAGAATAAAATAAAGTATTGTTATTGCGCAGATGCCAACTTCGGTATTCTTAAAAGAGATGTAGAGATAGCCAAATATGTAGTAGAGCAAAACAAAAAATACGGTTATCCCAATGTTTTTAAGCCCTGTTATGCAAAGGATAGTGACGATACTGTTTTTGAAGCAGGATATATTTTAAATAAAAATCATATTGACAAGGGTGTAACGCTGGCTTATCAGACATTGGATAAAACAGCATTGGAAAATATCGGCAGAAAAAATCTCACGCTTGAGCATTTTTCAGGCTTATATTCTCGTTATAGCGAGGCCGGAATTCCGACCTATACAGAGCTCATTATCGGCTTGCCGGGTGAAACCTACGAAAGCTTTTGCAAGGGTATGTGTGATCTGCTTGAATCCGGACAGAGTAATTCTATGACTGTTTATGAGTGTCAGGTTTATGATAATGCCAGAATGGGTGACCCCGAGTACCGCAAAAAGCATGGCATAAAGCTTTCAAGAATTCCTTCATTCGGAATTCATTATAATCCTGATTTTAACGGTGTTCAGGAATATATGGATGTTATTACTGAGACTGCGACTATGTCAAGGGATGAGTGGGTAAGAGCATTTATGTTTTCTGTTGTTTTGCAGACCTTTCACCATTTAGGCTTTACGAGATTTTTTGCTGTGTATCTTAATAAAGAAAAAGGAATTTCTTATTATGATTTTTACAGCAGTTTGTTTAATTACATTTACAATGAATGTGTCGGCTATCTTCATGAATTTTTTATTGATTTATATAACCGTAAATCTGATGCCGAAACAGCAGACTGGACATATCAGAGAGATGAATTCGGAAAAGTAGGTTGGTATTTCGAAGAAGGTGCTTTCCTTGAAATGGTATATCACAGTGATGAGTTCTGGAAAACTATAAAGCCGTTTCTTGAAAACTTCGACATAGAAGAATCTCTTTTTAATGATTTATACAAATATCAGAAAAGTCTTATCAGAACTTTGGATTCCGATGAAATCTGTATAACCTCAAACTATAATTTTTATCCGTATTTTCAGGCGATTGAAGACAGAGGCTATATTGAACTCAGAAAGGTTGAAAGTGTCTTAAAGATAAAAACACATAAAACTGTTAGGTCTTGGGCAGAGTATGCGCGTGAGTTTGTTTGGTTTGGAAAACGTTACAGTGCAACATTGCTTATTAATTACAGAGAACATATAGAATATACTGAAAAATAAACGCAATATGTGTTTTTCAGCAAGATACAGGTGAAAAAATGGGTGAGTTTAAAAATCTCAGTATAATGATGGGAGCTGTTACTGAAACGGAAACCTTAAGGGAAACCGTATATAAACTTCTTGATGTGTGTGATGCAGAAGATCTTAAGGAAATCATTATCAGTTATGCTGACAGAACAACTCCGGAAACACATGCGGTTATAAACGAACTTCTGAATACAAAAACAGATGTTTCGATTGTTGCATTTAAACAGACAAGACCGTTTATGGGCTGCATTAAAGATATGATTGATTTTGCCTCCGGAAGTCACTGCATTTTAGTTGCCTCGGATATGGCTTTAGATTTAGAGCCTGTGGCAGAGCTTATAAAAAAGGCAAAAGCAGACCCGGAAACAATCCATTCTTTATCACGATGGAAAAAAGGCTGTAGATTTCACGGGTACGGAAAAGTAAGATATATCATCAATTTTCTGGCACAGAAGTTTATTGCCGTGCTTTACATGACAAAAATGACTGATTTTACAATACCGGTTCAGATAGCTCCGTCCGAGCTGTATAAATCAATCAGGTTTGAAGAAACAGGTTTTCCTCTTTTACTTGAAATGGTTTTAAAACCGTTGAGATTAGGTTACAAATTCACTGAGATTCCTACCGATTGTTATTCGAGAAAAGAGGGGAAAACCAGCAACTCTGCCAAAGAGACCTTTTCATATCTCAGAGTAGCTTTACACATAAGATTTATGGATAAAAAAAATATATTGCTTTCAGAATAGGAGTAAGAATATGAAAACTCTTTTTATAATTCCTCCACAATGGTATCCTATGAATGCCTATCTTTCTGCAGCTCAACTGGTTGGTCAGTTACAGGCGAAAGGTTTTGATGCTAAAACAAGGGACCTTAATATTGAATTTTTCAACGATATTCTGAAAAAAGAGAATGTTATCAGTGCCGTGCAAAAAGCAGAAGTATTTTATAAAGAATTTCGTTGCGAATTTTTAAGCGAGGGGTACTGCGAGGAAAAGTTCTCAGGTTATTCACGTGAGTTGAAAACAAAAATTCTCCGTTATATTGCATATGAGGAGTTTTTGGAAAGTGGAATTAATGCCACAGAGGTAGCTGATAAGCTCGCAGATGCAATAGATGTTACCAAAAATAAAGAAAGATTTTATGATCCTGAGCAGCTTTTTGAGGCAAAGGAAGTTTTGAAGGATGCTCTCAGAATTATTTCTCTGCCTTATATGCCGAGCAAAATAATGCTTGAAAATTTCATTGCCAATCCTGTTTATTCTTATGATTATGCCGATACGAAGCTTCAGGTGAGTAATCCGGATTTGAATATGTTTGTTGAGTATTTTGATAAGAAAATCAAAGCTGAAGATTTTAATGAATATTCAATCATTGGCATAAGCATTTTCGATTTAAGTCAGATTATACCCGGACTTACCTTAGCAAAATATCTTAAGGAAAGAACAGGAGCGCATATTACTCTCGGCGGAAACTATATATATAAAATAAGAGGTGCAATTAAGAATCTTCCTGAGTTTTTTGATATTTTTTGTGATTCTGTGCAGCTTGGCGACGGCGAGATTGCTGCAGTGAAGCTGGTGGAGCTTTTAAAAGACGATCTTCCTTTAGAGGGTGCTTATTCTTTGATGTATAAAGATTCTGACGGAACAATCAGAGAAACAGAAACTGCACCGCTTCTTGATATGGATGCTCTTGCTCCTCCTTGTTTTGACGGCTATGATTTCGATTTATATTTTTCGGCAGATAAGGTTATTCCCGTGCAGCTTTCGAAAAGCTGCTATTGGGCTAAATGCACTTTCTGCGATTTCTATACGGGCCAACAGTGTTTTGATATAAAATCTGTTAAATCAGCTGTTGATGAAATTCAATATCTGGTAGAAAAATACGGTTTTGAACACTTCATTTTTGTTGATGAGGCGGTGCCGCCTAAATACTATAATCAATTAGCGACAGAAATAATCAAGCGTGGTATTAAGATTTACTTCTATTCCTTTGCGCGTATGGAAAGAGGCTTCACAAAAGAGGTTTTGCAGAATTTATATAATGCAGGCGCACGCTTCTTCTGTTGGGGATATGAGGCAGAGTCTGAACGTGTGATGAAGTTGCTGAATAAGGGTATAGATTGCAGCTATCGTAAAGAGTTGCTTGAAAACGCAAAAGAAGTAGGACTGTGGAATCATTGCACATTTCTTTTGGGATATCCGGGTGAATTGCCGGAAGAAACACAGGCAACAAAAGATGTTATCTGTAACAGAAATCTCGTTGACAGTTGTACTCCTTCTAATTTTGCTCTAAAGAAAAATGCTATTATGATCGAAGAGGTTGATAAGGCAGGTCTTAACGATATAAAAGATAACGGCGATTTTCATATTTCGTGCAACTATATGTTGAACGGGAAAGAAACACGAAATATAAAAAAAGAGCGTATGGATTTTCAACTGGAATTTTTAAAGAAAACAGCTGACTCTCTTTGGTCGATTGAATTTACGGACACTGACCATATTTTGCTTTACACTTCAAAATACGGTGCAGAGTGGGTGCGTAATTATCGCCTGAAATATAAGAAGCATAACTTCGGTTAATCTGCGATTTGTATTTTAGCAGAAGTATGACAACAAACTTATTATTTAAATAACGACAAGCTCTTTGCTACCTGTTAGTGAAGTAGCTTGTCGTTTTTATAGGCTCTTTCCCAAAATTTTTGAAAACAGAGCCAAAATGTAAAACTGTCTTGATAAAGCGTTATGCCAAGACAACCTTTTATTGTTAGCAATTTTTGTATAATTTAATAAGTAAGATTTTTAACAGGCACTTTGTTAGCAAGCTAAAGATAGCTTTTCATTTAATTTAATAAGAGATATTCTATTAGGAAAATTCGGTTTTCTGTGGCAGTATGATAGAAAGACAGATGGTGATACAGTACGGTCTGTTATTTATGATATTAAAAACAGTGAAATATATAGGGTTGAGGGTAATCCAAAAAGAAAAACATTCAAAAAAGATATAAGCCTAAAGTTTAAAGTTCAAGATAACTTCCAATGTATTGACTTGTTGCCATTTCACAAAAAACGATACCGATGCCTTGGGCGGCACTTCATAAGGAAGTTAAGGTTTTTATTGGCTATTTTCCGCTTTGACATTGCGAAAAACCACCGTAATACGCAAGTATTGCGGTGGTTTTGTCACTTCCTCAAACCAAAAAAATATCTCAATAAAAACTGCTTTGCGCCTTAAAATTCAGATAGTTTTGATGAAGAACAAGGCAAAAAGCGCAGTAATCCTTGCGGATTACGAGCATTTTTAACGCAGTTATTCGCAAAAATGGCGAATTTTAAGGCTTAAATTCCTTATGAAG
>SVPD01000020.1 GCA_015066045.1 Oscillospiraceae bacterium
AATCTCCTTTTGTTATTATTGCTGTTGGTAGCCGCTTTACTTTCAAAAGGAGCTTTTCTTTATTCTACTGAACGCTAAAGCTTTTTTTGAACTCCCCGGCACAGCCGGGGGTTTTCGTTAACAAAAAGAAAGACACCGCTTTTGCGATGTCTTTTGGCAGGGGCAGAAGGGCTCGAACCACTCCGTGGCCCTCTTGCGGTTCCCAAAATCGCTTTTCGGCTTGTAGCGCCGAGCGATTTTGACCGCTGCGCCATTTCGTCCTCCCTTATTCCGCCACTGGCGGCGGTCGGACTCAAAGCCCGCCACGCGGTTTTGGAGATAAGTATTCATTCCTTATTTATAGCCGTTTACAGGCTTTCGGGGGGCACATTGGGGGGCACATCATGTTTTTTTATAAGAAAAATCCGTTATTAAAACACTAAATCCATATACACTTTTCTGTATATTTTATACATATGATTTGTTTCAGATAAGAAGAGTTACTCACGATTCAATTACTTTCAAAACTTTATTCTTTGACGGTAACCCTTACAATTACAAAAGCGGTATCAGCAGCTCTTACACTTGCTTGTGTAAAGGGCTGTTAATGTTTAAGGAGCATCCCCATTGTAACGAGGTTGAAAATTATCTTGAACAGGAGCTTTTGAAATTTGACCAGCTTTGCGAAGAACAGAACTTGTTACTCGATAACAATGTTGAAACTTATGAGGACCTTGAGGCTCTTCTCAACAATACCGAAAAAGAATTACAGAAAATGGACGAAGCAAGAAATGTATTCAGAAACAAATTGAAATGTGCCGTTCGTTCAGGTGATGAAAGCTTACAAAACGAAATCCGTGAGGATATTGCCACTCTTACTGCCGCAATGAGAGTTGCAAGAAAGAACATCAAAATTTTAAACAGAGTTAAATACAGGGCTGAAGATGTAGTAAATAGAATGGATAGCATCAACGAGTATTCAAGAATGCATGAGCGTTACGCCCGTGATGATTTCCGAACTAAAACAAATACAAACAAAACACAAGAAAGAAATTATGAAAGATAATTCAGGAGGAATATTTTATTATGATTAATGTAAAAGAAGTAAAGATTAAGGATTTAATTCCATTTGAGGACAGTCCCTTTGAATTCAGAGAGGATGAAGGATTCACGCAGTTATTTGACAGCATATCTGAAAGTGGAGTATTTTCACCGATTGTTGTATGTGAAAGAGACGGTAAGTTTGAAATTGTAAGCGGATACCGCAGAGTTGAAGCGTGCAAAAGGCTTCATATTGATGTTATCCCCGCAATTATCAAAGAACTTACAAGGGAAGAAGCCATTGTTATGCACGTTGATTCCAATCTTCAGCGTGACAAGGTTTTGCCGAGTGAAAAGGCTTACGGTTACAAGATGAAGCTTGAAGCAATGAAAAGACAAGGCTTCCGTTCTGATTTAACCTCCGACCAAGCTGGTCGGAAGTGTGAATCGGCAGAGATTATTGCAAATGAATCAGATGACAGTAAAACACAGGTCAGGCGGTATATTCGTCTGACTTTTCTTATTCCCGAAATCTTAAAGCTTGTGGATAGCGAAAGAATTGCATTTACACCTGCTGTTGCATTGTCGTATTTATCACCCGAGGAACAATATATGGTTTACAAATTTTATGACGAAATGGAGGTTACACCTTCATATTCTCAGGCAGTTGAGCTTAAAAATCTTTCCTCGGCGGGGAATCTGAACGAAAGTGTTATCACGGAAATCATGTCCCGTGATAAACCAAATCAGCAGGAATTCTTCAAAGTTCCGATGGAGCGTTTGAAAAGCGTTGCACCTAAAATCAGGGATAAGGATTTTGAAAACTTCGTTATTAAGGCTTGCGAGTATTATTACAAGGTTTTACAGCGAAACCGTGACAGAGGTGCAAGGTAAGGAGGTGATGTTTATTGAAGATTAATACAATTAAGAGAAACTATATTTCTAGCCTTGAGGGCTTACCGTATATGCTCACCCTTGAAATGGTGGCAGGTCTTACAGGCTTCAATTATGAAACGATTAAAAAGTATTGTCAGAAAGGTGTAATCAAGGCTCGTAAAATCGGCAGAGAGTGGCGAATCAGTCAGGACGATTTTCTTAATATGGGACTTGGCACATTTGATGATAACGATATAAAGCAGTAATATTGACACGAGGGGTGCGAAAGCATCCCTCAAAACTTTTTTAGGAGGAATTTTAATGAATAAATTTTATGTAGAAAAAGGCAGCTTCTGTACGAAACTTTATATAGGTACAGACGCTAACGGAAAACCGAAATATAAAAAACTCAAGGCTCCATCGGAAAAAGAACTTGAAAAGAGAGTTCGTGAATATAAAAACGCCATGGATAGCGGTCTGAATATTCTCAAAAATAACGATACACTTCTCAATTGGATTAACCATTATCTTGAATATGTTGAAAACGAGGTTATGTGTGACAACATCAAAGAGTCTGAGTATAAAACCCTGAAGGCAAGACTGCAATACTTTGTTGATTACAGTGGCGGACTTCTTGCAAAAACAAAGCTCAACGATATTCTGCCTTCGCACATTCAACCCGCCGTTAATGCTTTATACAAGAAAAATCCGTCAACGGGCAAAAACACGGCAAAGAAAACGCTTCAAAGATATATAAGGGCACTTGCCAATGTGTTTGAGTTTGCAAGAAAAGAGCGTGCGTATAACTTCTGCAACCCTTGTGATGATATAAAGATACCGAAAAACGCAGAAGAAAACAGTCGTACTGCCATAAATAAGCACACAATACAGTTGATACTCACAACAGAACACAGAGCAAAGCTTCCTGCCTGCATTATGCTTCTTGCGGGACTCAGGCGTGGAGAAGTAACAGCTCTTACTTGGTTTGATATCGACTTCAAAAACAGAATTATAAATGTAAATAAATCTTATGATTTCAAGCAATGTGAACTAAAGGAAACAAAAACAAAAGCCGGAATGAGAAAAATTCCGATGAATGATTTTCTGTACAACTTACTTCTTGAAGCTAAAAAGCATTCTAAAGGCTCATATATCGTTCAGAAGGTTTACGGCGGAAGAATGACGGAAACAGCGTGGAAACGCCTTTTTGAAAGCTATATGGAAGCATTAAGGACAGCTGACGGCAGAGATGAAGATTCGCTTTGCTTTGCTGATGAGCGTTTTGAAGAATTCACTGCGCATCAGCTCCGACACACCTACTGTTCTATGCTTCAATGGTCGGGTGTTGATATAAAGACGGCACAGGAGCTTATGGGGCACAGTGAGTACGGTGTAACAGCAAATATTTACACTCATGTTGATGAGGCTACTAAAAATAATGCAGCTATGCTGCAGGATAAATTTATAAAGGAAACATTGATTTCATAAAAGATTAAGAGCAGAAAGATTTAACGGTCTTTCTGCTCTGATTTTTTGTTTAAATTACGGCACGCGGTCAAAAAATGCCCTTAAAAAGATGTATTTTTATTCATAAAAATGCGTAAAAAGCCTTATGGCACAAGGGCTTGCGGTACTTCATGGGGGGCACATTGGGGGGCACATAGTACTCGAAAATGTGCGATATTTTACGGTAAAGTGCGATTTTAGAAAAATTGATTTTATGTATGAAAAAAGCCCGAAACCCTTGTAAAATCAAGGTTTTTCGGACTTTTCCTTGGCAGGGGCAGAAGGACTTGAACCCTCGGCACGCGGTTTTGGAGACCGCTGCTCTACCAACTGAGCTATACCCCTATAAAAAACTGGTGGGCCATCAGGGACTCGAACCCCGGACCAACCGGTTATGAGCCGGTTGCTCTGACCAACTGAGCTAATGGCCCATCTCTGTCGGTTGACTTTTGATAGTATATCAAACTAAAGATGATTTGTCAATAGATTTTGCTGATTTTTATAGGATTTTTTAACCGTAATCTTTGACCGGGTTTAAGCTATCAGCCGATACAAAAGCCACCCTTAAAAGAGTGGCTTTCATAATTACAAAAGGATAAATTATTTGAGAGTTGCCTTTGCGCCTGCTTCTTCGAGCTTCTTAGCAGCTGCTTCAGCATCGTCCTTTGACATTGCTTCTTTGATAACCTTGGGAGCGCCGTCAACAGCTTCCTTAGCTTCCTTGAGGCCAAGACCGGTGATCTCACGAACAACCTTGATAACAGCGATCTTGTTAGCGCCGCATTCTGTGAGCTCGAGGTCAAATTCTGTCTTTTCTTCTGCAGCAGCAGCTTCAGCAGCTACGGGACCTGCAGCAACAACTGCAGCAGCAGCTGATACGCCGAATTCGTCTTCTACAGCGTGTACGAGTTCTGAGAGTTCAAGAACTGTGAGAGTCTTAAGTTCTTCGATAATAGCAGTAATTTTTTCTGATGCCATGGTAGTTTACCTCCAAGTAATTTGTAATTTTTGAATTTTGATTATGCTTCAGCGGGAGCTTCGGCAGGAGCTGCTTCGCCATCCTTATCAACAATAGCCTGGATAGCACGTGCGAAAGCAGAGATAGGTGCCTGGAAGGCGCCAAGAACGTTTGCAAGAAGAACTTCACGTGAGGGAAGCTTAGCAAGACCGCTGATCTTAGCAACGTCAATTACTTCCTTGTCGATAAAGCCATTCTTAATTTCAAAGTTTTTGTGTGTGTCTGCAAACTTGTTAAGAATACGAGCTGCAGCAACATAATCATCTGCACTTGTTGCGATAGCAGTTGTGCCCTCAAGTACTGCATCAAGACCGTTGAGCTCTGTATTCGCAATAGCAAGCTTTAAGAGAGTGTTTTTAACAACAGTGTATTCAACACCGGCCTCACGAAGCTCCTTACGAAGTGCAGTGTCATCAGCAACATTGATACCCTTGTAGTCAACAATAACACCGGCGATGGAGTTATTGAGTCTTTCGGTAAGATCGGCAACAACCTGTTTCTTCTGTTCTAAAACGATAGCACTAGGCAAATGAATTCACCTCCTGTAATATTTTGTACCCTTGGTGTGAGAATTAAGAAAACCCTTTCCCTCAAACCGAGAGAAAGGGTGACATAGTTAAACTGAGATAAATCTGAGTTAATTATGTTCCGTTCCTCGGCAGGCGGCATAAAGCCTTTAAGTCTGACACCTGCTGTCTTAGGGCTGGACAGCTAAAATATAATACCACAACATTTATTCAATGTCAAGCATTATTTTAAATTTTTAAAATTATTCTGCGTTTGCAGCAGAGCCAACCTTATTGGGGTTAACCTTAACACCGGGGCCCATGGTTGCAGCTACAACACATGAACGGATGTACTGACCTTTAGCAGCGGCGGGCTTAGCCTTGATGATAGCATCAAGAAGAGTAGTAAAGTTCTCATTGAGCTTTTCTACGCCGAAGGAAGCCTTGCCGATGGGGCAGTGAATGATGTTTGTTTTGTCAAGACGGTACTCAATCTTACCTGCCTTTGCTTCAGTAACAGCCTGAGCAACGTTAGGAGTAACAGTACCTGCCTTGGGGCTGGGCATAAGACCGCGGGGACCGAGAACCTTACCGAGACGACCTACAAGTCCCATCATGCTGGGATGTGCGATAGCCACGTCAAATTCCATCCAGCCTTCGCCCTGGATTTTAGCAACGAGGTCCTCAGCGCCTACTACTTCTGCGCCTGCAGCCTCAGCTGCCTTAGCTTCTTCGCCCTTAGCGAAAACAGCTACACGGACAGTTTTACCTGTACCGTTGGGAAGAACAACTGCGCCACGAACCTGCTGATCGGCATGACGTGAGTCAACACCGAGACGGATGTGTGCTTCAATTGTTTCGTCAAACTTTGCGGTAGCAGTCTTAATGGTTAAATCAAGTGCTTCCGCAGGATCGTAAAGATTTGATTTGTCTACAAGCTTTGCGCCTTCGACATATTTTTTACCATGTTTCATTGTCTTTCATCCTCCTATAGAGTGGTTAAATCGGATTTTTCCTCCCACCCGGAAGCATTAGTCAGCGACTACTATGCCCATTGAGCGAGCTGTACCTGCGATCATACTCATAGCTGCTTCAACACTTGCAGCGTTGAGGTCAGGCATCTTCTGCTCAGCAATTTTTCTAACCTGCTCACCGGTAATTGTTGCGACCTTTGTTCTGTTGGGTACACCAGAACCGCTTTCGATGCCGCATGCCTTTTTGATAAGAACAGCTGCGGGCGGAGTCTTGGTTACGAATGAGAATGTACGGTCTGCATAAACTGTGATGACAACGGGGATAATGAGACCGATGTCATTTTTTGTGCGCTCGTTGAATTCCTTTGTAAAAGCCATGATGTTAACACCGTGCTGACCGAGAGCCGGACCAACAGGCGGTGCCGGAGTAGCTTTACCTGCAGGAATCTGGAGCTTGATTAAACCTACAACCTTTTGAGCCATTTTTTTGCACCTCCAAATTTATGTGGTTGATGGCGACCTGCATTAAGTTTTTACAAGTCTCCCACAGGGAGAACACTCTCCCTCGTCATAATAAACGGCATAAGCCGAAAATTATCAACAATGTTTTTATTCAGCGACTTCAATCTGATTGAGCTCAAGCTCAACAGGGGTTTCTCTGCCGAGCATTGAAATCATAACAACAACTACTTCCTTTACGGTATCTATAGAATCCACGATGCCGCTGTAGCCGTCGAAGGGACCGCTGAGAATATTTACGAAGTCTCCTACCTTATAGTTAACTTCAATGGATTTTTTCTCAATGCCGAGGTTTATAACCTCTGCATCACTGAGAGGAACGGGTTTGCTTCCGGGGCCTACAAAGCCTGTAACGCCACGGGTATTTCTGATAACATACCATGCTTCATCAGTCATGGAAAGCTCCTCAGGTTCAAACTCGCTTTTCTGTTTGTAAACGCAGGCAACCTTTACCATAACATAACCGGGGAAAAGCTTGCGCTCGATTTCACGAACCTTGTCATCCTTGATTTCGGTTACGGTTTCAGTGGGGATTCTCACCTCGAAGATCTGATCCTGCATTTTACGGTTTTCTACAACCGTGAGAATGTTTGAGGCTACTTTGTTTTCATAGCCTGAGTAGGTGTGTACTACAAACCATCTGGCGTTTTCTGCCATTGTTACACCTCCAGCTAACCGCTAATAATTATTCAGCCTTTTCAGAAGTTGTTTCTTCTGCTGCTGTGGTTGCTTCTTCCGTAGTTTCCTCGGATTCAGCGGTTTCGTCTTCCTTTTCGTCGTCCTTTTCGTCAGCGAGAGTTGTTTCTACGACCTCTTCGGTGGTTTCTTCAGGATTGGCGAGTGATTTGAGACCGCCGATACCTGCTGAAAGTCCCTGGTCAATACCGTAAACAACTATGCATACGATAGTAACTACGAGAAGAACTACACCTGTGCTTTTAAGAACAGTTTTTGCATCGGGCCAAACGATTTTCTTGCATTCACCCTTGAAGTCTTTGAAGAAACGTTTGATGCCTTTGCCTGTGCGGACGAAGAAGTTTGGCTTGTCTTTTTTGTTTGCGTTACCCTTTGCGGCTTTCGCTACCTTGGCAGCAGCCTTGCTTTCATCTGTTGTGGCCTTTTCAACGTCTGAAGTTTTGGTAACTTTCTTTTCTTTGTCAGCCATTACTCTACCTCCTGTTTATTTGGTTTCTTTGTGGAGAGTGTGCTTCTTGCAGAATCTGCAATACTTGTTCATCTCCAACCTGTCAGGATTGTTCTTTTTGTTTTTCATTGTGTTGTAATTGCGCTGTTTGCACTCTGTGCAAGATAAAGTAATTTTTACTCTCATGAACGGCACCTCCATTATAGGATAATAAAGGCCAAACGAAAGCAACACTTTCCTTCGTTTCAGCCCGATAAGGCCTCCCTCTATTTCAGGACACAAAAATAAAGCCCTCTGCAAGAGGTACAAGTAGTTTATCACAACTTTACCTTTACGTCAAGGGCTTTTTTAATTTTTTTCGCAAAAATGCAAATTTTTTCTTTTATCAGTCAACCATAGTCATTGTCTTGATAACGACAGGAATGACAGGCTGCGATCTCTCACCCATGGCACTGAAGTTTCTGGGGATTTCGAGGAAGGCGTCTACTGTCTCCATGCCTTCGATTACCTTGCCGAAGGCGGCATAGTTACCGTCAAGGAAGGTGCAATCATCACTGTAGCAGATAAAGAACTGACTGGAAGCGGAATCGGGGTTCTGGCTTCTGGCCATAGAGACGACGCCTCTGGTATGTGAAAGGGTGTTCTGAGTAAAGCCGTTGGCAGAAAACTCTCCCTTTATATTATTACCGCTTCCTCCCATACCGGTGCCTGTAGGATCACCGCCCTGAGCCATAAAGTTATCGATTATGCGATGAAATACCACACCGTCATAAAAGCGCTCTTTGACGAGATTTTCAAAGTTTGCAACAGTTTCGGGAGCATATTCGGGATAAAGCTCAATAATATACTCTCCGCCGTGCTCCATAGTTACTTTTACCTTAGACATAATTAATCCTCCATACTATAATATATATTATTCGATTCCCTTAAGTGCTTCAAGCTCTTTTTTATCAACCTTTATGTGGGAATCCTTTATAATTTTAACTTCACTTTTATTTACGGTTACAGGAGCGGCATCAGGCTTTTTCTCCAGAGAAACCTTCAGCATACCGGTAAGAAGATTATTATCCACTACCGTTCCCCTGCCCTCTGCGGTTTCGACAATGGCGCCGCATTTCGGTGTGGTTTTAAGCAGATGCTCATAGGCCTCCTGCTCATATTTCAGGCAGCACATAAGTCTGCCGCAGGTGCCGCTGATTTTTACGGGACTGAGTGAAAGACTCTGCTCCTTGGCCATTTTAATGGAAACGGGCTGAAAATCGCCCAGGAAGGTATTGCAGCAGAAGGGACGGCCGCATACGCCGAGTCCGCCCACCTTTTTACTTTCGTCGCGGACACCGATCTGACGAAGCTCTATTCGTGTTCTGAAAACTGAGGCAAGGTCCTTTACAAGCTCTCTGAAATCCACTCTGCCGTCTGCGGTAAAGTAAAAGAGAATCTTGTTTCTGTCGAAGGTGTATTCCACATCCACCAGCTTCATCTGCAGATTATGTGCAGCGATTTTTTTAGCACAAATTTCAAATGCTTCTTTTTCTTTAATCTTGTTTTCCTCTAAGGTTTTAAGGTCATTCGGATTAGCGTGTCTTAAAACAGGCTTAAGCGGAGCAGCGATTTCCTCATCGGGAATTTCTCTGTTACCGATGGTAACGGTGCCGCACTCCACACCTCTCGCAGTTTCTACTATAACCCTGTCACGACTTTTATACTCTTTGCCGCAGGGATCAAAGTGGTAATTCTTTCCCACTTCCTTAAATCTCACTGAAACAACTACTGCCATATATTTATCTTCCTTTCGTAACTACTGTTCAACTGATTTTTATACCGTATAAAACCGAAACAAAACGGGTTACGGTAAGATTAAGATTTGCCGACGAATCGATGTCCGTCAGAAGCTCCTGCAGACTGCGGGTAAGCTCGAGAGTTTTTATCTGCGTAAAACGGTTTTTCAGCAAAATGACCTCTTCTCTGTCACCGCAGGAAGGTGCTTTGCCTCCGCTCTGCATAATAAGTGCCGCTCCGGAAAAAGCAATCATTTTTTCTGTCACTTCTCTGAAAAGCTTTTTATCCTTTATAAACGCTGCCGTTTTTTTCAGAAAGTCATATTCGCTTTCCGAGACAAGACAAGCAACAAGCTCTGCGGCCAAAAGTGCAGCCTTGCTATCCTCCCCCTCACCCTCGGACGTTTCTTCGCCAAGAGTATAAGCCGTGGCACGGGAGATAACCGTATCCAGAAGAGAGGATTTGCTGCTGCAGGTAAGAATAAAGCAGACATGCTGCGAAGGCTCCTCAAAAATTTTCAGCAGAGCATTCTGTGCCTGCGGATTCATAAACTGAGCCTCTGAAATGATAAAAACGCTTTTCGTGCCCTCGTTAGAAAAAATCATAGCCTGCGCTTTAATCTCACGGACAGAATCGACCTTTATCATAGTACTGTCTTTTTCTTTTATAAGTATATGGATATCGGGGTGGCTGTCCTTACTCGCCTTAAGGCAGGCACTGCAGACCTTGCAGGGCTTATCTTCACCCTTACACACCAATGCAGCTGCAATCTCCTTAGCCGCCGAAAGACGGGTAGCCTCATCGGTACCCTCCAAAATAAGAGCGTGAGACAGTCGGGACATTTTTACAGCCGAGGTTATCGAATTTTTAAAGGATTCGGTTACCGATAAATTTTCAAACACTGCTTTCACCTGCTAATCATAATCCTTAATATTATACATTATAAAATCTTTTTTTACAATACAATCAGATTACTTTTATGCAGAAAATAAATATTATGCTTTTTTTACAGTAAAAAATATATAAAAAATCAAAAAAATTTTCGCAAATACTATTGATATTTTGATTTTATGTGTTAGAATAGAGTTACAAAAAACAAAGGGAGGTAAGAAAAATGGCATACGTTATCACAGATGAATGCATTGCTTGCGGCTCATGTGCAAGTGACTGCCCCGTAGAAGCTATCTCTGAAGGCGACGGCAAGTTCGTTATCGATGCAGATACATGTATCGAATGCGGCGCTTGTGCCGGTGGTTGCCCCGTAGAGGCTATTGTTGAAGGCTGATTGTCCTGTAAAAAATCAGAGACTGAAGTTTTTTCTTCAGTCTCTTTTTTCTTTTATCTTACCATTTTAAGTCTGAGCTTATCACTTATCATAGCGATAAATTCCGAATTGGTAGGCTTACCTCTGGAATTAAGGATGGTATAACCGAAATATGAGCTGAGCACATCCACATCTCCCCTGTCCCACGCTACCTCGATAGCGTGACGGATAGCTCTTTCCACTCTCGAGGGTGTGGTCAGATTATTTCTGGCGATGGTAGGATAAAGCTCTTTGGTGACGGCGTGGATGAGGTCGGGCTTTCCGATGACGAGCTTTATGGATTCACGGAGATATTCGTAGCCTTTTATGTGAGCCGGCACACCTATTTCACGCATTATATCCGAAATCACCGTTTCCACGGAGTATGTATCCCTCGGTGCTGCTGCACTGTCATTTCCGGACCACTCCATAAGCTGACGGAGTCTCTGGCTCATCATACCGAAATCAAAGGGACGCAGAAAATAATAGTCGGCACCTGCTGAAATGAGCTCGTTATGAAAAGCGGGATTATCGATAGAAGACATAAGTGCCACCACGGGCTTTCTGATGTTTGATTTTTTCAGCTCACCCAGCACTCCCAATGCATCGATTTTCTGCATAAAAACATCGAGTAAAACCATATCGGGCTTATACTTGTAAATCTGCTCGAGAACCTTAGAGCCGTCTTTTTCTACAAAAATAACCTCAAAGTCCGATAAAGACAGATTCTTCTCACACTGTCTCTCGAATTCTTTGTCTTCTTTTGTAATCATAATTCTGATTTTGTTCGCCATTGGTAAAACCTCCTGTAATGTGTAAATTTTTAACATTTTTTCGAATTACAGTGAGATATTATCACATTATTCACATCCCTTCAAGGGGCATTATGTCGAATAATAGGAGAGAAATAAAATATTTTTTTGAAAAATAAATGCAGCTACCGAAAGCTGATAGCCGCATTAAAAATGTTAATAAATTTCACATCCGCTTACTTTCCGTCTCTTTCACGGATAACAAACTTCGTGGGAGTGCCCTCGAGGCCGAAAACCTCTCTTATCTGATTATCAAGATATCGCTGATAGCTATAATGGAAAAGCTCCTTACTGTTTACAAAGCATACAAACGTAGGCGGTCTGGTGGATGCCTGAGTCATATAGTAAATTTTAAGTCTCTTACCCTTATCCGTAGGAGGCTGGACTCTGGCCGTAGCCGATGCAAGAACATCATTCAGCTTACCCGTGGAAATTCGCATAGAGTTCTGCTCATCGACGAATTTGATAAGCTCAAAAAGTCGGTCAAGCCTCTGTCCCGTTTTAGCAGAAATAAAGATGATGGGTGCATAGGACATAAAGGAAAAATCGTTCATCAGCTTTTTGCGGTAGCTATCCATAGTCTTTCCGTCTTTTTCGAGTGCATCCCACTTATTCACGGCAATAATACAGGCCTTGCCCATTTCATGTGCTATACCTGCTACCTTTGAGTCCTGCTCAGTAAAGCCCTCCAGCGCATCGATCATAATTACACAGACGGAGGCTCTTTCTACGGCCATTTTAGCGCGGATAACGGAGTATTTCTCTATCTGGTCCTCTACCTTGCTTTTTCTGCGAAGACCTGCAGTGTCGATAAACATAAATTCACCGAACTCGTTTGAAATAAATGTGTCGGTAGCATCACGGGTAGTTCCTGCGATGTTTGAAACGATGGCTCTTTCTTCGCCTGAAATAGCATTGATAAGAGAGGATTTACCTACATTAGGCTTACCGATAACGGCTACCTTAATGGTATTATCCTCTTCCTCCTCGGTGCCTTCCTCGGGAAGATGCTCCAGAACCGCATCCAGAAGGTCGCCCGTTCCGTGACCGTGCACGGAAGAAACGGCGATGGGATCACCCAGACCGAGATTATAAAATTCATAAAACTCCAGCGGTGTTTCACCGACAGTGTCGCACTTATTCACACAGAGAACTATGGGCTTATTGCTTTTAATAAGCATAGCAGCCACATCCTCGTCGGTAGCTACCACACCGCTGCGTAAATCAGTGACAAAAATAATCACGTCCGCACTGTCTATGGCAAGCTGAGCCTGACGTCGCATCTGCTTTAAGATAACATCGTCACTGTGAGGCTCGATACCTCCTGTGTCGATGAGAAGAAAATGACGGTTTAACCACTCGCAGTCACCGTAAATTCTGTCTCTGGTAACACCGGGTGTGTCATCTACGATGGAAAGACGCTGCCCGATAAGTTTATTAAAAAGAGTAGATTTACCTACATTAGGTCTGCCTACAATAGCTACAATAGGTCTGGACACAGTGTAATTCCTCCTTTTATTCAAGTATAGTGTTCAAAAACTCCTGTCCGTCACAGGAAACGGGCGTAATACTCACACCGAGAGCATCCTCTGTCTGCTCAAGAGAGATATCGTCGAGAAAAATGTCACCCTCACTGCGAAGCATAACGGAAGGAATAAGAAGTCTGCCGTGAAGCTTTTTATCTTTAAGCTGATTTATAAGGTCACCGCCCGTAATGAGTCCCGCCACGGTTATGCTATGGCCGAAAAAGTCATTGACTATAGGATAAACGCTGACGGTGATACGGGGATATTTCTGCATCAGAGCCTGTGAAAGCTCCTGCATAAGCGGTGCTGCCGCCACACCCGTAGCGATACTCAGCCTTTTTTCACCGCCGCAGTAGTCGGAGAGCTCGAGGGCTGACAAAAACTCCTCCTTAAGGCTCGTCCACATACCGACACCGTTTTCTATCTGACTGTAGCTTTCGTAATAGTCACCGTCGGGGATTTTTCTGCCGGCTTTAAGATAAAACTCATCCGCTGCATAGGCCAGTCTTGTCCCGTGCTTTTCTCTGAAGGCATCACCGAAGTCACTGATAATATCAATCACCTCGCCTGCAGCCTCCGCAGTGTATTCGGGCATTTCGAAAAGACCTTCACGGTACTTCGTCACACCGACGGGAACGGCTGCTATACTTCTCACACCGGGGTAAAGCCTACCCAGCTCACTGAGACTGTATCTGAGCTCCTCTCCGTCATTTATTCCGGGGCACAGAACCAGCTGAGTATTAATCTCGATGCCGTTTTCTGCGAGCCTGCCGATAATATCAAGACATTCCCCTGCCCTTTTATTTTTCATCATCTTAATCCGCAGCTCTTTATTCATGGTGTGAACAGAAATGTTAACGGGGCTTATATGCATTTCGATGATACGCTCCACATCTCTTTCGGTAAGATTGGTAAGGGTGATATAGTTACCGAAAAGAAAGGACAGGCGTGAGTCGTCATCTTTGAAATACAGTGTTTTACGCATACCCGAGGGAAGCTGGTCGATAAAGCAGAAAATGCACTTGTTTTTGCAGTGGTGCTGCTCATCCATCAGAAAGGACTCAAACTCGAGTCCCAGATCCTCCTCTTCGGATTTTCTGATACGGGTAAATTTAACCTTGTCGCCGCTCTGAAACTCTGCTGTTACAGATTTTTCTTTAGCGTAAAACTGATAATCGAGAAAGTCGTTTACAGGCTTTCCGTTTAAAGAAAGAAGAATATCTCCGGCTTTGATGCCCCGACCGTAGGCGGGAGAGCTTTTTATTATACCCTTGATTCTGACCGACATAATTCTTCCTCCTTTCTGATTTACGGATAATTAAAGCAAAAAGGCAGAGAAAGCAGTTCCGCTTCTCCACCTCTCAAAGTTCAAAGGCTTAGTCTTCGTCCTTTGCAATTACCTGCTTACCTTTGTAGTAACCACACTCAGCGCAAACCTTGTGGGGAACTGTATAAGCGCCGCACTGCTTGCATCTTACAAGTGTAGGAGCGTCGAGCTTCCACACGTTTGAACGTCTTTTGTCTCTTCTTGCCTTTGATACTCTTCTCTTTGGTACTGCCATTGCCCAGCACCTCCTTATAAATAATAATAAATGAATAACCTTTTAATCCTCCAGTAAGCCGAGCAAGGCCTCCAGACGGGGGTCTATATCCTTTTTACAGCTACAGGAATCATTGTTCAGATTTGCACCGCATTTGGTACAAACTCCCTTACAGTCCTCTCTGCAAAGAAATTTGGAGGGCAGAGTAAGGAATATGTCTTCTAAAGTGAGCTGAAGTAAATCAAGTCTCATATCCTCCACGAGGATATAATCATCATTGTCATCCTCATTCAGTGAAGAAACGAGTCCGTGAACCATAGGCACCCCGAAATCAAGACTTACGGGCTCCGCACATCTGTCGCAGAAAACCTCTAAGGTAAATTTCGCCATAGCCTCAATGGTCACAACACCGACCATGTTTTTGATTTCACCCTTTACCGAAACAGGTGTCGTGAATGGAAACACACCGTCCAGTTCTTCACCGGAAAAATCAAATTCACAGTCAACGGGAAGCTTCGTTACTCCTCCGTTGAACAAGCTTTCAAGTGCAATATACATAACTCACCTCATATTAACAGATAACATTATATAGATATAGGGTTGATTTGTCAATAAAAAACTGAAAATTGATTAAAAATTTCTTTAATTACTATTCATTTACCCTTTATTTTTTGGTTTTAACGGTAAATATGTCGGAATAACTGCCGTAATATTTTTTACCGTTAAGGGTTTTAAGGGCTCTGACCTTGAATTTATAGGATTTACCGGCCTTAAGCTCTTTGACACCGTATTTGTTTTTACCCTCTACCGTGGCAATACGGATGTACTTTTTCTTTTCGGTATCGTATTTATAAACCTGATACTTTTCAGCACCCGTCACCTTGCTCCAGGAAAGAGTAAGCTTAGTCTTTTTCACCGAAGAAGCCTTCATTCCCGTTACCTTGGCAGGTTTGGTGGTAAAGCTGAACACCTCTGAGGTATTGGTGCAGAGAGCTTTTCCGTCGGAAAGCTTAACAGTTTTGATTTTAAACTTATATGTGGTTCCTGCCTTGAGCCCCGTAACCTTATAGCCCGGCTCCTTCAGCTCGGCGACCTTCACATATTTCTTTTTCTTGCTGCTGTACTGATAAACATAATAGCGGCTTGTAGCCTTCGTCTTTTCCCAGGAAAGCTTAAAGGACGTGGTTTTCACCGAGGAAGCCTTTATATCCTTTACCTTGCCCGGCTTCGTGCGGAAGACAAGCTCTGTGCTTTCGCTTTTGAAGGTACCGTAGGTGGTTTTTATTTTAGCTTTTACACGTATCGTATATTCTTTGGCGGGGGTTTTTCCTTTTATGGTATAGCTGTTCTTCGTTACGGAGGCAAGCTTTGAGAACTTATTCTTTTTATTTTTGATGTAGATGTCGTAGCCTGTAGCGTTGGGCACCTTATCCCACTTAAGCTTACCGCCCACATCTGTGGCTGATATTTTCAGATTTTTGACCTTAGCGGGAAGGGTAGTTACCGAAAAGGATTTACCCTCAGAGCCCTCATAAAGGATGCCGTTAACCGTTTTAGAGGTTATGAACTTAAATCTGGTGTAGGCGGAGCTGCCCTGCTTTTTTGCTTTATAGGTTGCTTTGCTGAATGTCTTGAAAGGTGTATAAACTCCGTCAATCTCTTTGTAGAGATTATATTTCACACCTGAAAGAGCATTCCACGTAAGTGTATATCCGCTATCGGTAACAGAGGAAAGCTTAATACCCGAGACGGCGGCAGGTATGTTTTTCATATCAACCACTGCCGAATAATTGCCGTAAACATTCTCTCCCTGCACATTACCGTAGGCACGTACCGCATACATACCCGCCGAGGCATTCTCCTTAGAAACGGTGTAGGAGGATGCAGAAGAAGGCAGGTTGCCTATTTTCGTGTAGACCTTATTTACGGAATCATAGCTGTAAAGCTCATAGCCGCCGATATAGCTGGTAGCATAAAGGCAGGTTACGGGACCGTATTTTTTAACTGTGGGTGTTTCCTCGATAACGGCACGGATGAATATTCTGTTATCGGTTTTTTCGGGAGCCTCCCAGGAAATCACTGCACTGCCGTTACTGCATTTCTTGACAGAAGATATTTTGGTATTGTCAGGAACACTGTTATAAACAGTTACGGCATACGGTGAGGTATTTGTTATTCCTCTGTGGGATATGCTTCCCTTGCCGTCCACTGCGATAACCTCATAATTCTGAGCTGAAAGAGAAGGAGTAAAGCCGAGATTTACGGTGGTTGACTTTATGTCAAGCAGAGAAACACCGGACGGAACCACAAAGTCACCGTTTGTGACCACATATTTGACCTTATCGAAATTACCGAGTGAATCATAGGCACCGACGGTAACGGTTCCTTTTTTCAGAAATCTGATTTTATTATCGGGTGTTATCTCGGCTATCTTGGCATCATAAGAAACCAGATGCATTTCCACCTCATTGGTCGTGGTGATAAACGAGGGCTCATACTCCCCTATTCCCACCTGTATCTCAGTAGTAATATCGACGAAGGCGGCGGTAACATAACCCTGATAGGTCACACCGCCCACAGTAAAGCTCACTCTGTACCAGTAAGGATACTGAAGCATAGCGAGATAATAGTCAGAGTCCGTGCATACCTTGTCTATGATTTGTACGGGCGTACCCTTGCTCAGGCGGATAACACTGCCCGAAGCATCCGTAAGCTGTGAATAATAAGTGGATGGGCCTGTTCTTACGAAGCAGACATCTGCCGTTATTTTACCTGTCTGCTCAAAGCCGTCGGTAAGCTCACCCTTTCCCTGAGCGGATGTCCACGAGGGCATATTTTCATAGACAGGAATAGAGAACACATATTTATTGTCTATGAGTCCCGAGCTGACATAGGAAACATAGGTGGAATAGCCCTGACTGAGCGCACCGGTAAGATTTGTCATATACTGATGGTCATAGGGCTTATATTTGCCGTTCGGATTAACGTTAAAGCGCTGCAGATAGCCTGTAAACTGACCGCAGGCGATGTAGGATGAGGCTATATACTCTGCTCCGCCGTTAATGGATTTTACGGGAGTGTTCCAAGGTCTCGAATACGTAGTACCCTCACTCGCCCAGCTCAGTCCCTTAGCTATAGCATTAGCACCGTCATAAGCACCGATATTGTAAAAATTATAAATACCGGGATATTTCGAATGCTTGCCCGATACACTGCTGCTGCCGTTTGTTCCCACTTCATTGAGAATTTTAGAGGCAAGATAGCAGGGATTTACATTGTATTTCTTTCCGGCGTTGTAGATAGCCTTGGCATACTTCGTAGAGGTTTTCTGCAATTCACCCTCTTCGTCATAATAGGTTATTTTCTTGTTTGCCATAAAGGAGCCCTTGAGAACATTCTCTACGGACTCCACGGTAAAGGCTTCGCTGAAGGACAGAGTCTCAAACATAAAAATTCCGTCCTCATTCAGGAAATTTCTCGGGTCCATAAAATAAGCCACTGCGAGACGGTTGGCCTCTACGAAGCCGCCATCCTTCTGAATATACTGCTTTTTGGAATAATCGTAGTCACCTATATCCTTGCTTTTGAAAATCTCAGAAGCGGAGGATGCGGAGACCAGAGATTTGGCACCAAGCTCACTGTCAACGGAAACATTGAAATCGAGTCCCGTGAAAAAGGGCTCGAACTCCCATGACGGATGTGCCTGATGGAGCTGTCTTAAATAAGGTTTGTAACTTTCGGGGAAAGCGGCGATTTTTTTCTCAAAAGCATCCTCAGCAGAAAAAGACACAGACGCAGTGGTAATACAGACTAAAAGCGTAAAAATCAGAGCGCACAGTATTCCTTTTTTGTTTTTAAGGATTTTTGTCATTTTGTCACTTCCTCTTTATTAAAAATTAAGCTTTATTTAAGAAAAGAGAGAGAACCTAAAATAGCTGAAACGGCATTATCCTTTTCGGTCTTCTTTTCATTTTCGTTCTTCTGTACCTCACCAGAGCTGAAAGCACTTACGGAGGAAAGTATAGATAAAACCTTGTCCTTATTTTCAGAGGCTTCCGCACACACAGGCTCACCTGCATCGGCGGCATCCTCTTCACAGGACTCTTCTTCCTGCTCCTCTACGCCTAATTTGGCATAGATTTCAGCCTCTAACTCTGCGATGAATTTTTCACCGTCGAATTCATCCTCGGCATCACTTTCTTCACCCTCGATAACTACCGAGCAGCAGTTTTCGGAAATGCGCTGCATAAAATCACGAAGGCTGCGGCAGAGCTCGTCTGCTACGTTTTTAAGATGGTTTGTGGCTTCGTTGATTTCCTCCACTGTTTCGTTTTTACCCTCGCCGCTGACGGAAAGCTCACCGATGCGCTTGACGAGCTTATCCTTTTCCTCATCAAAGGCGGAAACCTGAGCCTCGAGGTCACCGATTTTTTCTGTCAGCTCTCTGACCTGCTTCTGCAGGCGGCTTTTTTCCTCATAAGCCTCATTTTTAACCTTTTCGATATAAGCAATTACATCCTGCCTGTTAAAGCCGCCGAAGGTAGCTTTTCTGAGCTTCATAAAGTTATTATCCATAATCTTTCACTGCCTTTAAACAAAATTTTACATAATAATTCTAACATAAAATGAGGTATAATTGCAACTGTATTGAAAAAATTATTTCTTTTAGTGTATAATATTATAAATCCCCTGTGTGAAAGGAGCGTGAACTATAAATGAAATTACTGTCAAAGCAGGCTGAAAGCATAATCGGAAGCCTTTACGACAGCGGATATGAGGCCTATGCCGTCGGCGGCTGCACGAGAGATATGATTATGGGCAGAGAAAGTCAGGACACAGACATCACCACATCCGCCACTCCGGAGGAAATAAAAAAGGTTTTCCGCTCCCTGCACACCATAGACACGGGAATCAGACACGGCACCGTAACCGTGCTTATGGACGGTATCCCCTTCGAAATCACTACATACCGCACGGAAAAAGGCTACTCAGACGGCAGACACCCTGACAAGGTTACCTTTACACGCAGTCTCACCGAGGATCTGAAAAGACGTGATTTCACCGTCAACAGTATCGCATACAGTCCCCGTGACGGCTTCGTCGATCCCTTCGGCGGCAGAGAGGATATCGAAAGAGGACTGCTTCGCTGCGTAGGAAACCCGAAGGAAAGATTTACCGAGGACTCTCTGCGCATTTTACGGGGGCTGCGCTTTTGCTCGGTTCTGGGCTTTTCCATAGAAAAGAATACTGCCGAAGCTATGAGGGAATGCAAGGAGCTGCTCAGTATAGTTTCAAAGGAACGGATATTTTCCGAGCTTACGAAGCTTATCTGCGGTAAAAACGTGAGAGATGTTCTCGTAAGCTACAGTGATATTCTGGAGGTTATTCTCCCCGAAATCAAGGGAATGAAGGGCTTTGACCAGCATAATTTTCACCATATATATGATGTATTGGAGCACACGGCAGCGGTTACCGAAAGCATACCGCCTGTTCCTCACCTGAGATACGCCGCTCTTTTTCACGACTGCGGAAAGCCCGACTGCTTTTCCACAGACGAAAACGGTGTGGGGCATTTCTATTCTCACCCGTCAGCCAGCGCAAAAAAAGCAGAAGAAGCCCTCCTGCGTCTGAAAAGCGACACGAAAACCAAAGAAGCCGTAATAAAGCTCGTAAAGACTCACGACACACCCATAGAAGAAAGCGAAAGAATAATAAAAAAGCGGCTGCGCAGTATGGGTGAAGAGCTTTTCTTTGACCTCATAAGGCTTAAGAGAGCCGACACTAAAGGTCTCGCCCCCGAATTTCACGACAGAGAAATACATTTCGATAAATTAGAGAAAATGGCAAAGGAGATAATAAAAAACGAGGAGTGCTTTTCACTGAGGGATTTGAAAATCGACGGTAACGACCTTATCAGAGAGGGCTTCAGGGGAAAAGAAATAGGCTCTGCCCTTTCTGCCGCTCTCGAGGCAGTTATCGACGGAAGGGTTAAGAACGAGAAAGAGGCACTTCTCAGCTTCTGCAGCGGAAACAGACAGTAAAAAAATCAGCAGTATCTGACCGGCAGATACTGCTGAAAATTTTTATTCGATAATAAATACCTTTACGCCGTGACTTTCGGTGACGGTATTGATAATACGGGTATCCTCCGTAGTCTTTTCATCCCATACATCGGTAACCTTGTAGCCGTCCCTCTGAGGAAGGTTAATAAAGCCGAGGTTGGCTATCTTTTTAAGATCAATTCTGGTGCAAGAGGATTTCGGTCCCTTGTTAAGCACACAGACGGCTGCTCTGGAATCCTTGAGCGGCTTTACGAGAATGTCTGTGGTGCCCTTTTTGATTCTCTGACACTGAATGCCCAGAGGATCCTGATTTACGGAAATCATAGCTTTATTGGTGAGAATCTGATAAACCTTGCTTTCGGTGTCGATTTTACCGTCAACGATAAACTTACGTACATCGTTGCCCAGGATAAGAGGTGCATTCATCATACACCAGAGGCTGAAGTGAGCCTTGTTCTCCTCATAGGTCAGATCACCGTTACCCACCTCGAGCATATCGGGATCGTTCCACGCACCGGGTACGGAGTATTTATGTAAGCGAACCGTAAACTCATAAATGGCCATAACCGAAATCCATTTAGCCTGAATATCACCGGTGGTTCTCCAGAGATTACCTGCCTCTGCGCCCCATTTCCAAGGTCTGTTGAAGCCCCATTCACAGATGGAGTAAATAATGGGCTTTTCCTCTGTTCCGTTTTTTTCGGCATAAAGCTTCGTGGCACGCTTAAGCTCACGTCCCATCAGCTTATACTGTATGGCGGCACTGTCCATTTTAGAGGCTACGGGATTTATAAACTCGACGGTATTCACACCCTTGTCAAGATAAACCGTAGTCTGAAGCTTACCCTCGGGTGTCCAGTTTTTACGGCTTACGCAGTAAATGTGATATTCTTCGGTGCCGTTTACTACGGCCATAATAAATTTCTCTTTTCGGGCATCCTTTCTTATGTCGATATTAAGGATATACTCCCCTGCCTCTTCGGCCTGTACATCTACGGTAAAGCTGCCGTTTTTGGCATCAAGACCGTCAACATAGCTTTTAACGTCAATGGCGTCGTCCCTGACTATACGTGCGAGACCTTTGAGCTTCATATCCGCAGACGTGAAATAAGCGAAGGGCTCACCGACACCTTCTTTGGCAAAAGAAACGGCTATGATGCGGGGCGCAAGAGAGGGAATGGCCACATTGTGGCAGAAATCGTATTTAAAATACTCTATGCCCCATTCGGCAAAGGTTTCGGCATCAATTCTTTCGTTTCTGAGAGAAGCAGGATAATCCTCACAGGTATGGGTACCGTTGGAGGAATAAATACCGAGCTTCACGCCTTTTCCGTTTACATAATCAGCCAGTGCCTTTATACCGTTCGGAAAGGTAAGTCTGTCGCACTGAAGCTTACCTTCACTGTCACGCTCGGAGGCCTGCCAGCAGTCATCGATATTAACGTAGCGGTAGCCTGCATCCGCCAGACCGCTGTCCTTCATGGCATCAGCGATTTCCTTGATAAGCTTTTCGCTTATTTTATGTCTGAAAAGATTCCAGCTGGACCAGCCCATGGGAGGAGTCAGAGCCACACCGTTATTATAATTACCGTCTGCCGTCTGAGTAAGGCGGAAAGAATTTACGATTTTTTTCGCACTGCAAATTGGACAGAAGGTTTTATCTGCGACTTTTTTAGCGGCTATGCCTGTAGCGACACCCGTTACGGCGGCAGAAGCACCGAGAACTGTTTTTTTGATATCCATATTAATTCTCCTATAATGAATTTATTATATAAGCATCAATGCTTTCATTGCAAAAATAATAAAGAACATAGTAAACATAGAAAGCAGGCTGGTCCATACCACCAGCTGCCCTGCCAGCTGCTCATCTCCGCCTATTTCACCGACCATAACCGCACTGGAAACCGCCACCGGAGAAGCAAAAAGCGAAATAAAAGCGGGATATTCCACGGCGGAAAGCTCTATTAAGCCCGTATATTCGGAAAGAAGCACCGCCACGGTGAGCACCGAAACGGGAGTAATGACCGTTTTAAAGAGAGTGCCCCACATAATCTGCTTAAACAGAAATGATACCTTTGAAAAATCAAATCTTGCCCCGAGGACGATGAGAGCTAAGGGCGAAGCAATTTTACTCATATTATTCATCGCCGTGTAAAGAAAGGGAATATCTTCTTTTATGGTAAAATCAAAAGGTAAAATATTCCTTAAAAATACAACAAGAACGCCGGTAAGGACACCGATAATAAGAGGATTTTTTGCGGTTTTTATAAGTGTCTTTTTAACCGATGCCTCTTTTTCATCGTCAGCATAATGAGAAAGGATTATAACGGCGAGGACATTGAAAAGCGGAATGGCGACAGCAGAAAGAACTGAGGCAAAGGCCACCGCAGGAGCACCGCCGAGGCTTTCCGCCAGAGGGATTCCGATGATGGCATAATTTGAGCGGAAGGCACACTGAGTCAGAACACCCTTCTGCTTTCTGTGCCGTGCAAAAAAGCCCGAGGTCAGATATGCGACAAGACAGATTATAAGCACCGCTGCCACACAAAAAAGCAGTGCATCCCATCTGATATAGCTGAGGCTCTCTATGGCATAGACGTTATTGAAAAGCAGAACGGGCAGAAACACCTTGAAAACCATAGTGTTTGCCTTTTTAAAAAAGGCGTCATCGGCAAAGTGTATCTCTCTGAGAAAATAACCCACGAGAATAAGCAGCAGAATCGGCATTACCGCATTAAAGGAAAAGAGAAATATTTCTTTCAGATGTCAGCACTACCTTTCTATAAGCCCGAAGCTGATCAGGCTCTGAATTTTCTGAGCTAAAAGCTCACTTGCGTGAAGATTTGACAGAGCACCGGGATGACCGTCAATAACGATATCGTTTTCTCCCATTTTAAACTCTACGGAAAAGGCCTCGGCACGTGTGTCACCGGTCTGCTCACGGTAGCGTGCCACGGCAGCCTCTATGCAGGAGTAAAGAGAATTATTCATATCACCGAGGATACAGAGAATATAGGCATCGGGATTTTTTCCTCTGACAGTAAGAAGCATATCCGTATAAGCATCCGTAAATCTCTGCCTGCCATAGGTGCTGCTGCCGCAGTAGGAGGCATCGTTTGTGCCGAGATTGATTACCACCAGATCGTTTTTCACTCCCGAAAAATCCCACAGAACATCCTCCTGCCCCGTAAGATGACAGGCCTTGTCGTATTCCTTCATAACGACCTTATCGTTAACGGTGCCCGTTTCGGTATATCCGGTGAGAACACCGTAGCCCGAATAGCAAACGGCACTGTAATCCGCATCAAGCTTTTCAGCGGTAAGATAAGCATAGCTTTTCATAAAGTTTTCCGTAGCAGTAGAAAAAGAGCCGTAGGCGCCGCCGTCTATGCCGTAGCCGCAGGTAACGGAATCGCCAATAAACTCGATTTTAAGCTCCTTTTCCCCGACGGGCATTATGTCTCTGAAGCCGTAGGAGGCGACCTTAGTCAGTCTGACCGAGGAATACATAGCCTCAGAAAGCTTTATCAGAGTGATTTGCGTGCCGCTGTAACCGGTGTTTATACGGTAGGTCTTTTCTGCGGAAATACATTCGTCAGCCACCAGATTACCGTCGGAATAAATGGCTATGCGGGGATAATGGGATGCGGTGACATAGCTGCTTTCGGGTGCAAGAGTAATTTCGGCATAGTCGCCCTCACAGATAAAGCTTACACCGCTGCCCGAAGCCGAAAAAACGATTTCACCGTTTACGTCGGCAGTTCTGCCTATCAGCTTAAGATGGTTTTCATTCAAAGAATACTCTTTATAGGCACTTTTTTCGTAATTCTTAAATATATTCACACTGCCGGTCTCTCTGTTTATGACAAGGTAAACAAGTATGCCGGATAGAATTACCAATAAAACAGAAAGAAAGGCACATAGCATTTTCAGCTTTTTCAAACATATCACCTGAAGAAATTGATTAAGGCTATTATATATAATCTTTCCGATAAAGTCAAATGTAAAATTAATCCTCGGACTCAGAAGTGAGCCCGAGGAAAAAATTATTTTATCTGCTGAAAACTACTGTAGTGATACTCTTGGGGCCGATTTCGATGCTTTTAAAGCCTATACCCTTTTCGGCAGTAAGCTCAAGATTTCTTTCGGCATCTGTGGTATAGATTTCAGCCTTGTTCCAGAACTTATCAAATCTTACCTTTCTGCCTTCCTCAGCCTCGTTTACGATAACGGCTACATAATCACCGTCGGGAGTCATATAGCCCGAAACATAGAAGTCGTTTTTGACGACACTGTAAACAGGGTACTCCTTATCGTCGATCCACTGTGTCCACCACTCTTTTTTCATTTCAAGGTCTGCCACGCTTATATCCGTATCAATGCGCTTCGAGCCTACGGGAATGAATTTCGAATAATGAGCCATAGCGTAGTAGCGCTTACCGATACTAAAATCGTTCCAATCGCCGTCTACATAAAGCATAGAGTCAGCGCCGAGACCGCCGCCGTTTACTGCCACCCAGCTGGTCCATGAGTTTGCTTCTGTCAGAGAGATATCCTCACAGATGGTTCTGGCCATAATGAGAGCCGCTTCGATGTCATCAGCTTTGTGTTGGTTAGGAAGCTCACACCATTCGCTCATTTCTACCTCTACGCAGGGATATTTTGCTTTGAGATAGTTACCAAAGGCATACTTAAGAGCGAAATTATCGTCTGTCCAGTAGCTGTGATAAGCATAGGTACCCATAACAGATGCGATTTCTTCGTCGTCATAAAGAAGGTCGATGCAGTCCATAGCGTGGTCGCCTACCTGGCCGCTTTCAGCCATAGAAAGTTTGACATCGATACCTCTTTCGTTAATCTTACGTGCGAATACACGGGCTAACTTGATAACCTCGTCGATTTCATAGTGACAGGCTTCCTGACCTACCCATTCGCCGCCCCAATCCCACTGAGGCTCATTTATAGGGCTGATATACTTAACGGGTACACCCTTTGAGATAAAGTATTCGGCTATGTCGAGCATATAATCGGCAAAGTCCTCATAGCATTCCTTTTTAAGGTTGCTCTGTGCAGGCTCGAGACCGCCCGATGCCTGACCTGAAACTGTCATAAGATAATGTGGTGAATTAGCGAAAAGAACCACTGTGTCAATGCAGCCGTATTCGAGGCTTGTATAAAGCATATTCTGTGCATTGGCATCCTTAGTAAAGTCATATTCGAGCTTACCTGTTTCCTCGTAAACCTCGGGTATAAGGAAGCTTTCTGCTCTTCTCGATACGTCCCAGATACGGCAATCAGGGTTTTCAGCTTCGCCGCCGCCTACATTATAGCGATAAATATTCAGACCGAGACCTTCCTTCGAATAAAGAAGCTTAGCATATTCGTCAGCAGCTTCACCATCATCGACCATCTGTGCCCACCATGCGGCAGAGGTACCCCAGCCTGTGATTTCCTGCTCACGGTCGAGAACATTCATTTTCACATTTACCGTGGAGGCATCGATGCCGAACCAGCCGGCTACAGTGCTGAGAACAAAAAGGAAAAGCAATACATAATAAACGGTTTTCTGAATAAAGACAGTTCTGTTTTTAATCATTCTGAAACTCTCCTCCATTTTATTTTTCTAATAAATAATACCAAACTTTTCCGTAAAGGTCAACTGTTTTAAAATAAATAAGTGCATTTTGAATAAAATATTAAATTTATACCGATATATGGAATAACTGCATCGGTAGTGATTGATTTTTCTTTTGCGTGATGCTATAATATTCAGCGGAAAATATGAAAAAAGGTGATAAAATGTCTGACTGTAAAATTATTACTCACAGAGGAGCCAACAAATACGCTCCTCAGAACACCCTGCACGCTTTTAAAAAAGCGGTGGAAATAGGTACCGACGGCTTCGAAACCGATGTGCACATTACCAAGGACGGTGAGGTAGTTCTCTGCCACAACTACACCATCGATGAAACCTCCACGGGTAAGGGTAACATCTCGGAAAAAATGCTCGCAGAGCTTAAAAGCTATGATTTCGGCTCTTATTTCAGCAAAAAATTTCAGGGAACGGAGATTCCCACTCTTGACGAGTTTTTATCCTTCGTGGAAACTACGGACATAAGTGTGCTGAACATCGAGATCAAATCTCCCAAGGAAAACGAAACCGGTATCGTAAAAAAGACTATAGAGGCAACCAAGGAGCACGGTCTTTTCGACAGACTGCTTATTTCCTCCTTCGATCCGAAGCTTTTAGTGGAGGCCAAGGAAATCGATAAAAAATGTAAAACAGGCTTCCTTTACGCTCCCAACCATCTCATCACTCTGACGATGTTCTGGAGACCTGTGGAGTTTGCCAAATCGATAGGTGCCGATGCACTTCATCCTCAGTTCCTTTTCGTGGATAAGAATTACGTAAAGAAGGCACATGATGCCGGCATTATGGTTAACCCCTGGACAGTGGATGATCCTATCTTTATCGATAAGCTGCTCCGTGCAGAGGTGGACGGTATCATAACCGACCTTCCGGATGTAGTGGGCGGTATGATGCAGAGATATAAGGACTGATAAAAGGCTTTCGCTTTTACTTAAAGGTCTGTAAAAGGTGCAGCCGCATAAGCAATATAAAACACCGGAAAAGGCGTTGTAAAAAACTTCCGTTTTTACAACGCCTTTTTTCAGTTATTTTCAAGCCGTGGTTTATTGCTGATTTCCTTTCACACGTTAATGAAATAAATATCGTTGCCTCTCGATTTTATGAATCTGATAAGGTCATCGAATTTAAGCCAAAGAAAGGCCGTATTATCGTTAGGATGAAAGCCGATATATCCCTCTGTAGCTTTAAGGTCACTGTCTAAAACCACATTTACCTGTGCATCCTCGTCGTTCAGAATACCGAAGGGTGAAACCGCTCCGGGCTCAAGTCCGAGATGCTTTAAGAGTCGCTCATCCGAGCCGAAGCTCAGTCTTGAACAGCCGAGCTGACCTCTTATATCCTTTTGTATGTCGGGATGCTTGTCCTTCATCATAGAAACGACATAGTGAGTTTTTCCGTTGGCATTACGGAGGAAAAGATTTTTACAAACCTCTCCGTCGGTAAAAATGCCCATAGCATCCATATCCTCTATAGTGCACACGGCCTCGTGATGAATTACCTTGTATTCTATACCGAGGTCATCGAGTGCCTTGTACACCCTTTCCTGCTGCGTCATAGCCTATCCTCACTTTTTAATGTAAGTGGAAACATTTCCGTCGTCCGCTTTAAGGGTAAGAGTGTTTCCGTTTACTACGTATTCGAAGGTGTCAACCATACTGTTTCCGTAAATGGAATAGCTGACGGTGATTTTATTTCCGCTGATAGAATAAGAGCCGGTAAAGCTGCCGTTAATGGGGATGTTTACCACGGGCACGGTGAAATTCACATAAGTGATTACGACCACTCCGCCCTCTTTGAACTCATAGCCGCTCATACCCGTACTGTCAGCCCACTTACCCACGAGACTGCCCGAGCCGGGAGTAACTATAGAGGTACCCTCACGGACATAAAGGTCAGTATTTCCCGTGTCATCTGTAAGCGAGAGAGTATTTTTCGAAACAGAGAAATCGCATCTCTGTGTAATCTTCTGACCGTTCACGGTGAACTGAATGATAATGGAGCTGCCGTCGGTAAGATAAACACCCGTGTATTCTCCGTTCAGCACCTCGGTGCTGACAGAGGCTAATCTGGCATCTGAGAAGGTTACCTTAAGGGTTCCGTCATCATTGAAGGCATATCTTACGGTTGAATTGTCATTTACCCATGAGCCTACGATTTCATCCACCTGTGTGGCTTCATCGGTGTTTGCAGGAACAGTGGTGGCTGCGGCAGCCGCTTTCTGATAGGTGGCAGTCTCTCCGTCCTCATGGCTTTTCATCGAAAGAGAATTGTTTTCCACCTTTACGGTGTAGCTGTTTTCGATAGTAGCCGAATAAATCGAGAATTTGGTGGTGAGCTTATCTCCGTCGAGAGTATATACGCCCTTTGAAACGCCGTTAATGGGAATATTTATAACGGGAACAGTAAGATTGACATAAGTCATTTCCACTGTGCCGTCAGCATAAAAGGCATAACCGCTCATATTTGCACTGTCGGTCCACTGACCTAAAATAAGCTCACTGAGAGGAGTGGGAGGAACAGTGGTTTCAGTAGTGGTGGGAGTGGTGGTCACATCGGGAGCCACAGAGACTGTGGGAGCCGCTGCGGCAGTAGTTTCAGGCTCGTCATCCTTTTTCATGGCAGAGGTGGTGATAACTACCACTACCACAAAGACGGCTACTATCGCCACAAGGAGACCTGCGATAATTTTAGTGCTTTTATCCATAAATTTTACCTCGTGAAAAAATATAATCAAAACAACAGGGGCATCCTGACGGATACCCCCTTCTTTGCTTTTAAGCAGCAACTGTGGCATCAGCAGCTGACGGTGCTACTGTGGAATCTGTAGGGGCTGTGTAAGCCATAAGTACAGTTACGGTGTTATCTTCAGTGTCCTGAAGCGTAAGTGCACTGTCCTCAACAGTAAACATATAATCCTTTGTAATGCTCTTAGCGTAGATGGTGTATGTAATGGTTACATAATAAAGGCCGTCATCTCTTTTGGCTACCGAGTAAACGCCGTCTACGGAGCCGTTAAAGTTCACATTGAAAATGGGAATGTTAACATCTGCGAAGGTAACGACACATTTACCGTCTTCCTTGAATTCATAGCCTGTAAGTCCGGTGGAGTCTCTCCATGAGCCGATGAGCTTCTTTTCGGGAGAAGCGCTGCAGGCAGTGAATACTGTGAGCACCATAAGTGCTGCGAGTGCAATTACGAGGATTTTTTTGATATGTTTCATACTTATAACCTCCTTTAGGTATACCTAAGTATAGCATATGTTTTTAATTTTGTACAGTAAAAAAATGAAAAAGGATGTAAAAAAATTAATTTTAGTGTGTTTTTAAGGCATATTGCTTTTATCCCTGTCTTGTGTTAAAATCTAAAAAAAGCAGATGCGGGAGTGAAAATATGACCGAGTTTATTAAGGATATTCCCCTGTGGGACAGACTGAAAAGGACCGACAAGCCCATAGTTTTATTCGGTATGGGTAACGGTGCGGATATGATAATAGATGTTCTCAGCTCGATAGGTGTGGAGTACAGGGATGTATTCGCCAGCGACGGCTTCGTCAGAGGTCACTCCTTTCACGGCAAAAAGGTGCTGACCTACTCTCAGGTCAAAGAAAAATACGGTGATTTCATCACTCTGATGACCTTCGCAGTTCACGACGCTCCCACTCTGGCAAAAATCAGAGAAATGGCGGCAGAGGGTGAATTCTACTCCCCCACCGTGCCCATAGCGGGAAAGGGGCTTTTTACTCTCGGATATCTCAAAGAGCACGAGGCCGACTTCGACAGGGCTTATAATATTTTATGCGACGAAAAAAGCAAAAGTGACTTTACGGATGTTTTAAATTTTAAAATCTCCGGCATAACAGATTATCTTTTCCGTTCGATGTACGAAAAGGAAAGGCTTTATGAGGAAATTATACATCTCGGCGACGAAGAGGTTATATTAGACCTCGGTGCCTATGACGGTGACACCATAAGAGAGTTCCTTTCAGTGACGGACGGGAAATATAAAAAGATTTACGCCTTCGAGCCTGACGAAAAAAATTTCAGAAAGCTGACGAGAAAAACCGAAGCTTATGACAGAATAGAAAGATACAATACAGGTGCATGGGATAAAAAGGAAACTCTTTTCTTCGCCAAAAGGGGCGGCCGAAGCTCGAGAAGGGACGAGGAGGGAATACCCGTTAATTTCGACAGTGTGGACAATACCGTAAAGGACGAGGTGACCTTTCTTAAAATGGACATAGAGGGTGCTGAGGCCAGAGCCCTGGACGGTGCAAGAGAAACAATAAAAAAATATCTGCCTAAGCTTTATGTCTGTGCCTACCACCGAAACGAGGATATGTATGTGCTTCCTCAGAAAATAAAGGATCTGGACAGCAGATATAATGTGTATTTCAGGCATCATCCTTACATTCCTGCGTGGGAAAGTAATTTTTATGCGATAATTGACGATAATAAGTGAAAGAAAAGACTTGACTTAAAACAAGATATGTGCTAAAATATTGCCTGTTGGTGTGATACCGACATTACGGATTAAGCGAAATGCTCCGTCTCGGCCCGCTCTTGCCGTGTAAAAATTAAGAGTTAATGTTTTGCAGATGTGGCGGAATTGGCAGCATCGTCACCGAAACGCTCCCTGTGGGAGATGCAGTGAGGTGAGGATGGCGCAGCGGTCAAAATCCGATGAAGCGGATAGCGAATAACGGATTTTGGGAACCGCAAGAGTCCCGCGCTACGCAAATCAATATGCAGATGTGGCGGAATTGGCGGCATCGTCACCGAAACGCTCCCTGTGGGAGATGCAGTGAGGTGAGGATGGCGCAGCGGTCAAAATCCGATGAAGCGGATAGCGAATAACGGATTTTGGGAACCGCAAGAGTCCCGCGCTACGCAAATCAATATGCAGATGTGGCGGAATTGGCAGACGCGCTAGTTTCAGGTACTAGTGAAAGCAATTTCATGTGGGTTCAAGTCCCATCGTCTGCACCAGACTGTCCTGAAAGAAATTTCAGGGCAGTCTTTACTTTATGCAAATATACAAAAACGAGAGGTAATACGAAAAGCATCCGTATTACCTCTTTTTTCTGTCTTTAATAGCTCTTTAAACAAGATTTGTTTTTTCTATCCGCAAAACAATTTATTCCGCCTCAGTTATCTCGTCGCCCTCATAAACCTTGCCGCCCTTTATGACTCTGGCAAAAATACCCTCACGTGGCATAACGCACTGACCGACCAGCTTTTTTATGGCGCAGCCGTCGTGACATTCTTTTCCTATCTGGCTGATTTCGATTATGCACTCCCCTACTCTCAGACGGGTGCCGATGGGGATAGTAAAAAGCTCTATTCCCTCGGTGGTAATGTTTTCGGCGAAAACACCGTGACAAAGTCCGTCAGTGGGAAGACCTTTTGATTTTTCGATGCTTTCTTTGGCGAGAAGGCTTACCTGACGGTGCCATTTGCCTGCATGGGCATCACCCTCAAAGCCGAAATCCTCGATAAGAACACCGGGATTGATTTTGGTTTTCGGAGTGCCCTTTTTTTCGCTGATATTAATGGATAATACTTTACCTTTCATAACTCATCCTCCTATTTTGTTTAATCCGTGTGATGCACCGTAGCCGCAGGAAAATTTATGCTCCATAGGCTTGGATAAAATAGCGGCTCTCACGGCTTTTCCGAGCTCTTTTTCATCATCAAGATAAGCTCTGAGGTCGTGTGTTTCATCGGAACCGAGGCATACCTTTACCTTTCCGTCGGAAAGAAGCCTGATACGGTTACACTCACTGCAAAACTTATCACTTATGGGCGTTATAAAGCCGACTCTGCCCTTAAAGCCTTCGCATTCATAATATCTTGCCACGCTTTTTTCGAAGGGAGTGCCCTTTTGAGGGGCAGGCTTCAGTAAAGGAAAGCTTTTCAGAATTTCATCACTTTTCACGACGAGCTTTTCATTGTCTCCCTCATCGGAAAAGGGCATAAGCTCGATAAACCGCACGTCTATTTTTCTGTCCCGTGCGATATTTATGAGGCTCTGTGCATCGATATCGTTCTGCCCTCTGATGAGAACGGCATTAATGCGCAGAGGCGAAAGGCCTACTCTTTCGCACTCATCGATGCCCTCATAGACACGGTGAAGCCCGTCATAACCCGTAATAGCCTCAAATCTCTCCTTATCCGTGGTATCAAGACTTATATTAACCGCACTCACTCCGGCTTTTTTCAGCTCTGCGGCGAACTCCTTAAGCCTTATCCCGTTAGTAGTAAGAGCCAGCTTTTTTATGCCTTCTATGCGGCCGAGTCTGCCTGCGATATCACAGATATCCTTTCTTACCAGAGGCTCGCCGCCTGTCAGCCTTACCTTGTTTATACCGCAGCCCACAAAGGCTCTGACGATTTTTTCGATTTCATCAGCGGTGAGCTCATTATTCTCTTTTTCATTCTGCGCCCCGCAGTAGCTGCATCTCAGATTGCACCTTTTCGTTAGCGAGACACGCAGATAATTTATCTCTCTGCCGTAACTGTCAATCATTTCTGAAATCGCTCTTTCCACCTGTTTTTTCGAGAAGTCTGACCTCTCTGATTTCCATTGCTCTGTCTATAGCCTTGCACATATCGTAAACGGTAAGAGCCGTTACCGAGGCGGCCGTAAGTGCCTCCATCTCTATACCTGTTTTATAGGAGCATTTAGCTGCCGAATAAATGTACAGCTCATCCTCACCGTTATTACCGAAGGTGATTTCCACACTGTCTACGGGAATATTATGACATAGCGGTATAAGCTCCCATGTGCGCTTTGCCGCCATAATTCCCGCTATTCTGGCCGTGGCAAGTCCGTCACCCTTTTTAAGCTCCGAGTTAAGTAGCTTCTGTAATGTTTCCTTTTTCATTTTAACCTTGGCAAAGGCCTTAGCGGTCCTCTGAGTGATGCTTTTTTCGCCTACATCGACCATTATAGCCTCGCCCTTTTTATTAAGATGAGTAAAATCAGCCAAGAGTGTAGCCTCCCATCTGCATAAGTCTTTCTTTGAATTC
Organism: Oscillospiraceae bacterium; assembly: GCA_015066045.1. Classification (GTDB taxonomy): domain Bacteria; phylum Bacillota; class Clostridia; order Oscillospirales; family Acutalibacteraceae; genus UBA6857. The sequence continues at coordinate 33,266 of SVPD01000020.1, forward strand.
CCCGCTTTTCATCACGTCAAGAAAAGCCTGCACCTGAGACGTGCCGTAAGCTTTTTCACTTATGAGCACATCGTATTCCTCGACACAGATTTCGATGAAATCAAGGTCATACATTTTAGCAGCCGAATAAATACCGAGACCGCAGTCCGCATTACCTGCAGCGATAATCGCAGCCACGGCAGTGTGAGTAAACTCCTCATTACGGTAGCCGTCAACCTCAGCCTTATCTATGCCGTTTTTATTTAAAAGATAATCACAAAGTATTCTCGTTCCCGAGCCGATCTGACGGTTTACGTATCTGCCCTTCACTATATCGGCAAAGGCTTTTATGCCCAAAGGATTACCCTTTTTTACCATAAGCCCCTGCACTCTGCCCACACCCTTGACGAGCCTTACTCCGCCCTCGGGGAAGTATTTTTTTACATAGCTTTCGTTATACTCGCCCGTTTCCGTGTCAAGCAAATGGATGCAGCCGAGATGTGCCTGAGAATTTTTCAGAGCAGATATGGCACCCATACTACCCACGTGGCTCGATGTTATATATGAGGATGAGTCCTTTCTTTTAAGCATATCGGAAAGCTCGTCTATAAGAGGATCGTGACTGCCTGTGACGATAAGGGAGTTTTCTATCTGCGACAAATCCTTCAGCAGCTTTATCTCTACCTGCTGCCCCGCCTCATAGCCTTCACTGTTCTGAGGCACCACGAGTATTCCGTCCGCTTTGGTAAAGCTGGTAATCACGCCTGCACCTCTGCCCAGCGGCACGGCAGCGAGTGTATCTCCTACCTTGCCCAGAGAGACACGGATGTACTCCTGATATTTCAGAGAGGATACCACTCTCTTTCCGAGAACGGCTCTTACCGTAGCTTCTTTTTTTCCCTTTTCACGGTACCACAGAGAAACTGTAGCCTTTACTATTTCATCCATAATAACGATAGCCGAAACGGGATAGCCGGGAAGTCCCACCACGGGAACATTGCCCACGGCTCCCAGAACTGCAGGCTTTCCGGGCTTTACCGCTATGCCGTGAAAAACGACCTGACCGATAGATGCGATTACTGAGCTCGTATAGTCATCTCTGCCTGCCGATGAGCCCGCCAGAACGAGAACCGCATCACATTCATTCACCGCTTTTTCAAGTGCTGCTCTGAGAAGCTCCTTTTTATCCTTAACTATATCATATGTTTTAGCCTCTGCGCCCCACTGACGGAGCATTGAAGAAAAAATAGCAGAGTTGAATTCGATTATTTCACCCTTTCCGGGAGCTGCCACGGGCGATACGATTTCGTCACCGGTGGGAATAATACCTACCACAGGCTTTTTGATTACCTTCACCTCTAAAACTCCGCCGGCTAAGAAGGCTCCGCAGAGTGAGGGCGTTATTTCCGTAAAAGAAGGTGCTATCATATCTCCCATACAGATATCCTCACCCACCTGACGTATATTCTGCCACGGATGATGAGCAGACAGAATACTCACTCTGCCATCGCCCAGCTCCGTCACATCCTCTACCATAACCACTGAATCATATCCGTCGGGCACGGGATCTCCCGTATCGACTACCTCGTACTGCTCCGCAGCCAGAATAACAGGTCTGCTTTCGGAGGCACCGTAGGTATCCTTCGCTTTTACCGCTATACCGTCCATAGCACTCGCATTATAGTGCGGTGAACAGATAGAAGCATAGACCGCCTCGGCAAGAACTCTGCCCGAAGCCGACTGCGAGGGTATTTTTTCTGTTTTATAGGTATACTCCGATGCGGAAAGAAAGCTAAGATATTCTGACCTTGCTTTTTCCATAGGCGTATTATCCAGATAATTATGTCTCATAATTTCACCTCTTAAAAAAGATGTATTTCCACTTTTTCTCCCCGTCTGAGTCCCTCACGGTTACGGTCAATAATGATGTAGCCGTCGCTTTCCGAAAGCAGAGATATTACCCCGCTTTTAGCGAAGACAGGCTGCGCACCGAGCTTTGTAAGTCTGACGCAAACTATCTCCTCTCTGCCGTGGTTCGAGGAAATATTCTGTAAAACGGCTGCCGTAACTGTCTTTTTCTCTGTCCTTAGTCCGAGAAGCTGCTGCACTAGCGGAACGATAAAACGAAGGCACACGAAATAGCTTGCGGCAGGATGTCCCGGCAGACCGAATACTGCCTTACCGTCAATGCGGCCTATAATGGTAGGCTTACCGGGCTTGATGGCTATTCCGTGAGCGTAAACCTCACCGAGAGAGGAAATAATACGTGCCGTCATATCTCTGGTGCCGGCTGAGGAGCCGCCCGAAATGAGAACAATGTCGCTTTCGCTGACTGCTCTGACCACGGCAGCATAAATATCCTCATATTTGTCCTTGACGATACCGTATTCGGTACAGTCGCAGCCGTTTTCTCTCATAAGAGCAGAGAGTATATGCGTATTTATGTCTCTTACCTTACCGGATTTTGCTTGTCCTTCTGTGGGAACGAGCTCGTCACCCGTGGAAATGATACCTATACGTGGCTTTACCGCTACGGGAACCTCATTTATACCGAGTGAGGCGAGAATACCTGTTTCACGGGAGGTAATAACCGTGCCTTTGCCAAGCACGGTGTCCCCCTCTTTTATGTCGTCGCCCTTACGGATAACATTTTCGTAGGGGCTGACTGTTTTATAAACGAGACAGAGAGAGTCAAAGCTGCAATCCGTATGCTCAACCATAACCACACTGTCTGCACCCTCGGGCAGCATACCGCCCGTAGAAATTTTTATACACTGAGACTCTTTTAAGGGTGTGTCCGCCGTGTCACCCATAAGTATTTCTCCGCTGATACCGAGCTGAGCCGGTGTGCTTTCGCTGCAGCCGTAGGTATCCGATGCCTTTACCGCATAACCGTCTACGGTAGAGCGGTCAAAGGCAGGAATATTTTCCCGGGAAATGATGTCCTCGGCCAGCACTCTTCCCACAGAAAGGAAAAGGCTGACCTTTTCAGCGGCACACGGCATATCTGCCAGTCTGCCGTTTATTATTTCAAAAGCTTCCTCACCGGAAATTACCTTTAACACTCTGACACCCCTTAATTATCGAATTTCCACATATCAATGAATTTTTTACCCCACACACTTTTCGGCGAGGATAAAAGCTCCTCGGGAGCTCCCTCCTCGGCTATTTCGCCATTATAAAGGATGACTATTCTGTCTGCCATCCGTCGGGCCTGACCGGGAGAATGCGTGGTCATCAGAATGCCGCAGCCCGTTTTTCTTTTATACTCCGCTACGGCTTTTTCAATTATTTCCGTGCCCTCTATGTCCGCAGCACTGGAGGGCTCGTCCAGAAGCAGAAAATCACCCTCATTTATCAGCACTCTGCCGAGAGCCAGTCTCTGACATTCACCGCCCGAAAGCCCTGCGGCATTTTTGTCGGCGAAATCAGTCAGCGAAAGCAGGGAAAGCATATTTTCCGCTTTCTTTTCCTTATTCTCGCCTTTAGCGGAAAAGATAAGGTTTTTCTTCACTGTCTTACGGAAGGGCACGCTTTGCTGCGGCATATAGTAAAGGGAGCCGTTCACCGTAAAATCGCCCCCGCTTTTCGGTAAAATACCCGCCAGAATTTTCAGCAGTGTACTTTTTCCGCTTCCGTTAGGTCCGACGATTACTACGGTTTCACCCTTTTTCACTGTCAGTGAGCCGATATTCAGAACGGCTCTGTCACCGTAATTTTTAGTCAGATTTTTAATTTCTATCATACTCTGTCCTCCCTCGTCAGAAATGAGGCAAGAATATTCACTGCCAGAGAGATAAGAAGCAGCACTATGCCCAGAGCTAAAGCAAAAGTGAAGTTTCCCTTGTTCGTTTCGAGCATAATTGCCGTTGTCATAACTCTTGTCTTCCACTGGATGTTACCGCCGACCAGACTCACGGCTCCCACCTCGGCGATGGACCTGCCGAAAGCGGTGAGAACGACAGATATAAGCGAAAATCTGTTTTCGGTAAGAAGCAGCAGAGAGGTTTTCCACTTGGAAAAAGAAAGTCCCTTAGCCGTTTCCGTAAGACTTTTTACGTTTACGGAAAGGATGGATTCGGTAAGATTTATCACAACAGGAATTATAAGCATACACTGTGCGACCACCATTATCTCCACGGTAAAAAGCAAGCCGAGAGAGCCGAAGGGGCCGTATCTGGTAAAAAGCAGATAGACAATCAGGCCTGCCACCACAGGAGGCAAGCCCATAAACGTACCGGTTATTTTTCTGACTGTCCTTTTACCTCTGAAGCTGCTTTTAGCCATTATCACGCCCATCGGCATGCCGACAAGACATGAAATCAAGGTGCTGAAAAAGGACATACGGAGCGTTACACCGATAATCTGTAACAGCTCCCTGTCCATATTCAAAAGCATTTCAAAGGCTTCGTTAAGCTTTTCCAAATCTGATTACTGACCAAGATAGAAAAGAGCCTGTCCGTACTGCTCTTTACCGTATTCGGCGATAAGTGCGGAAGCCTCATCTCCCATCATCCACTCAATAAGAGCCTTGGCTCCCTCGGTGTTTACACCGTCCAGCTTTTCGGGGTTACACTCTATGAGTGAATATACGTTCTTCATATCTTCGCTTTCTTCCATAAGGATTTCGAGATTAAGTGAATCCTTGTTTGAAAGGAAGGTAGCTTTATCTGTGAGACAGTAAGCACCCTTTTCGCTGGCCATGGTAAGACATGCGCCCATGCCCTGACCTGCATTTATGTACCAGGTTTCTGCTTCTGCATCGGGAACACTTTCACCCCAGATTTTAAGCTCAGCCTTGTGTGTGCCGCTTTCGTCGCCTCTGGAAACGAAGGTAGCCTTGACGTCGGAAATTCTGCCGAATGCTTCAGCTGCATTTTCAGCACCGTCCTTGATGCCGGCCGGATCGTCAGCAGGACCTACGATTACGAAATAGTTATACATAAAGGGCTTTCTTTCCACACCGTAGCCTTCGTTGACAAACTCCTCCTCAGATGCTTTGGCATGAACGAGGATAAGGTCAGCGTTACCGTCTTTGGCTTTCTGGATAGCAGCTCCCGTACCGGCAGACTGTACCTCTACGGTGTAGCCTGTAGCCTTTTCGAAAACGGGAAGAAGATAAGGCAGAAGTCCCGAGTCATTGACTGATGTGGTGGTTGACATACGGATAACGGGATTAGCCGGTGTCTGCACCGAGGTGTCGGGTGCGGTGGTTTCCTCTCCGCCACCGCCGCCGCAGGCTGCGAGAGTGAAGAGCATAAGTGCTGCGAGTAATACTGCGAGAAGTTTTTTCATAATTCATTCTCCTTTTCAATCACGGAAGGTATGAGGGTTTCCCCAAAATACCCTTTGACCGGTACCTGTGTATTTTTCTCCCTACAGGCAGTGTTTTTTCGGTCACGCACGGATTTTCGTGGGCAAAGCCTTTAGAATATGCCGTGTCGGAATATGAATTAATGCGGCAGGACCGCCAACTTCCGATATGAGGTATATTTATTTGATGAAAATAAATAAAAATGTTTTAAAATTGTTGTAAATTTTGTATCTTTATGATATATTATATATCAGTGAAGAAAATTTTTCAAGTGGGAAGTGATAAAAAAGTGAATTTCGCAGTTTTATGTGTAAGCGACAGATGCTCCAAAGGTCTCTGCGAGGATAAAAGCGGTCCGCTTATAAGCGAGCTCGTCGCCTGCTGCGGCAGCACAAAGGAATACCTTATCGTTCCCGATGAAAAGAGTGAAATAGAAAAGGCTCTCATTTATCTGTGCGACGAAATAAAGGCCGACGTGGTGTTTACCACAGGCGGCACAGGCTTTGCACCGAGAGATGTCACACCCGAAGCCACGAAAGCGGTCATAGAAAGAGAGGCTCCGGGTATAGCCGAGGGCATCAGACAGAAAAGCATGGAAATAACTCCCAAGGCTATGCTTTCCAGAGCGGCTTCCGGGATAAGAAAAGGCTCTCTTATCATTAATCTGCCCGGCAGTCCCAAGGCAGTGAAGGAATCGCTTCAGTTTGTGCTTCCCGTACTCCCCCACGCCGTGGAGGTTTTAAGCGGAAACACCCTTAACTGCGGCGGAAGCTACGGAAAGGTCGGTGATTGATTGAGTCTCAAAAACGTAACCCAGCTTTTCAGCATAGAGGACAGGACGGTATGTATAATAGGCTGCGGTGCATTAGGCACCAATGCAGCGGTGCATCTGGCAGGAGCAGGAGTGAAAAAGCTTTATCTGTGCGATTTCGACACGGTAAGCCTCACAAATCTGAACCGTCAGTTTCTTTTCACAAAAACCGACGGAGGCTTTTTCAAATGCAATATTCTCAAGGAAAGACTGTCCCACTATTCCGTGGAAACGGAATACATCCCCACAGTGAAAAAAATAATGTCTGCCGATGACCTGTCTTTCGCAAAGGAATGTGATATCCTCCTTTGCTGCGTAGATAACGCAGTAGGCCGCAGAGCAGTGGCAGATTTTTCGGTAAAAGAAAAAATTCCGTCAGTTTTCGGAGGGGTGGATGGCTTTTACGGCACGGCTTATCTTTTCGTTCCCGACATCTCCCCCTGTCCCGACT
>SVPD01000065.1 GCA_015066045.1 Oscillospiraceae bacterium
TGCCCGAACGGTTATTGTCCAGCAGTGCACCGACGATGGGTGCAATGAGAATATTTGCAGCTGTGGTGGTTGATTTCATAGCTACCACATGGCTCGATTTAAGACCCATATAGTCATACATAAACTGATCGGTATATGTGCTGACAGAGTCCTGACCCATACAGTTACCGAACACACCCGAAACATAGCCGACCTGCTCTTTAAAGGCTACATCGGGATTCTCCATAAATTTCTGAAGTTTGTCTTTAAGTTTTCCCATTTGATTTTCTCCGTTCTTTTATTAAAGTTTTCCGCCCTCGGAAATATATTTTATTATAAGCTCTGCAAAAAGAGTGTTAGCCCATGAAAACCACTCACGGGTGAATTTCTGTGGCTTATCTTTATGAAAGCTTTCGTGCATAAATCCCGTATCGGCATCTGTTCCGGCAAGGACATGGATAAGATGAAGCATCTCGTCTTTGTCCGAAAATGTCAGCCCCTGCATACTAAGAGCAATAGGCCATATATGATTTTTAGGTGTGTGAGGACTTCCTATACCCCTTGCTTTTTCGCCTTCATAATAATAGGGATTAGCTTTGCTGAGGATAAAGCTACGGGTATTCTGATACAATTCATCGTCAGCCTCGCAGTAGCCGAGATAAGGAAGAGAGAGAAGGCTCGGAACATTGGCATCATCCATAAGATTGTAATTGCCCATTCCGTCGGTTTCGTAAGCGTAAAAGCTTTTGCCGTTTTCATCTTTTACTACGGCATATTTTTCTATGCTCTCTTTGATTTCGCTTCTGAGCTTTTCAGCCTTTTCCTTAAGTACAGAATCCTTATATATTTCTTCGCCGATTTCACTTATATAGCCGAGCACCACATAAGCGAACATATTTGCAGGGACAAGATAGCCGTATATACAGCTGTCGTCACTAGGTCTGAAGCCTGACCATGTCATACCCGTATATTTCACCGGGGCACCCTTACCCCTGTGTGAAAGAGTATCTGACTTGTGCTTTAATGGACGGATGAAATAATAGGGTGAATTTTCGTGATTCTGCTCGAGAGTCCACAACTCAATTATTCTGTAAAACGCCTTTTTTGTCTCCTCGGTAAAATGAGCGGTTGTGTCAGCCTCCTTCCAGAACCGGTAGGCGAGCTTTACGGGATAGCAAAGAGAGTCTATTTCGTATTTTCTCTCCCAAACAAGCGGTGACATCTCCGTTTTATCCTTCTGATGTCCCTTGCCGTTGGCTTCACGGTTGAAGGCATTGGCATAAGCATCATAGATAATGCAATTCATCTGTCGGGTAATAAGTCCGCTTATAACCTTAAACGCTTCCTCACTCTCTTTTGCAAAGGGAATATAGTGATTAACCTGCGCCGAGGAATCACGAAGCCACATAGCAGGTATATCACCTGTAATTACGAAACAACTTCCGTCATCTTCAAGCTGTACTGTCGTTTCAAAGGTGCTCATAAAGCACTGAATGAACATCTTTTTTATCTTTTCATCACAGATTTTTTCCGCATAAGAGGTAGCAGCATCTGAAAGCTTCATAGATTCCTCTCCTTATACTTCAATTTTTATTTCTATAAATTCCGACTTTACACCGTAGGGTGTTTCGGCAATAACCTTAACTGTATATTTTCCCTTCGGAAGTCTTCCGAGATGTGTGTACAGCTTTTCAGCGACATTGTAAAGGTAATAGGTCGGGATTGTTTTTCTTTCCTTGACAGCCTTTCCGTTTTCATCTTCAACATAAACTCTGTAAATGAAGACGGGCATTTTGTCGGTGCTTTCAGCCTTAGGGTATTCTGCCTTATAAAATCCGTCTTTCTCTGTAATTAAAATTTCAGCATCAGAGGAAAACACAGGAGGCTTACTGCGTGAGCGTTGCTTTTCGGGTGTATGCTCACGGTTGTTTTTATCGGCGGGATTTTTAAGATAATATTCACAGAGGATTTCTTCTGCGAGGATATCAATACCGACTATGCGGATATTGTCATCATTATCAGCTTCCACTATAAGAAAGTTGGCACAGTCTTCAAATAAATCGGGATGAATTTTCTGTTCGCCGTCAACTGTAAGCTCCGTATATTTAAGTGAGCCTGTGCCCATTGCCGTATATTCCTTCTGCCACAGCGAGCGAGGGTCGTTTACGGGATAATGGGAATGACCCGAGAAATCCACCACATTGGGATAATTTTTCAGCAGGTCTGCGAACAAAATCTTCCCCCAGCCGTCTTCATCGAAGCTACCGTAAACCGTGTATTTGATATGCTCGTGATGCATTAAGAAAACAGGCTTATCAGGTGTATCTGCAACGGCTTTGTCGAGCTGCTTTTTCAGCCACATTTTCTGGAACTGCGAATTGAAATGCTTTTTCATTTTACTGGTAGAAATTCCGATAAAATGATAGCCTCCGATTACTCTGTGAAAGTCCGTTTCCTGATTTGTAAGTGACTTGTAATATTCAAGGGATTTCTTTCCCATAGTTATGGAATCGTGACCCTTTGCAACGGTGCAAAGAAATTCTGCGCCCTTTTCTATTCCGTAGTCATAGATTTCCTTGAAGGCATCGAATTCTTCTTTGCTTCCTTTATTTGTAATGTCACCCGCAATAAAGAACTTATCAATCTTATTATAATTTTCATCCTTCAAAGCGAAATCAAGAGAATAGTCAATCACCTTTTTTAATCTGTTATAACCCGGTGTACCAATTCCCTCAATGTGTGCATCACTGCAGATTACGAAACGGAACACGGGTATAAATTCATTTTTCATATTTAAATACCTCCGTTACTGAAAAAATATACTCAGAGCAAAGAGTGTCTGTGCCGCAAAATAGGTGTAGGAAACCGCATTGTGCAGAAGCTTTGGCCGTTTAATGCCGCCCTTGCCTACGCCTATCATAATGTCTGATGCAAAGAAAAGAACACCGCCGAAAATAAGGCACATACCGAAGGAAAGATTGCCCTCATTCATTGCAAGCCCTCCGCTGACAAGAGCTGAAGCAAATGCAAAAATCAGAACAGGGGCATAAGCTAAAATCAGTTTCTTTTTACCCTTCAGCCTGAGCTTCACTTTTGCAAAAAGCAGAGTAACCGCTGAAAGCACAAGAGTAATTCCGGCTACTATTTCAATGTGAGATAAAGCCTTGTAGGTACCGACAAAAAGAAAGGTGCAACTGTAAACGATGTGTCCGATTCCAAAAAATGCGGCACCCAAGGGAAAAAACTTTTTCGATTTATATTCGAGAAAGAAGTCGCCAAGCATACCTAAAACGAGTGCTGTGAGTATCATAACCGAATAAGCCGTTACTCTGCAAACGGCAACTGCCGAAACCACACCCGTGATAAGATACATAAATGCACAAAGCATTTTCATTTTAAAACCGTACTTTTCCGAAAGTCCCGTTTTCTGTGTTATAACAGGCAACAAAGCAGTGATAATTGCAAAAATAAAAGGTAATGTTTTCATATTTTCTCCACTCTTATCAGCCGAGATTATAATCGGTAAGATAAGCCTTTGTGTTGTTTACCATCTTATTGAAAAGCTCCTTTGCTTCACAAAGAGAACAGGTAACAAGAGGATCGTTAGCGAACACCTCAAAAATCTTATCGATATTTCTTTCTGCAATAGCATCGGAAAGCACTTCCTGTTGTGTGCAGATACGGGAAATGAGAGGATAAATCTCCTTGGGTATTTCACCTGCCACGACGGGCGTTACTGTACCCGATGTAAAGGAAGCGTTTGTTTCAACAACTGCGCCCAGGGGAAGATTGGGAATCTGTCCGCGGTTGGGAAGGTTGACATTTGTAACAAAATCTCCAAGACCTAAAATTGCCCTCATTTGCTTAACGCCTTCTTCGCCTGTTTTCTTGATTTTAAGCTCTTCTTCACCGCTTAAAAGTCGCTTGCTTTTTGTAAGGCGCTCCTTAAGCTCGTCCTTTCTTGACCACACGGGAGTAAGGTGGAAAAGCATACTTTCAACTCTTTCGGGAGATTCAAGATACCACTTACCCTCGCAGAATTCAGCAAGGTGTCTGTCGCCAGCGGCGGCAATATAACCGAAACGGCGGAAAAGGTCAATTTTTACCTTGTGAGCATTGCCGTGAAAGCCCTTAAGCCACTCCGGGTCAACATACTCGGTGCAGCCGTCCTTATATTTTTCACAGAACTGTCTGTAATAAGGGAAAAGGTCGATATTTCTGTAGGTTGCTTTTGTAAGCCATGTGAAGTGATTCACACCGATTGGGTTAACCTTAATATCTTTTCTCTTTATCTCTTCACCGAAAAGAACACTTGCCATTTTAGCAAGAATATCCTGAGTGCCGAAAACCTCATGGCAGCAACCGAAGGCCTTTATTTCGGGGAACACTCTGTAAAGTGTCTTTACGCAAAGTGTCATAGGATTGGTGTAGTTTATAACCCACGCATCGGGTGAATACTTCTTGATATTCTCTGCAATTTCTTCAAACATCGGAAGTGTTCTCATAGCACGGACAATACCACCGGGACCTGTTGTGTCACCCACAGACTGATAAATGCCGTATTCTTCGGGAGCGTGAACATCGCTTTCCATTTCATCGAAGGTGCCGGGAAGAATGGAAATAACAACAAAGTCTGCACCTGTGAGAGCTTCTCTTATTGTTTCGGAGGCTTTGTAGCTCCACTTTGAAAGGGTTTCGGGAAGACTGTTATACATATTACCTATGGTTTCGTTTGCTTTTGCGGCTTCGAGGTCAATATCATAAAGACAAACCTCACCACTCATATCACCTGCCATAGCAAGGTCACTCATGAGACCCCATGCCCAGCCTCTTGAGCCGCCGCCTATGTAGGCAATTTTTACATCTTCAGCTTTGTTATCAATGTATCTCATAAAATAAAACTCCTTTTATTGATGATTGAATATTCTTTCGGCAGTATAAGTGCCGTCTTCTGCGATGTTAAGTAATGTGCAACCCTGAATCCACTCGTTTTCGGGTGCATCGAACTTAGTCTGCATATTATATGCGGCATAGCCCGAGGGCTGCATATAAGAAAGAAGAATGCCGT
>SVPD01000021.1 GCA_015066045.1 Oscillospiraceae bacterium
TGCGAAGGTAACTCTCAGAAACGGTACTCTCAAAGCGGGCGGAGACGTAAGAATGCTGGTGCAGAATTACTGCGAGCTTACACTCGTCGATTTCAGCCTCGATACAAACGGAAAGAAAATCTACGCTCTTTCAAATAACTGCGGAAATGTGCTCGTAACAGGCAAAAGCGATATTACCAGTGAGGCGGCAGCCTTTGACCTGTGGTATAACCACGGCAAGGCATATTCTGAGGGTGTAAGAGTTACCTTCGATGAAAGCTACACAGGTACGGTTACAGGTAACATAGAATACGGAGCAGAGAATCCCACAGAAAGCTGGACAGAGAAAACTGTTCTCATTATCAGAAACGGCACCTTCATCGGTGAGATTAAAAACGTATCTGAAGAAATCCTTTATGCAGGCGATATGAACATCACTCTATACGGCGGTAGCTTCTCAGAGCCTGTTATGGACGAATGGTGTGCACAGGGCAGCGAGGCTGCTGAGTTTGATGACGGCACCTACGGACCTTGCTTCCACGATTTTACCGAAAAAACAGAGGATGAGGACCATTTCTTTGCAGAGCCTGACTGTGAAAACGGCAAAAGATATTATTATGACTGCAGCAGATGTAAGCAGATGGGAAGCGAGACATACAGTGTAGGTCAGAGCAGAGGCCATAACTTCCAGTCATATATTTATAATAATGATGCTACCTGCGAAAAGGACGGAACTGCCACGGCCTACTGTGATAAGTGTAATGCACAGGATACCGTTACCGTTAAAAATACGGCAGGACATAATATGGGCGAATGGATAGTAACCAAGGCCGCAACCTGCACGGTAAAGGGAACAGAGGAAAGAACCTGCGAGGTATGCAATAAAAAGGAAACCAGAAGCTTTACCGGCGGACACACCTACAGTAGTGCTTTCGTTACCGATACAGAGGCCGTATGCGGCAAAAACGGCAGCAAATCCCGTCACTGTAGCTACTGTGACGCCAGAACAGACATTACCACCATTCCCGCCAAAGCACACAGCTATAAAGTGACTGTCACTCCCTCTACTCTCAAAAAGACAGGCAAGATAACCTCTGTCTGTACCCTTTGCGGTAAAAAGCTTACAGAGGACATCTCACGTATCAAATCCGTAAAGCTTTCCAAAACGAGCTACACATACACCGGAAAAGCCTTCAAGCCTACTGTTACGGTAAAGGCTTATAACGGTAAAAAGCTTACCAAGGATAAGGATTACACAGTAAAGTACAGTAAAAACAAGGCTATTGGCACGGCTACGGTAACCGTTACCTTCAAGGGTAACTATTCGGGCACCAAAAAGCTTACCTTCAGCATTAAGCCTGCAAAGACAGAGTCTCTCAAGCTGACCGCAAAGAATAACGCCATAGCTCTTTCCTGGAAGACGGTAAAGGGTGCTGACGGCTATGAAATCAGCTATTCTACATCTAAGAAGTTTACAAAAAAATCTACCAAAACTACTGTTATCAAAAAGCAGAGCACCAAAAAGACAACTCTTAATAAGCTTAAGAACAAGAAAAAGTATTACGTAAAAATCAGAGCATATAAAACCGTAAGCGGAAAAAAGATTTACGGTGCATACAGCAGTGTGAAGAATGTAAAAACCAAATAAAACATGAGGAGAAGGCATTATGTACAAATCACTTAACGGACAGTGGCTTTTCAGAGAAAAGGGCAAAGAAAAATGGCTGAATGCCACTGTTCCCGGCTGCAACTATCTGGATCTTATGAGAAACAGGATTATTCCCGATCCCTTTTACGGCCTCAATGAGAAGGACTGTGAATTTGTGGGACATCTCGACTGGGAATATGTAAAGAGCTTTACTCTGACAGAGGAGGAGCTGCAGCACGACGAAATCTGTCTTGATTGCAGAATGCTCGACACTCTCTGCCATGTTTATCTTAACGGCGAAGAGATAGCCTACACTGAAAACTGTCATATCGGATATAGCTTTAAGGTGAAGAAATATCTTAAGGCAGGAGAAAACGAGCTGAAAATGCTCTTCCTTTCACCCGTAAAATATGTGGAAGATATAGCCAAAAAGACTATGGTTCCGCCTAATTCAAACGGTATGAACGGTATCGTGTTTGTCCGCAAGCCTCAGTGTCATTTCGGTTGGGACTGGGGTCCCGTGCTCGTTCCCTCGGGTGTCAGCGGTAACATCGGTCTCGAATTTGTCAAAAGGGCGAGGATAGGCCACCTCGGAGTTACACAGTCACATCAGGATAACAGGGTAACCGTAGGATATGAATGTGAGGCAGAGCTTTACGGTGAGGGAGTGAGATGTGAGGTTACTCTCACGCATCCTGACGGCACTCAGGAAAAGGCTGAGGGCTTCAGGGGTGAATTTACCGTAGAAAATCCCGAGCTTTGGTGGACAAGAGAGCTTTCGGGCAAGGACAGTCAGCCTCTTTATAGGGTTAAGGCAGAGCTTATTTCTGACGGCGAAGCAGTTTCCGCAACGGAAAAGAAGATAGGTCTGCGTACTCTTTATCTTGACCGCAGCAGGGATGAATACGGCACGAACTTCCGTTTCGTTCTTAACGGTGTACCTATGTTCGCCAAGGGTGCTAACTGGATTCCCGCCGACTCCTTTATTAACCGCTTCGACGAAAAGGCTCTCAGAATGTACATCGATACGGCTATTTTCTCTAATTTTAATCTTATCCGTATCTGGGGCGGCGGCTTTTATGAAAGCGATGAAATGTATGACCTGTGCGATGAGAAGGGTATTCTTTTATGGCAGGACTTTATGTTTGCCTGTCAGCCTTATCCCTTCTTTAAGGAGGATTTCCTCGAAAACGTAAAAAGAGAAATCAAATATAATGTTAAAAGACTCTCGCACCACGCAGCTCTGGCTATATGGAGCGGTAACAATGAAATCGAGGCTATGTCAGGCGGCTGGATGCATCTGAGAGAATACATAAAATGGACAGAGAAATTTTTCTATAGTATTCTTCCTGAGGAAATAAGAAAGTACGACAAGGTAACCTCCTTTATTCCCGGCTCGCCCTGCGGCACTGAGCATAATAAGGGTGTAAATTCCGACAATGTGGGTGACACCCATCTCTGGAGTGTATGGCACGGTCTGGCTCCCATGAAGGAATACCGTCATCGTATGACTCGCTTCTGCAGTGAATTTGGCTTTGAAAGCCTTCCCGATATAAAGAGTGTGGCTGCCTTTGCCGAAAAGAAGGACTACAGGCTCGAAAGTCCGGTTATGAAAAGTCACCAGAAGTGCGGCTCCGGTAATGCAAAGATGTTCTATTACATCCGCACCCGCTTCAAGGTGCCCGAGAACTTCGAGGATTATGTCTATCTTTCACAGATAACCCAGCTTAACTGCATCGAGGATGCTACTGAGCATTGGCGCAGAAACAAGGGCAGATGTAACGGTGCTCTTTACTGGCAGTTCAATGACTGCTGGCCCGTATGCTCCTGGTCGAGCATCGATTATTACGGCAACTACAAGGCTTTACAGTACGGTGCCAGACATTTCAACCGTCCGCTTACCGTTTCCTTCGAGGATAAAGGAAATGACCTGACGGCATATCTTGTCAATGACCTTCGTGAGGATAAAGCAGTTAAGGTGCGTCTTTCTGTTTTCGATTTCGAAAAGGGTGTGGTTTCCTCTGACGAAAAAGAGATAACCGTTAAGGCTTTGGCTAACGAAAAGGTGTTCAGAAAGGACCTTTCCATTCTCCGTAAGGCATATGACGTAAAAACTACAGGTCTTATCCTTTCTCTCATAGAGGACGGTAAGGAGACCGTGAGAAGAGTATTCCTTTTCGATCAGGAAAAAAGACTCAATCTTCCCAAAACTACTCTCGTAACAGAAAAGAAAATAGCAGGCGACAAGGTGGAAATCACCGTAACGGCAGATAAATTTGCCCGTCTCGTGCGTCTCGAAAGTGCGAGCGTGAAAAACTTCTCAGACAACTGCTTTGACCTTCTGCCCGGTGAGAGCAGGACTGTCACTATAGAGACAGAAGACGGTGCTTCTGCTGAAGAGCTGATGAAAAGCATAAGGGTTATTTCTCTTACGGATATTCCCACCCGCAAGATGACTGCAGAAGAAAAAATAATGATATTTAAAATGGCCGCTTCTCCCATGAATATAGGAAATGCGATTTTCCATAGACAGAGGCCGAAGGATGTGGAAGTATGAAAAAAGCGATTAAAAGAATTTTAACAGGTGCAGGTGTGGCAGGTCTCACGGCTTACGGACTCGCCACCGCCGCTAACGAGGCACTTTTTAACCGTAAAATTACCTTTTCTCCCGAGTTCAACCAGAAAATGTCAGGCTGCGATAACAGTCATCTGGGTGAATTTCTGGAAAACAACCTCAGGTGGCTCGAGGCCTACGGCTATGAGAGACATTTTATCCTTTCCGATAAGGGCTACAGACTTACAGGCTATCTTTTCCGGCCTGAAAAGGAAAGTGATGTTTATGTCTTCGGTGCTCACGGCTACAGGAGCAGCGGTAGGAGAGAATTTTCCAAGTTTGTACAGTATTACATAGAAAAGGGCTATAATGTTTTCCTCCCCGACCATGTGGCCTCGGGTGAAAGCGAGGGAACCTGGTGTACCTTCGGGTATAACGAGAGAGAAGACTGTATGAAGTGGCTTTCCTATCTTACCGACACTTTCGGGGCAGAGATAAAAATTATTCTTCACGGTGTTTCCATGGGCTGCGCTACGGTCTGTATGATGAGCGGCAGAGATGATCTCCCCGAAAACGTAAGGTTTACTGTAGCTGACTGCGGCTTCACCGTGGCAGAGGATTTCTTTAACTGGAAGATAGATAAGCTCGGAATAAAGTGCAACAAGGTGATTACTAAGGGTGTCTTCTATGCCGGTAAGATAAATCACGGTATGGATCTTTTCGATGTTTCGCCTGTGGAAAGTGTGAAAAAGGCCCGTGTTCCGATGTTCTTCGTTCACGGAGAAAGGGATGCTCTCGTTCCTGCATTTATGTGCACAGAGCTCTATGAAGCCTGCGGCAGTGAGAAAAAGGAAATTCTCCTCGTTCCTGAGGCTGACCACGCACAGGCATTCATTTACGGCAGAAAAGAGTATGCTGAGATAATCGACAGGTTTGCGAAAGAGCTTTTATAAAAAATAAAATATAGCACATTATTAATATATATAATAGTATAGGGCATCTGCTTCGTGCAGGTGCCTTTTTTGTGGGGGGGCGAAGCCGCCGTATACGGCGCCCCGCACGCCTGCGGGCGTGCGGGGAACGGCTTAAAAGCCGTGCTTCGCCCCACCTTGCCTTTACATGTACGAAAAAAGAAAAATAGACACCTGTCGATTTTTAATCAACACTTTCACTTAATTTGTTGATTATTTACCGTGTATTAGCACTTTGTTCATAATATCTAATTATAATTACCATACCGGAGAAAAATTATGGAATTTATATAGGAGAAAAATATGAAAAATTCGAAGAAAAAAATTCTTAAGCTTTTGACAAGCACTGTTATTATTGCAGCGGTTCTTTTTGTGGCTCTTTACAGTGTTTCCCATTTAAAATACGAGCGTTCTGTGATGGCTACCCTGTCTGAGGTATGGATGGTGCTTATCGACCGTGACTCCATTTATGAGGAGGGCGAAGGCTACATAGAAAACATCGAGCTGAGAGAGAAGACAAATCTCGAGCCTCACGAAAAGCCGTCAGGCGTTTCTATGGATATACCTTATTATTATCAGTATGAGCATAATATGCAGGTTTACTATTTTAATATGGAGACCTTTACTGACACGCTTCTCATTTACATTCCCGGCGGCGGCTATTTGAACAATCCTCTCAAATATCACTGGAAGCTTATCAATAATGTTTCTCAGAATGCTGAATGTCCCGTTGTTATGCCCATTTATCCTAAGCTTCCCCACTATACCTGTGAGCAGTCCTATGAGGTTATGATGGAGTTTTATCTCGATGTGGCATCAAGAGAGGGAGTAAAGCACATCATTTTCGCCGGTGACTCCTCGGGCGGTGCTATGAGCCTCGTTCTTGCCCAGAAGATAAGAGATCTTGATATAGACATTCTCGAGCCTGAGCAGCTTTTCCTTTATGTTCCCTGGATGGACGTAACTATGGAAAATGAGGAGGTAGAGGAAATAGAGCCTATCGATCCTATGCTCGGTATGCACGGCCTTATCGACATCGGTAAAAAGTGGGCAGGTGACCTTGACCGCAAGGATCCCGTGGTAAGCCCCATTTTCGGCTCCTTTGAGGGACTCGGCTACATCAGTCTTTTCACCGGTACCAGAGATATGCTCTGCCCCGATATAGTGAAGTTCCACGAGATACTTACCGAGCAGGGCATAGACCACACCCTTATGCTCAAGGAAGGTCTCGACCATCCCTATCCACTTTTCCCCACACCCGAGGCTAAGGAAGCTCAGCAGATGCTGATTGATGCCATTTTGGCTACTAAAGGCTAAGAAAAAATCCGCTCTTATCAAACGGAGCGGATTATTTTATTCTGTTTTGTAATTTCTTGTAGCAAAGCAACAAAAAACACTTGTACATTTTGTATAAAAATTCACTTGACTTTACAAAAGTTTTATTATATTATATTCATAATATTATGATTGGATAAGTCTACAGATGGAAAGTTATTTTCAGTTAAATGATGAGCAGCTTACCTTTCTCGCCGTAGAGAGAGACGATGAAGCGTTGGCGGTGCTGACGGAAAGGTATATGAATGTGGCGAAGTACATCGCTTCCTCCTTTTCATCAGATGCTGAGGAAATTTCCGATCTCGTGCAGGAGGGTATGCTCGGCTTTTTAGCTGCCGTTTACTCTTATGATAAAGACGGTGCTGCGGCGTTTAATACCTATGCATCCCGCTGCATCAGAAACCGCATAATAGGTGTTCTCCGTGCTGCCGGTACGAAAAGGCATATTCCTGAGGATATGATAGTTTCTCTCGAAAGTCAGCGGGACCGTGAGGATGGGGAGCTCACTCCCGAGGAAAGCTTGCTTTCCGATGAGGGAGCGGAGTACATACACTCTGTTATATGCAGTGAGCTTTCGGAGCGGGAGCGGGAGATTTTTATGCTCTATCTCGGTGGCTCGTCCTACTGCGATATCGCTGAAAAGACCGGAATTACGGTAAAGTCTGTGGACAGTGCTCTGCAGAGAGCGAGAAAAAAGCTTAAAAAAAGACTTCAGAACGAGGTCTGATTATATGCCCTGACTCATAAGGAGAAAATTTTCGGTGCAACCCCGATAAGGGCGATTTCAAATTCAAGCGAGGTAAAAAATCATGTACGAAGACAAAACACTCAAATGCAAAGAATGTGGTGCTGACTTCATCTTCACTGCAGGCGAACAGGAATTCTATGCAGAAAAGGGCTTCCAGAATGAGCCCCAGCGCTGCAAGGAGTGCCGTATTGCCCGTAAGAACGCAGCAAGACCTGCCAGAGAAATGTTCATTGCTACTTGCGCCAGCTGCGGCGGCGAAGCCAAGGTTCCCTTTAAGCCCACCGAAGGCAGAGAGGTTTACTGCAGCGAATGTTTTGCAAAGATGAAGGAAGAAGAGGAAGCATAATTTATTTGAGAGGTTTTTGAATTTCTTATTTATAAATATGCCCTGTCGGACTGTACGCAGTCCGACTTCTTTTTTTATGCTCACTTTATAATAGAGAGGTCGTCAAACGGATGTCATTCTCCGATATTGCTTTTTATACATTTTATGTGATATAATAAGCTAAATAAAGATGTGAGGTGATTTTATGAGTTCTCTGCGATTTCGTTGTCTGATCGATAATTATTTATGTGACATTACACCTTTCGAAGCTTATGCAGAAAAGCGTGCTATGGATGTAGGGCTGATACTTATAGCCTTTGATGAAAATGAGCTGGATGTAATCCGTAGGCTTTTCAGTGAGAATGTCCGTGACGGCTTTGAGCCGCAGCTGAACAGAATACAGCTCGAGGGCAGTGACGGGTATCTTTATATTTTATCGCAGTCCTCCATTGAGAAAAAGGAAAAAATGCCTTATTCGATAATGCGTGCCTACAGGGATTATTATAATTTCAAGAAAAAAGAAAACAAGGCCAAGGAATGGATTGGGGAGCAGAACTCCAAAAAGTGGATTGAAGAAAATAACAGTAATCAGCCCGGCGGTCTGACAAAGCTTTCAGGCGGCAGTTTTTCCGCTTATAGGTACAATGACAAAGAAAATGAAATGTGTTTTCCGTTCAGACTGCGCACAAGTAAAGGAAAGAATAAGCCTTTATTTGTTCTCTTTCACGGCGCAGGTGCTATGGGTAACGAAAACATAAAGCAGTTATTTGACAATATCCCGTTGTTCAGACAGGTTTTAAAGGAAGAATGCAGCATACTTCTGCCGCAGGCTCCGTTCGGCTCAAACAGAGGCGATGATTTTACACTGAATTATGTGAAATCGGTAAAAAAGCTTATCGATGAGCTTCCCGTAGATTTTGACAGGAAAAGGATATATATTGCAGGCACTTCCTTCGGCGGCTTCTGTGTGTGGCATCTTGCTTATCTTTATCCGGGCTTCTTTGCGGCGGCAGTACCCGTAATGGGAGGCTTGTCCTTCGACGCCGATTTCGAAAAATACGATGTCCGCAGATTGCTTGAAACCCCCATATGGGCGGCTCATTCTTCAGATGATACCAATGTAAGAATAGACAGTGATGATTATTATGTTTCCGAGCTCGAAAAATTAGGAGCAGACATAAAATATACCCGTTGGAATAAATACGGACACTCGATGTATAAAAAATTCTATAAAACAGAAAAATGGGCAGAGTGGTGTTTGAGTAAAGTAAAAGATTAACAGGGCGGTATAATAACGTGAAAATGCTTTGCATTATATCTAATTACATAATACTTATATGGCTGAAATACAAATGGGAGGTTGACGGATTATCTCTCAAAAAAATTAAAGCCAACAGAATATTTAATCCTGTTTTGTATTATATTTTATCTCCTTATAACGGAAAGAAAAAAGGAAAAAGAAAGCATAAAGAATATGAATTAGGTCTGATAATATTCGAAATAGCGTGTAATCTCTTTGCTTTAAGTATGATTATTGACACATTATTTCTGAAAGATTTTATGTGGAATCTGAAGGGTTGGTCGGCTTACATTTATTTTATGATAGTTCCCATTGTGGGTGTTGCATATATGATAATTGCCGAAATAGTTAAAAAAGCAAAAAATAAATGATTACATAAAAACCAAAGCACAGGATGAATGTCCTGTGCTTTAATCTTTTATTCTGCCTTTCCTGAAAGGAGAGGTTTATTTGAAATACTCCACTGCAGCCTTGAACATCTGAATGTCGTATTCACCGGGAACATTCTTATAAAGACCGTCGCCGATTCTTTCACTGTGTCCCATCTTACCGAATACACGGCCGTCGGGGGAGGTGATACCCTCGATAGCACATACGGAGCCGTTGGGGTTGAAGTCGATGTCAGCGGTAGCCTTGCCGTCAAGGTCTACATACTGTGTAGCTATCTGTCCGTTTTCAGCCAGCTTCTTAACCAGCTCTGCAGAGGCGAGGAATTTACCTTCACCGTGAGAAATGGGTACATTTACCACATCACCCACATTCATACGGCTGAGCCACGGAGATTTGACGGAAGCGATTCTGGTGTGAACGATTCTGCTCTGATGGCGGCTGATGTTATTGAAGGTGAGGGTGGGACAGCTCTCGTCGGTGTCGATAATCTTGCCGTAGGGCACGAGACCTAACTTAATGAGAGCCTGGAAGCCGTTACAGATACCGCACATAAGACCGTCACGGTTATCGAGAAGGTCGGTAACTGCCTCTTTGACTGCGGGGTTACGGAAGAAAGCGGTGATGAATTTAGCGGAGCCGTCGGGCTCGTCACCGCCGGAGAAGCCGCCGGGAATAAAGATAATCTGGCTTTCCTTAACCTTCTTTGAGAAGCCCTCTACACTGCGTGCTACATCCTCTGCAGTAAGGTTTCTGATTACGAAGATTTCAGCCTCACCGCCGGCCTTTTCCACTGCACGGGCTGAATCGTATTCACAGTTTGTGCCGGGGAATACGGGGATGAGAACCTTGGGCTTGGCAACCTTATTTTTAGCGGAAGCACTGCATTTGCCTTCGTAGGAGAAGGTGGGAATTTCGCCCTCGTCTTCCTTTGCCTTGGTGGGATACACATCCTCGAGTGTAGCCGTATGTAAAGCGTAAAGCTCGTCGATGGATTCTTTGTCGTTTTCGAGAGTGATAGCAGCCTCAGCGGTAGTTTCACCGATTTTCATTACACCGGGAAGCTTAACATCCTCTGTAAGCTCTGCCACTATGAAGCCCCACATACCGAGATGCCAGTTTTCACCGAGCTCTGCGCAGGACTTAAAGCCGATGCGGTTACCGAAGGACATTTTCATCACTGCCTCACCGATGCCTCTTTCCACTGCCCATGAAGCCTTTACCTTGCCTGCCTCGCACAGAGCGTGGAAGGCTTCCCATGTAGCTTTAAGACTGTCAGCACCTTCGTCAGCAGCACCGAAAAGATAAACGGGATTTCCTGCCTGCTTGAATTCGGGGGAGATAACGTCCTGCTTTTTGATGGGAGCGATAGCAAAGGAGATGAGAGTGGGAGGTACATCCTTGTCAAGGAAGGAGCCTGACATAGAGTCCTTACCGCCGATAGCGGCAGCACCGAGCTCTAACTGTGCGTCAAGAGCACCGAGAAGAGCGGCAAAGGGCTTGCCCCAACGCTCGGGCTCAGTTCTGAGCTTTTCAAAGAACTCCTGTAAGGTAAGGTAGGCGAGCTTATAATCGCAGCCTGCGGCTACAAGCTTAGCCACTGAGTTATAGATAGATGCACGGGCACCTGTGTAGGGATCTACGGAAAGATGGTCAGGATCGCAGCCCCAGCTGAATACGCTGGCCTGATCTGTTTCCTGTCCGGGAAGAACGGGAAGAACCGCAGCCATAGACTGAGCGGGAGTGAGCTGACGCTTACCGCCGTAGGGCATAATAACGCTGCCGGCACCGATGGTGGAGTCAAAGCGCTCTACCAAGCCTCTCTGGCTGGCAGTTCGAAGGTCGGAAGCCATTTCACGTAAGGAGCCGAACATAGCCTTGCTTAATACTGAAAGGTCCTTTTCCGTTACGGTGACATCTGTGTGCTTGACTGCACCGTTAGTATCGAGAAATTCACGGCTGAGGTCAGCGATAGTCTGTCCCTTCCATTTCATAACCATACGTTCCTCTTCGGTAACTACGGCTACACGGTAGGCTTCGAGGTTTTCTTCCTGTGCAAATTCGATAAACTTATCTGCATCCTCAGCAGCTACCACTACTGCCATTCTCTCCTGAGATTCGGAGATAGCGATTTCAGTGCCGTCGAGGCCTTCATACTTTTTACGTACTGCATCAAGATCAATCTGAAGACCGGGTGCCAGCTCACCGATAGCTACGGAAACACCGCCTGCACCGAAGTCGTTACATCTTTTTATCAGACGGGTTACCTCGGCATTACGGAAAAGTCTCTGAATTTTTCTTTCCTCGGGAGCGTTACCCTTCTGAACCTCAGAGGCCATGGTGGTAAGTGATTTCATATTGTGGCTCTTTGATGAGCCGGTAGCACCGCCGATACCGTCACGTCCCGTGCGTCCGCCGAGAAGAACGATTACATCACCGGGAGCGGGACGCTCACGACGTACATTGTAAGCGGGAGCGGCTGCCACTACTGCACCGCACTCCATACGCTTTGCTACGAAGCCCTCGTGATACATTTCTGCCACATGTCCTGTGGCAAGACCGATCTGATTACCGTAGGAGGAGTAGCCGGCAGCTGCGGTCTGGCAGATTTTTCTCTGAGGAAGCTTACCTGCCATGGTTTCGGCGATGGTTTTTCTGGGATCGCCTGCACCTGTTACACGCATAGCCTGATGAACATAGGCACGGCCTGAAAGAGGATCTCGGATACAGCCGCCGATACAGGTAGCGGCACCGCCGAAGGGCTCGATTTCTGTAGGATGGTTGTGGGTTTCGTTTTTAAACATAAGAAGCCAGTCCTGATCCTCGCCGTTTACGGTAGCGGTTACGTGGATAGAGCAGGCATTGATTTCCTCGCTCTCGTCCAGCTCGGGGAGCATACCGCGCTTTTTAAGGGCTTTGGTACCGATGGTGGCGATGTCCATAAGAGTCTGAGGACGTGCTGCGGCCTTTTCTTCGCCGTAAACCTCCACTCTGGCAGCCAGATAACGGTCATAAGCCTCCTGCACGGCAGGATCGCTGATGCGTACATTATCGATGTGGGTGGAGAAGGTGGTGTGACGGCAGTGGTCAGACCAGTAGGTGTCAACTACACGGATTTCCGTGATAGTGGGATCTCTGTGCTCTGTATCTCTGAAATAAGCCTGTAAGAACTTAAGGTCGTCAAGGTCCATAGCCAGACCTTTTTCGTCGAGAAGAGCTGCCAGAGCGGTCTCGTCCATACCGATGAAGCCGTTCACGGTAGCCACTGTTTCGGGAGCAGCATATTCGGCGGCGAGAGTTTCAGGCCTTTCGAGAGAAGCCTCACGGCTTTCTACGGCATTGATTACGTGATGCTTGAAGGCGTCGATGTCAGCCTCTGTAAGTGCACCGTAAAGGGCATAAACCTTTGCAGTGCGGATGAGAGGACGCTCACCCTGAGAGATAATCTGGATACACTGAGCGGCAGAGTCGGCTCTCTGGTCAAACTGGCCGGGGAGTGCCTCTACGGCAAAAACATAAGCATCGGGAATTTCTATACATTCATATACATCATCCAGCTGAGGCTCTGAAAAAACGGTCTTCACGGCATAGCCGAATAATTCCTCTGTAATATTTTCTGCATCATAACGGTTGAAAAGACGGATGCTTTCTATTCCTTCTATGCCGAGCAGATTTTTTGCTTCGTTCAGAAGAGCCTTTGCCTCATTTTCGAGGCCCTTTTTCTTTTCAACATATATACGGTATACCATTTATTTTGCCTCCTTGGCTTTTTTGCCTATATCGTGTCTGAAATATGCATTTTCGAAATGAATCTTTTCTACGAGGGCGTATGCACCGTCGATAGCCTTTTCGAGAGTGTCGGCAGTTTCTGTGGCGCCTAAAACACGTCCGCCCGCAGAAAGGAGCTTATCGCCGTCTTTTTTGGCACCTGCCACATAAACCTTGTCCTTGATTTCATCGGCAACGGTGATTTCGAAGCCGCTGTCATATTTCTGAGGATAGCCCTCCGAAGCCATAATAACGCAGCAGGCGTGCTCATTTTTAAACCTGACCTCTGTTTCGGCAAGAGTACCGTTTGTAACACTCTGCATAATTTCGAAAAGGTCACTGTCTAAAAGCGGGAGAACTACCTGAGTTTCGGGATCACCGAAGCGGCAGTTATATTCGATAACCTTGGGGCCCTTCGGTGTGAGCATAAGACCGAAATAAAGACATCCTTTGAAGGTGCGTCCCTCACTGTTCATAGCCTCCACGGTGGGAAGGAAGATTTTTTCCATACATTCCTTGGCCACCTCGTCGGTGTAGTACGGGTTGGGGGCTACGGTGCCCATACCGCCTGTATTGAGACCTTCGTCATTATCGAGAGCTCTTTTATGGTCCATGGAGGAAATCATGGGAACCACTGTCTTACCGTCGGTAAATGAGAGCACGGATACCTCGGGACCGGTGAGGAACTCCTCTATGACTACCTGACTTCCGCTTTCGCCGAAGATTTTATCCTCCATCATGGAGCGGACTGCTTCTTTGGCCTCATCTCTGGTCATAGCGATGATAACGCCCTTTCCGAGAGCCAGACCGTCTGCCTTGATAACTGTGGGAACGGGAGCAGTGTCCAAATAGCTGAGAGCTGAGGCAAGATCGGTAAATACCTCGTATTCCGCAGTGGGAATACCGTACTTTTTCATAAGATTTTTAGAGAAAACCTTGCTGCCTTCTATGATAGCAGCCTTTTTTTCGGGGCCGAAGCAGGGAATGCCGATTTCGTTCAGGGCGTCTACACATCCTAAAACGAGAGGATCGTCGGGAGCGACCACTGCATAGTCGATGCCTTCTGCTTTAGCGAAGTCGCAGATTTTTTCTATATCCTTCGCACCGATGCTTACACATTTGGCATCTGCGGCAATGCCTCCGTTACCGGGCAGAGCAAAAATTTCTGTGATTTGCTTGCTTTCCCTGAGCTTTTTGATGATGGCGTGCTCTCTTCCGCCGCCACCTACAACCATTACTTTCATCGTATGCCCTCCTTATTTATAGATAGGGAATTTCTCGCAAAGAGCCATAACTTCCTTTGTAACCTGTTCCTTACTGCCTTCAAAGTCAGTGATGACTGCCTTTATCCATTTAGCGATGAGGAGCATTTCTTCCTCCTTGAAGCCTCTGGAGGTAACTGCAGCGGTGCCTATTCTCAGACCGCTGGTAACGAAGGGGCTTTTAGGATCGTTGGGAATAGTGTTTTTGTTTGTGGTGATGTGTACCTCGTCGAGTCTCTTTTCCAGCTCTTTGCCTGAAAGGTCGAAATTACGCAGGTCGAGAAGGATAAGGTGGTTATCCGTGCCGCCCGAAACGATATTGATGCCTTCCTTTTTGAGAGCATCGCAGAGAACGGCGCAGTTTTTGACTATCTGTGTCTGATAAGCCTTGAATTCGTCGGTAAGTGCCTCACCGAATGCTACGGCTTTGGCTGCGATAACGTGCATAAGAGGTCCGCCCTGAGTGCCGGGAAATACTGCCTTGTCGATTTTCTGAGCAAGATCCGCAGTGCAGAGAATAAGACCGCCTCTGGGGCCTCTGAGAGTTTTATGGGTAGTGGAGGTTACTACGTGAGCATAAGGAACGGGTGAGGGATGAACACCTGCAGCTACGAGACCTGCGATGTGTGCCATATCAACCATAAGGTATGCTCCTACCTCGTCTGCGATTTCTCTGCAGCGTTTGAAATCGATGATTCTGGAATATGCACTCGCACCTACTACGATGAGCTTGGGCTGACATTCCTTAGCCAGCTCGAGCATTTTATCATAGTCGATGGTTTCAGTGGTGTCATCCACACCGTACTGAACTATGTTCCAGTATTTACCTGAAATATTTACGGGTGAGCCGTGGGAAAGATGTCCTCCCTGAGAGAGGTTCATACCCATAACCGTGTCGCCTACCTCTAAAAGTGCGAAAAAGGCGGCAAGATTGGCATTGGCACCCGAGTGAGGCTGAACATTGGCGTGCTCGGCACCGAAAAGCTTCTTTGCTCTTTCACGTGCGATGTTTTCTACTTCGTCCACACAGTGGCAGCCGCCGTAGTAACGCTTGCCGGGGTAGCCCTCTGCATATTTGTTTGTGAGAACACTGCCTGCGGCTAAAAGCACTGCCTTGGAAACAATGTTTTCTGAAGCTATAAGCTCGATAAAGGTCTGCTGCCTGTCAAGTTCCTTTTCGCAGGCTGCGAAAACCTCACTGTCGAATTCGTTGAGCTGATCAAAGTATTTAAGCATTTTTCTGGTCTCCTGTGTTTTTATTAGTGATGGAAAAGTCTCATTTTGGTAAATGCCATTACCATATTGTATTTGTCTGCACATTCGATAACTGCATCGTCTCTGATTGAACCGCCGGGCTCTGCGATGTAGCTTACACCGCTGCGGTATGCTCTTTCGATGTTATCGGAGAAGGGGAAGAAGGCGTCTGAGCCGAGAGCTATACCTGAATAGGAACGGAGATGTGCTTCCATTTCCTCTTTGGTAAAGGGCTCGGGCTGAGCGGTGAAATATTTCTGCCAGTTTCCGTCTGCACATACATCCTCTTCGTTTTTATTGATGTATCCGTCGATAACATTATCTCTGTCTGCTCTGCCGAGAGTGGGAAGGAAGGGAAGGTCGAGAACCTTATCTGCCTGACGGAGAAGCCAGGTGTCAGCCTTGGTGCCTGCCAGACGTGTGCAGTGGATTCTGGACTGCTGACCTGCACCTACACCGATAGCCTGTCCGTCTACTGCGTAGCATACAGAGTTTGACTGAGTGTATTTGAGAGTGATGAGAGCCACGATAAGGTCTCTCTTTGCACTTTCGGGAAGCTCCTTATTCTTTGTAACGATGTCGGAAAGAAGAGCCTCATTGATTTCGAAATTATTTCTGCCCTGCTGGAAGGTGATTCCGTAAACCTGCTTGGTTTCGATTTTGGCAGGAACGAAGTCGGCATCGATTTTTACTACATTGTAGTTACCGTTTCTTTTAAGCTTAAGAATGGCTAAGGCTTCGTCTGTGTAGCCGGGAGCGATAACGCCGTCGGAGATTTCTCTTTTGATGAGCTTGGCAGTGGTAGCGTCGCACACATCCGAAAGAGCTACCCAGTCACCGAAGGAGCACATTCTGTCTGTACCTCTGGCACGTGCATAAGCGCAGGCGAGAGGGCTTTCGTCGAGACCTTCCACATCATCTACGAAGCAGGCTCTTTTGAGCTTTTCGGGCAGAACGGTACCGCAGGCTGCGGAGGTGGGGCTTACGTGCTTGAAGGAGGCGGCACAGGGGAGACCTGTAGCTTCCTTAAGCTCCTTTACCAGCTGCCAGGAATTGAAGGCATCAAGGAAATTGATGTAGCCCGGTCTGCCGGATAAAATCTCGATGGGAAGCTCGCTTCCGTCGTGCATATAAATTTTTGCAGGCTTCTGATTGGGGTTACAGCCGTATTTGAGTTCGAATTCTTTCATTGTTATAGCTCCTTTATCTCTGATAAAAGCATAGCTTTTTTTATTTGTTTTTGTTTACTACTCTGGTTTCACATTCGCCGCTTTCGATGTCGATGTATCTTACGAAAAGAGAAACCTTATTGTCTTCGTTAAGATTAGTCCAGATAAGGTCTGTAAGTCCGTCGATATCCGTATCGGGAAGAATAAGTGTTTTGGGCTCGCCCTCGAAGGAGGGAAGGGGATCACCGTCACAGTTATAGGTGTGAATGAACTTTGCCTTACCGCAGAGAGGATCGGAGTAAGCATAGGTGAAGCGCTCACAGGAGGAGTCGTCACCCTCGGCACTCTTAAGGATAGACATAGCGAAATTCATTCCGTCCTTTTCGAGTCTGATGATGCCCGAGATACGGGGAGTGAAGTTGGGCTTGTCGTCCTCAAATTCTCTGGTGCGAAGAGCCTGCTCAAAGGTCATCTGCTTATCCATAAGCTCGTAGATGGTGTCTGTCTGGTCACCGTTGGTTACTATTGTTTTGTTGCCGAGCACTCTTACGGGGTAGTAGATGATGAGGTGGGGATCTGTCATTTTGCTTTCGTCAAAGGCCTTGGTGCGCATAGCGTCGCCCTCTAAAACGAAAACACGGTTACGGCTGTTTTCGCTTCTGCCCATAATGAAATAGGCGGTTACAGCCTTTTTGCCGTCGGCACTTTTACCGATAATGATGCCTCTGCCGTGGTAGGCAAGAGAATTAAGCTCGTCTTTTATGGTATTGACTTTCATTACTTGCTCTCCTTTATTTCTTTGGATACTTTTTCTGCAGAGAGGGGGAGGATAATCCATTCGGCCTCCTCCATTACTCTTTTCTGTAAAATTTCGGGTGTGTCGCCTTCTTTTATTTCCACGGCCTTCTGCATAATGATTTCGCCGCCGTCGGGAATCTCATTTACGAAATGCACCGTAGCACCGGTAACCTTGACTCCGTAGCTGAGGGCTGCCTCGTGGACATAAAGCCCGTAGAAGCCCTTGCCGCAGAAGGAGGGGATAAGTGAGGGGTGAACATTCAGAATGCGTCTGTCAAACTGACGGGTGAAGCTTTCGGAAAGGATGCTCATAAAGCCGGCAAGCACGATAAGCTCTATGCCGTTTTCTCTGAGCAGAGAAACGATTTTTTCCTCGAAGGCCTCCTGAGAGCCGAGCTCCTTTTTCAGAACGACCTCGCTTTTGATCCCGTTATCCGCCGCTCTCTGAAGAGCATAGGCGTTTTTATTGTTTGAGATAACGAGGGAGATTTCGCCGCTTTTGATAATGCCGCTTTTCTGTGCATCTATAAGTGCCTGCAGATTGGTTCCGCCTCCGGAAACGAGAACGGCAATTCTGGTCTTACTCATAAGCGTTACCTCTTATTCGATGATGATTTTTTCGTCGCCTTCGATGATTTCACCGATTACGTAGGCATCGATGCCGTTTTCCTTGAGTACAGAGAGGGAAAGCTCTGCTTCGTCAGCAGGGACCACGATGCTCATACCGACACCCATATTATAGGTGTTATACATATCACGCTCGGGAATATTGCCCCATTTGGCTATTACATCGAAAATAGGAAGAACCTTAACGGCAGATTTGTCGATTTTAGCACACAGGCCGTCAGGTATGGAGCGGGGAATGTTTTCGTAAAAGCCGCCGCCCGTAATGTGGGAAATGCCCTTTACCTTTACCTTTTCGATGAGGGCAAGAACGGGCTTTACGTAAATCTTTGTGGGAACGAGAAGTGCTTCGGCTATGGTCTTTCCGCCCAGCTCCTCACGTGCCTTGTAAAGCTCGGGATTGTTATTGTCTATGTCGAAAACCTTGCGGCATAAGCTGAAGCCGTTTGAGTGAATACCTGTGGAGGGAAGAGCGATAACCACATCGCCGACAGCCATTTTACTGTTGTCGATCATTTTCGGTTTGTCTACCACACCTACTGCGAAGCCTGCCAGGTCGTAATCCTCTTCGGGCATAAGACCGGGATGCTCTGCGGTTTCACCGCCGATGAGTGCAGCACCCGACTGGACGCAGCCCTCGGCCACACCGCTTACTATTTCGGCTATCTTTTCGGGTACGTTTTTGCCGCAGGCGATATAGTCAAGGAAGAACAGAGGCTTGGCGCCTACACAGATAATGTCGTTTACGCACATAGCCACTGCATCGATGCCGATGGTGTCGTGCTTATCCATAAGAATGGCAAGCTTTACCTTGGTGCCGCAGCCGTCGGTACCGGAAACGGAAACCGGATGCTCCATTCCGGCTAAAGAGCTAAGGTCGAAGCAGCCGCCGAAGCCGCCTACATCGTCCACGGAGCCCTCATTACGGGTTCTGGCTACATGCTTTTTCATCAGCTCCACCGATTTGTAGCCGGCGGTAATATCCACGCCTGCAGCTGCATAGCTGGCAGAAAAAGAATTTTTATGGTCCATATAAAAATCTCCTATATCCTTATGTTTTATTCTTTACCGGTCCAACAGTAGGTGCATATTTTGTCGGCCGGAAGTCCGATAGCCTCGATTATTCCGTCTATTGACTGGAACTCAAGAGAGGTAAAGTGTAATTTGTCGCATATTGCACGTCTTAAGCTTTTGCCGCGCTCGGTAGAAGCGTCTATATATTCGTCGATATGTCTGAGACCTTCTTCGCCCTCGAGCTCTGAAATGGTGCTTCGTGCGATGAGCTCCATTTCGGAGGTGGCTCTGGAGAAGTTAAGATATTTGCAGCTATACATAATCGGCGGGCAGGCAGAACGGATGTGAACCTCCTCTGCGCCGTTTTCATAAAGGAACTCGACTGTTTCACGCAGCTGAGTGCCACGTACTATACTGTCATCGACGAAAAGCAGCTTTTTACCGTAAATAAGGTCGTGAACGGGAATCTGCTTCATTTTAGCGACTCTGTTTCTTTCGCTCTGATTGGCGGGAGTAAAGCTTCGTGCCCATGTGGGAGTGTATTTGATAAAGGGACGGGCAAACTGAATTCTGCTTTCGTGTGCATATCCGATGGCGTGAGGAGTGCCTGAGTCGGGGACACCGCTTACGTAGTCGATGTCCTGAGCTATTCCGTTTTTACGGTCAGCCTCTGCCATAATTTTGCCGTTTTTATAGCGCATCACTTCCACGTTGACGCCCTCATAGCAGGAATTTGAATATCCGTAGTAGGACCAGAGGAAGGCACATATTTTGGTTTTTTCGCCTGCCTGTCTGAGGACACGGAAGCTGTCAGCGGTAAACTCCACTATCTCGCCCGGTCCGAGCTCCTTATAGTCGGCATAGCCTAACTTTTTGTAGGCGAAATCCTCGAAGGAAACACAGTAGCCGTCCTCGTTTGAGCCGATTAAAACAGGTATTCTTCCCATCCTGTCACGGGCGGCGATGATTCTGCCGTCGTCGGTGAGGATGAGCACGGATGCCGTGCCGTCGATGAGACTCTGTGCATAGGCGATGCCGTCAGCAAAGCTATCCTTGCGGTTGATAAGGGCAGCCACGAGCTCAGTGGAGTTGATGCCCTCATTGGTAACGGCACCGAAATGGCCGCCGTTAGCGAAAAGGAAGTCCTCGACTAATTTTTCTCTGTTATTTATCAGACCGATAATACAGATAGCGTAAAGCCCTAATTTTGACCTTACAAGCAAAGGCTGTGCATCAGAATCACTGATGCACCCTATTGCCGCATTTCCCTTCATCGAATTTGAAATGTTTTCAAACTTGGTTCTGAAGGGAGAGTTTTCTATTTTATGAATTTTACGCTGTAAACCTTTTTTCTCGTCATAAGCGGCCATGCCGCCACGGCGGGTACCAAGGTGAGAGTGATAGTCAGTGCCGAAAAACACGTCTAAAACGGTATCGTTCTTACTGACTGCACCGAAAAATCCGCCCATAAAGTATACCTCTTATGCAAAGAAAAGTTCTGAGAGTGTCATAGGATCGATGTATTTGCCGTCCTTGTAAACACGCATATTACCTGATGCGATTTCATCGATAAGCATTACGTTACCGTCGGAATCGTAACCGAATTCAAACTTGATGTCATAAAGAACGAGGCCCTTTTCCTTAAGGTCGTCAGCAACGATCTGAGTAATCTTCTGAGTCATTTCCTTGATGTCGTCATACTGCTTCTCTGTCATAACACCGAGAGCTACGAGAGCATCCTTGATAACGAGGGGATCACCCTTGGCATCGTTTTTGAAGGTCATTTCTACATAAGCGGGAAGGTCAGCGCCCTCTTCGATGTAATCACCGTAGCGGCGGATGAAGCTGCCTACTGCCTTATGACGGCAGATAACCTCGAGACCGTGACCGAATACCTTGGCGGGGAGAACCTCCATGGTGGTGTCGTCAAGATTAGCATTTACATAGTGAGTTTTAATGCCCGCAGCATTAACCTTCTCGAAGAAATAGATGGACATACGAAGATTAACATCGCCTACGCCGTCGATTGTAAGTCCTACTGAATTTTCGCCCGGATCGAAAACACCGTCTTTACCTGTGCAGTCATCCTTGAACTTAAGCAGGCAGTTGCCGTTTTCGAGCTTGTAAACATCCTTTGTTTTGCCAGTGTAAATTTTTTCCATGATAAAAACCTCCAAAAGTTTTAATTTTAAAATCAGTTATTATATTCAAGTTCCGTCTTTTTGTTTTTTTCGAGAACTGTTTTTGTGTCGTTGTCTCTTTTTGCCTTAAGCTTTGCGGCTAAATCCTCGTCGGTAACGGCTAAAATTTCGATAGCTAAAAGTGCGGCATTTACTGCACCGTCGATAGCCACGGTGGCTACGGGAATGCCCGAGGGCATCTGCACGGTGGAGAGCAGAGCATCGATACCGTCGAGATATTTCGATTTCATCGGTATGCCGATGACGGGAAGGGTGGTATTGGCAGCGACGGCACCGGCTAAGTGTGCGGCCATGCCTGCTGCGGCGATGATAACGCCGAAGCCGTTTTCACGGGCCGTTTCACTGAACTGTTTGGCCTGCTCGGGAGTGCGGTGAGCGGAATAGATGTGCATTTCGCAGGGAACACCGAACTGTCCGAGTGTGTCGGCTGCTTTGGCCACTACAGGTAAATCACTGTCACTGCCCATAATGATAGCTACTTTTTTCATTGGATAACCTCCTGAAAATAGATTTTAAATAAAAAAGGGCACACTTACCCAAGGTTAGTCCTTTGATAAGCTGCCCAGACGGTCGGCGTTAACGGCCTTTGCCGTTTGAAAAGTTCTTTGATTCACCGTGGTGCTCCACTCTAAACCGTCAGTTTCAAAGAACTGCCTTTTCTGTTTTAAAGGTCTTTTTTCATTAAAAGACACCTTTAGAATTATAGCATAAAATTACTTTTTTTGTCAACGAAAAAAGACGAAAAATGCCTTTTTGGTAATACGGACAAAATTGGGCTTTTCAGGTGTATTTTAGTTGTTAGTTTTGTATTCGGAAAAAGTGTTTTTTCTGTCTTGACAACAGAAAAGATTAATGTTAAAGTTAAATCGGTGACTAAAGGAAAGTCGCAGTGCCAATAATAGGCACAATGTAAATTAGGAGGAATGAATATGGAACTCAAAGGTTCAAAAACCGAAAAAAATTTAATGGCTGCTTTCTCAGGTGAATCTGAGGCCAGAAACAAGTATACCTACTTCGCTTCCGTGGCTAAAAAGGCCGGATATCAGCAGATCGCCGCTATTTTCGAGGAAACGGCAAACAACGAAAAGGAACACGCCAAATTATGGTTCAAGGCATTGGGCGGTCTCGGCGATACTGCCGCCAACCTCAAAGCTGCCGCAGCAGGTGAAAACTACGAATGGACAGATATGTATGCCACCTTTGCCAAAGAGGCTGAGGAGGAGGGCTTCACAGAGCTCGCAGCAAAGTTCAGAATGGTTGCGGAAATAGAAAAGAGCCATGAGGAAAGATATCTTAAGCTTCTCAATAATGTAGAAATGCAGGCAGTGTTTGAGAAAAGCGAAGAGATTATGTGGGAATGCCGTAACTGCGGTCATCTCGTAATCGGCAAAAAGGCTCCCGAAATCTGCCCCGTATGCGCACATCCTCAGAGCTATTTCGAGGTAAGAAAAGAGAACTATTGATTTATCACTGTAAAGAGGACGGTACACGACGTGCCGTCTTTTTTTGTTTTCTTATTGCTATTTTAAGCCGTTGATAATATAATGTAGATATAAATTATAATGAGACGGAGGCTTTTGAATGGCTCTCAACATAAAAGTAAAGGTTAAAGACAAGGACGAAAACAGGGACTCTTCCGTTAAAAAAGAAGTCTTTGTTCCCGAGATGACTGCCGCAGAGGATGAAGTGAAAAGGGAGATTTTTATGCCCCGTGAGGTATACGTTCCCGAAAAAAAGCAGGAGAGGGAAAGCCCTGTCTTGCCTGAGGAAAAAACCGACGAGGCCGTGACGGAGGATGTCTTTTCCTTTAGCGGTGAAAAGGTGCAAGGGGAAGAAAGGCCAAACAGAGTTTTCACCGACAAGAGAAAAAGGAATATTATTTTTTATTTCACCGACCAGCAGCGATGGGACAGCTTCACCGATGATATTATGCCTAATCTGACGGCTCTGGCTCAGGAGGGTGTCACCTTTGATGAATGCTTTACCTGTCAGCCTGTCTGCGGCCCTGCACGTGCCTGCCTGCAGTCGGGCATGTATGCCACGGAAACGGGCTGCTTCAGAAACGGCATTGCCTTGCCCGAGGACACCTACACTCTGGCTCACTGCTTTAATGCTGCAGGCTATGAGACGGCATATATCGGCAAATGGCATCTGGCCTCGGATAAGGATAACGACTATAAAAAAATGCCCGTACCTGAGGAAAGGCTGGGTGGCTACGGCTATTTCAGAGGAGCCGATGTGCTCGAATTTACCTCTGACAGCAGAGGCGGCTATGTTTTCGACGAAAACGGAGAAAGAATTGCTTTTTCGGGCTACCGTGCCGACTGCATAAATGATTTCGCACTGGAATATATCGATAATTACGACTCGGATAAGCCCTTCTTTATGTTCGTTTCTCAGCTGGAGCCTCATCATCAGAATACAAGCCGTCATTTTGAGGGACATCCCGATACGGTCAGTTGGTTCAGAGATTATCCCTTGCCCGAGGAGCTTACATATTTCAGAGGAAATTACGAAAAAGAATATGCCGATTACCTTTCCGCCGTAAACAGGCTTGATTATAACCTTGGCCTGCTGGCGGATAAGCTTAAGGAAAAGGGTATTTACGAGGACACGGTAATAGTCTTCACCTCCGACCACGGATGTCATTTCAAAACAAGAAATGCCGAATACAAGCGCTCCTGCCACGATGCAAGCACTCACATTCCTCTCGTTATCAGAGGCGGAGCCTTTACGGGCGGACTTATCGACAGACGGCTGGTGAGCCTTATCGACCTTCCCGTTACTCTGCTTTCGGCGGCAGGTATAACCGCTCCCGGTAGCTTCAGAGGCATCGACCTCGCCGGAGACAAGAGAAGGAACGAGGTATACATACAGATAAGCGAAAGTCAGTGCGGCAGAGCAGTAAGAACCAATGAGTATCTGTACTCTGTCAGCGTGTCGGGCTATGCGGCGGGTATGAGCATAAAGAGCTCTCCTGTTTATACAGAGGAATATCTATATGACATCGAAAACGATCCTATGCAGCTTCGTAATCTCATCAGAGAGCCCGAATATAAAATCGTCCGTTCAGCTATGAAAAAGCTTCTGCTGGAGCAGATGAAAAGTGTCGAAGGCGTTAAGGCGGTTATACTGCCTGCGGTGACGGCCAAGAAAAAATAATGCAAAAACCCTAACTTCCTTACGAAGTGGCGCCCAATGGGCGTGTGAGCTTTCGGGAATGAGGAAGTGACAGTCCGACAAATTTACAAATTAAACAAGGGCGTTAAGTGCAGACCAA
This sequence comes from Oscillospiraceae bacterium, assembly GCA_015066045.1. Lineage (GTDB taxonomy): Bacteria > Bacillota > Clostridia > Oscillospirales > Acutalibacteraceae > UBA6857. Next base: position 24,618 of record SVPD01000021.1, read on the forward strand.
AAAGCAAAACAAAAAACAGATGTGTTCAAAGTTATTCTGACTTTAAAAACACATCTGTTTTAATTGTTATATGGTGTTGCATATAATAAAAATTTGCGTTTTTATCCGCTTTTTTCGCCCTCTCGCAGTATGAACATATACGGCTTCGGAACGAAGAAAACACCTTATCCCGCAATTGAGAATTGAGATTCGGGTATTCCGAATTTATTTCTTTTCACCGTATCTGAAACCGGTCTGAGGTGCCTGCTGCTGGGGAGCCTGGGGCTGAACGGGCTGCTGATAAACATAAACGGGCTGCTGCTGAGTGTAAACAGCGGGACCGCCGGGATAGGTGGTGAATACGGGCTGATAAACTGCCTGCTGAGGCTGAACGGGCTGAGCCTGAACCTGCATCTGAGGCTGAACAGGCTGCTGAGGCTGAGACTTCTGCTTGGGCTGAGCCTTGGCCTGCTCTGCTGCCAATGCAATATCCTCGGGCTTTTCGTTGGGCTTGGCGTCGATAATCTGCTGCAGAAGCTTCAGAATTTCGCTCATACCCTTGAAAATAACGCCTACCACGAGACCTGCCACGAGGCAGAGAGTGAAGTAAACGAAGGCGAGCTCGTCAGAAAGAGCAGCCACTACTGCACCCGAAACGGCGCCGGCACAGGCGGAAACATAAGCCAGAACATTAAGAGCCTTTGCGAAGGGGTTTCTGCCCACACGGTCTACACCGTTTGAGGCTTTGATAAGAGCCTCGTATTCCTCATCGGTAACGATGATGGGAGTCACCTTGTTACCGTCGGTTTTATATGTGAGGCCCCATGCCTGAAGGTCTGCATCCTTTCTTTTATAATATTCCTCTGCCTGAATTTTTTTCAGCTCCAGAATTTTATTTTCAACCTGCTCTAACATTATAAATCAATCCTTTCGGTTATAATTGTTTTCATTCCTTATTAGATTAACACATTTTTACGAAATGTTCAATAGGAAAATCAAAAAAAGAAAAAGACAGTTTATTAATTCCATTATTTACATTAAAAAAAATCAGGTTTTTATGTTAGAATTACTTCCGAGGAAAAGCTCCGACCGAAAAAACAAAAGAAAGGAAGGCAGAACTTTTCTGCTGACGATTGAACCAACTATGAAAAAAACTATCAAGGCACTGTTATTCGTGCTTACACTTTTTATAAGCTATTCGCTTTTTATTACGGATGCTTCGGCCGCCGATGCCTCCTCTCGTGCAGGCAAGGTTGCTACACAAAGCACCGCTCTTAATCTGAGAAAAAGCGCCACCACCTCCTCGGCGGTGGTAACACAGATGAAAAAGGGTAAATATCTCACTCTTTTAAAAAAGGAAGGCTCCTTCTGGCACGTAGAGTATGCCAAGGGTAAAACCGCCTATGCTCACGCAGATTACATCGACACTGTTTCCTCAAAGGCGATGTATGTGGCGACACAGAGCGGAAATCTGAACGTACGCTCCTCTGCGAGTACATCTGCAGAGATAAAAACCTCTCTCCCGAAGGGTGCCGTGGTGCTCAGACTTTCCGAAAAAAACTCCTTTACCGAAATTCTTTATAACGGAAGCAGCACCGGCTATGTAAGCTCGGCTTATCTTTCGGAGCTGACTTCTGCAGGCTCCTATAAGAAAATATCTCTTTCCGTGCCTTCTTTCAAGCAGACGGACTCCCGCTGGGCAAGCATTAAAATAGGTACACAGGGCGACACCATAAAAACCGGCGGCTGCACCACCACGGCACTGGCTATGACAGAGAGCTTTCATCTGGGTAAGACCGTAACTCCCGCAGATATGGTGAAAAGGCTCACCTATTCCTCCTCGGGTATGCTTTACTGGCCGACGGATTACGCCACTGAGCTCGTTTCCTCCTCGAACTATCTTTCGAAAATATACACTCAGCTGAGCAAGGGCAAGCCTGTTATTTTAGGTATGAAAAAATCAAACGGCACTCAGCATTGGGTGGTTATCACGGGACACACGAAAAGCTCCTCCTCTCTGTCTGCGGGCAGCTTTACCATAAACGATCCCGGCTCAAGCACCAGAACACTTCTCAGTGAATTTGTCTCCGCTTATCCCGTAGCCTATAAAATAGCCTACAAAAAATAAATCCGGCTCTATTGATATTCTTCTCCCGATATTGTATAATCCTGTAAAGGACGAAAAAGGAGAGGATTTAATGAAAAAGAAATCAAAGCTTAAGACAGCACTTTCGGTTATATTTGCGATAATTGTCATTTTGGCTCTTATCGTCGTGCCCTGTAAGGTTGCGACTACGGTAAGTGACGGACTTTCTCTCTCGTCACATTTAAAGGATGCACCGCTTTTAGTGGCGCACAGGGGCTTTTCCTCCGTACGCCCCGAAAACACTCACAGTGCTTTCTATGCCGCTGCCGAGGCAGGCTTTGACGGCTATGAGTTCGACCTTCATACCACCAAGGACGGAAAATGGGTGGTAATCCACGATGACACTGTGGATAAAATGACCGACGGAACGGGTAACGTGGAGGATTTCACATTCGAGGAAATCAGAAAGCTCAAGGTTGACGGCGGTAACGGAAACGAGGATTTTGAGTATCTTGCCGAAAAGCCGACTGTTCCCTCTCTCGGGGAGGCACTCTCCTATGCTGAGGAGTATGACATTATTCCAGTTATCGAAATAAAGAAATGCGATATGAAATATCTGTCTGACCTGAAGGCTTATCTTGACGAAAGAGGACTTTCGGAAAGGGCGGTCATCATCTCCTTTACAAGAGAATATCTTGAGGCTTACCGTGCTCTGGACAAGGATATTCAGATTTATTGGCTTTCCACGGATTTTACAAAAGAGGATGTGGACTGGTGCACAGAAAATAATTTCGGCATCAATTTTCATCATATGCTCTTATACAGATATGCCGATGCGGTTCTCTATGCCGGAAAGCAGGGGGTAAAGCTGGCAGCGTGGACGGTGGATAACACGGTTTATAAGGATATTATGGTTCTTTTCGGTGTCGATGTTATCACGACAAATAAAATTACTCCTCTTTCTGAGTGATTTCAGACTTTAATTTCCGAAATACGGTTGCAATTTTGCTTTTAAAGTAGTATTCTATTATTTGAATAAAAATACGCTGAAAAGGAGTGCGGATATGAAAAAGATAATTAATGTCACGGGTATGCACTGCGGTAACTGTGCCAAGGCTGTGGAAAAGGCTCTTTCTGAAATCGGGGGGATTTCCAGAGTGAAGGCTGACCACGAAAAAAATCTGGTTACGGCTTCGATGAAAAAGGACGTGGACGACAGACTCATTATCGAGGCTATCGAAAAAGCGGGCTTTACTCCCGGTGAAATCACCATAAAAGAAGGACTTTTTTCATAAACTAAGGTATATAAAGGAGAATTACAATGGCGAAAGAAAAGGTAAAAAAAGAAAAGCCCGTAAATGACCATCCTAATAAAATAGGTGTCAAGGAAGCGGCCGGTTATACTATTGCCGAGGCAGGTAATATGTTTAACCTTACATACATTTCCAGCTATCTTAAAATCTTTATGACCGACGTGCTTAAAATCGCACCCGCAAAGGCTGGCTGGATGTTTATTGTCACCCGTCTCTGGGACTGCATAAACGATCCCATATGGGGCGCATTGGTGGCTAAAAAGCCTCCCGTAAAGGACGGTAAATTCAGGCCCTATCTCAAATGGGTGGCTGTTCCTCTCGGTCTGGCTACTCTTCTGTGCTTTATGCCCTATAATATGCTGACGAGCAATACAACCATACTGCTCATCATCTCTTACATAACCTACATCTTCTACGGAATGATGTATACCGGTATGAATATCCCCTTCGGCTCTCTTGCCTCCGTTATCACCGACGATCCGAACGGAAGAAACCTTCTTTCCACCTTCCGCAGCATCGGCTCGGGTATCGGCGGTGCCGTGGTTTCCCTTATCGCACCTATGGTGATTTATTCCTCGAAGCTGCAGCAGGATCCTGTCACAAATGAAATGGTCGAGGTTATCGACCAGACCACCGGCAAGGTCGTTGAGGTGGCCGACGGTACAAAGATGTGCATTTTCGGCGTGATTATGGGCATCCTTTCCATCATTTTCTATCTTTGGGGCTACAAAACCACCAAGGAAAGAGTTCCCTCCGAGGCAGAGCCCAAGGTTGATTTCAAGGCTACCTATGTAGGTCTTTTAAAATCCCGCCCCTTCGTAACCGTTGCTCTGGCAGGTGTGCTTATCAGCGGTCAGCTTCAGTTCAATTCCTTTAACGCTTATCTTTATAAAAACTATTTCACAAACACAAGCCTCAGCATTCTCGGTACTGTCTGTAACTATCTTCCGATGGTATGTCTGGTGCTCTTTACTCCCAAGCTTTCAGCCAAATACGGTAAAAAAGAGCTTTGCGGTAAATTTTCCATCATTTCCGCCATCGCCTCGGTGGCATTGGCCGTCTGTGCAAACAATCAGAGCATCATCGATAAGCTTAATCCCGAAACGGGCATCTTCCCCGCATGGATGTTTATGGCCTGTCTGCTTCTCATCGGCTTCGGCTACACCTTTGTAAGCCTTACCTGCTGGGCAGTGGTTATGGATGTTATCGACTATCAGGAATATGCTACGGGAATCAGAAACGAAAGCGCAGTCTATGCCGTTTACACCTTCTCACGTAAGCTCGGCCAGACCATCGCTGACGGCGCAGGACTTTTCCTTCTTCAGTGGGCAAGATATGACAGTGAAACTGCCGGTAACGGCTTTATCACCGAAAATGACACAAGTAAGAAGATTATGTTTATCTGCACCATCATTCCCGCCGTGGTTTACACAGGCGTATGGCTCCTTATGCGTTTCGGCTATCCTCTGACCAAAGAGAAGCTCGAGCCCATCTACGCTCATGTAAGAGCAAAGAGAGAAGAGGCAGCGAAGGAAGCATAAATTAAATGCAGAACGCAGAACGGACGGATAAGGCTTCGGATAAAAAGAAATGACAGTCCGCCGCTTTTACGGATTTAAATATTGCAGGGCGGTTGCCGTTTCTGCCGGATATAAAACTAACCCACAGAGATTTTCAGAGTCTCTGTGGGTTCTGTGCTTTATGTCGGTTTATAAAACAAAAAAGACACCGAGGTGTCATCAGTCTGAGGCGGGATGAGTCATCCCGCCCTGCAATATTCAGATTTGTATATCAGGCGGGAAATCTTTTTATATTACCGCAAATTTTTCTCGCCGTTCTGCGTTCTGCACTTTGCATTCTGTATTATCCTGAGTCCTTCCTCATACCCCTGATAATACATCTTCAGCACCGCATCGGTGTCCTTGGTCAGAGTTTTCATCCCGAAGCAGTCCGCAGGCTCTGCGATGATTATTCTGCCTTCACTTTCGAGCTGCTCAAGCTCACGCAGAGACTCGGCGTTACGGGTGTGTATTGTCTCGGCAAGGCGGAGAATTTCGGGATATTTCCCCGGTATTTTCCGCAGTATCGGCAGATATTCCATAGGGACGAGATAGTCCTTTCTCGGCTTGGTCAGCACCACTATCAGCCTGTCGCAGCCGTCCTCGAGAGCCTTTCTGTAGGGGATTGGATCGGCCAGACCGCCGTCGTAGTAGTCCTCACCGTCTATGGCTACGGGCTTACACACCAGAGGCAGGCAGCAGGTGGCCTTAAGATAAACATAGTCGTTTTTCGTGAACTGAGCCTTATCGATATAGCAGGCCTTGCCGTCTCTGGCTCTGGTGATTACGAGCTTAAAGGCCGTGGGTGAGGCCAGAGCACTGTCGAAATCGAGAGGGTTTTCGCCGCCCTCGTTGCTCAGAGTGGCATAAAGATAGTCCAGATTAAGAAATGAGCCGCTTTTCAGAAAGGGCTCCACGCCGAAAAGCTCCCTTCGCATAAAATATTCGTGGTAAAAGGTGAGGGTGCGTCCTCTCTGACGGGCAAGATAAGTGATAAGATTGGCGGCACCCGCTGAAACACCGAGACAGTAATCGGGGAAAAAGCCTTCATCTGAAAAGGCATCATAAATACCGCTGGAGAAAACGCCTCTCGTTCCTCCGCCCACGTCCACTATACCTGTCAAAGCACATACCTCCCTTGGTTCTTTTTTATAATTATAAAAATTTTCCTCTTTATTGTCAATATTTTTTATTATTGCCCGAACTTTTACGCTTTAACATCTTGAAAGAGCAAAAGAAAAAATGTATAATGTTATATTATTATTTACTTTCCGGAGGGAAAAGAATGACTAAACAGAGACGTGCAGGCGTGCTGATGCACATAAGCTCCGTGCCGGGCAAATACGGTATCGGTGTTATGGGCAGAGACGCCGTTGATTTTATACACCGACTTGACAGGGGAGGCTTTCGTCTGTGGCAGGTGCTGCCGCTTAATCCTGTGGACAGTACGGGCTCACCCTACTGCTCCTGCAGTGCCTTTGCAGGAAACATCAGCCTTATTGATCCCGAGTGGCTTTACGAAAAAAAGCTTATCAGCGAGGGTACACTCCGAGATAATGAATACGGCGGCTCCGTTTACACTGCCGATTATGCCTTTGCCTATGAAAAAAGAATGAAGGCTCTGCGTGAGGCCTACGGAAACATCACTGCAGAGGAAAGGGAAGTGGTCAGCCTTTTCGCCGAGCAGAATGTGTGGGCAGAGGACTATGCCTATTATATGGCACTGAAGGCCTTTCACGGTGAAAAGCCCTGGTGGGAGTGGGAGGATAAATACGCCCGCTACGAAAAGGCACAGAAGGAAAAGGCGGCCTTTCGTGACGAGATAGATTTTTATCTTTTCACACAGTATGTTTTCTACGCTCAGTGGAGAGCACTTAAGGAATATGCGAACAGTAAAAATATCGGTATTCTGGGCGATATGCCCATTTATGTCAGCCGTGACAGTGCCGATGTATGGAGCGAAAGAGGACTTTTTCAGATAAACGAAAGAAGTCTGGCACCCACAGAGGTTTCGGGTGTTCCGCCCGATTATTTCTCTGAGGAAGGTCAGCTTTGGGGTAACCCTCTTTATAACTGGAAAAAGATGGAAAAGGACGGCTTCAGATGGTGGATAAAGAGACTTTCTGCCGCTCTCAAGCTTTACGACAGAGTCAGAATAGACCATTTCAGAGCCTTCGCATCCTACTGGGCAGTTCCCGCTGAAAGCAAAACCGCCAAAACAGGTAAATGGATAGACGGCCCCGGCATGAAGCTTTTCGACGAGGTGAAAAAGCAGCTTCCCGATGCGGATATTATCGCTGAGGATCTCGGCACCTTCGGTGAGGATGTGGTGAAGCTTTTGGAGGATACGAAGTTCCCCGGAATGAGAGTAATCCAGTTCGGCTTCGATCCCTGCGGTGACAGTACCCATCTGCCCCATAATTATCCGAAAAATTCAGTGGCCTATGTGGGCACTCACGATAATAACACTATCTTAGGCTGGCTCTGGGAGGCAGGCGAGGACGAAAGAAAATATGCTCTGCGCTACTGCTGCTACGGCGGTAATAACTGGGGCGAGGGCGGAGCCTACAGCGGCTCCTGCCGTGCGGTTATCGAGGCGGTGTGGCGAAGCAGTGCCGATACGGCCATCGTAGCCCTTCAGGACATCTGCGGCTTCGGTGCCGACGCCAGAATGAACACCCCCGGCACCGACGAAAAAAACTGGCAGTTCAGGGTAAGCACCGATGCTCTCGACGGAATAGACTATGATTATTATAAAGAGATAAACAGAATTTACAGAAGATGGTATTAATGCACGGCGGAGTTATGGCTTTCCGAAAAGGGATACACCGCACACTGCGGTGACACGGCTTGCCTCCTCAATGGCGTGCAGTTAAAAGCATCGGCACAAGGATTAAATAATATTACAACTCAATTCGGCGGGAACAAGCTGTCCTTTTAACAGAGGTTCCCCGCCATTGTGCATTGCACATTGTGAATTGAGTCGAAAGGAAGATATAAATGATGGAAATTATCAATCACGGCGTACATCTCGTTGACGGCAGAACACTCGTCAGCGGTACTGCCCCGGAGCAGAAGGCTCAGCTTGCCTCTATGGGGCTTTCTCCCCGTGAGGACAGAAACGGCACCATAGCCTATTCTATCCTTAACGCTCATAACACTAAAAAAGACGACGAAAAAATGAGAATAAGGTTTGACTCTCTCATTTCTCACGACATCACCTATGTCGGTATCATTCAGACGGCCAGAGCCAGCGGACTTAAGGAATTTCCCATTCCCTATGCTCTTACCAACTGTCATAACAGTCTCTGCGCAGTAGGCGGTACCATTAATGAGGACGACCACGTTTTCGGTCTCTCTGCAGCTAAAAAATACGGCGGTATCTATGTTCCCGCCAATCAGGCAGTCATTCATCAGTTCGCCCGTGAAATGATGACAGGCTGCGGAAAAATGCTTTTAGGCTCTGACAGTCATACCCGTTACGGTGCCATGGGTACCATGGGTGTGGGCGAGGGTGGCCCCGAGCTGGTAAAGCAGCTGCTTTCTAACACCTGGGACGTAACTCCTCCGCAGGTAGTTCTCGTATATCTCGAAAATGCTCCCAAAAGGGGAGTAGGCCCCCACGACGTGGCTATAGCTCTGTGCGGTGCCGTTTTCAAAGAGGGACTTGTCACCAATAAGGTTCTCGAATTTGTAGGCCCCGGTGTAAAAAATCTTTCTATGGATTTCAGAATAGGTATCGATGTTATGACCACGGAAACTGCCTGCCTTTCCTCTATCTGGGAGACAGACGAAACGGTAAAGAATTTCTATACAGTTCACGGCAGACCGCAGGATTACAAGGCTCTTTCACCCGAAAAGGTGGCCTATTACGATATGGCTGTCAGGGTTGACCTTTCGAAAATCGAAAGTATGATAGCTCTGCCCTTCCATCCCTCTAATGCCTACACCATCCACGAGCTTCAGCAGAATCCCGAGATTCTCTTTGAGGTGGAGAAGGCTGCTAAGGCACAGTTCGGCGACAAGGTAGACTTCAGACTTTACGACAAGGTAAAGGATGGCAAAATTTACATCGATCAGGGTGTTATCGCAGGCTGCGCCGGCGGTATGTTCGAAAATATCTGCGAGGCTGCCGCCATTCTTGACGGCAAAAGCACGGGTGACGGCTACTTCGGCCTTTCCGTTTATCCCTCCAGCGTGCCTGTAAATCTTGCCCTTTTAAGAAACGGAGTGCAGGCTAAGCTTCTCGAGGCCGGTGCGGTGTTCAAGCCCTGCTTCTGCGGTCCCTGCTTCGGTGCAGGCGATGTTCCCGCCAATAACGGTCTTTCCATAAGACATACCACCCGTAACTTCCCGAACCGTGAGGGCAGCAAGCCCGGTGACGGTCAGCTGGCCTCCGTGGCTCTGGTGGATTCACGCTCTATCGCCGCTACGGCTCTCAATAAGGGCATTCTCACCGCCGCCACAGACATCGAAATTCCCGAGTATGACAGCACCTACACCTTCGAAAAGGGCGTTTATGACAAGAGAGTTTATCAGGGCTTCGGCAAGGCTGAAAGGGAAGCGGAGCTCCGCTTCGGCCCCAACATCACCGACTGGCCCGAAATGTATGCCCTCGAGGATAATCTTCTCTTGAAGCTTGCCTGCGTAATCCACGACGATGTTACCACCACTGACGAGCTCATCCCCTCGGGTGAAACCTCCTCCTACCGTTCCAATCCTCTTAAGCTCGCTGAGTTCGCTCTTTCGCGCCGTGAGCCCGAATATGTAAGCCGTGCAAAGGCAGTGGCAGCCGAGGAGAAAAAGAGAAGAGACGGAGCTTCCGACGAGGTAAATGCCGTTCTGGCTAAAGTCTGCGACAATGCTGAGGAAGAGGCAAAGCATACTCAGTTCGGCTCCTGCGTATTTGCCTGCCGCCCCGGTGACGGCTCTGCCCGTGAGCAGGCTGCCTCCTGTCAGAAGGTGCTCGGCGGCTTCGGTAACATCTGCTACGAATTCGCTACGAAGCGCTACAGAAGCAACTGCATAAACTGGGGTATTCTTCCCTTTACCATCGACAAGGACAGAGAGTTCAATTACAGCCACGGCGATTACGTCTTCGTTCCCGGTGTCAGAGACGCCGTTAAAAAAGGCAAGGAGGAAATCCCCGCCAAGGTTATCACATCTGAGGGCGTCGAGGATATCACTCTTTATGTAAAGGGACTTACCGAGGAAGAAAAAACCATTATCCTTGAAGGCTGTCTTATGAATTATTACAGGGCACAGATGAAATAATAGTATTATCTTTTTCAAAAAAATTGATTTTACCCCTTTACTTTTCCGTAAGGGTGTGTTATAATCTCTAAGCATTATGCCGATTTCTCGGTCTGCGGGTAAAATTCACCTTGCCGCTCACTGGGGATCAGGCGAATGAAATATTTTTATGAGGTGAAAAACCATGATGACAAAAGAACAGAAAACCGCAATTATCAAAGAATACGCAGCTCACGAGGGCGACACAGGTTCACCCGAGGTACAGATTGCTCTTCTTACCTACAGAATCAACAATCTTACCGAGCACCTTAAGACCAACAAAAAGGACCACCACTCACGCAGAGGTCTCCTTATGATGGTTGGTCAGAGAAGAAACCTTCTTGCATACCTTCAGAAGAACGACATCGAAAGATACCGTTCAATCATTGCAAGACTCGGTATCCGTAAGTAATTGCATTTTGGGCAGACATGAATTATATCGTGTCTGCCTTTTTTCCGTAAAAGGCATAAGGCAGTATCATAAAGGGTTAGCACTAAATTGAGCTTTAAAGGCTTTAAGGCTGAATTTATTGCTAAACCTCTGCCTTGTGTTTGAAATAAAAAATACTAAAAAAGCGAGGTAGAAAAAATGTTTCCCGAATTCAGAAAATTTGAAACAACCTTAGCAGGCAGACCTCTCGTAGTCGAAACAGGCAAAATGGCAGGTCTTGCAGGCGGCTCATGTCTTATCAGATATGGCGAAACAGAAGTTCTTTGCACAGCTACTATGGCTGCAAAGCCCAGAGAAGGCGTAGATTTCTTCCCTCTCTCTGTTGACTTCGAAGAAAAGCTTTATTCAGTAGGCCGCATTCCCGGCTCTTTCCAGAGAAGAGAGGGCAAGGCAAGCGAAAAGGCTACTCTTTCCTCACGTGTTATCGACAGACCTATCCGTCCTCTTTTCCCCAAGGATATGAGAAATGATGTAGGCGTAGTGGCTACAGTTATGTCTGTAGATCAGGATTGCCTTCCCGAAATTACCGCTATGATCGGTGTTTCCGTAGCCATCTCCATTTCCGAAATCCCCTGGGACGGCCCCATCAGCGGTGTTTCCGTAGGTCTGGTAGACGGCAAGTTCGTTATCAATCCCACAGAGGCTGAAAGAGAAAAGAGCGAAATGGCAGTTACCGTTGCTTCTACTGCAGATCTTGTAGCCATGATCGAGGCAGGTGCCAACGAAATCGACAACGAAACCATGTTCGACGGTATCATGTACGCTCACAAGGTAAATCAGGAAATCGTAGAGTTTATCAAGGGCATCCAGAAGGAAATCGGCAAAGAAAAGGTTCCCTTCGAATCACAGGATCCCGCTCCCGAAATGTTTGAGGCTATCAAGGAATTTGCTATCGATGACGTTAAGTTTGCTCTTGACACAGACGATAAGAGAATCCGTGACGAAAGACTCAAGCCCGTATACGAAAAGGTACACGAGAGATTTGACGAGGAATATGCCGACACAGTCGAGAAAATCGACGAGTGCCTGTATAAGCTCCAGAAGTATGTGGTAAGACGCTGGCTCCTCGACGAGGGCAAGCGTGTGGACGGCAGAGGCATAAACGACATGCGTCCTCTCGATGCACAGGTTGACCTTCTCTCCAGAGTACACGGCTCAGGTATGTTTACCCGCGGTCAGACTCAGGTTCTCACAGTAACCACTCTCGGACCTATGAGTGATGCTCAGCTTTTAGACGGTCTTGATAAGGAAGAAAGCAAAAGATATATGCATCACTATAACTTCCCCTCATACTCTGTAGGCGAAACCAAGCCCTCCAGAGGTCCCGGCAGAAGAGAAATCGGTCACGGAGCTTTAGCCGAAAGAGCTCTCGTTCCCGTTATTCCCTCAGTAGAGGAGTTCCCCTATGCTATCAGACTCGTTTCCGAGGTTCTTTCCTCAAACGGCTCCACATCACAGGCTTCCATCTGCGGCTCCACTCTTTCACTTATGGCAGCAGGTGTTCCCATCAAAGCTCCCGTAGCAGGTATTTCCTGCGGTCTTATCACCGAAGGCGACCGCTTTATGACTATGGTTGACATTCAGGGACTCGAGGACTTCTTCGGCGATATGGACTTCAAGGTAGCAGGTACCAAAAAGGGTATCACCGCTATCCAGATGGATCTGAAGGTTCACGGCCTTACTCCCGAAATCATCAAGGAAGCATTCGAAAAGACTTACGATGCACGTATGAAGATTCTCGACGAGGTTATGCTTCCCTGCATCGCAGAGCCCAGAGCAGAGCTTTCCAAGTATGCTCCCAAGATGCTCTCCACAAAGATTGACGTGGAAAAAATCGGTGATGTTATCGGTAAGCAGGGCAAGGTTATCCAGAAGATCTGTGCAGAGTGCGACTGTAAGGTTGACGTCAATGAGGACGGATCAATCTTCGTTTCTGCTCTTGATATTGACAACGCAAGACGTGCTATCACAATCATCGAAACAATCGCAAACGATCCTGAGGTGGGCTCTATTTTCCGCGGTATCGTTACCCGTCTGATGAGCTTCGGTGCTTTCGTAGAAATCGCTCCCGGTAAGGAAGGCCTTGTTCACATCAGTAAGCTCGATGTCAAGAGAACCGAAAAGGTTGAGGACTGTGTAACAGTCGGAGACGAGGTTATCGTTAAGGTTCTTGAAATCGACGATCAGGGCAGAATCAACCTTTCCAGAAGAGATGCTCTCATCGAAATCGAAGGTCTCGTACCCGAGGATGACGGTGGGGAAGCTCCCAGAAGAAACGGCGACCGCAGAAGAAACGGCGATCGCAGAAGAAGAGACAGATAATCAATCTCTGAAAATATCAAAAGGGGCTGCCGCAGTAAGCGCAGACCAAAAAGCAAAACAAAAACAGATGTGTTTAAGTTGCTTCTGACTTATAAAACACATCTGTTTTAATTGTTTTACGGAATAATATGGTGTTGCATATAATA
>SVPD01000022.1 GCA_015066045.1 Oscillospiraceae bacterium
AGACGATCATATGAGCTTGATTACTGCTATTGTACTTATCAAAAGAAAGTTTACCGTTACCGAAATTATAGAAAACTACTATGCTAACGTTAATGCTTTCGATAACAATTTATTTTAATTCTATGAGCCCGTCTTGATAGCACAAAATATCAATGATAGTATCGTAAAAGAATAAAAGAGCTGATTCTTTCCATTGTTGACTGACCATAAAACACCTTTATATTACTGATTCATTAACCTTTTGAAACGCAACCAGCCTTCTTCGGAATAGTAAATGATGGATCTACTTTTTGGATTTCTGCAACATAATTCTCTGCCTTATAGCCTTCATACTTGTAAGCGTAGAACTTCTGTTGAAGTTTAACGGCTTCCTTCCAAGGGATGATTGCAAGCTTCATTGCATCAGAATCAGAATTGAAGTTGTTCTTTATGTACGATCCCAACCAGTAAAGGCTTAATACCCCATTTTCTATTGTGTCTTTGGAAGTGGAAATTCGTGAAGAGGTAACGAAATCGGTTACGGGTGTATAAGTATTCACGATTGCTTTAACAACAGCCAATTTTTCTCCCTTTGAGCATCCATCGTCTGCTACATACTTAATTGCTTTTTCAAGAGAGTTGATAAGAAACATTAATGAATCTTTTACACCCTCTTTTTTCTCGATACTCTCCTGAAAATCAAAGTAACGGCAAAAATAGTTTGCCTCTGCATTCTCAGGCTCTTCATCCAGAACTAATGCATAGTATGCCAGAGCGTCGGTTTCTTTGCCCTCTTTGTAACAAGCTCTGGCTAGGTTCAGATTTTTGATTGATGATTCTGTCATTTTTTATTTCCTCCTAAAGATAAATTCAAGTCACTTAATATATAAGTGATTCAATTTACAAATATTATAACACTATAAGACTATCAAGTCAACCTTATAAAACTAATAAAGTGTTAACTTTTGTGATAACATATTCTTATAAGACTAAGTTAGGAGTCGTATTATGAACGTTGGTGAAAGATTAGTAGAATTAAGAAATAGGTGCTGGCTTACACAAAACGGTTTAGCCGAAAGAGCCGGTGTATCACAAACACATCTGAGAAGAGTAGAGCTAGGTCAAGCTGATATTACTGTCGGTCATTTACAACTTTTGTGTGATGCTATGGATATTTCACTCCAAGATTTTTTTAATGTAAAAACCGAAAGAGACGAGCTATCTGTTGCTCTTTCTAAACTTTCACCTAAGCAAAAGAAACTCTTGATTGCTTTTATTGAAAGTTTATCAGACAATTAAGTGTTTTGTGTTTTCAACTCTCTCTTATACTTATAATAAGAATTTCTTGAGATTCCACATAATGTAATTACCTCTGAATCACTGAGCGTGCCTCCAAAATCGAGAGCATGCTTTTTTATTATCTCTTTACATTTAACAGATTTTTCTGTTACTAATGTTGTTCCTTTTTCAATACCTATTTTCTTACCGTTCTTCTTGCTCTCCCTCATACCCTGACTAATTCTCGTATGTAAATCTGTAACTTCTTTTTCAGCTTGAAGAAAAGCTGATTTAATCTGTTCTTCAGCAAGTGCCATAAGTAAGTTGTTAATAAGAGAAATATTCCCCTTGAAATAATCATCAAGTGCTGAATTGCCTGTCTGAACAGATATTTCTAATAAGTTGTTTTTAGTAGAGTCAAATATAGATGTATTAATAAGTGGCTCATTTAAAAAAATCAGATTAACACCAAGTTCATATAACATCTTGTAATCTTTAAAACCTTCGTCAGCATTACGGGACATTCTAGACACACTGTCAAACACTATGGTATCACCCGGTTTTATCAGTTTCATCAGTTTGTCCCACTTCGGTCTGTTCTGTGTTGTTCCGGTATAAAACTCCTTAATGATATTAGCTTCAGGATAAATATCTGTAATATTGGTAACCTGTCTTGTTATCCTTTGGTGCTTTGTACTCACCCTACAATAACCGTAAATCATAATTCACGCTCCTTTAAGTATTGAAACAAACTATACTCACTTTCAATACTTATATTATGTCGTGTTTCAATCTGTTTGTAAGCCCCTTTTAATACAAACAATTGCAAACTTTCTTTTAATACTTGATCACATATAAAAAACAGCCCACACATAAGTGTGAACTGTGATAATTCATTTCAAATATTTATATTTAAAAGTTTAACTGTTTTGTAATCCATCTCACCATCATAGAAACATTCAAGAACCTGATGAAACACAGAACCATCTTCACTAATAAGAGCGAAAAGAGTCATAGAAGATTTAAGTTTCATATCATCAATATCACCCATAATATCATAAATATCTTTTCCTTTATGAGCAAGTAAAGCTTCAGTAATTTCAATCAACCTTTCCGACAGTACAGGATGATTAAGATACTCTTTAGCTTCTTCAATACCATTAACACCAAAGATATATGACATCTTACTGCTACCCAAACCCCTTAACTGAGGGAAGATAAACCACATCCAATGTGAACGTTTGCTCCCTTTCTTAATCTCACTGAGTGCTATCTGATACATTCTATCCTGAGCCTCGAGAAATCTGTCTAAAGAATTGATATTCATATAATCACCTCTTGAAATTCATTATATCACAACCAACCATAAAAGTTAACTACTTTTCATACTTATCCTCTTCCTGCTACTGAACTTATCAAGCACATTTATTTCATCAACCTGTTTAGCCACATCACTAACTAACAGATTTATATAATTCTGTGTTATATCCAGACTCGAATGTCCCAACAGACGAGACAGAGAGACAACATTACCGCCATTCAGTATCCACTGTTTTGCGAACGTATGTCTGTATCTGTGTATTCCGGTAGTCTCTACACCTCGTTTCTTGTTATACCAATATAGCTTGTTATAACAGGTACTCCTAGCCAGCTGCTGACCGTAAACATTACAGAACAGATAGTCATTATCTGACTTATGATGTCTGTATTTAAGATATTCAGCCAAGATATTAGTCATAGTCTGGTTCAGAGGTACTATCAACGGCTTTCTGTTCTTTGTGACATTCACATACACAACTCTGTTATCAAAGTCTATATCCTTTACTTTGATATTGATAAGACTTCTTTCCCTTACTGCAGTTGAAAACAGAAAGTTAGTAATCACCCAACATTGATACTCATTGAAAGAGCATTTCTTGATATCAGGCTTCTTGAGTAGTATCTTGAGTTCACTGTCATTATACGTCTCTATGTTAGTTTTATCGACCTTTATGGCTCTCATTTTGTATCTTGGGATATATCCTTCGTCCATCAGAAAGTGCATTGTAGTAATATAATCTCTCAAATAAGAGTTGATGCTGACATCGTTCTTAAGAGTAGCTTTCAGGTGTAAAACATATCTCTTATAAGCATCCTCATCAAATTCTTCTATAGGTGTATCCGGATCGAAGAACTTATAAAATTGAGTGTAACTCTGTCTGTAATGATTTATAGTTCCCTCTCTTAAATTCCTCTGCCGACAGTATTCAAGATACTTCTCACAACCTTCTTTAAAAGTTAATGTTTTAGTCGCTTTCATCTTCAGCTTCTGCATTAAAAAAACCTCACATTTCATATAAAAAAGATAGACACATCATTTAAGAAAACTCAAAAATGATGTGTCTAAGTTTTTAATTGTTATAAAAGATTTTCAGATGCTATAAAGCTAATTATTTACTTGCCTCTTCAATAGCAACAGCACATGCTACAGTCATACCAACCATGGGGTTGTTACCTGCACCGATAAGGCCCATCATTTCAACGCACTCTGAATCAGTAGATAATTTGTTTTTTCAGAACATAGCCCGAAAGCCTTATTATGACTTACTTTTTAACACTATTTGATTGTAAAAACTGTCCCACTAAACACATCGTTTTAAGTTTTCCTAACCACATTATAACGTGTTTACATTGATTTGTAAGCGGTATTTTTGCATACTTAGAATTAAAATAAGAAATTCTAATAGTAGAAATGCTATTAAAATTAAAAATATTGTCCCAAAGTATTGACATTTTGTCCCAGAGTGATTATAATATAAAATGTGATATTGATTATGTGGAGGTAATTAAATGAAAAAGAAAAACATTATAAATCTCATAAAATATTACTCCGAAAAAAATGATGCTGGTTTTAGAACTGAAGCATATGAAATAGCAAGTGATTTTGATAAATCTGGTGATTATCAGTTATCAGAATATATTATGGCTTTAATGTCGAATGCGAACACCTTTGTTCCTCAGATGAATGAGGAAAATCTCAATTTTCTTCAAAAAGTCCATTTAAATCAAGATCCACTACCACTGCCAGAGGCAATCAAAGAAGATATAGTTGGCGTTATTAATGCCATCAGTCATAATGCAGGAATAAATAAATTTCTTTTTGAAGGTGCCCCCGGCACAGGAAAGACCGAAACTGTAAAACAAGTTGCTAGAATTTTGGATAGAGAATTATTTATCGTAGATTTTGATTCTGTTGTGGATAGTAAGTTGGGTCAAACTTCAAAGAATATCGCTGCCTTATTTAATGAGATTGCAAAACTGCCATACCCTGAAAGAGCTATCGTTCTTTTTGATGAAATCGATGCCATTGCGCTTGATAGACTAAACTCTAATGACTTGCGGGAAATGGGGAGAGCTACATCATCGGTATTAAAAGGTCTAGATAATTTGAACGAAACGGTTGTTTTAATAGCAACAACCAACCTTTATGCTTCTTTTGACAAAGCTCTGTCGCGAAGATTTGATGCAATCATTAACTTCAATAGATATTCACAGGATGACTTAGTCGAGGTTGCTGAAACGGTAGTAAATGTATTGCTCACAAAGTTTAAATTTGCAAGTAAGAATACAAGGTTGCTTAAAAAAATCTTGAAATTGATGGAGCCTATACCTTATCCTGGAGAACTAAAAAATCTTTTAAAGACTTGCCTTGCTTTTAGTAGTCCAAATGATGAATTCGATTATTTAAGAAAACTATATGCTTCTGTTGACAAAAAGATAGGAAATGATCTAAAAGCAATGCAGGATTATGGTTTTACGGTGAGAGAAATTGAAATTCTCACAGGAGTATCTAAAAGCCAAGTTTCACGAGAATTAAAGGAGTAAATGTATGAACGATTTACTTAATTTAAAAGGTACATTTCAACAAGAAAATAGGAATTCAAGACCAGGACCCCCAAGTTTGCCGGCAAACACAAAAGTGTCTGTACAACACATGAAAAAACTTTTTGATGAACTTTTAGTACTAAAAGATTATTGGCAAAAAGAAAATGTAATTACCGGCGCTTTAATTAGCGTTCAATATATAGATGTTATTGCTAAGAGTCGCAGAATTTCTGGTTTTTTATCTAAAGGTAGTGTCACTGCTAATAGTTCGGTTGTCGGTGCAAAATTTGCTGATGAAATAACTCCGGATAACATCATATCTAGAAAGCACATTATTACACATTATGTTTCATTAGCAATTCTTGACGAGTCAATCAGAAGATTGTCATCTTCTATAGAAGTTGTTGAAAAGACTTTTAATGGTGTTATCTCATCTGAAACTGTAGAAAAAATCAATAAAAAGAAAATCAACTTTAAGCCAAATGAAATCGCACCAACTACATTTCTAAATATTGTTGTGGATTGTCATTATGTTGAAAAATTCTTCGTAAGTCAAGAAGTTGAAGAGTTTAAAACAGATACAATTATAACCATTTATAAAACAGATAATACTAAAGCGGTATTAGAAAAAGTCGGTATTAATGTCTTGCCTAGCAGAATATATCACGAAACCACCTTGCTTCTCACACCGGACCAGTTAGCAATTCTCCAAAGTAGGGCATCATATTTGATTGCTATGGCAACTACTGACATATCCAAACTTTCAAAAGAAATTTTGTTAGGGCCTTCAGAAGATTTGGTTACCATTCCATCCCCGTCAAATGAACCTACTATTGGTGTAATTGACACTATGTTTTGGGAAGATGTATATTTCAGCGAATGGGTAGAATTTAAAAAAAGAATTCCTGACGATATTGAACTTGAACAAAAAGATTATTTTCATGGAACATCTGTGTCTTCAATTATAGTAGATGGACCAACTATAAATCCCGAACTTGATGACGGTTGCGGAAGATTTAAAGTTAGACACTTTGGAGTTGCAACAAGTGGACATTTTAATTCATTCACTATTTTACGCACGATAGATGAAATCATAAAAGAAAACAGGGATATAAAAGTTTGGAATTTATCTTTAGGTTCCGAAAAAGAAATCCACCCCAACTTTATTTCCCCTGAAGCGGCAATCCTGGATAAAATTCAGAGCGAAAACGATGTGATATTTATCATAGCAGGAACCAACAAACGTGCGAATGATGGTGAGGAAAGATATATCGGTTCTCCTGCGGATTCAATAAATTCCTTAGTAGTAAATTCAGTTGACTATAATAATAAACCTGTCTCGTATTCAAGAAAAGGTCCTGTTTTATCGTTTTTCAACAAACCTGATGTGAGTTACTACGGAGGAGACAGAAGCAATCCAATTAAAGTCTGTTGCGAAACAGGAGGACAAATCGTAGCTGGTACCTCTTTCGCTGCACCATGGATTGCAAGGAAAATGTCTTACTTAATAGATGTACTCGGCTTAAGTAGAGAAGTAGCCAAGGCATTGATTGTTGATTCTGCGGCTAGTTGGAAAAAGCAAGACGCACCCTCAAAGTATATTGGCTACGGTGTTGTGCCAATCAGGATCGAAGAGATAATAAAATCTAAGGATGATGAAATTAGATTCGTTATTTCCGGTACTTCTGAAAAATACAATACTTATAACTATAGTTTGCCTGTGCCGATAAGCAAAGATATGTATCCATATATTGCTAAGGCAACTTTATGCTACTTCCCTGTTTGTTCAAGAAATCAAGGTGTAGACTATACCAATACTGAACTTGATCTGCATTTTGGAAGGCTAAATGGTAGAACCGTAAAAACCATAAACGATAACAAACAAGGTGAAGATGGAAGTTACATATACGAAGGCAACGCTCGTACGTTTTTCAGAAAATGGGACAATGTCAAACACATTGTTGAATATCCTAAAAAAGGTTCAAGACCCAAAAAGGTGTATGAAACTAAAATGTGGGGCTTGAGTATAAAAACGACTGAACGTCTTGAAGAAAAATACGGAGAAGGATTAAATTTTGGTGTTGTAATAACGCTTAAAGAAATCAACGGTGTTAATCGAATTGATGAGTTTATAAAACAATGTTTCCTCAAAAACTGGCTTGTTACTTCCGTTAATGTTGAAAATAGAATCGATATTTACAATATTGCGGAGGAAGAAGTTGAATTTGACAACGAATAAAGAAAAGAGGTGAAAAACTATGGCAAAAAATGCTCCAACAGGCGATAATAGAAGAATCGGCGCCGTCAAGAGCAGGACACAAACATATAACCCTAAAACAAATCAATGGGTTAAACGTGATTCTGACACTGGTAAATTTATGGATGTCAAACAGGATGGAACCCCTTTTAAGGGAGTTACAAAAGAAAAATAATGTTAGAGCAATAAGGAACAAACTTGGGAAAACTATATGTTTCTTAGATAGACAATGTTAAAGAACTGAATTAGAAGCAATAGTTGATTGAGAAAATGTTAATCTTAGAGGAATGTTGTGACGGAGCAAGAATATAAAAAACGGTTGATTGATATAATTTCAATCGGTGATTATGAAAGAAAAGAAGAAGTTATTAGTTTGCTTAAAATTTGCAATGTTACATTTGAAAAAACAGGTGTATTTGCTTATAGTGGGGTTTGGGATCAGCGCAAAGAATACATTCATTTAAGTATAATCCCAGACAAATTGATTCATTTAAAATCGCACTCAGAGTACATCAAATCTACGCCTTCTTTGATCATTGAAAAAACAACATAATCGAGCGCGGCTAGAAAGGCTTACAAACACTAGCTTTGTCGCACATTAGCTTTGTGAAAACATCTGAACTGAACACATCGTTTTGAGTTTTCTTGAACACATTATAACGTGTTTCTTATCGTTTGCGAACCGTCGTTTCTGCTAAATTATATGAATGACAATATTTTGTGCTCTGTTGTCGCTCTAAAATAATTAACAGAAAGAAGATTCATTATGATAAAAACAGAAAAATCCATTGAAACATTAACTAAAGAAATAGCTACATTAGACAGCACCGAACTGCATGATTTATTTATGTTTTATTACAGAATAAATCATTATCATTTCAATATTACTTCATTTGATAATTTTAATAAATTCCTAGTATCGTTTGACAAAAATCCTTTTCGCCGTTGTGATGAAAAAGAATTCAGAAAACAAATGACAGATAATCTAATAGCATATACAGACGATCATATGAGCTTGATTACTGCTATTGTACTTATCAAAAGAAAGTTTACCGTTACCGAAATTATAGAAAACTACTATGCTAACGTTAATGCTTTCGATAACAATTTATTTTAATTCTATGAACCCGTCTTGATAGCACAAAATATCAAGAATAGTTTTGTAAATGAATAAAAGAGCTGATGATTTTATTAGATCGTCAGCTCTTTTTGCAACTGTCAGCTATTGTATATATAATAATTAATTTATTCTTATTTCACCTATAATAAATATATATTATTACACTTTCCAATACATTCTAAAAAACTCCTCAAAATTCAACCTAACTCCATTTGAAATCATATTTTCAAACAACTCCAAATCTTCTTTCCCCGTAGAATAAAAGCAATCATAAACCATCCATACTCTATGCCCCGAAGAAAGTAAATCATAAAGTGTCATAAGATAGACACAAGATTCCACATAAAAAATATCACTACCATAAAGCTTTCCGCCCTCAGCTTTAATAATAGAATTCCTGAATTCTGACATCTTATTACAAACATCTTCTCTTTCAACACCATCCTGATTCATAGACAGCCAAATATGATGTCCTGTCAACTTGTCCCCAGAGTCAAAATAAGCACGCATATGAAGCTTTTTTATTGCCTCACGCTTTTCCTTGCTGAAGATACCATTTGGCTCCACGACTCGAAATATGCGCTCATACATATCTTCTGATTCATCTATCCAATGACCGGAGTTCAAAGATAAAGTCATACGAGGTACCGATGCATTTATATCTTTTTCAAGTGTAAATCCATATAACTTCAAAGCCTCTACTCGTTTATCCTTCTTAAGATTAATCATAGAATTTGTAGCACGAATCCCTATACGACTAACATAGATTTCATCTTTAGACCAAGTAATATTAGGCCAGAATTTAATTCTGAATTCCGGATAATCTTTATAGTACTTTTCATTAATTTCATCAACCTTTAGAATATGAAATGCCAGTCCGGGATAATTCTCAAACAAACACTAAATAAGCTGTTCCTCAAATTCTTTTTTACTAAGCTCCATAGGCCTTACTAGCTTAAGTCCAGATGCAAAACGCACCTTTTTTGTATCAATATCAGGATGAACACTCTTAACTTTAAGAATAGAATCTACATTATGTTTAATCACAAACATCTTAATATCATGTTCTTCACAATATTTTTTTGCCTTATCTTCATTCTCTTTATAATAGCGGTAAGTTTTACTTTTATTATCTTTTTCATAATAAGCACTAAATTGATACTTATCACTTTCAACACTTAAGAGTCCAATTTCGATCATATAAGAAATAGCTCTGGAAACTCCTTTTTCATTCTCCCAAATAGAAAGATTGTCTTTATTCGTTACACTTATGGGTATAATTGTGCAGCCTGTTTTAAAACGTTTATGTTTTACCAAATCAATAAATGCCAAGACCTTACTCAATTTATTCCTGAGTTTTGTTTCAGCTCCCTTAGCTTGACTTTCTTTAATATTAAATTCAGGTAACACGTAGGTATCAGCTCTTTTAGGCTCCCACCTCTCTTTGTTTACGGTAAAATCATAATTACTTTTATCTTTAAGTCTGGAAGCGATTTCTTCTAGTGTAATCATAAATATTACTCCTGTCTTTTTATTAATCGAATTCTATATAAAATATGCTAAATTAAATGAATGAAAATAGCAACTGCCACAGGTATACCAATTTCATATAAAAGGACAAATACTAATGAATAACAACCTCAAAAACACTTACAATCACGGATTATACAAACATTTAAGCAAACTCAATTCTGCACAATTAAAAATCTTTTACGGCGCTTTTGTGCATTATTGGGTCAATCATAAATTCTTTATAAGCAAACAGAACTTCTTTAATTTATGGTGCGAACTAAACTTTTTCTGTCATGAGCTTGATGAAAGTTTTCCTGACCAATATGATAACCATGAAGAAATAAAATCATTTTGGCATAAATATCCTTATTGTTTTACAGATATACTCCCGGCTGACTTGATAGCTAAACTTTTTGCTGAACATGTTGATAATCGAGTTGATATACTAACAAACATAGTAAAAAAGATATATGAAACAGATATCCACTCTGTTTATTATTATGCTAACTATGCACTAAAACTAAATGAATCAGTAGATACACTAGTTACAGAAGCACTTGATCATATAAAATATTTTTCTTAACTTTGACTTGAACTATAGTAAAAACTACTCATAGTTCAAGTTTTAATTTTAAACTTCCAAATAACTTTGTCCTATTTTCTACTACCATCTTCCTTAGTTCAAATTTTGAACTAACCTATTTATTTTTATTATTTTACTCAAGATAATTAATATTTATTTACTGACAATTACTATTGATATTTATCTAAATCTTAGAAAAAGATTTAGATAATAAATATTATTAATTAATATTATTTTTATTATTATTACTTATTTTTATTTATGTTTAATATGCTCCCTAAATAAAGTAAAAAACTAGATAAATATAATCTGTTTTTCAGACTATATTAGTTCAATATTTATACCATTTTTTATAACAAAAACAGCCCGTGCCTTTAGCATAGGACACGAGCTGCATTACAACTACAATTAAAAACTGTGTTGAAAAGTTGAAATCATTTCAGGAGAATCGTCAAGTATATCATCTATATCTGTAATATCTTTGAACTGATTAGAATTCAACTTAAAATCAGAATACAACCTATTCAGTATTGTCATATCAAATTTAAAGTATCTCTTTTTAGGCATACCGTGGTATTTGATTTTTATGATACCATAAGATTTCAACTCCTTACAAGCAACTAACTGTTGATGCTTACTTAGGCCAGTATTATTGTACATGTTCTCAATTGTACTATAAAACCAGCCACCCTGTTGAAGCTCGTTTCTATCTTTCCAATATGTATATTCGGTATATATCTCTGATAACATAACCGCTGTATTTAAGCTGAATTTCCTTATAAACGGACGCGGCAACCTAATAAAGTCAGACTCGAACATTCGATCTAATTGAGTTTTCATCAATAAGAAATTGCTCCTTTCGTTTCAAATAATTCCTAGTTTTTTAATATCATAAAAGTATATTCAAAAATTATTTTTGATACATCTTTCCGGATAATCTCTTACTGACTCATAAACTTTAAGTTGTCTATAATTAACTGTTTTCATAAATTTTGTCAATGCGCTCTCGCAACATATAGTATTCTTGCTCTTATCTTTCATTTGAAGATTAAAATGATCTGCATCAAAAAAATCTTTTACTAGCCTTACTAAAGAAAAGGCGATCCATACCCAACGAAAGTGTTCTAATGAAAAAGGGAAGTCAACCATCGAACAAACGGCCATAGTCTTTTGAACCCATCGTTCTCCCTCCTGAAAAGCAATACTAAATTCTTTAATAAAAGCTTTTGAGTCTTCACCTGCTCTTACAAAACAATCAAAATTGTCAATAGCTCTATATACTCTTTCAGGTCTAAATTCAATAGAAAACGCTTCTAAATCATAAGCATACTTAATATCGTCAAAAATATTATTTATCATTTACAGCTACCTTTCTTGTTATCTTTTTATAAACAGGGATCTTTATACAAATTAATTTATAAAGACCCCTTTCGACTATTTTAATATACTATTAATCTATTACTCCACACTCATCAAAAGCAGTATGTTTGCCATTATTTTCTTCAATGAAATAATGTGCAAAAACACCACAGTCATACTCACTTATATCTGAAGTTTCTTCAAGGATAACCTTATACTTTCTTTTTAATGATTTCTCTAAATCATACTCTACCACCTTGTACTCTTTTCTTTCTCTAACATCAACAACCTTATCCGCATCAACGCCTGTTATATTTGCTACTCGTCCATCTATCCAGGAAGACTCCTCATTTTCATTCTCAAAAAGCACATCATAATAAGTTGAATCAGAATACTCAACTATCTTATTACCTCTTTTTACTACTATAGAATCATTGACCCAATTAAATATAGGCTCATCATATACATCGGTGAAGCCGCTGCAAAAAACAACAGGAATCTCAGGAGAAAACTCACCCTCTACAAAAAGACTTGCTTTTTCCATATTAGGTTTCATAGGAACTGAATAGCAATAATTACAATTTAACATAAATTTTTAATCCTTTCATCTTTGATTATTTTAAATTAAATATTATCTTTTCTTCATAAATCTAAAGTATAAAGCCTTTAATCCTATTTTATACATTTCAAAAACTAAACCCATTAAGTTCTAACTCTGGCCTAATACCGGAACTTGTGGGCTGAGTTTTGGTATTATGACTATACGAATCATATCTATCTGTTTTTGATACATATAATCTATTCTGCTGATTTCTACTAAGACAAAAAGCAACATTTGCAGTTTTACTTCCGTTATACACATTATGTCTTACTCGAACAGCTCCGTCCCTTCCAATCCAATCATCATAGTGTGATAAATCATAGTCTCTAATTGCAAAGGAATCGAAAAACATTCCTAAACGCTGATTCGTTTTAACACTTTCTCTAGGATCCAGCACAAGATAATACCAAAGTTTAGATTTGGATCCTGAAACATCAAATGTAATTTCAAAGCCCTCATTTCCTGTGCTGAAAACTTTCTCTTTCACACCATTAATTCTTACTCTATGGTCTCCTTCGGGAATAAGATCAAAAGTTCTTTCTGTATATTCAGTAGCATTAAATTTCCAAGTAGTCATAATATAGCAATCCTTTCATTAATAAATTTTATTTTGTTGAAATTAATTATTGTTGTTAAACACCATTTAATTATACATACTTATTCACTAATCAAATCCGTCAAATCTTCTCTGCTTCTTAATTTTCTTCATTTCTCACACTCACTTTCTTTAAAAATTAAAATGGGCATAATACGGACGGGGCGAACTTTTCATATTCAATTATCAAGGTACAACAATCAACATCATCTCTCTCAACATTGATTACAAGTAAAGTATAAACCCGATTTCCCACTTCTCACGGATTGACAATACGGAAATTCAAAAATGCACAAAAAAATGCAAGTGACCTTTTCTGATCACTTGCATTATCTTTTTATTGTTTTATATTCCTTAGCACTCTATCTCATAATTATGGAATAGCATTAGCTCTCCATTTTCTACCAGTTCAGCATTAATTGCTACAACACTGAAATTTCTATTCCATAGAAAAGCTTTAATAACAACATCTGTCATTATAGAGTTAGACAAAATAAAGCCAGCACTGTTTAGTAATTCTTCAGCCTCATTGACTTTAAGCTGTAATCCAATACATATCCTTAAAACATTTTCTTTTTTTACTTCTTTATATTTCCCACGTAAAATGGCAGAAAATGTATCCGGCTTCATACCAATTTTTCTACACATAACATTATGCTTCTTAATGTCTTTTAAGGCTACATATTTTTGAAGAACCATAGGAAAGGTTGAATTATAATCTATTGTATGAACAAGATGAGTTAAGTTGTTCTGTTCACCGAAAGAATTCAAGAATGTTTCACTATTATCTGTTTCTTCACTCTTTCCCACATCAGGTTTGAAAGTTTCACAAATAAATGACTTAATACCACTATACAAAGACGGATTATTGAATCTATCCATAAAAACTTGATAAGTTGACAAAACTTGCTTAGTTACATTTGGTGATTTATCACCACAGAACAAATATTGGTACTCCCGAACGCGCCTACTTACAGCCGTCTCACTTCTTGAGCTGAAACCAGTTTCTTTCAACTCTAACATCAAAGGATGAATTTCTTCTGAAAAAATACACCTAGATCTATTTTCATAAGCAAACTTACAAACTATATAATCTTCTTTAAATGACCATCTATTTGCCATGTTCATCACTCCGTAAAATAATCTATTTATACAGTATATCATGAAACAAACCCTAAATCTAGTATTAAAAGAAAGTTTGCAATTGTTTGTATCAAAAGCGCTTACAAACAGATTAAAACACGACATAATATAAGTATCAAAAGAGAGTAAAGTTAGTTTTAATACTGAAAGGGGCACGAATTATGATTTATGGTTATTGCAGAGTAAGTACAAAGCATCAGAGAATAACAAGACAAGTTACCAACATTACAGAACTTTATCCCGAAGCTACTATCATTAAAGAATTCTACACCGGAACAACTCAAAACCGTCCATTATGGGACAAGCTAGTGAAACAACTAGCCACAGGTGACACTATAGTTTTTGATAGTGTATCAAGAATGTCCCGTAATGCTGAGGAAGGCTTTAAGGATTATAAAACTCTTTATGAGTCAGGGATTAATCTTATATTCATCAATGAGCCACTTATAAATTCTTCCATCTTTGATTCAACTAAAAACAATTTATTAGAAATCTCTGTTCAGACCGGTAACTCGGCAGTTGATGATTACTTCAAAGGTAATATCACATTAATAAACAACCTTCTAATGTCACTCGCAGAAGAACAGATAAAATCAGCTTTTCTTCAATCTGAAAAAGAAGTTACTGATCTTCATACCAGAATCAGTCAGGGTATGAGAGAAAGCAAAAAGAAAGGTAATAAGATAGGTCTTGAAAAAGGTACAACCTTGATTACAGATAAATCTGTTAAATGTAAAGAGATAATAAAAAAGCATGCCCAGGATTTTGGAGGCACACTTAGTGATAAGGAGGTTATGATATTATGTAAGGTTTCCAGGAATTCTTATTATAAGTATAAAAGAGAACTGAAAGTTCAGAACAATTAAGGAGGACAAATCAATGAGCAACTCATCAAAAACATGGAAGGTTACATATTCCCCGAAGATTCTAAATGGCGGTATAAGAGGTGTAGCTATTATAGAAGCTGATACAAAACAATGGGCTATATACACATTTCAGCAGTTATATGCAGGTCAATATCATACTATTGATAAGTGCGAACCACTATTATAAACTATATCATTTAATTTGGGAGGTAAAATTATGGAACTTAAAAGAATCAATAATATCGCTAGAGATTGGCGTTCAGTTACAGAAAAAGTAATTCAATTTGAGAAACCTGACCTTGATAAGCTTAAAGGTTTATTTCAAGAAACATATGAGCTTATAGAAGAATACAGCAGAGCCGGTTCGGTTCCCAAGGGCGTTTGTGAGGTACTTCTTGAGCTACATAAATTTGGATGGTGGGTTGGTGACTTAGATGATACGCCCATACACTACCTTTACAGAGAAATAATTGATATAATGTATGATTTAGAGAAATACTTTCTAACACGTGATGCTGATATTGAAACTGTAAAGGAAACCATAGAAAAAATAAGCAGCTAACAAAATATGTAATAATACTTGCAAACACTATAGATTTCTAATATAATATAAATGCCAAACTGTAAGATACTCAAAACTAAAGAACATTAATACAAGGGGGTAGTGTACCCTTTTTAAATTCATACCATGAATTTGATAAAAATGTGAATTCCTTCGGTATGAATACAGTAATGTTCTTTGTATCTACATAGTTTGGCGACTATCGGAGTTTGCATTTTTTGTGCGACTGCTTCGGTGGTCGCACTTTTTATTATTAAACCTTTTAAGGTGGTTGATTTATCATGAAACGGATTCTTTCAATACTACTTACCAGTATATTAATTATCTCAATGTTACCCTTTAACGCATTAAGGATAAGTGCAACAGCAACAACAGGGTTTGCAGGAGGAAGTGGAACAGAAAATGATCCATATCTTATTGAAACAAAATATCATTTGAATAATATTCGTAACTATCCAAGTGCCCATTTTAAAATGGTTGCTGATATAGAATTTAAAAACTACGACTTTTCTGAGTATGGAGATTTCTATAATCATGGTTATGGATTCAATCCTATCGGTGGTACTTCCGGTTTTACCGGAGTATTTGATGGCAACAACCATGTTATAAAAAATTTACATATAGAATCTCCAGGGTTACGTGTAGGTCTTTTTAATGAAAATCGAGGAACAATCAGAAATGTCGGTATAGTTAATAGTTTTATATCCGCTTCATATCCGGAAGAAGCTTCAACTTTATCTATGTATGCAGGAAGTATTGCAGCAAAAAACTATGGAAGGATAGAAAATTGTTACAATACAGGTTCAGTGTCAGTTGTATATTCAAACAATCATCTCTATACATACGTTGGTGGTATCGCAGGAGATAATCGTGGCACAATATCAGACTGTAATAACCAGGGTTCTGTATCTGATAAGAATAAAAATGGTGAGGCGTCTTTTTTGGGCGGAATCGCGGGAATGAACAAAAGCAGTATAGTTAAAAACTGCTATAATTCCGGTTCTGTATCAGCCTCAAATTCATCTGACGACGCTTTTGCTGGTGGTATAACAGGAAATAACGATAACGGTACTATAGAAAACTGTCATAACATAGGTTCTGTATCTGCTTTAGCGTCATCTTCAAACGAATTTTCTGGTGGAATTGCAGCAACAAACAATAGTAATATAAAAAATTCCTATAATGCGGGAACTGTGACGGTTTCAAATTCATCTGCAGGTAAAGTCAATGTTGGTGGAATTGTAGCAACTAACGACGGTATGATAAACAACTGTTATAATACAGTGGATTTGTCTGCTTCAGGTTTAGGTAAGTATGTCTATGTGGGCGGAATTGCATCAATTAACAACAGCATTATAAAAAGCTGCTATAACTTAGGCTGTTTGACAGCTTTGGTATCTGATCCATCTTCTGTAAATTCACTTTACTCTTATTCTGCTTGTGCTTATACAGGTGGCATTGCAGGAGATAATAATGGCAGTATAGAGACTTGTTACAACATAGGTAATTTGGCAGCATCAAGCTGGAGTATGTTTTCTAATTTTGATATCTATGCTTACGCAGGAGGTATAGTAGGACACAATGGTTCAGGCACAATAGAAAACTGTTATAATACGGATTCAGTGTCGTCAGTTACAGGTCCGGGGACAGAGCCAGGTGTAATCTATGCATCCCTCGCACGCAATGCATATTCTTATTCTGGTGGAGTTGCAGGATATAACTTAGGTGGTACAATAAACACCTCCTATAGTATAGGAGATGTTTCGGCAGAGGCGCTTGCAACTTATGATAAATATACCTATAAAGGTGGTATAACAGGGTTTGGCGGCACATTAAATAATTGTTACTCCGATAAAACATCAGATGAACTTAAGCTATCCAACACATACACTGGCTTTGATTTTGAATCTGTTTGGACAATGGATGGAAACGAATGCTATCCCTATGCCGAATTTAAAAATGTAAATATTATATTGGATCATTTCTATAATGGTTCTTGCGATACAACTTGCAATTGTGGATTCGTTAGAGCGAGTTCCTCCGACCATAAATATATACATATTTACGACACAATTAATCATTTTGATAAGTGTACAATTTGTGAGAATGTAATAAATGCAAAACCTCATCAGTTTGTCAATGCTTGTGATGCAAGCTGTGATTGCGGATATGAAAGAACTATCACACACAGCTATGACAATGCGTGTGATACAAATTGTAACGAATGCGGTTTAGAACGTGAAGTTCCCGACCATGTTTATGATAACTCTTGTGATACCGATTGTAATTTATGCAATGAATTACGAACAATCACACACTCCTACAAGAATGCCTGTGACACCACATGTGATATTTGCGGACAAATTCGCACAGTGCCTGATCATAACTATACACTGAACAGCAATCACACTTGTGACATTTGTAAATACAGCCGAACTCCCGGCAAGCCTATTGTTGAAAGTAAAACAAATAACAGTGTTACCTTAGTTCCGTTAGACGGTTTTGAATATTCTAAAAATGGTCTAAACTGGCAAGCAAACAATGTATTCACAAACCTTTCAGCTGATACTACTTACACCTTCTATCAAAGAGTAAAAGCATCATCGAATGCGTTGGCAAGTGAAATTAGTGAAGGTCTAGCTATTACATTTAAGTCGGCACAGACAGCACCATATGCACCAATTATTTCCAGCTTTACTGACACAATGGTAACACTTGTTGCTATTACAAATGGTGAATATTCCACAGACGGCGCAAATTGGCAGACAAGCAATGTGTTCACAGGTCTTTCCTCGGGAACAAAATACACTTTCTATCAGCGCTACGCTGAAACCGATACCCACGAAGCAAGTAACATAAGCACCGGTACAAGCGTTACAACAGACAAATCGAAACAAACACTTATACCTAATACGCCGACTGTTCAAAGTTTCACTGCAAGTAGTATTACACTAACTCCTATTGATGGTTGTGAGTACTCAAAGAACGGTACTACATGGCAAACCAATAATACTTTTTATAATTTATCCTGTGGTACAGAATATACCTTTTATCAGAGATACAAGGAAACAGCAACAACGTATGCAGGAAAAAGCAGTTCTGCTTTGAAAGCACAAACCGATAAGGGTACTCAAACCAAACCGTCTGCACCAACACTTTCAAGCAAAACATATAACAGCGTTACACTTACCGCTATCAGTGGATATGAATATTCACGTGACGGTATAAATTGGCAGAACAGCAATGTGTTTACAGGTCTGACTGCAGAAACTAATTATTTGTTCTATCGGCGCAGGGCAGAGACAAATACACATTATGCTAGTGAATCAAGTGCTTCTATTACAGTAAAAACAGATGATGCTCCAATATGTGTTATAGATCCTACCTTGCATATTTATGATAATGATTGTGACAAGACCTGTAACCTCTGCGGTTCTATGAGAAATGTGCAAGAGCATAAATACTCAAATACTTGTGATGCTACATGTAATGAGTGTCAAGAAGTTCGTGTGGTTGGACCTCATAAGTACGACAATGCGTGTGATGAATCCTGCAACACTTGTGGAGCAACCCGTTCCATTGCCCACGATTATGCCGAGGCCACCTGCAGAGCACCTAAGACATGTAAGATTTGCGGTACAACTAGTGGAAGCAAATTGAGTCATAACACCGACGCAGGTACCATAACCCAAAACGCTACTTGTACTGCCACCGGCACAATGATCTATAAGTGTACATTGTGCAATGAGGTTATCAAAACCGATGCAATCGCAATGCTCACTCATGATTATGATTCTGGCAAGCTAACCAAGAGTGCGACCTGTAAGGAAGCAGGAATTAAAACCTATACCTGTAGTGTTTGCAAGGGAACTAAAACTGAAACAATTGCAAAGAGTACAACACATTCCTACTCAAATAATTGTGACAGTTCTTGTAATGTTTGCGGTGCAACCCGTTCCATAACCCATAACTATGCGACGGCTACCTGTACCAAATCAAAAACCTGTAAGGTGTGTGGTGCGACGAGTGGCAAAGCGTTAGGTCATACCTATACTAATTCTTGCGATAAGAGTTGTAATCGTTGTAAAGCAACACGCTCTATTAAGCACACCTATACAAATGCTTGTGACACTACTTGTAATATATGTAAAGCTACTCGCAGCATAAAACACTCATACAAAACTACCACAACCAAAGCAACCCTTAAAAAGAACGGTAGTGTGGTTAAAAAATGTACAGTCTGCGGAATTGTTGCCAGCAAGACAACCATTAAGTATGTTAAATCTATCAAACTTTCTGCTACAAGTTATACTTACAACGGAAAAGTAAAAACACCTACCGTAACAGTAAAGGATTCTTCCGGTAAAACACTTAAGAAAAATACTGATTATACAGTTTCCTATGCAAAAGGCAGAAAGAAAGTTGGCACTTACAAGGTTACCATTAAATTCAAGGGTAATTATAGTGGAACCAAGACTCTTACCTTTAAGATCAATCCTGCAAAAACAAATGTATCTAAGCTCACTGCAGGTAAAAAGAGTATCACCGTAAATATTACAAAAAAATCCACACAGGTTACCGGATATCAGATTCAGTATTCAACCTCTAAAGAGTTTACGAACGCAAAAACCAAGACAATAAAAAGTTGCAAAACTACTAAGTACACTTTAAAAGGTTTGAGTGCAAAAAAGACATACTATGTAAGAGTAAGAACTTACAAGACTGTTGGAGATATTAAATACTATTCTGGCTGGTCTACATATAAGCATGTAAAAACCAAATAAAGCTAAAACAAGAAAAACGGTCTTTCTTCATTTCGAAGTAAGGCCGTTTTTAACTTTTACACTATTAAATTATTTTGGCAAAGAAATACGTTTCCTACCACTAAACTTATCAAGTACATTAATTTCATCCACCTGTTTAGCTACGTCGCTTACCAGAAGATTGATATAATTCTGTGTGATATCCAAGCTTGAATGTCCCAGCAGACGAGACAGAGAGACAACATTACCGCCATTCAGTATCCACTGTTTTGCGAACGTATGTCTGTATCTGTGTATCCCGGTAGTCTCTACACCTCGTTTCTTGTTATACCAATATAGCTTGTTATAACAGGTACTCCTAGCCAGCTGCTGACCGTAGACATTACAGAACAGATAGTCATTATCTGACTTATGATGTCTGTATTTAAGATATTCAGCCAAGATATTAGTCATAGTCTGATTAAGTGGTACTATCAAAGGCTTTCTGTTCTTTGTGACATTCACATACACAACCCTGTTATCAAAGTCAATATCTTTTATTTTGACATTGATGAGACTTCTTTCTCTCACAGCCGTCGAAAACAGAAAGTTAGTTATCACCCAACACTGATACTCGTTAAAAGAGCATTTCTTGATATCAGGCCTCTTGAGTAGTATCTTGAGCTCACTGTCATTATACGTCTCTATGTTAGTTTTATCGACCTTTATGGCTCTCATCTTATACCTGGGTATATATCCCTCGTCCATCAGAAAGTGCATTGTGGTGATATAATCTCTCAAATAAGAGTTAATACTGACGTCGTTATTAAGAGTAGCTTTCAGATGAAGAACATATCTCTTATAAGCATCTTCATCAAATTCTTCTATCGGTGTATCCGGGTCAAAGAACTTATAGAACTGAGTGTAACTCTGCCTGTAATGATTTATAGTTCCCTCTCTTAAATTCCTCTGCCGGCAGTATTCAAGATACTTCTCACAGCCCTCCTGAAAGGTTAATGTTTTGGTTGCTGTCATCTTCAGTTTCTGCATAAAAAATCCCCCACATTTCATATAAAAAATATAGACACATCATCTGAGAAAACTCAAAAATGATGTGTCTGATTATTTAATTATTATAAAATATTTTCAGATGCTATAAAGCTAATTACTTACAAGCCTCTTCAATAGCAACTGCACATGCAACGGTCATACCAACCATGGGATTGTTACCTGCGCCGATAAGGCCCATCATTTCAACGTGAGCGGGAACTGATGAGGAACCTGCGAACTGAGCGTCGGAATGCATTCTGCCCATGGTATCTGTCATACCGTAGGAAGCGGGACCTGCAGCCATGTTATCGGGATGAAGAGTACGGCCTGTACCGCCGCCGGAAGCAACTGAGAAGTAGCTTACGCCGTTTTCAACACACCACTTTTTGTAGGTACCTGCAACGGGATGCTGGAAACGGGTGGGATTGGTGGAGTTACCGGTGATGGAAACGCCTACGTTTTCCTTCTTCATGATAGCAACGCCTTCGGGAACGTTGTCAGCGCCGTAGCAGCGAACCTTGGCTCTGTCACCGTCGGAGTATGCAGTTTCGTTTACAACCTTAACAGTTTCTGTGTAGGGATCGAATTCAGTCTGAACATAGGTAAAGCCGTTGATTCTGGAGATGATCATAGCAGCATCCTTGCCCAGACCGTTAAGAATAACACGGAGAGGCTGAACTCTTACCTTGTTAGCGTTGAGGGCGATTTTGATGGCGCCTTCAGCAGCTGCGAAGGATTCGTGACCTGCGAGGAAGCAGAAGCATTCTGTTTCTTCGGAGAGGAGCATTTTACCGAGGTTACCGTGACCAAGACCAACCTGACGGTTGTCAGCAACTGAACCGGGGATACAGAAGGCCTGAAGACCTTCACCGATGGCTGCAGCAGCGTCAGCAGCCTTTGTGCAGCCCTTTTTGATGGCGATAGCTGAACCTACTGTGTAAGCCCATTTAGCGTTTTCGAATGCGATGGGCTGAGTTTCTTCTACGATTTTATAAGGATCGATGCCCTTAGCATCGCAGATTTCTTTACATTCTTCGATGGAAGAAATGCCGTATTCTTTTAAAACAGCGAGAATTTTAGCTTCTCTTCTTGCATAACTTTCAAATAATGCCATATCCGTTTACCTCCTTATTCTTCACGGGGATCGATATACTTAGCGGCATCAGCAAATCTGCCGTAAGTGCCCATAGCCTTTTTATAAGCCTCGTTGGGTTCCATACCCTTTTTGATGAAGTCTGTCATCTTACCGAGGGAAACGAATTCGTAGCCAATAACCTGGTCGTCAGCGTCGAGAGCCATTCTGGTTACATAACCTTCAGCCATTTCGAGATAGCGGACACCCTTAACCTTGGTGCCGTACATGGTACCTACCTGTGAACGGAGACCTTTACCGAGATCCTCAAGGCCTGCGCCTACTGAAAGTCCGTCCTCAGAGAAAGCAGACTGGCTTCTGCCGTATACTATCTGAAGGAAAAGCTCACGCATAGCAGTATTGATAGCGTCACAAACGAGGTCTGTATTGAGAGCTTCGAGAATAGTTTTGCCGGGAAGAATTTCACTGGCCATAGCAGCGGAGTGAGTCATACCTGAGCAGCCGATGGTTTCTACGAGAGCTTCCTCGATGATACCCTCTTTGATGTTAAGAGAGAGCTTACATGTACCCTGCTGAGGAGCACACCAGCCGACACCGTGTGTAAAACCTGAAATGTCTTTGATTTCATAAGCCTTTACCCATTTGCCTTCTTCGGGAATGGGAGCAGGTCCGTGGTTAGGTCCTTTTGCGACCTTACACATTTTTTCAACTTCATGTGTGTAATTCATGATGAACAAATCTCCTTCCGGAATTATATTGGTTTAGTTTACCACTGTTAATAATAACAAAAAATTTCTTATCTTTCAATAGTCAAAAGTAAAAATATTTAAAGTTATTTCTGAAAAAACTGTTATTTTTTCACTACTTCGAAACCGAAGGGTGCCAGAGAGAGCTTTGCCAGCTTAAAATACTGCTTACCGAAGGGTATACCGATAATCGTGGCACAGAAAATAAGACCGATACAAAGGTTTTCGAAGGCCATAACCGCACCTGTGGAAATGATCCAGATAATATTTGCTATGGTGCTGAGCACACCGCTGTCATTATCCCTTACCTCTTTGTCAAAGGGCATAAAGGAAAGCCGTGCGAACTTAAAGCACTGCTTACCGAGGGGGATGCCGATAATGGTACAGCACCACAGCACACCGTAAACACACCACATAAAGGCCGTAATTGCTCCGCCGAAAATAACCCAGATAAGATTTCCTATTGCTTTCATATTTTTCAACTCCTTTTTATTTTGGTACCTTTATCATACACCCTAAACATAAAAAAATAAATAACAGAAAGTGAAAAAATCGGATACTGAAATTTTCACTTTCTGCAAGTTCAGTTATGATATTTTATTTCACTGCAGGGAACATATCCTCGCCATAGCCGAATACTCTGGCTATCTGAACGGGAATCTGTCGGTTCTCTATTTCTACACCTGAAACGAAGCCTGCATCCTCAGCGGAAACATATACGGGTACATTATCAAGGTCGTGGTCTCCGCTGGTAAAGTAGTATTCATCCTTTTCGGCATCATACTTCATTCCGCCCGTGCCGTGGTCGGCAGTTACGATAACGAGGGTTTCGCCGTCCTTTTCTGCGAAATCGAGAGCTGCGGCTACTGCCTTGTCAAACTCTACGGCTGAAAGAGTCATATTATCCATATCGTTATCGTGTGCATGCTTATCGATGCAGGCACCCTCGACCATCAGGAAAAAGCCGTCCTCATCAGCTGAAAGAAGCTCGATAGCCTTCGAGGTCATTTCTTCGACAGTGGGTGTGTCGTGCTCGTTTGTAACATATTTGAGGTCATCGAAGCTGAACTGTGCGAAGGAGCGACTGCCCTTTTCGAGAGCCGCCATATCCGTTTCACTGTCGATATATGTCCATCCGTTTTCTGCGGTGTTTTCTTCGTTTATGCTATCCGATTCACCGCCCCAGATAAGGTCGAAGCCACTCTTAAGCTGGTCATTGCTTATCTCCTTTTCCAGTGTTCTGGAAAGAGCGTGGGCAGAGAAGGAGGAGGGAGTGGCACCGCTGGTCTGGTCTGTGGTAACCACACCTGCAGCCTTGCCGTTTGCCTTGGCCAGCTCGGCGATGGTTACGGGAGTGGCGCCGGCAAGAGTGTTAAACACAGGAGCGAAGGGAAAAACAGCGACAGAATTAATCCATACTCTGATACCGCTGGAAAGAGCAGTGCCGCCTGCCGCAGAGTCAGTGTAGGTTATGCCGAAGGAATTTATGTCACTTTCAGCCTTTACGGGCATGGTCTCCATAGCGAGCTTCACTCCGCGCTCTGCCTTGGTAGCCTCCAGATTATTAAAGCTCATACCGTCACCTATCATAAGAATGACATTTTTATATTTGCCCTCGGTGTAGTCGTCGCTTACATTGCTGCTCATACCTGCAAAGCCGTAAAGCATAAGCACGAGGGCAGCCATAACAGAAACTAATTTTTTAATGATTATCATATTTTTTCTCCTTTCGGTTTTTATATAAAAACATTGTACATTATTTCCTGCTTTTTTTCAATATTATTAATAATTTTTTATCCTTTGATTGAAAAGTTTGAACTTCTGTGATATCATACCTTTGATTTTTCGTTAAAGGAGGGAAGAGCGTGCGGCTCAGACAAGATTTCAGATTTACCTTTTATGCCTCTTATGCAGGCTATTTCGTGCAGG
Source organism: Oscillospiraceae bacterium (assembly GCA_015066045.1). Taxonomy (GTDB): domain Bacteria; phylum Bacillota; class Clostridia; order Oscillospirales; family Acutalibacteraceae; genus UBA6857. The sequence goes on from SVPD01000022.1 coordinate 25,280, forward strand.
CCATCATAAATAATTTTCTTCCCCTCCTCTTTCTTACCCTGCAGCAGAATTTCGCCTTAAGCTACGATAAAATCTCTGTGCTTATCATCATAAATTTCGGCGTGCAGCTGATAGTGGATATGGTCTCTGCCGCCTTCATCGATAAAATAGGCTACCGTGCCTCTGCACTTCTGGCTCACGCATTCGCCTTTACGGGACTTTTTTCTCTCGGCATTTTTCCCTTTATTCTGCCGCCCTATTACGGTATAATACTTTCCATAATAATATATGCCACGGGCAGCGGACTTATCGAGGTCATCATAAGCCCTCTCGTGGAGGCCTGTCCCAGTCGGAGCAAAAGCGGCTCCATGAGTCTTCTCCACTCCTTTTACTGCTGGGGACAGATGTCCGTGGTTCTTCTCTCTACGGTATTTTTCACTCTTTTCGGTGTGGAAAAATGGAGATATCTCGCCCTTTTATGGAGTCTTATCCCCCTTTTAAACGGCATTCTTTTTTCGCTCGTGCCCATTCCCGAGGCTCTGTCGGCAGGCGAAGGAATGTCGGTGAAAAAGCTTTTCGGCACAAAGCTTTTTTATGCTTTCGCACTGATTATGCTTTGCTCGGGAGCGAGTGAAATAGCTATGAGTCAGTGGGCATCAGCCTTCGCAGAGTCGGGACTCGGGGTGTCGAAAACCGTAGGCGACCTGCTCGGCCCCTGCCTTTTTGCGGTGCTGATGGGCTCAGCCAGAGTTTTCTACTCGAAAATCAGCGAAAAAATCTCTCTGAAAAAAATGATGTATGCCTGTGCGCTGCTGTGCATAGTCAGCTATCTTATCGCAAGTCTCTCACCGCTGCCGCTTCTTTCTCTTTTCGGATGCGCTCTTTGCGGTCTTTCCGTAGGCATTATGTGGCCCGGTACCTTCTCTCTGGCGGCGGAAAAAATTCCTGCGGGCGGCACGGCTATGTTTGCCTTCCTCGCTCTTTTCGGCGATATGGGCTGCTCTCTGGGCCCCGGCTGCGTAGGCAAGGCTATCACTCTTTCCGGCGGTGATATGAATAAGGGTATGCTGGTAGGCACGTTGTTCCCCGCACTGCTGATAGCAGGACTCAGATTTATACGGAAGGATAAAGCCGCAAAGCACAACCGTGAATGAAATTATGCACTTTTACAGGAGTCAGCTTATGAATAAAAAAGTAAAATCTACTCTTCTCGCTCTGCTCAGAGTGGCCGTGGCTATGGCAATCTTCGTCATAGCAGTGGTAAATTATGAAAAACTGAAAAACATCGATGTACGTGCTTTAGTGGATGCCAGCGCAAATATGACCGTGGCAGTGCTTACCATTTGGGGTGTGTATCTGGTAAAGTCAGTTCTTTTCATATTGCCCGCCTCTCTCATTTACATCTCCATCGGTATGGCCTTTCCTACTCCCACGGCCTGTCTTATCAGTCTGGTGGGAATCATACTCGAGGTAACCGTCACCTATTTTCTCGGCGTTTTCCTCGGCGGAGATTATGTGGAAAAGCTTCTCAGGAAAAGCAAGGGCGGCCGCAAGATACTCGAAAAGAAATTTAACGATAACTTCCCTGCACTTCTGGTTATCCGTGCTCTTCCCGTTTTCCCCATCGACTTCGTAAGCCTTTTCTGGGGTGCCTCGAAATGTAAATTCCCCCGTTACTTCATCGCCTCAGTCGTCGGCATTATGCCACGTGTGGTGCTTTTCACGATTCTGGGCGACGGTATTTATGACTACATTCCCATCCATCTGATTATAAAGATAGTCATTTTCTGTATCCCCGTAGGTGCATTGATTTATCTCATAAGGCATTTTATCAGACTCAATAAAGAAACAGACACTTGATGTAAAATCAGGTGTCTGTTGTTTTTATTCACTGGTCAGAATTTCTTTTCTGCTCCGGGCCTGCCGCAGCATTTCTTATATTTTTTACCGCTTCCGCAGGGGCAGGGATCGTTAACGCCTATTTTCTTTCCGTCGTTTCTTACGGTTCTGCCCTTTTCGCTGCCGTCACCCGAGCCTCTGGCTACGGTAACCTTAGCCACCTTTTCTCTGGTGACCTCCTCTTCGACTGCGAAGCGCTTTACGAGAACGCATTTAACCGTGTTGTCACGGATGGCACTCGTCATTTCCTCAAACATATCATAGCTGTATTCTCTGAAGGCGATGACGGGATCCTTCTGACCGTAGGCTAAAAGTCCTACGCTTCTTTTCAGCTCATCCATAGCGTCGATGTAGTCCATCCACTGAAGGTCTACATTGTGCAGAAGCTCGCTTCTTTCGATTTCACGCATCATTTCCTCGCCGTAGATAACCTCTCTGCTCTTATGGAGCTGATGGGCTCTTTCGGTGAGCATATCGAAAATTTCGTCAGCCTTGTACTTTCTGTCCTCTCTGAAATCGTTTTCAGAGGTAAGCCAGCCGAGATATTTGTCACGCAGAGTAGCAAAGTTCCATTCGCTTGAGGGAATGTTTGAGGGGCAGCAGAACTCTACGGTGTCACCGATAGAGTCATCTATCATCTTCGTAATGACAGGCTTCATATCCTCGCCGTTGAGAACCTTGTCTCTCTGGGTGTAGATAATCTCTCTCTGCTTATTCATAACATCGTCAAACGAAAGAACGTGGCGGCGGGTAGCGAAGTTATTTCCCTCTACCTTTCTCTGAGCGGACTCTACCTGCTTAGAAAGCATACCTGCCTCGATGGGAAGGTCGTTATCCAGAGGCATAGAGTTCATAATAGCCATCATTCTGTCACCGCCGAAGAGACGGAGAAGGTCATCCTGCATAGAAAGGTAGAAACGGCTTTCACCGGGGTCTCCCTGTCGTCCGCTTCGTCCTCTGAGCTGATTGTCTATACGGCGGGACTCGTGTCTTTCGGTACCGATGATGTAAAGACCGCCTGCCTGTCTTACCTGCTCAGCTTCGTCTGCGATTTCTGCCTTGTATTTGGCTTCGAGCTCTTTGAATTTCTCTCTGGCCTCGATAATGTCCTCGTTATCCGTGTCGCCAAAGCCCGTGGCCTCGGAAATAAGCTCCTCGGGATATTCGAGCTTTCTCATTTCGCTCTTCGCCAGAAACTCAGCGTTACCGCCGAGCATAATGTCGGTGCCTCGGCCCGCCATATTCGTAGCTATGGTAACTGCTCCGAGCTTACCTGCCTGTGCTACGATTTCCGCTTCCTTGTCGTGATGCTTTGCATTGAGAACGTTATGCTTTATGCCTCTCTTTTTCAGAGCTGCGGAAAGCTTCTCACTCTTTTCGATGGAAACGGTACCTACGAGCACGGGCTGTCCCTTTTCGTGACACTCCAGAATCTGCTCGATGATTGCATTGAATTTAAACTGCTCGGTCTGATAAATTACGTCCGTATTATCCTTTCTGAGGAGCGGCTTATTGGTGGGAATTTCCACCGCATCGAGAGAGTAAATCTCTCTGAATTCCTCTACCTCAGTCATAGCCGTACCGGTCATACCGGAAAGCTTTTTATAAAGACGGAAATAATTCTGGAAGGTGATGGTGGCGAGAGTTTTATTTTCACGGGCGATTTTGACGTTTTCCTTGGCCTCGATAGCCTGATGGAGACCGTCACTGTAGCGTCTGCCGAGCATAATACGTCCCGTAAATTCGTCAACGATAAGCACCTGACCGTCCTTGACCACATAATCTATGTCTCTGGTCATAATGCCGTGAGCTCTGATAGCGATGTTAAGATGATGGGAAAGAGTAAGGTTATCGGGATCGCTGAGATTTTCTATGCCGAAAAACTTCTCTGCCTTCCGGATACCCTCTTTAGTAAGGGAAACGTGCTTACTCTTTTCGTCTACGATGTAGTCTGCTCCTGCCTCCTTGGCGATTTCCTCCAAATCTGCCTTGGAGTCGGTTTCAGCCACCTTATAGCACTTAAGGCTTCTTACAAAGGTGTTTGCCACGGAATAAAGCTCACTGGATTTTCCGCCCATACCCGAAATGATGAGAGGAGTTCTCGCCTCGTCGATAAGGATGGAGTCAACCTCGTCCACAATAACGAAGCTATGGCCTCTCTGCACCTTTTCTTCCTTATACTGAGCCATATTGTCACGCAGATAGTCGAAGCCCATTTCATTGTTTGTACCGTAGGTAATGTCTGCGGCATAGGCAGCTCTTCTCTCGTCGTTTTCCAGACCGTTTACGATAAGACCTACCGAAAGTCCCATAAAGCGGTAAACCTTACCCATCCATTCACTGTCTCGGCGGGCAAGATAGTCATTTACCGTAACGATGTGAACACCGTCGCCCGTAAGACCGTTAAGGTAAGCAGGAAGAGTAGCCACGAGAGTTTTACCCTCACCTGTTTTCATTTCTGCTATTCTGCCCTGATGAAGCACGATACCGCCCATAATCTGAACGGGAAAATGCTTCATACCTAAGACACGCCATGCGGCCTCACGGCAGGCGGCGAAGGCCTCGGGGAGAATATCGTCCGTTGTCTCACCCTTGGCAAGTCTTTCTTTGAATTCGGGAGTTTTTGCCTTCAGCTGACTGTCGGTAAGCTTGCCGTATTCCTCCTCGTAGGAGAGAACCTTATCAACCAAAGGTCTGATTCTTTTTATTTCCTTCGATGAATAGTCACCGAAAAGCTTTTTTAATAAGCCCATTATAATCACCTCTTGTTTTTCTGATTATAAGTATAATCATTTTATTTTAACACAAGTTAAAAAATTTTGCAATAGCTTGAGGACAATAGGAATTGACGGACAGAAACCGTCAGGTGTATGCTTTTCCAAGCCTTGACAAAAGCCGAACATAATGTTAAAATAATATGAATGATTTTTAACTTAATAAAGGTGGTAATGCTGATGAAAAAGCTTATTTCTTTTCTTCTGGTCGCTGTGATGCTTTTCGCAGTTATGGCTCCTATGGCGTCTGCTGCGAACGAAAGAACTCCCGTCGTTTACATCAGAGGCAACGGTGACGGTATTTATTATCCCGACGGCACCCTCTGTGTCGCACAGCTTGAGGACCTCTCTCTCGGCGGTGACGAGGGCGGCCTTGACAAGGATACCATCGTCGAGGCAGTGGTAAACATTCTCAAGCCCTTCGTTTTGGAGGGTATGCTTTTCGACGAGTGGGACAACTACGGCAGAGCTGTTTACGATGAAATTTCACCTCTTTTCCCTGATTCAGGTCTCGATGAAAACGGAAATCCGAGAAAGGGTGTAGGTGTTCTCGCTTCGACTATGGCTGACTCTGTAGCAGCTGCAAAAACCGCATGGTATTACAATGTGAATTCTGCCTACTGCTTCGCTTATGACTGGCGTCTTTCTCCCTATGATCATGTAGACAGACTTCATGAGTATGTTCTTCAGGTTCTGAAAACTACAGGTCAGCAGCAGGTTTCAATGTATGCCAGATGTATGGGCGGCAGTCTGCTTTCCGCTTATCTGGAAAGATACGGTCATCTCGGACTCGTTAAAAACGTAATCTTCTGCGATGTTCTTTCAAACGAAGCTACCGTTATTTCCAAGCTTTTCAGCGGTCAGATCGAATTTGATGCCAAGATGGTGGAAAGATATGCAGGCCAGCTTGATTTCTGCGGACAGACAGGCGACGGTGTAGGCTTTGCCTTCAGCGAAATCCTTTATGAAATCGTTTTCAAGACTATGTCCTTCTTCAATCAGATAAATGTAACCGATAAGGCTCTCGACGGAGTGGAGGAGCTTTATGAAAAGCTTTATAAGGCTCTCGTCCCCGCTCTTTTACACGCTACGGGTATGGCTACTCAGGTAAACTACTGGACAGAGATTGCCGAGGAGGATATGGATGCCGCTCTTAATCTCGTTTACGGTGAGAAGGGCTCAGAGCTCCGTACAAAATATGCAGGTCTCATCGAAAAAATCCAATACTACAGAGAGCACATTTCATCTGACCTCGACGGCTTTTATAAAAGCCTCGACGAAAAAGAAATCCATTACGGCTTCATCGGAAAATACGGCTTTATGAATGCCCCCTTCACCGCCGATGCCGACCTTCTCAGCGATTCACTTGTAAGTCTTACTCACGCTACTGCGGGTGCTACCACCGCTCCCATCGATCAAGTCCTCTCTGATGACTACATAAATGCACGTATAGCTGAGGACAAGGGTAAATACATTTCTCCCGACAAACAGGTAGACCTTTCCACCTGTGTTGTTCCCGACAGAACATGGATTCTGAAAAACGCTCACCATGATGTTATTGACTGTCTGCATCCCATTATCTACGCCTTCCTTAACGGAACAAATGAAAATGCAGATACGGTTTATGAAAAACTCGGACTCGGTCGGTTCCTTACTTATGATTATGCTACAAACACTGCCTCCAATATGACGGCAGAAAACTCAGCTGATTATGACTTCATCACCCGTCCCATAGACGAGCCCACCACAGAAACCAGACTTGCCGCCTTTATGAGATTTTTCACTATGCTTCTCAATTTCATCACAAAGCTTTTAAAGGGCGAGCTTGATTTCTCAAATCTTTTAGGCTGAAAAAATATTTAATGCTCACGGAGATTTAACCGTCTCCGTGAGCATTTTTATTTTTATGTGAGCATATATTTCTTCGGGGGGATTAATATGAAGTATTTACCCGAAGAAAGAGCGAAAGAGCTGGCTCTTTACATAATCGAAACAGGTGCCACTGTCAGACAGACGGCCAAACGCTTCGGCATAAGCAAAAGCACCGTTCACACAGACATAACCGCACGGCTCATAAAAAGCGAGCCCGACCTTTACGACAGAGTGCGTCTGGTCCTCGACATCAATAAAGAGGAGCGCCATATAAGAGGCGGAGAAGCGACACGGAGAAAATTCGGAAATCGGAACACGGAATGCGAAAGTGCAGCGGCCCCGTCTGAGGCAAAGAAGTGATTTGTCTGCGTTTTTCACGGAAAAAGAAAAGCCTCTGCCCCGCAGTAGGCTGCGCAGCAGAGGTCTGAAAATTTACGGCGTTATGCCTTAAGGAAATCCAATATTTCCTTCCATACCTTTTCATCCTGAGCGGTCATTCTCTTCCAGTCATATTTCGCTTTAAAGGCCTTTTTGTCCTCCTCGGTCATCAAGGTCTTTTTTCTCAGTGCCTTCTGATATTCGGCAAAGAATTTATCCTTATACCGTACGGCATCCTCTGTGTAGTTAGGATTATGGTTTTTGCCTGTAAGACGGAGAAACCTTATGTTTTCCTTACCCGAAAGCTCTTTTTCCAGCAGGTCGAAGCTGAGCTTTGCGGAAACGGTTTTATCGTCATCGGAATGGATAACAAGCACTTTCGTTTCAGTGCTTTTAAGAGTATCGACGGCACTGTATTTCACATAATCGGGGTTTGCCTCTTTTTCCAGAGCGAGGATTTTTTTACAGAAGGGAGAAAGAGGTCCGCGGAAAAAGCCCTTTAAAATCTGTCCTACGGCAATAAAGCCCGACATGGCCACACACCTTTCAATGTCCGGATGAAGCGCAGAAATGTTAAGAGTGGAAAAGCCGCCCCAGCTGTGACCGATAACGCTCAGGGCAAGAGAAGCATATTTTTCATCTGCCTTAAGTGCCTTCACCGCATCGTCAAGGTCACGGAGAGACTGAGCGAAGCCGTTCGTACCGTTACCGCCCGATTTCATACATCCCGTATGGTCGTAGGCGAAAACACGGTAGCCCTCTCTGCAGAGCCTTTCTATTTCCGTCATATAGCCCGTGTGTCCCGAGCCCATACCGTGCTCGAAGATAATGAGTCTGCTCTCGTCGTAGCCCTCATAATAATAAAAGGCGCCTGCGAGAGTGTGTCCCAGAGAGGACGGAAACGAATATTCCTCACAGCGGAGACCTTCGAAGTCCTCTGCAGTGAAATAAACCACGCAGCCGTTATCGTCTGCACGGGTATAGACCATTTTTCTGTAAATTTTTTCTATGGCTTTGGTTATCATAATAAAGCATCCTTTCTCATCTGTAAAATCCGGACAAAGCATCTGCTTCTCTGCTCGTTTCCCACATAAACCTGCGGCACTCCTCATCTCTGACAAGTATACGTCCTGCACGGGCTACCCTCCGAAGAAAGATTTTACTGAAAAGCACCTCGTCCTTGTGAGCGATAAGAGGGCAGATATTTATGCCTCTGATGTCTGCTGCGGCTTTTATTTTTCCGTCCTCGGTCATATAAGGGAAAAAAGGAAAAATAATGCAGGAAAGAGGTCTCGTGCTTCTGTCGCAGCTGCCTTCGCATACACAGAGTCTGACTCCGTCTCTTTCAATAACGGGAAGAGGCGTATCCTCACCGGGGAAAAGCAGCATTCCCGTTTCACCGTCACCCCTGCAGCAGGCCTTGTCACAGAGGAGACCGCAGTCCGCACTCAGAGGAGTGTAGGGCAGAAGCACCTCTTTGGCGCGGGTGATAACATCCTTTTTCACTTTTCACACCTCATTTTTTATTTTTTACATATTTATTATACATCCTTTTGTGTTTTTTGTACAGTAAAAAATCTTTTTATTCGTAAGTTTTTTTATTGAAAAAGGACAAGATTTGTGGTATATTAATGTGTGTAGTTTTTTTTAGGAGATGTTAACGTGAAAATAGGATACGATAACAAAAAATACATCAAAACCCAGTCGGAGCATATCAGGGAAAGACTGTCCCAGTTCGGAGGAAAGCTTTACCTCGAATTCGGCGGCAAGCTTTTCGACGACCATCACGCTGCCCGTGTTCTTCCCGGCTTCGAGCCCGACAGTAAGCTTAAAATGCTGCTGCAGCTTAAGGATGAGGCAGAGGTGGTTATCACCGTAAGCGCAAAGGCTATCGAGGAAAAAAAGCTCCGCCGTGACCTTAATATCTCCTATGACAAAGAGGTTCTCCGTCTTATCGACCTTTTCAGAAGCGTGGGGCTTTATGTGGGCAGTGTGGTAATCGCACAGTATGACGGCCAGAAATCTGCCGATAATTTCAGAAACAAGCTCCGAGAGCTGGGCGTCTCTGTTTTCACTCACTATAAAATCGAGGGCTATCCCTCAAATGTACCTCTCATCGTTTCCGAGGAGGGCTACGGTAAAAACGAATATGTGGAAACGGAAAGGAAAATCGTTGTGGTTACCGCACCGGGCCCCGGCAGCGGCAAAATGGCAGTCTGTCTCTCCCAGATTTATCACGACCACCTCAGAGGTGTCGAGTCCGGCTACGCCAAATTCGAAACCTTCCCCGTGTGGAATCTTCCCCTTAACCATCCCGTAAATCTGGCCTATGAGGCAGCCACGGCAGACCTCAATGACCTGAATATGATAGATCCCTTCCATCTGGAGGCCTACGGCATTCCCACGGTAAACTATAACCGTGACGTGGAAATTTTCCCCGTGCTCGAAGCCATCTTTACCAAAATCTACGGCTCCTGCCCCTACAAATCACCGACAGATATGGGTGTAAATATGGTAGGCCACTGCATTTTCGATAAAAAAATAGTCGAGGATGCCGCCAAGCAGGAAATCATCCGCAGATATTATTCGGCTCTCTACGATGCCAGACACGGTGCCGACACTGCCAAGGAAAGAGAAAAGATTTCCATTCTTATGAACAAGGCAGGCATCAGCCCCGAAAGCAGAGCAGTAGCCGTAAAGGCAAACGAGGTAGCGGAAAAGACGGGTGCTCCCGCCGCCGCCATAGAGCTGGACGACGGCAGAATCATCATCGGTAAAACCAAGGACCTTTTAGGTGCCGCCTCTGCTGCACTTCTGAATGCGCTGAAAAGCCTCGCAGGGCTGGACGACGAGCTTTTACTTTTACCTTCCACCCTTATCGAGCCGGTGCAGAATCTGAAGGTAAGCTATCTCGGCAGCAAAAACCCCCGTCTTCACGCCGACGAGGTGCTGGTAGCCCTCTCCGTTTCTGCGGCGACAAACTCAGATGCAGCCAAGGTGCTCGAGTGTCTGCCGCTGCTGAAAAACTGTCAGGCACACATTTCCGTCATCCCCTCCGATGTGGATAAGATGATTTACCATAAGCTGGGCATACACCTCACTGTGGAGCCCGAATACGAAAACGATAATTTATATCACTGAGATATAAAAAATAAATAGTCAGGAGAATTAATATGAGAGACTGGACCAGATTAATAGGAAAAGCACTGAAATACAGCTACGAGGAGCTGGTTGAGGAGGGCAAGGAAACCGTCGCCAGAGTTCTTGACACCATCGGTAAATATTCCGATCCCGACGGTGCAGACTACACTCTTGTAGGACTGACCGCCTACACCGCTGCCGTGGACGATGAGCTTTCTCCCGTAGAAATAAAGCTTATCGGTGACGTTTTAGGCATCAGTGAAAAGGAATTTCACGGCTTCGTGAAGCAGGTTAAAAATGACGATAAAATCATAAAGGATCTTACGGATATCGTGGAATGCATGAATGAGGATGAGCTCAATGATTTCGCATCCGTTCTCGTGGGCATTTTCGCCGTAGACGGCAAAATAACAGACGAAGAAATGGCATTTCTGAAAAAGCTCTGCCATTAATATAAGCAAATTCTGAGAAAGGAGAATTTATTATGACATACACCGAAAAATACGAACAGTGGCTTACCTTTGACGAAGAAACCAGAGCGGAGCTTCTCGGGGTTACCGACGAAAAAGAAAAGGAAGACAGATTTTATAAGGACCTTGCCTTCGGCACGGGCGGACTCAGAGGCATTATGGGTGCCGGCTCAAACCGTATGAACAAATACACCGTCGGCAAAGCAACCTTCGGTCTGGCACAGTATCTGAAAAACAAATATGACGGTGAAATCAAGGTAGCCTTAGGCTATGACACCAGAAACAATTCCGCTTATTTTGCCAAGGTAGCGGCAGGTATTTTCGCCTCCTGCGGCTTCAAGGTTTATCTTTACGACAGATGCTTGCCCGTTCCCGTGCTTTCCTTTACCACGGCATTTTTAGGCTGCAACGCAGGTGTTATGATAACCGCCTCCCATAATCCCAAGGAATATAACGGCTACAAGGTATATGACGGCAAGGGCTGCCAGCTTTGCACCGAGGATGCTACCGAGGCTATCGGCTACATCAATGCCGTCACAGACTACAAAACTATCCCCTTCCTCGAGGAAAGCGAAAACATAACTCTCATCGGAGACGATGTTTTCGGTGAATACTGTAAGCAGGTCAGAAAGCAGAGCCTTTACGAGGAAAAATCCGATATTAAAATCGTTTATACTCCCCTTCACGGTACAGGCAACGTGCCCGTAAGAAAAATGCTCGATGGTATGAACGTCACCGTGGTTAAGGAGCAGGAAATGCCCGACGGTAACTTCTCGACCGTCAGAAGCCCCAATCCCGAGGAAAAGGATGCTCTTACCATCGCCATAGAAAAGGCCGGAGAAATCGGAGCTGATCTGGTTCTCGGCACCGATCCCGACTGCGACAGAGTAGGTATAGCCGTAAAAAGCGGTGACGAATATGTTCTTTTCACCGGCAACCAGACAGGTGCTCTTTTGGTTAAATTCGTGCTCGAAATGAAAAAGGCTTCTCTTAACGAAAAGTCCACTCTTATAAAAACCATCGTTACCTCAGAGCTTGGTGCAAACATCGGCAGAAGCTACGGTCTTAACATCGAGGAAACCCTCACCGGCTTCAAATACATCGGTGACAAAATGTGCAAATACGAGGCAACGGGCGAAAGAGAATTCGTTATCGGCTACGAGGAAAGCTACGGCTATCTCGTAGGTATGCACGCCAGAGACAAGGATGCCGTCGTTTCCTCCATGCTTATATGCCAGATGGCTGCCTACTACTACAATCAGGGCAAAACTCTCGTAGATGCTCTGAATGATATTTATGCCGAGTACGGCTACTATCTTGACCATCTCGACTCCTTCACCCTCAAGGGTAAGGACGGTGCGGAAAAGATAGAAAAGCTGATGGTTTACTTCCGCTCCTTGGGCAAAAATGTCTATGAGGGCATAGATGAGGTTATCGACTTCAGCACCGGTGTAGCTGACCTTCCGAAGGAAAACGTGCTTAAATACACCTGGAAGGACGGCTCTTGGCTGGCCGTAAGACCTTCCGGTACAGAGCCCAAAATTAAAATTTACTACTCCGTAAACGAAGAAAACCAGAAAAAGGCTACCGAAAGACTCGCAGGACTGCGTGAATATATCGCTTCGGTAATCAATAAGGATTAATTGAAGCACTGCGGAGAAAGCATAGCTGCAAACACAGGAAGCGGCACCGGCAGCAAGAGCTTCAGTATCAGCTTCGGCGAACGATTAACTGCCGCTGAGTTCGGTACCCGACATCACGTAAAGTAAAATATCTTCATATAAAAGCACCGTAAGGGCGACACTTCATAAGGAATTTAAGCCTTAAAATTCGCCATTTTTGCGAATAACTGCGTTAAAAATGCTCGTAATCCGCAAGGATTACTGCGCTTTTTGCCTTGTTCTTCATCAAAACTATCTG
>SVPD01000066.1 GCA_015066045.1 Oscillospiraceae bacterium
TGTAACCTTTATTTCTGCCGAAGAAATGAAGGAAAAGCACAGTGAGCTTCCCCATGGCGGCAGCGTTATCCGCACGGGCAGAACAGGCCTCGGAGACGCCCATAAGCAGGTTATCGAGTATAAGCTTACTTTGGATTCAAACCCCGAGTTTACGGGCAGTGTCCTCGTTTGCTTCGCCAGAGCAGTTTGCCGTATGGCTGAAAGAGGCTGCTATGGCTGCAAGACAGTTTTTGACGTGGCACCCGCTGACCTTTCGGCGGTGTCAAGAGAGGAAATAATCTCTCATTTGTTATAATAAATCAGAAAGTGTGAAATTTATGTTGTGTGAAAATATCGGAGTAAACTCTGCGGGGCATCTTACCTTCGCAGGTCAGGATACGGTAGAGCTCGCCCGTGAGTACGGCACACCTCTCTATCTTATGGACGAAAACCGCATCCGTGAAAAATGCCGCATTTATTTGAAGGCTATGAAGGAGGCCTTCGGCGAGGAAAGTCAGCCCGTTTATGCCGGTAAGGCTGCCTGCTTTAAGTATATTTACAGGATAATGAAGGAGGAGGGAATGGGCATAGATCTGGTTTCTCCCGGTGAGATTTATACTGCTCACAGTCAGGGCTTCCCTATGGAAAATTCCTTCTTTCACGGAAACAATAAAACCGACGCAGATATAGCCTATGCCATGGACTGCGGTGTAGGCTACTTTATGGTCGATAATATGTATGAAATCAAGGCTATAAATGCTATGGCAGGCGAGAGAGGACAGGTGCAGAGGGTTATTCTCCGTCTTACTCCCGGTATCGATCCTCACACCTATTCGGCCGTTGCTACAGGCAAGGTAGACTCCAAGTTCGGCATAGCTATCGAGACAGGACAGGCAGAGATTTTCGTAAAAGAGGCTCTTGACCTGAAAAATGTAAAAATTATGGGCTACCACTGCCATGTGGGCTCACAGGTATTCGACGAAGAGGGCAGTGTTTACCTCGATGCGGCTACCATAATGCTTGACTTTGCCGCAGATATGGAAAAGAAATACGGGCTTAAGGCCGAAATACTTAATATGGGCGGCGGCTACGGCGTGGCATACACAGATGAGGACACAGGCGTAGACATTTCCGCTAATATTCATCTTCTCGCAGGGCATATAAAGGCGGAGTGTGAAAGACTCGGCATCGCATTGCCGAAAATTCTTATGGAGCCGGGCAGAAGCATCGTTGCCGATGCAGGTATGACTCTTTATTCCGTGGGCACCCTGAAGGAAATAACGGGCTATAAGAATTATGCTTCCGTAGACGGCGGTATGACCGATAACCCCCGCTATGCTCTTTACGGCTCGAAGTACACCGTATATCTTGCCGAGAGAATGAATGACGAGACGGATTTCAGATGCGACGTAGTGGGCAGATGCTGCGAAAGCGGAGACATCATCCAGCCGGATGTGCTTATTCCCAGACCGGAGAGAGGCGAAATTCTGGCAGTAGCCACCACGGGCGCCTATAATTACTCCATGGCTTCGAATTATAACCGTATACCGAGACCTGCTCTGGTTATGCTCAGGGACGGAGAAAGCTTCCTTGCCGTCAGAAGAGAGAGCTTTGAGGATCTCGTTAAAAATGATATGTAAAAATTAAAGTGGATGCAAAAAACGCAAGTTTTTTGCATCCACTTTTTAGGGGAGCGACTTATTTCTTTTTCAGCTCGTCTCTGAGTCTGTTACCGTAAGCACGCATCTCTAAAACGAAATCGCCCTTGCTTTCGTAGTAGCAGCCTCTTTTTGAAAGGAAGCGGTATTCGCCCTGCTTCAGAGCCATAATGACCAGACCGCCGAGGAAGGCGCTGATGAGAATGATGAAGAAAAGGGGAATACGGCAGGTGAGCCAGTCGCCGGAGCGCAGGGGGAGAGTGAAGCTCATGTAAATCTCTCCTCTTTCGAAAAGCTCGGCGTATGTATAGTCTACGGCGCCGTAGGTGTAGTTTCCGGTGGCATATCTGGGCAGAGAGCCGTCAGTGTAGGCGGTGTTCACTATTCCGAAAAGTGCCGTTACCGCACCGCCTATGGCAGAGCCTGTCATAAGACCGGGAATAACAGTGAAGGGACTTCTGCAGGCCAAGGGCATAGAGAAGGCAGTGGTAAGCTTTATGTTTTCGAAAAATGCGTTTATGGGACCCGAGGTGGCGAGGTTCATATCGTCTGTGTCTGTCTTGCCCTTTTTGAATATTTTGCAGTTAAGGATGCCGAAAAATGCGGTCCAGCCGACAGTGATGAAGCATACACTGTAAACGGTGATGAGACGGGCATTTCCCGTGGCGAAAAATGCAGCGGTAGCCACGCTGAAGGCTGAAAGGGAAACGGGACCGATAAGGTCGAAGCCTACCATAAGTCCCATAAGAACGGCAGCGACTACGATATTGCTTTCGGAGAGTGCGGTGAGGGTATTACCTAAAGCTTCGGAGATATGTGCGAAGGGAATTTCGATGCCGTATCTGATAAGCACGAAGGTGGTGGCAGCTGCGGCTACGGGGATAATGAGAATGAGCACGATAAGGTCCACGCCCTCGATTATTTCCAGACCTTTTATTCCGTCGGGAATGGCCTTGATTTTCTTTCTGAGAGAGGCGAGAAGACCGTCGATTTTTCTGCCTATGACAGGCTTAAGGTTTGACCAGCCTGCATAAAGAAGCTTTATCAGCAGACCGAGTATAACCGCCATAATCAGATAACCCATATAGCCTATGGCAGTGGCGGCAGAGTAGTTTTCGGGTGTGGCGAAAAAACAGGGATACATATTGACCGCACCGCCCGTGGCTTCGGTGAAATGGGCGAAATAAACGGAAAGAGCCATAGCGGGAGCCAGTGCGGGAAGACCTGCGATAAGATAAGCTACGATGACCGCCAGAGCTACGAAGAAAAAGTCTGTAGCCCAGAAAAGAATGAACCATAATGTAGGCTCGGTTTCAGCTCCTGTCAGACCGAAAATATGGTAGGACTGAAAAAGATTCTGTATAACGAAGAAAAATCCTGCACCCAAGGCACCGAAAAGCTGAACGATGAAAATAATGGCCGTGGCACGGTAGATTTTCTCCTTTGTGTCGAGATATAATTTCTTCATAAAATTTCTCTCCTTTTCCTCTATTATTCTAATTATAAAATAAAAGAACAGCTCGGTCAATTGTAGTTTTGAATAAATATTCGCAGTGTTTTTAGTGTAATGTAACACTAAAAGCTTTAATATCCCGAAAAGACTTTTCAAAAGCTCTTTGATTATGTATAATAATGTATCAGTATCGGAGATTAGGCCTTTTTCACCTTTCATCACGGCAGACAGGTCTTCGGCAGAGCTTTTCACCGTGGTTATCTGAAAACACAAGCATAAAGAGGTGTGAATATATGAAAAGAAATAATATACATAATCTGAGTCTGTCTGCTATGTTTCTGGCTCTT
This sequence comes from Oscillospiraceae bacterium, assembly GCA_015066045.1. Lineage (GTDB taxonomy): Bacteria > Bacillota > Clostridia > Oscillospirales > Acutalibacteraceae > UBA6857. Next base: position 3,438 of record SVPD01000066.1, read on the forward strand.
ACCTTTCTTCTGCCTCTTCTGACCGGTCAGATTCCTCAGCTCGGTGAAAGGTTTTGTCCTATGCATCTTCCCGTTTTTCTCTGCGGCTATTTATGCTCGGGTCCGTGGGGACTTGCAGTGGGCTTCATAGCACCGCTTCTGCGCTCGGTTACAGTGGGTGTGCCCGCTCCCTTTTTCCCTAAAGCCTTTTCCATCGCCTTTGAGCTCGCCGCCTACGGCTTTATTTCGGGCAGCTTATACAGGCTTTTGCCTAAGAAAAAGAGTAATCTTTATCTGTCACTGGTTGTCTCTATGGTTCTGGGAAGGCTTGTCAGAGGCTTCGTTCAGCTTTGCTGCGTGGGACTGGATGTGACCGAATATACCTTTTCTGCCTTCTGGACGGTTTCGGTGGTGAATGCACTGCCGGGTATCATCATTCAGCTTCTGCTCATTCCTGTTCTGGTTACAGCCGCAGAAAAATACAAAAGTAAGGACCGATAATATTGACATCGGTCAAAGAAAAACTTATAATGATTTTAATGACATCTTAAAATAAAGGGAGAAAAGCTAAGTCAGCATTAATTAAAATCATTACTGAACCATAGGTATTTTCCTTCACCGCTATGAAATCAAATTTTATAGGAGATATAAATATGAAAAAAACCATTCTTTTTCAGGGAGACTCTATAACCGACTGCGGAAGAACACGTGACCTTCCCTCAAACATTATCGAAAAGCTTTATATGAAAACACAGTATGTGCTCAGGGGAGCCACTGAGTTGGGCTCCGGCTATCCTGCTCTGGTTGCCCGTGAGCTTGGCGATGAGGACTACACCTTTATAAACAGGGGAGTGGGCGGTGACAGAATCCTCGATGTCTATGCCCGCATAATCAGAGATATTATCAAGATTAAGCCTGACGTTATGAGCCTTCTGGTCGGTGTAAACGATGTGTGGCACGACTTCGACTGGAACAACGGCACCGGCTTTAAAAGGTTTGAAAGAATGTATAATATTCTCTTTGAGGAGCTTACAGAGGAGCTGCCGGACACTAAGTTCATCATCCTCGGTGCCTTCGCACTTAAAGGCTCTGCCACGGAAAACAGACCTGACCAGCCCGACCGTTATGCTCTTTTCAGAGGCGGTGTGGCTAAGGTAGCCGCCATAGAAAAGGCGGTAGCGGAAAAGTACGGCATCAGGTATGTGGATTTGGGCAAAATCCTCGATGAGGAGGCCGAAAAGCACACGGCAAAGGCACTTACGGAGGACGGTGTGCATCCTACACCGCTGGGACATGAAATCATTAAAAGAGAATGGCTAAAAGCATTCAACGAGTTATAAAAGCTAACG
>SVPD01000023.1 GCA_015066045.1 Oscillospiraceae bacterium
CCAGATAGCTCACGGTGTAAGCGAGCATATAGACCGTTATGACGAATTCGCACGTTATCTGGCCGAGGAAGGCTATGTGGTATGCGGAAACGACCATTTAGGCCACGGTAAAAGCGTAGATTCCTTTGAGGATTTCGGCTTTTTTGCCGAAGAGGACGGCGACAACCGTATGATCGACGATATGCATATCCTTTACTCCATTATGCACAAAAGATATCCCGAGCTTCCCTATTATCTTTTCGGCCACAGTATGGGCTCCTTCTGTGCCAGAGTCTATGCCTCTGCCTTCGGATGTGAGCTTTCAGGCCTCGTTATCTGCGGCACCGGTGATATGCCTCAGGCTATGGCAGTGCTCGAGGAGCCTGTGAATCTTCTGTGCAGAAAAATCGGTCCCCGAGCCAAAGTACCCGCCTCTCTTTTAGACAAGGTAAGCACTATAGGCATCAGCGGCGCCGAAACGCCCAAGGATTGGCTCAGCTACAATAAAGAAAATGTTATGGCATACATAAACGATCCTCTCTGCGGTAACGATATGAAGCTTGGCGGCGTCAGAGATATTCTTTCTTTGGCAAATACCTGCAGCAGCGCTGACTGGGCCTCCTGTCTTCCCACGGAGCTTCCCGTGCTTATCATTTCCGGAGCCAAGGATCCCATCGGTCTTAACGGCAAGGGTGTAATCGCCGTCTGTGACAAATTAGAGGCGGCAGGCATAGAGCCTAAGGTTATTCTTTATCCCGGTATGAGACACGAAATACTCAATGAAGACGAAAGAGAAAAGGTTTATGCCGACATCCTCGACTGGCTTAAAGCTATCTGAAATCAGAGGAGGAAATAAAATGAAAACGAAGAAAATTTTATCATTGGCACTTTCACTTCTTATGCTTATGGGTATATGCTCCCTCGCATCCTTCGCCAAAGAGCCTCTGTCCCTGAGTGCAGGTCTCGATGAACTCGAAAAACAGTTCGAGCCCGGTCAGGGCCCCGAAGCAGAGGGCTACGCCATCGACTACCGCTATTTTTCACCTGTAAAGGAAAATGACACCGCTGAATACCCCCTCGTGGTATGGCTTCACGGTATGGGTGACGGTGCCGATGAGGGCAGACAGGTTTCCGCTCAGCAGGTCGCTCTCTGGTCAAGTGCAGAATATCAGAGCCGTTTCAAAGACACGGGCGGAGCCTTTATCATAGCACCCCGCTCTCTCGAGGAAAAGGAGCTTTACTGGGATGACTGTCTTATTTATCCTCTCCGTGCCGCTATCGATGATTTCATCGCTCAGAACAGAGAAAACATCGATGTTAGCAGAATATATGTAGGCGGCTACTCTATGGGCGGAAAGATGACGCTTAAAATGGCCGTGGCTTATCCCGAGCTTTTCGCCGCTGCCTTTCCCATCTGCCCTGCATGGGTACCCGATGAGGAAGCGACCGCCTGTCTCAGCGATATGCCCGTCTGGCTCACATCAGGCAAGCTTGATCCTCTCGTAAGCTATCACCGTATGGTGCTCCCCACCTGGAGAAATATCCTCGCTCAGACTAATGTGCCCGACCTGTGCCGCTTATCCTCTCAGTCTGTCACTGCACGTCCCAACGGTATCGCCATCGCAAGTGCCCATTTCTCGTGGATAGCGGTAAATAACGATATGTTCTCAAGCAAGAACGGAGATTATCCCTTTATGAAGACCGTAGACGGTCTCGGAAACGAGGTAACTCTCACCTATCCCGAGGGTATGATAAGCTGGCTTTCAGCCTTCAGCAGTGACTATGACGGCGCACCCGCCACTGATAGCGGTAACGCCGAGGCCGCCAATGAAAGCGCACACCTAACCTTCATCGAGGCTTTGGAAGTATGGTTAAGCGAGCTTTTCGGCAAGCTTTTCGGTATGTTCAGATAAAAGATAAGCCGGACTGACGCTTAAAACAAAGAAGATAATACAAAAAATCCATTGTAAAAGTCTGAAATCTGACTTTTACAATGGATTTTTAGTTTCAAATAAGCATTCAGTGAGTATTGCTTCGCAGAGTTGCTTTTGTTACGATGCGGCCTGAGCGTTAAGAACCTATATGCTTTAAAAAACTATCTGTTTTATGCTCCGAAAAAATTTATGTACTGTTGCTTCGCAGAGTGACTTTTGTGCTTGGCAAAAGTCACCAAAACCGCTTTTTTGTCGGAAACAGTCCGAATGAAGAAAAGTAACGGAGTAAGGCTTTTACTTTGAATTTATCATTCCACCTCAGTCTGCCGTTTATATAAAAATACACTCACTGCACTACCGTTATTTTCAGTTCTATACTCAGCCTTACAGAAAGAGAGAGCGTACAGAGTGCTTTTTAAAAAGAAAGAGAAGCGAAATCGCTGCCGCTTTCCCTCCCCGCACAGATATTTCGTCTAATGTATGCTTCTACTCCTTAAGCACCTCCGCTCCGACAGTCGCTCACCGCTCTGTGTGCTTTTTCGAAAGGCTCTGCGAGTCAGCTTCTGCTTGTCTGTTTTCGCCCCTGTGGGTGCTGAATGCATTTTTCTCCTCCTCCCTTCGTTAAAATTCTCTGAAAGGTCCTTTCATATATATAGACAATTGAAAAGGGTGTTTGGTTACATGGTAAGTGAAATTTTTTTCAAAAAAATTACAGAAGGATAAAGATAAAATGAAAAGGCAGCTCTCAACGAGTGAGAGCTGCCTTATAGCAGTTGATATTAATTAATAATTAAAGAAACTGATGTATTCAACGTCTGACATATATGCCTTGGCCTGATCCTTGGTGGTGATAACCTCACCGTTAATTGTGAGAGGTACATTCCTTGCTATAAATACCTGTGTGAAGGTGTCGCCACTCTTATCAAGAACAAGCTTACCGCCTGCAGGAACAGTATAGTTACCGCCAATGAAGAATACAGTGTTAGATTTCTTGAGAACTACAACATTGTTAACTTCTGCAGTAATTCCTTCAAGAATAAGCTGTGATACTGACTTGTTAGCAAGAACAGCTGTATCATCAACGATTTTTTTGTCAGAAGTAAGAACAACTTCACCTGAGTATGAAGCATCAATTACGAATCCGCCTACAGTGGTTGCCTCAGTTGTGGGTTCCTCAGTTGTGGGCTCCTCTGTTGTGGGCTCCTCTGTTGTGGGCTCCTCTGTTGTAGGTTCCTCAGTTGTGGGTTCCTCAGTAGTGGGTTCCTCAGTAGTGGGTTCCTCAGTAGTAGGTTCCTCGGTTGTGGGTTCCTCAGTTGTGGGTTCCTCTGTTGTAGGTTCCTCAGTTGTGGGTTCCTCTGTTGTGGGTTCCTCAGTTGTGGGTTCTTCAGTTGTGGGTTCCTCTGTTGTGGGTTCCTCTGTTGTGGGTTCCTCTGTTGTGGGTTCCTCTGTTGTGGGTTCCTCTGTTGTGGGTTCCTCTGTTTCGGGAGCATCAGTCACAGCACCGTCACAGAAGGGACAGTCAAAACCAAAGAGATCTGCAAGTGTGCAAACAAGTGAATGAATTGCATTGAAAAGTTTTTCAACAAAGACAAATGTGCCTTTAACAGCTGAAGCATAGTCTTTGTCCTTTAAACTTTCAACAACATCAGCACCTGAGCCGATAACGTCTTTTGCGTCACCTGAAACATTTTCTACTGCAGTCTTTGCATCATCAATGTCTGCATCGAATGCAGCAAAGGACACTGCGCTCATTGAGAAAACCATAACAAGTGAAAGTAAAACTGCTAAAAATTTTTTCATTGCTTATTCCTCCGAACTATAAAAATCAGCAACTAAAAATTAATAGAAGCAGGGATTTTCAACACCTTCAAGATACTGATCTACGTTAGCGGGAGTAAGAAGCTCGCCGTTTACATAGATATCACCAAGGAAGCAAGCCTGAGTGGTGAGATCATTTGTGTTGTCGATGATAAGCTTACCGCCTTCGGGAAGGGTGAAGTTACCACCACTGATAATAACAGTATTGCGTTCGTTGAGAACAACAAGATTATTAACATCAGCTGTCAAATCCATGATAACGAGCTGAGCAACAGTTACGTCTGCCTGAAGGTAAACATCACCGTAGTATTCGCCGCCACCAAAGGTTGTCTGAGAGTCGTCTTCTACAACGATGCCTGCGCCTTCGCCGCGAGGAGCTTCTTCCTTGTCGTCAGCTTCATCTTTGTCGTCAGCTTCATCTTTGTCTGCATCGTCTTCTACAACTACATCATCTGTGCAGAAGGGGCAGTCAAAATCGAAGAGATCTGCAAGTGTGCAGATAAGTGTGTGGATAGCCTTTGCAAGCTTTGCTGCAAAGTCAAATGTGCTGTTGAGAGCTGTTTCGTAGTCCTTAGCTTTGAGACTGTCGCAGATGTCGCCGGCTGCATCAACTGCTGCAGATGCATCTGTAGATACATTACCGATAGAAGCTGAAATATTATCAGCGTCAATTTCGGGAGTTGCTGCAAAAGCGGGAGCTGCGAGTGAAAAAGCCATTACGAGTGAAAGTACTAATGCCAAGAATTTTTTCATTGTTAATTCGACCTTTTTAATTTTAACAATTTGGCAACATTTATTATAAACCTGCTTTTTTCTCTTGTCAATAGTTTTACAGGTAGAAATCTTAATTTTCTTTTTATTTTACGCTTTTTCTTTTTTTAAAACAACAAAACTCCCCCGCCGAAGCGAGGGAGTAATTCTGAAAATTAAATTATTCAGCAGTGTTCTTTTTGAGGGTTTCAAGCTCAGCACGAAGCTCCTTGGGAAGCTTGTCGCCGAATTTAGCGTAGAATTCCTCGATGCCCTTGGCATCCTCAGCCCAGAGAGCCTTATCTACGTCGAGAATAGATCTGAGACCTTCGAGAGTGATTTCGTCCTCGAGACCTTCGAGATTGATGTCCTCTGCCTTGGGAAGGTAACCGATAGCAGTTTCTTCAGCACCTACCTTGCCTTCGCAGCGGTCGATAATCCAGTCAAGAACACGAAGGTTGTCACCGAAGCCGGGCCACATAAAGTTGCCTTCGTCGTCCTTACGGAACCAGTTAACATTAAAGATTTTGGGAGCCTTGTCAGCATCGAGAGTTTCACCGATGTCGATCCAATGCTGCCAGTAGTCAGCCATATCGTAGCCGCAGAAGGGAAGCATAGCCATGGGATCACGGCGAACAACACCTACTGCACCTGAAGCTGCTGCAGTGGTTTCGGAAGCCATGATAGAACCGACAAATACACCGTGGTTCCAGTCTCTTGACTGATATACCAGAGGAGCAAGCTTAGCACGGCGGCCGCCGAATACGATAGCGGAAACGGGTACACCGTTGGGATTTTCGAACTCGCTGCTGATGCAGGGGCAGTTCTTGGCGGGAGCAGTGAAACGGCTGTTGGGATGAGCACCCTTGATTTCGTCTGTTTTACCGTTCCAGGGCTTACCGGTCCATTCCATAGCATTTTCGGGAGGATTTTTGTCAAGACCTTCCCACCATACTGTGTTATTATCAAGATTGTGAGCAACGTTTGTGAAAATGGTGCCCTTCTTAGTGGAAAGGAGAGCGTTGGGGTTAGACTTCATATTTGTGCCGGGAGCAACGCCGAAGAAGCCGTTCTCGGGATTAATAGCATAAAGTCTGCCGTCTGCACCCTTACGGATCCAGGCGATGTCGTCACCTACGCACCATACCTTATAGCCCTTGTTTTTGTAGCCTTCGGGAGGAATGAGCATAGCGAGGTTTGTCTTACCGCAGGCAGAGGGGAATGCGGCACAGATGTATTTAACTTCACCGTCGGGCTTTTCGATACCGAGGATGAGCATATGCTCAGCCATCCAGCCTTCTTTTCTGCCCTGGTTGGAAGCGATACGGAGTGCAAAGCACTTTTTACCGAGAAGAACGTTTCCGCCGTAGCCTGAGTTTACTGAGATGATGGTGTTATCCTGGGGGAACTGGCAGATATATCTCTTTTCTTCGTCGATGTCGCAGCGGCAGTGGAGACCTCTAACCCAGTCATTACTGTCGCCGAGAGCCTCAAGCACATTGAAGCCTACTCTGGTCATGATGCACATATTAAGCACAACATAGATAGAGTCGGTAAGCTCGATACCTGCCTTAGAGAACTCTGAGCCTACAGGGCCCATAGAATAGGGAATGATGTAGGCGGTTCTGCCCTTGTAGCTATCCTTTGCGATACCGTAGAGCATTTCATAGGCTTCTGCGGGATCCATCCAGTTGTTTGTGGGACCTGCTTCTTCTTTGGTTTCTGCACAGATAAAGGTTCTGCCTTCTACACGGGCAACGTCATTTACTGCAGTTCTGTGAAGATAGCAATCGGGAAGAAGTTCCTGATTGAGTTTGATCATTTCGCCTGTCGAGCAAGCCTCTGCACGGAGAGCCTCAATCTGTTCATCTGAGCCGTCTATCCAAACTACCTTGTCGGGATTTACGAGTGCGAGCTTGTCTTCAAGCCATTCGAGTACACTCTTGTTTTTAGTGGGTGCATTCTGAAGCATAATTAATCTTCCTTTCACAATTGAATTTATAAGTAGCCTAAAATTACTCCTTGTACTCCATACTACCATTCTTTGATATTATACAGTTTTTTATACCGATTTTCAATAGTTTATAAAAAAAATGGTAAATTTTACTTTTTATTTAAAAAGCGGCACCCGACGGCACCGCTTTTTATATATTCAGTTCAACATCAATAGTGCATAGCTCCGCACTTACATTCCTGATTCATGCCGAAAAGCTTCATAAAGAAGGTCACTATCTTCCACACGGTTTTAGCCAGACCGTTTGAGTTATGGCACAGGCAGTTACAGGTAATCTGCTCACCGTCATCCTTTATAATTTCATATTCATAGCAGCGGTCACAGATTTTTACTGCGCCCTCACCGGGAGTGTACTGCTCGACGAAATTATGTCCGAAAGCCGGAATTACCTCCTGCTCATAGGTACGCATACATGAGGTGCAGTAGAAATAATCGGTGATGCCGGGCTCTGTACAGGTAGCAGCAAAGCCTTCCTTGAGCACGATGTCGGTATGTACCAGCTGAGGTATTACCTCTGTTTTATAAATCTCGTTACAGATGTCACAGTAAAGTCTTCTCTCGCCCGACTCTGTGCAGGTAGCCTTTTTGGTTACTTCCCATTCACCGGGAGTATGTGCGCCCTTTGAGGCAAGACCGTCGGGGAACATATAATAGGTTTCCTGACACTCCTTACACATAACGTGCTCATAGCCTCTGTTAAGACAGGTGGGAGCTACATAATAGCCGACCGTGTAATTCAGATGTGTATAGGGAGCAAAGGTAACAGTTTCCTTCTTTTCTCCGCAGGTGCAGACTCTCTCTGCCGTGCCTCCCGAGGTACAGGTAGCGCCGTCCAAGTAAGTCCAGTCACCGAAGGAATGCTTTTCTTCATTGATGGCCACCTCTTCGACTTCATCGCAGTAGATGCACTTTACGCTTTTGAGTCCCGGAGTAAATACGGTGTTGCCTTCCGAATCCTTATGGCAGCCGGGCTCAGTGATAACCCTCTCATAGCCCTCGAAAACATGAGGTGCATAATCCTCTTCGACGGTATGGTTACGGTTATGCTTACAGTGCTTGATTAATTTGCCGGGATTTTTACAGCTGGCACCCTCCGTATATTCCCACTTGCTTTCGACGGTAAAGTCGTGCTTATCGGGAGCCTTGGCGCCGGTCACGGTAAAAGCAGTACCGCAGGACTTACAGGTATACTCTGCAGACTCAGCCTGACTGCAGGTAGCCTCCTTTACGTTGCTCTTGAAGTACTTTTCAGCGTTATATTCATAGCCCTGTGCGGGAACATTATAGTCCGAATGCACGGGAATAGCTCTGGTAAAGGTTTTGTTACATACCTTACAGGTGTTTGACTCACTGCCCTCTTCATAGCAGGTGGCAGCCTTGATCTGAGTCCATACACTGCCTTCTGCAGCCTCATGTGCAGAGGTGTCCACAGAAACTGCTACAGTTTCCGTGTAACCGCAGCCACGTGTGCAGTATCTTTCCTTAGTACCCTCAGCTATACAGGTAGGAGCCTTGGTTGTTTCCCAGTCGCTGAGCTTATGCTTGGTATTATCCTTCGGCACCACTCTGTTTGCCACACTGTTACACCATGAGCAGTATACGGTCTCCTGACCTTCCTCGGTGCAGTTGGCATTCTTTGAGGTGAAAATTACCGTGTAGTTATGAGCGGGAATAATCTCTGTTTCGTGAATGCAGCCGCAGATTTCTCCCGTAGCTTCATCTGTAACGAAATTACAGACAAGCTCATATTTACCGTCTGCAGTACAGCTGTTTGCCGTAGTTTTCCACTGAAGATATTCTTCTCCGTGTGTACACAGTTCACCCTCAGCCTCCGCAGTAAAGGCGAAAAGCATAAAAGCAGTCATAAGGCACACAAGCAACGCCCAGAGTTTCTTTGCTTTCATAATATTTACCTCCAAATCAAAAATTCAGATTATTATTCATAATTATAATATCACCTTTTTAAAGTGCCGTCAACAGTAAAAGAAAAAATTTACAGGTTGTACACTTTACAGGAAAGAAAATACCACATAAAAGCTCTTTCTGCTTTTCAGAGAGATTCTACGGTGAGGCTTCTGAAATCTTTCATTTTTAACCCGAAGCCTTACTCATTGTCTGCGCACTACCTCTTGCGGCTCCACTCTGGCTCTTACTGTTATGAGGTACTGAAAGAGTGTTTATGCGAAACAGTGGTTTTGAACGGAGTGAAGTAAAACAAAAATTATATTTCACTATGGTGTTTTTCTATCTCCGCCGAGCCTGCGCAGGCGGCCACCGAGGGAAGTATTTCCCGAGGCAAAAGGGCGCTTTGTTTACTTTGGCGCTCGAATGTGCCAAAGTAAAAGCCATAGCGGCTTGAGCGTTGAAAACCTAAAGGTTTTCTCTGCGGATGAAAACTGCTACGAAAACTTTATTGTTTCGCACCCCGACAGTCGCTCACCGCTCTGTCTGCTTTTCAGAGAGGTTTTACGGTGAGCTTCGTAAACCTAACTGTAGCCTCTTTTAACCCGAAGCCTAATCGGTTGTCTGCACCCTATGACTATCACCGAAAAAGCTGAACGGACAGGCTCATACAAGTCTGTCCGTTCCCTTTGTTTTATTTACATTTAATGCTCTTTACCTTACTGTATGCACCGTAAACCTTAACCTTGTTTACTGTCTTATAGGCACGTACCTTTACGTAATACTTCTTTTTGCTCTTAAGCTTTTTGATAATGGTTTTAACTGTCTTCTGCTTTTTGATAGTAACAGTCTTGGTGGTCTTTTTGGTGAACTTCTTAGAGGTGGAATACTGTACCTCATAGCCGGTTACACCTGAAACCTTCTTCCATTCTACTACGATTTCCTTCTTTTTCTTGGAGCGAAGGTCCTTGAGTGATACGGTTGCGGGCTTGGTTGAGCCGCTGACAGTGCTGCTGTCCTTGCTCTTATATTTGCCTGCTACGGCTACTACCTTAAACTTATAGGTAGTGCCTGTCTTAAGCTTTTTAACGGTGGCAGAGGTCTTCTTTGTCTTTACTGTCTTCCATTTGCCTGAGCCGGTCTTATAGTAAAGAATGTAGGACTCGGCACCGGTTACCTTCTTCCATGAGAATTTGATGGAGGAGGTGCTTACTGCAGAGGACTTAAGACCTGTGGGCTTACTGAGAGTAAGTCTGCTGACAGTTTTCTTTTCGGTATACTTACAGTTAGCGTTTGTACACTTTCTTTCCTGTGTACCCGTGGACGTGTAGGTAGCCTTCTTTGTTGTTTTCCAGCTGCCCATCTTATGACCTGTAGCGGCTACGGCTTCGGTTTTTGCAGCTCCCTTACATACTGAGCAGTAGTAGGTTCTGATACCCTTATCGGTGCAGTTAGGAGCCTTGGTTATTTTGTTGGAGCCTATCTTGTGACCGAGTTTATTGATTTTAGTGGTGTAATAATGACCGCACACTACACAGGTATGACCTACTTTTCCGTCTGTGGTACATTTGGCGGCTGACTCTACCTTTGATTTATAGTGGTGGCCTGTGGCAGGAATCACATCATTACTGTCAGAGAAGTTTTTATTCTTGCAGCCGTCCTTTGTACAAACCTTAGTGGGAGCATAGCCGTCAGAAGTACAGGTGGGAGCCTTGCCTTCTTTGGTGATACTTTCCTTTACATTATCGATAGCACCGTAAATAATGCCGATAAGTGAGGCCGTGGCTTCACTGCGGGAGCTGAGAGTTTCGATTATAACCTTGGCCAGATTTCCTATCTTGGCACCGGAAAGAGCGTCATTAAAGCTGCTCCAGGAATTAAGAGACTTGGAGCCTGCCCAGTTTTTAATGAGGTTATTTACCGTATTGCTCAGGAAGGTTACTACCTTGGCATTACCTGCGAACTTGTATGCCTTGACTGCAGTAGCGTTAATGAAGCCCTGAAGGTCAATTCTGAAGGCACAGTCAAGAAGACCTTTGATATAGGCTTCCGAATTAAAGTTTGCAGTGCCGTCATTGGCGGTGTAGTCAAGAATAATGTCGAGCTTTTCGAAATATGAGGAGGCTCTGGTCATTTTCCAGCCGAAGAAGGCATCGAGGTTTTTATCCACAAGGAAGAAATTAAAGAAGCTGTTGAAAACCTCCCAGACGGTCTTTTTGCCGTTGGCGGTGATGGGTGTTTTACCGTCAAGGTCATAAAGAGGAATGGTGTCGCCGATTTTTTCGATGATGTAGTCACCTATAACATGCTCATAGGTGGCACCTGGGCCATAGGTCTTACCGTTTTCCTTATAAGCATAATAGATAAAGAGCTTATTAACTAAATCGGTGAGATTGCCTGCTTTTTCAACTGCTTTGTATGCATTGGCATCTGCACCCTGAATGATAACCTTGACCACTTCGAGCATAAGCTGCTCATCGGTTTTACCTGCCGGATTGATGCCGAGTCCGTTTTTGGCTATGTACTGAACGAGACCTCTCATATTATCGCCGATGAGAGTGTAGCCGCCAGTTTTCCAGCCGGTATATCCGGGAACTATCTGGAGGAAAACCTGACGTAACACATTGTTAATCTGGTCAATGAGGGGTGCCGATGTAAAGCTGATGCCGCCCTTATAATTACCGAGCTTAATAACATCATCGAGCTTTTCATAGCCTAATTCTGCGAAGGAAACGGGATTCTCTGCGATAAGCTTTCCGAGGTGCTTATTGAATACCATAGTGAAGATATTCTTAAGCAGACCGTCAATGGTAGTATCCCCATTAATGCTGATGCCCTCGAGAATCTCACCCTCAGCCGAGAGGAGCGTCATAACATCCTCATAAAGGAACTCATCAAAGTTTGCTTCTGCCTTTGCCTTTTTGGCAGCATCATCAGGGAATATAGCATCAGCGATACCGCCCTTGAGCATGGGACTGATATCGATTTTTATGCTTTCACTCTCTAAAACATCAAGTTTGACTAACACGGTGCCGATAATACCGAGATCCAGACCGTCATCTGATAAGAGTGCCTCTACCAGTGATGTATTTGCATTAGCAAGCCCGAGCAATTCACTGAAGATTTTAAAGTCACCTGATTTGCTGCGTGACATTCCTTTATCAAAATCACTGAGGTCAAGAGCTTTAAGATCGCCAAGCAAATACTTGCCCAGAGTAATAGCTAAACGGAAATCATCTAAGGTTGTGCAAATTGCATCGACTGAGGTGAGGTCAATAACGATGTTAAGCTCGTCAACCTCAAAATTAATATCTGCCTCATCTAAAAGATCGTCAACTAAATCTAATAAATAATGCACGTTTTCCTTGGTTGCGTTCTGAGCGTAGGTTTTGTAGCTGAAGGACTCCGCTGCACTGACACCGAATGCCGACACCGACACTGCGGAGAACACCATCAGAAGACACATAATCAGACTCAGACCGCGCTGAAACACTGTTTTCATAGTAATTACCTCCTGAAAAAACGATTAGATAAAATCAAATTTCATCATTTTAATAATACTATATTTTTACCCTACAAGTCAATAAAACCGGGCAAATTCCCCCGCTAAAAATTAAAGTTTATTAAAAATACACAAGGAGGTAGTGCTATTTTTATTTATCTTTTTTGAATTATACCTCAAATGCAACATATTAACACAAAATGAACAAAAGTATAATTCTCTCTTGACTATTAAGAAAAAGTATTATATAATATTATTACTAAATCATTAAACAGGAGGAAAAAACTATGCCCGAATTTTTTGAAACCTACAAAGAAGACATCATCGCTTTCTTCGAAGCACTCGTTGAGTTCTTTAAGACTATCATCGCAAACTTAACTGCTAAGGACGAAGAAGCTGCTCAGTAATTTACGCTGATAAAAAAAGACTGTTACACTGTGTAGCAGTCTTTTTTTGTGTGTACTTTGACGGTATATAGCTGATGTTGATGGGTTGATAAATGGTAAGGCTTCGGATTAAAAGTAAAGCTTTACGCTACAGTTAGGTTTACAAACCTCCCCGTAAAACCTCTCTGAAAAGCAGACAGAGCGGTGAGCGACTGTCGGGGTGCGAAACAATAAAGTTTCCGTAGCAGTTTTCATCCGCAGAGAAAACCTTTAGGTTTTCAACGCTCAAGCCGCTATGGCTTTTACTTTGGCACCAAAGAGCGCCAAAGTAAACAAAGCGCCCTTTTGCCTCGGGAAACTCCTTTCCCTCGGTGGCCGCCTTCGTAAACTCGGCGGAGATAGAAAACCACCATAGTGAAATATAATTTTTGTTTTACTTCACCCCGTTCAAAACCACGACTTCGCAGGTTTATATTTTCAGTACATCGTAATAGTTGAGTCCTGCTTGCACCCCGTGGCAGGGGTGCAGACAGTCGGTAAGGCTTCGGGTTAAAAAGAAAAGTCAACGAACCTTTCCGTAAAACCTCTCTGAAAAGCAGACAGAGCGGTGAGCGACTGTCGGAGCGAAGGTGCTTAAGGGGCAGAAGCATACATTAGACGAAATATCTGTACAGGGAGGGAATGCGGCAGCGATGTCGCTTCTCTTTCTTTTTAAAAAGCACTCTGTACGCTCTCTCTTTCTGTAAGGCAGTACATAGAACTGAAAATAACGGTAGTGCAGTGAGTGTATTTTATGTATACGGCAGACTGAGGTGGATTGATAAAAATTAAATAAAACCTTACTCCGTTACTTTTCTTCGTTCGGATTGTTTTCGACAAAAAAGCGGTTTTGGTGACTTTTGCCAAGCACAAAAGTCACTCTGCGAAGCAATGCTGCATATAATTTTTTCGAAGCATAAAAGAGGATAACCAATACATAAATTTCGTCACCAAAGCAGTCGCTGCGATAGACAAAACAATTAAGTTTCCGTAGCAGTTTTCCTCCGCAGAGAAAACCTTTAGGTTTTCAACGCTCAAGCCGCTATGGCTTTTACTTTGGCACCAAAGAGCGCCAAAGTAAACAAAGCGCCCTTTTGCCTCGGGAAACTCCTTTCCCTCGGTGGCCGCCTTCGTAAACTCGGCGGAGATAGAAAACCACCATAGTGAAATATAATTTTTGTTTTACTTCACCCCGTTCAAAACCACGACTTCGCAGGTTTATATTTTCAGTACATCGTAATAGTTGAGTCCTGCTTGCACCCCGTGGCAGGGGTGCAGACAACCGATTAGGCTTCGGGTTAAAAGGGAAGCTTTCGAGGCTTCCCCGTAAAACCTCTCAGAAAAATCAGTGCAGAAGCCTTAATGCCTCGTATCATCTCCGAAGCACTCGCAGTATCTTGCCTGAAAAGAAGGCTCGTGATTTCCCGCATAAAGGTGACTCAGATCGCCGTACTGTATGCAGGTGAAAATGGCAGTGCCTTTTTCTCTTTCTTGAGTGGCCAGACGGGTAACAGAGGTGGGCAGAGCCACGAAATTATGCCACATAATCATGGGAGAGATGCCGAAAATGTGGGAGAGAATAACTGACTCCACACCGAAATGGCAGAAAAGAACTATACGGGCGTGGCTTTCCTTTTCTACTGTAAAAAGCTTGCCCTTGTGGTGGTAGCCGTATTTTTTCAGCAGCTCATCCAGACCGTCGCAAACCTGCTTATATTGCTTATATACTCCGCCCTGCTTCATCAGCTTCACTCTGTGCCAGCGGTCGTAGGAGTAGTAGTCGGGCTCTGCCGTCCAGTAGGAGGGCAGCCTGTCCCAGCAGGCGGTTTTTCTGAAAAGCCCCTGCTTCACTCTGCCCTCGAACTCTGTCAACCAAGGCAGGGTTTCGGCCGTTCTGCCTGTTTTATCGAGAGTGTATGAGGCGGTTTTCTGTGCTCTGCCCAGCGGTGAGCAGTAAAAGTCCGTTACCTCCAGCTTAGCCAGTCTGTCGGCTAAAAGTCTTGCCTCCTCTATACCCTTATAGGTGAGACTGTCCCGCTCGTAGTCGGGATCACCGTGGCGCACGATAAGTATTTCCATAGTATTCTCTCCTTTCTGCTTTTATTATAGCATCTGTTTCCTTTCTTGACAAGATAAAAGGGATGCTGCAGTAAGCAGAAGACGTATGATTATACTTCGAGTGGGCGAAAAACGTCTGATAAAGCAAATATTTATTATATGCAACATCATATTATTCCATATAAAAATTAAAACAGATGTGTTTAAGTCAGAAGCAAAGGTGACACTTCATAAGGAATTTAAGTCTTATGAAATGCCACCCGACTTACACATCTGTTTTTGTTTTGCTTTTTGGTCTACGCTTAGTGCGACATCCTTTTTTTATATCTGTTTTTCTGTCTGAAAAAGAAGCTCACTGTTAATTCTGAAGGCATCCACATCACTGTCATATTCTGTTTTGCCCACAGTGAAGCTCACTATGCTACTGTTGCTTTTCATAAGCATGAGCATTACCGATTCCGTCAGAGTATGTGTTACGGCAGGTGAAAGCGTCAGGGGAATGAAGCAGTTGACGGCTATTCTCACACTGTTTACCTCGGTTTTTTTACCGCTTTCGTCGGCGGAATAATAAAGCTTGTTTTCCAGTGCCGAAAAGGAAAAGTAGGTCTTTTTTATGGGCACGGGCAGATTTTTACTTTCGTAGGCTCTGATGGCGCTGCAGTTACTGTTAAGCACGTCAGAGTCGGTGATGGTCTTTATGAAAGCATCTATAAGTGCGGCTGAAGACTGCATATTATCCCTCCTTGTGGACTATCGCCCAATAGTAAAGCTTTTTGCGTCCCAGATAAACGGGCTCGCAGTGGTCGGTAGAAAAGCTGCTTTCATCGAAATAAAGGGTGAAGCCCTCTCCCTCGAGATATTTAATATCTACCTCGGGCGGCGCCAGAAGCAGATATTTATTAAGTCCGTCATAGCCCAGCTCAGTGGGTACACCGCTGAGATATATTTTATTTTTATATCTCAGCGGCTGGAGAAAGGCACGGAAGGTTATCTTGTCCTTACCGTCGGTGGAGATAAGCTGAACACCGTATTTTTCGAAAAGCAGGCTTTTAATGATTATGTCAGCTGCCACGGCAGAAAAAGCCTCCGTCTCTGAGAATGGATGAGGCTGCCGCTATAGCCTCATTTTTTGCTTTTTCCTCGAAGCGCATTTCCCTTTCGAGATTTCTTCTCACGGTCATATCACCGGCCGTATAGGCTTCATATTTATCCGTTTCCGTCATACGGGTGAGAAAGAAAAAATAGTGTGCCATGGCTGCCGCAGTGGGTGGGATAAGGGGGCTTTCTCTGTCGGCTTGGCTTTTAAGATTACTCTGCACCCAAAAAAGTCCTCTTTCGCAGCAGGGTGTCAGCTGCTCAGCCGTGTACGGCTCCATATCGGCATAGGCCTTCAGACAGGTTAATACATCGCTGACCTGAGTCATCTCTCAGCCTCCTCAGGCAAACATAAGACATTTTGCGGCGTCGTTATAAATTTTGGCAAAGCCTGAGGTTACGGTCACGGAGGCTCTTTCGAGCTGCCTGTCTATGAGCTTGTCAAATTCTGTTACGATACCGCCTGCCTGCACTCTTTCGAGAGCGGCTGCTTTGTCTATGGCAAGGATTTTTTCGTCACCGAGGTGGGGGAAGTGGATAATCTCGGCACCGAAGGGTGTGATGAGCTTTCCGGTGGTGTGGAAGCCGAGTCCTGCTGCCGAATCCTTGAATTCATCCATTTTGAGCACCTTTGTCAGAGTACCCGTACCCATGATAATGGTGGAAAGGTTAAAGCCCTTGAAGGCTGCCCAGAGGGAAAGAAGGTCATTATAGCTTAAGGTATCGGGATCGTCGATAAAGATAAATTCGCTTTCACCCTCTGTGCCGTCACCCTGGAGCAGAGTGTCTATGGCTCTGTAGGCCTGTGTGGTGGCGATGGCGGAGCCTATCTGTCTGAGAGCGATGGTGAAAAGGTCGAGACGCTGATGCTTGACCGCTTCATAGGAGGCGGTAATCATTCTGCCGATTTTTTCGAGCTTTACCAGATTGCTCTTTACGGAAACTCTCGTTTCGGGGATGTGAGCACCCTCGAAAACAGGGTTCATATATGTTTCGTTTTTCGTGATGTCCACGGCTAATGAGCGGTAGTCAAGAGAGTCGATTTCCGTGGTGGTGGCTACCATACGTGAGGCGATATCGTTTTCCTCGAAGCCCTGATGCACGGCTCGGGAGATATATTCGGGGAAAAGTGCCGCCGAGTCCGTGGTTCTGAAAAATTTTTCTATAGTGTCGCTGCTTCTGCCGCTTACCTTGATGCCGAAGCGCTTGAGCTGGCGCTGATATGCGTCAAGACCTTCGAGAGCGGTGCCTCTGTAGTTTTCGCTGGGATCCAGGCTCTCGAGTGCCTGTGTAAAGGATTTGCCTGTAGTGTAAAGACCTTTTTCGAGTCTGATGTTATCATATGCTGCCATATAGCTGTTCCTCCCTGATTAAAGTATGATGCCGCAGGTCATGGCGGCGGTGTCTACATCGGTTACGAGAATGCTTCTGCCGTCGGCATCCTTTCTGATACCGCCGTTTCCGTCAGCTGAAAGCGTGTTAAAGCCGCAGACGGGGGCTTCACCGGAATAGGTGATTTTTACGTAGCCGCTGAGAAGTACGCTTGCATTGTAGTTGTTTACGTCGGTGCATACGCCGATAAAGCAGTCACCGTCACCGGCTGCCTTTACTGTGAAGCTTTCTGCCATAGCTACGGTTTTTCCCTTTTCCACGTACTGCATTGCTGCTAAAGTGACTTCCTTTCTGTCGAAGCCGTCGAGATAATTATTCATTTTATTTCCTCCTTAGATTCTGAAATCCGAATTATCACTGTCAGATGTTTCTTTTACGGGTGCGAGCTGGGGCGATAAGGGGATGCGTCCGTTTGCCTGCGCTCTGAGAGAGTGACACAGGTCCTTTACCTCTCTTATGTCCATGCTTTTGCAGCCCTTTATAAATGCCGAAATATTTACGTCGGGCATAATGATGAGAGCGTATTTTCTGATTTCCGCCGTCAGCTGCTCACGGTAGGCTTTTCCCTCTGAGGCAAGGCTTTCCAGAGAGCTTATGTGTGCCTTAAGGCTCTCCATTTCCTCTGCCGTGATGAGAGTGTCCTCACTGAGGCTTTTAAATTTTTCTATGGTCATGGTTATTTTTTCTTCCTTTCCTGTGAAAGACTTAGTGACGCCTGCGTTTCTTTGGGCCGGTACTGCCACGAAGGACCATTCGTAGGCATCGGTGGGACTTTTGAGAATACCGTGGCAAAGCTTTCCGGCATAGGATTTACCCTTTGTATGCTCGCAGAGATGCTTTTTCATATCCTTGCCGCAAAGGGAGCATATACACTCACTCATGGCGCAGCCTATGCTGACCTCTTTTTTTATGCCGCCCTCTATCTCCTTTATGAGAGAAGCGTTTTCCTCTGTGCGCAGCATATAGGCTCTGGCCTTGAGAGCCGTGTAGTTTTCACCGCAGGAGGTTTTTTCGGTCTGCGATTTTTCGATATAGGTTCTGAAAATTCTGGCTCTCTGGTCTCTGGAGCTCATGCTGTGGTCTGAAATGCCCGTCTTTCCCACGAAAAGCTCACCGAGAGTGACCAAAGCCTCTGTGCTGAAGCGCTCGAAATCTCTGTCTACCTCATTGTCGCAGAGGGTTACGGTAAAAATGTAAATATCCTCGGAGCTAAGGGGAGAACGTGTATGCCTGTTAATGAGCTCCAGCTCCTTTTCAGCTTTCATATTCATCCTTTTCACCTCCTATTTCACGGTAAATTTTTTCGCTTTGTGCCCTGTAAAGGTCACTTTGTGCCATAAGAGTGATATCCTGCAGCGTAAGGTCGTCCCATTCCACGGTGAAGCCGCTGTCATAGCCGTGCAGGCTGAGGAAGGTGCGGCATATACGCCTTATCACGGGAGTAATTTCTCTGCGGTAGGCGTCTATTTCGCTGGTGAGGAGGTCTGCCTGCTGGCTGCTCATTCTTTCGCTCGTGGACCAGTTAAGTCCGAGAAGAAAGGGCGGAATACCAAGCTTTGCCACTATCTGCTCTAAAAGCTGCCTGACGGGAATTTCACTGTCCAGAATCTGATTGTCGGCACCTATAGCCTTTATGCTCACATCGCCTACGGCTACGAAGTCCTTTACGGGACCGCCGCTTTTCATGGTGTTGCTCCATTCTCGTGCCACCTGCATAGCTCTTTCCTGAGCGAAGGCCTTGTCCACCGAGTCATTCTGCGGCTTATAGGTCACGGAAAAGCGGAGGTTTCCCACTCTTTCCCAGTTGAGGCCTATGGTGTTGAAAATCTTTAAAAGCACGTCGCTTACGAAGGGAAGACCTTTCAGCACCGAGGTACCGTAGATTTTTCCCGGCTCAGGATTGTGGACAGACAGTAGGATAAGCTCGGGGTATCTGACCGGAGCGAAGCGGCCCGCAGAGGTCTCAGCGTTTATTACTATGTCCAGAGGCGACCTGCCATGGCTGAGATAAACACTGTCCAGAGAGCTGTTAAAAAGATGGGTGACCGTAGACGAGTCGGTTATCATCTCACCTACGGCAGTACCCACGGTCAGAAGCTGGTCGAAAAAGGTGGTGATAAAGGCGTGTATTCCCTGTCTTGTCCCGCCCACATTCACTGTGTCAAGAAAAAAGGAAAGCTCCTTTTCTGCCTGAGCATCCTCGCATACTACTCTGAAATCGCCCAAAAGGCGTACAAGCTTGCTTATGGCCGCATCTATTACGGGCACGGCCTCACGCAGTCCCATGTAAAGGCGGGTATCTGCAGGTGCCTGAGGCATATAAGACGAAAGCGAGGAAAAGGGATGAGAGCTGCTGCCTGTCTGGGGCACTGCCATAACCTCCCGTGCTGCGGAGTGTTTTTTGCGTTTTCCTAATGCCAAAATATTCTCCTTTCCTTTATCCCTGCCGAGTGGGAGTCAGCAGGGATAAATTATTTCATTCTCTTGCCGCAGCGAGAGCGAAAAAGCCCTCACCTTCACCGTCGGCAAGTACGGTAGAGACAAAATATCGGATGTCGTCCATAGCGTGGTCGTTTTCTTTTTTCGGTGTGTCTGCGGTCGTGCTTTCTGCCCATCTGTAGAGGGAAAATTCCTTTATTGAGGCCGTGCACACCGGTGAGATAACTATCCTTCCTTCACGGAAGGCACTGTGGACCTTTCTTATGCCCGAAAGCACATCGTTTTTTGCGGGGATAACCCTGTATTTGCCCTTGCGTCTGATGCATTCGGCGAAGGAGGCGGCAGAGGGATCGATGACTATGCCTTCGATTTTTCTCTCTCCGGCCAGAAGACAGAGCTTTTCGTAGTATTCCTCGTCGGTCAGCTGCCTGCCCTCGGCACGTGAGGAGTAATAGTATTCGTCGAAG
Source organism: Oscillospiraceae bacterium (assembly GCA_015066045.1). GTDB lineage: Bacteria > Bacillota > Clostridia > Oscillospirales > Acutalibacteraceae > UBA6857. The sequence goes on from SVPD01000023.1 coordinate 19,776, forward strand.
CGGTACCATTTTCCCCCGTGCAGTCCCCATAGCCCCATGGAGGTAGGGTTTACCGTGCCGTAGTCACAGGAAATGTAATGCTTTTCAAATCTGCTTACGGGAGGCAGTCGGGTGTATTTCCCCTGAGCCGCATCGCCGTAAATCAGTCCGTCCGCCGCCACCCATCTGCCTAAAACGAAGCGCTCGTAAAAGGCTCCGCTGTAAAGCCTTTCATAACGCCTTATGACCTTGGGTGAAAGAGAGGGGTTGTCCTGCATAAGGAAGTGGAGATAAAGACAGTTTTTTTCGTCGGCCTTTTTTATCCATTCCTCGTAAAACCAATGCTTCGGATTTTCGGGGTTGCAGTTAAACCAGAATTTTGAGCCGCTGAGTGAGCATCTGGCCAGAGCCTGCTCCACGAAGGAGCGTGGCATAAGAGCCACCTCATCCAGAAGAACGCCGCCTAAGGTCATGCCCTGGATGAGAGAGGCGGAGCTTTCGTCTCTGCCTCCGAAAAGATAAAAACTGTTTGTACGGTCCTTAAAGGTGATTTCTATGAGATTCTGACTTACCTTCTCTCTGCACACAAAACCGGTATCCGTCAGCAGGGGCAGAAGAGGACGTATCACGTTCCGCCTCAGGGAGGCTATGGTCTTGCCGCAAAGTGCAAAGGAGGCACCGTCAAAGCTATAAAAGGACCAGATTATAAAGGAGAGAGACATACATGTGGTTTTTCCGCTTCTTACGGCTCCGTCGCAGATAAGTCCGTCCAGGCTGCAGTAAGGAGAGGACTTATGCCACCAGGAGAGTGCCGTAAGCTGCTTTTTTGAAAATGAGATCATGCCGGTATTATTCATTTTTTTCATCTCTGAGTGCGGCGGCGCCTTTTTCTATGGCACTGAAAAGTGTGGCTGCAGAGTCTGCTTCTTCCTCGCAGGCTAACTGCTGCAGATGCTCCAGAGCTTTGAGACGGTCGAAAAATCTGATTTCTATGTCTCCGCCCTTTTTTCTTTTTATATCGGAAATGTTATAAAGGTCCATCTGACGCAGCTGCTCGTCGGTTATCTCCTCTTTAAAAAGTAGACTAACCGCATCGGCATAGCAGCCGAAGGCCAGACGGTAATAGCCCGATATAATGTCCTTCTGAGAGGCTCTCTTTTCTCTGTCGTTTTTTTCGATTTCTGCCTGTACCTCTTTTTTTCTCAGCAGTCGCAGAGCGCTTTTTTCGGGAAAGATATATCCCGCCTTCGCCGCTGCTTCTCCCGCATTTCTCGAAATACAGTAATAGGTACAGAAAAGCTTTTCCTTGGATGAAACTGTGCTGATACTGATTACCCCTTTCGTAAGTAAGATTTTTGTCTCTCACCTATACACGGAAAACTGCCGTTTTTTGCGTGGTTTACGCAAAAATGCCCCTGAATTTGAAGAAATTTTTTTAAAACAATTAAAATTTTTATATAAAAGAGTATATTTTGAACGGATTATTGACATTGCAAATACAGTGTAGTATAATAAAACCACCTTAGAAATGAGGCAATAACAGAAAGGAGAAAATAAAATGGAAGCATTAGTTCAGTGGGTTATGGACAACTGGGGCAAGATCATTTCTTTCCTTGAGAAGCTTTTCGATGTAATCGCAGAAGCAGCAGAATAATTAAAGTTTTTTGCGCAGAAAGCTTTAGTTGATTTTAAAATTTGAAATTTTAAAATTAAGAGGCCACCACAGTGTGGCTTCTTTTTTTACTTTTCAGTCGATAGAAAAAAAGAATCAGTCCGCCGGATCGTTTATCTGACTCAGCGGACTGTTGCTTTTTATATATCATTATAAATACAGAAAATAAAATACTGATTTGGTTGAAAACTTTGGTGGGAAAGATTAAAAACTGGGCAAAGAAAAACAAAAATTAGTTTCAACTACGGCAGTTCATTATCTCCGCCAAGCCTGCGCAGGCGGCCACCGAGGGAAGTATTTCCCGAGGCAAAAGGGCGCTTTGTTTACTTTGGCGCTCGAATGTGCCAAAGTAAAAGCCATAGCGGCTTGAGCGTTAAGAGCTTAAAAGTTTTAAAGAACTTATCCGTTTTTATGCTTCGGATAAAATTTATATAGTTGTTGCTTCGCAGACCTACTTTTGTTACGACAAAAGTAGGCAAAATCATTTTTTTGGTGGAAACAATCCGAACGAAGAAAAGTAACGGAGAAAGGTTTTTACTTTGAATTTATCATTCTACCTCAATCTGCCGTTTACATAAAAACAACCTCACTACTCTACCGTTATTTTCAGTTCTATGTACTGCCTTACAGAAAGAGAGAGCGTACAGAGTGCTTTTTAGAAAGAAAGAGTAAGGAAATCGCTGCGCATTCCCTCCCCGCACAGATATTTCGTCTAATGTATGCTTTTTACCCCTTAAGCACCTACGCTCCGACAGTCGCTTCCCGCTCTGTGTTCCTTTCAGAAAGGTTTTACGGTAAGGTTCGTGACTTTCCTTTTTAACCCGAAGCCTTACTCATTGTCTGCACACCTGCCAGGTGTGCCCCACTCTGGCTCTTACTGTTATGAGGTACTGAAAGAGTGTTTATGCGAAACAGTGGTTTTGAACGGGGCAAAGCAAAACAAAAATTATTAATATGGTATTGACTCCTTATCTCCGCCAAGCCTGCGAAGGCGGCCACCGAGGGAAGTATTTCCCGAGGCGAAAGGGCGCTTTGTTTACTTTGGCGCTCGAATGAGCCAAAGTAAAAGCCATAGCGGCTTGAGCGTTGAAAACCTAAAGGTTTTCTCTGCGGAGGAAAGCGAATACTGTGACTTTATTGTTTTATCTTTAACGGTGACTGCTTTGGTGACGAAATCTATGTATCGGTTATCCGCTTTTATGCTTAGGATAATTTATATGTACCATTGCTTCGCAGAGTGACTTTTGTGCTTGGCAAAAGTCACCAAAACCGCTTTTTTGTCGGAAACAATCCGAACGAAGAAAAGTAACGGAGTAAGGTTTTGTTCATTTTTAACTGTTTTGCCTTAATCAGCCGTTAAGCAAATAAAAAACTTCTACTCTACCGTTATTTTCAGTTCTATACTTAGCCTTACAGAAAGAGTGAGCGTACAGAGTGCTTTTTAGAAAGAAAGAGTAAGTAAATCGCTGCCGCATTCCCTCCCCGAACAGATATTTCGTCTAATGTATGCTTTTACCCCTTAAGCACCTACACCCCGACAGTCGCTTCTTGCTCGATGTGCTTTTCAGAAAGGTTTTACGGAAAGGTTCTTAAAATGTGCCTTCGACGATTGGCGCCCGAATGTGCCAAAGTAAAAGCCATAGCGGCTTGAGCGTTAAGAACTTATATGTTTCAATAAACTTATTTGTTTTTATGCTTCGGAAAAAATATATGAAGTATTGCTTCGCAGACCTGCTTTTGTTTCGACAAAAGCAACGTAACGTTTATGAGATATTTATAATAATAGTGCATTTTCCTTGACAAAAGCCTTGCTTTTTTAGTAAAATAAGAATAGTATGCGGTTAACTGTAACCGTAAAGCAGGAAAGAAGGGTGAAATAATGAAGTACAAATGGGAAAACCCGCAGATTATCAAAGAAAACAAAGAGGACGGCCACGTTTTAGCCTTGTGCTACGACAAAGCAGACAGTGCCGCCAAAAGAGATAATTCTCCTTTCAAGGTATCTCTTAACGGTACATGGAAATTTTACTGGAGCAAGGGTGTAGGCGAGCTCCCCGAGGAATTTAAGGCCGCCGATTATGACGACAGTAAATGGGAGGATATAACCATCCCCGGTGTATGGCAGCTGCAGAAGGACTACACCAAGCCCTGGTATTATGCCAATTCCTTCCCCAACTGCATCAGCATCGAAAAAAGCAAGATTCCCTCTATCGATGTGGAAGGACAGGAAATAGCCGTTCACAGAACCTCATTTAATGTACCCGCCTCATGGGAGGGAAGACAGATTTTCCTTCACTTCGGTGCAGTCAAGGCAGGTCTTTCCGTTTACGTAAACGGAAAATATGTCGGCTATTCACAGGGCTCAAACACTCCCCACGAATTTGACATCACAGATTATGTGACTGCCGGCGAAAACAAGGTAGCCGCAGAGGTTTACCGCTACACAGACGGTACCTATTTAGAGGACCAGGATATGTGGTTCCTTTCCGGTATTTACCGTGAGGTTTATATCTACAGTGAGCCCAAGGTAGCGCTCCGTGACTTTTTCGTAAGCACAGAGCTCGTAAACAATTATACCGACGCTTATGTTAATCTGGAGGTTCTCATAAAGGACTACACCGACGGCGGAAAGACGGCTGAGTTCGAGGCCGCCCTGCTGACGGCAGGTATGCCCACTCTCATCGGCAAAACCGAGCTCGTAACCGTAAAGGGCGAAAACAAGCTCAATTTCAAGCAGTTTATAGAAAAGCCTGTTCTTTGGTCAAGCGAAAAGCCCGTCCTTTACACTCTGTTGCTTAAAATCACCTGTGACGGTGCCGTTACCTACAAGGCAATCCGTATAGGCTTCAAGCAAATAGAAATCAAGGGTGAAAAAATCCTCGTAAACGGCAAGCCTCTCCTCATCAGAGGTGTAAACCGTCACGACTTCGATCCCGACCACGGCTGGGCAGTTCCTGACGAAAGATATATTCAGGATCTTGACATTATGAAGAGAAGCAACATCAACTCTATCCGTACCAGCCACTATCCCAACGATCCCCGCTTCTACGATCTGTGCGATGAATACGGCTTTTATGTTATGGACGAATGTGATCTGGAAACTCACGGCGTAAGAAGAAAGAACGTGCCCGGTGACAACCCCATGTGGACGGATGCCGTAGTAGACAGAATGGAGAGAATGGTTCTGCGCGACAGAAACCATGCCTGCGTATTTATGTGGTCTCTCGGTAACGAGGCAGGCGACGGAAGCAATTTCCTGCGTATGAAGCAGGCCGCACTGAAGCTCGACTCCACCCGTCAGTTCCACTACGAGGGTGATTTCGACTTCACAAAGAGTGACGTTATCAGCCGTATGTATCCCACAGAGGATCAGGTAGAAAAATTAGGTAACAGAGAGCCTCTTACCATCACTTGGTTCGACAATATAGCAAACGCTCTGGCCGCTGACAGTAAGCCTATCTCCAAAGAGCTTTATACCAAGCCGGTAGTTTTCTGCGAATATGCTCACGCTATGGAAAACAGTCTGGGTAATTTCCGTGAATATATGGATGCTTTCGAAAAATACGACAATCTCTGCGGCGGTTATATCTGGGACTTCGTGGACCAGGCTATACATAAGAAAAACGAGCAGGGCGAGGATATGTGGCTTTACGGCACAGACTACAACGAAAAGGATCTGTGGATAAAGCCCCCCTATAACACCTGCGCCATCACCGGCAGTAACATCTACTTCAATGCAAACGGCATCATCGCCGCTGACAGAAAGGTGCATCCCTGCATCCACGAGGTAAGAAAGGTTTACTGCGAAATCGAGGTAAAGGCAATAAACATCAAGGAAGGCAGATATCTGCTGAAAAACAAGCAGCTTTTCTCTGACCTTTCCGACTTCGACATCAAGTATGTAATCACAGAAAACGGCAGAGCAATCTCAGAAAACGCTCTTCCCCGTGACCTTTTCGAAAAATTAGAAGGTCTTTCCGAGATGGAATTCAGCGTGGATTATGCTCTTGACTCCATGCCCGAGGGCGAAACCTTTATCACCTTCTCGTATGTCAGAAGAGAGGACTGCCGCTTCGCTAAGGCGGGCTACGAGCACGGCTTCGACCAGTTCCTTATCAAAAAAGAGGATGCAAGGCCTGAAATCAAATACGAGGACAAGGTAAACATCAAGGGCACTGAAAAGAGCTTCACCGTCAACGGTAAGGACTTCACCTACACCTTCGTAAACGGTCTGCTTACTTCTCTGGTAAAGGACGGCAAGGAATATCTCAGAGGCGAGCTGCGTCCCAACTATTACAGAGCTCTCACCGATAACGATATCGACTTCTTTAACTTCGTTCCGCCTCTCATTCCTCTCCATCCCCTCTTCCTGTGGAAGAAGGCCACGGACACACTCAAAACCAAGGCAACCATGGTACACCGCTACAGCCACACGGCTTACATCGAAACCAAGGTTTCAGTATTAGGTCTCAAGGATGTTATGATGACCTATACCGTTTATCCCGACGGCAAAATCGATGTAGTACACAAGGGTACTGCAGGCATGGATATGGTCCGCTTCGGTACTCTCCTCACTCTTGACCGTGAATACGATCAGGTAAAATGGTACGGCAGAGGTCCTCAGGAAAACCACATCGACCGTAAAACAGGTGCCAGAATCGCTATGCACGAAATGAGCGTCACCGACATGGAGCATCACTATATGCGTCCTCAGGAAAACGGTCACAGAACGGATGTCAGAATGATGGAGATTAAAAATAAAGAGGGTGCAGGTCTCCGCTTTACCAAAAAGGGTGAGACTCCCTTCGCCATCAACTGCCACCACTACACAATCAATGACCTCGACGAGGCAACCCACATCCACTCTCTCAAGCACAAGGACTTCACTACAGTATGCATCGACCTTATGCAGAGAGGTATCGGCGGTGACACACCGGGTAACGCCTGCTTAAGAGAGCCCTATATCATGCATAAGGGCACAAAATACGAGTACGGATATACTATCGAGGTAATCTGATAATAAAAACTTATAAGTCAGTTTTTTACCCTTTACGCACTGCAGCTATGCGGGGGGCCAAGTGACCGCATGCGGTCAGCCGAGGCGAAGCCTCGGCACTCTGTATACAGAGCTTGGCCCCCCGCTTTCTGTTTCCGCTCTCTAACTGAAAAAAAGCCACTGTATCAGCTGACACAGTGGCTTTTACTTATATTAGTTTTTATGCATCCTTGTTAAGAAGAGAGCCTAATTCCAGCTCACCCTTAAGAAGCTTGGTAAGAATCTCGAAAATCATTTTGAACCAACGCATCATAGAAACGAGAATTGATTCTGTGGTGGGCTCATCCTCTGCCAGAGAATACCAGTCATAATCCTCACAGTTTTCCGTGGTGAGAGGCTCATAGGTTCTCGTCTCCTCATAGAATCTCATAAATGTGGGATACTGTGCATAAGAATCGACTGTCATATCCTTGCTTCTGAGGAACTGAAGACCTATCGCATCGCTGAGCTCCCAGCAGTCATGGTGTGCATTCTTTATTACCCATGTGGTCTCGGGGAAAATACAGGTGGAGGTATTTATCTTTCTGTCCGCAGAAATATACTTTTCGTCCACACCTGCGATATCTTTATCTGAAAGCACCGTGTTTATGTCTGCGCAGGTAACACCAAAGGCGGCATCCTTTACTGAAACAAGAGAATCGGTCATATCGTGCATGCTTTCGATAAAGGGAACATTCATATAACCGTATTTAGCAGAAACACCGATACGGATACCGTAATCCTCGCTGAAGGTTTTATAAAGCTCAGGCAGCTTAGATGTTACCTTTTCTCTGTATTCTTTGATTTTTCTGATGACACCGGGATAAGCCTCCTGTGCCTCCTCGCTGCCGAACATAACGTCGAGAGCAGCATCAAAGTCTTCCTCATAAACGCAGGTCCAGTAATTGACCTGTGTAGCTATACCCGTAGCGAAGCAAAGGGCAGGCAGCAGAGATTTGTAAAGCTTTTCGTAAAGCCCCTCTACACCGTCAAGAAGCATATCAGCAGTACCGGTCTTAGTGAACAGATCGAGAGTTTTGAAAACGATTTCGTTTGTAAGGCCTGTAAGAGTAAAGCCCTGACCTACATCGAGAGCATCGCACTGCTCGAGCTGGCCGAGATATCTCTGCACATAAGCAGCGTCAAACTCTACCTTTCCGCTGAAAGCGTCACTTACAACGGCTGTACCGTTAGAAAGGACATCGGTGAACATAACTCTGGCCACATCTTTTTTACTGCCGTATTTTTCCAAGTATGCCATAGCCAGAGAGCCGCCGAAGCATCTTACGTAAATACATACCTGACTTTTACCTGTAGCAGCCTTTATGTTCTGGATGTATTCATCCAGTCTGTCTACATGGTCATAAGGAGAAAGTCTCCAGTCAAAGCAGAACTCATAATCATAAAGGTTATAATACTTAGTGTCTGTTTTGGACTTTGCCTCAGACTGCTTCAATCTTTCCTGAGATACGCCCACGCCCTCGGGAGAATTACCCTCCGAGTCAAGAGCCGCATTTTTGAAAAGCGGAGCGACTTCATCGTAGATTGCTCTGCCGTAAGTGTCCCATTTGTCGAAAATAAGACCTTCCGTAAGCAGAGGAAGAAGGATGTTTACCGCTGCCTCCACGATAGCATCCTTATCCACACCGGCTATGCCGTCCTCGCCCTCGCCCATCATATCCTCCAGGCGGGCACCTACGGGATTTCCGTCAGGACCGTAGATGGTCTCACCGTTACCTCTTATGTAAACGATGGGTAGCCTTTCCTCCGTCACTGCAGATGCGCAGGGTGCCATCAGAGTGAAAAGCATAACAAGTGCCAGAATAACTGAAATTAACTTTTTCATAACACATTGCCTCTTTCCTTTTTATTTCTATGTTATTATACCATTAACATTTTGTTAAAACAATGTCTTTTCTGCAAAATAAAAAATATAATTTTTCCGTCAAAATTATGCAACAATACGACATTTTCTCAGTATGTGGTGCAGCAAACGAAGCAAAATCGAGACTGAAAAAGCCTTTTTTTCTTTATTGTATAAAGGATTTTTCCGTCATCGCAAAAAAATCCTCTGCTCACTCATCTGATTCTCTTGACTTAAAGGCACTGTTATGATATTATCTATAGCGGCTTAACAAAGTCTTAATATTTATTAATACACGGAGGTAAGAAAATGAGAAAATTTATCAGAAAAACACTCGCAACAGGCCTCGCACTGTTAATGCTTTCAGGCTCCTTCGTATGCTTTGCTGCAGGCCTTAATCAGGATGCGGTGGCAGCACACTACGGACAGTACGAAAACTATGTTCTTCTCGGTGACAGTGTAGCCTGCGGCTACCGTGACGAGGTGAGCGAAAACGACGCACATTTCAACGACCTGTACAATGAAACCACCTACTGCAGAGTTCCCGGCTCTTATGCCGATGTTATCGCCAATGCCATTATCGCTGACAAGTCCATGACCGCTTTAGCAGGTCCCGGCTACAGAACCATCGAAATGCGCTATATGTTAGAGGACGATTTCAAAGAAACCTGCACAGACGAATATCTTTTCTGGCCCAGCCACCTTTATGCCTATCAGGACCAGTACTGCGCAGAGTGCGGTGAATATCTTCTTCCCGGCTCAGAGCATTTCAGAAAGCAGTTTAAGGAAGCTATCGCAGAAGCAGACCTCATCACTCTCGGCATCGGAGGTAACGACTGGGGTGCTTATCTTCGCTGGGTTATAGAAAAAATACTCAGAGATGAAAACGTAGCTGACCAATACATCAACGATCTGGCAGAGGCATTCAAGGCAGGTCCCTTTGACCTTGCCACTATCGAAAAGGCAGTGGAGATCGCACACATCGCAGGTGCTCTTCCCGCCCTTCTTATGGCTCTTCCCGAGGCTCTCGAATACGGTCTGAGCAATTTCTACACCAACTGGGACATTATGATTCAGGACATTTATGACCTTAATCCCGATGTAACTCTTATGGTAGTCGGTATGAGCGATAACAGCCTCAAGGGTAAATACTACGACTATAACGGTGTAGAGGGCGAAAAGATTCCCGTAGCCGAAACCAACGAAGCAACCGCACAGGCAATGACACTCATCGTCGATTTCATTATGGGCGTAGGCAATGCTCCCATGATAGAGGGTGCCAAAAATTTCGGCTATACCTATGTAGACACCGACGGTACCACCTATGTTGACAGTCATCCCGATGCTGCAGGCCACGAATTTATAGCAAACAAGATTATCGAAGCACTCCCCAGCAAGGAAATCTACGGCAAATACTCTGATGTTACTCCCGGAAATAAATACTACAGTGACATCGAATTCTGCCTCTTAAACGGTATTCTTGCACCCAAATCGGAAACCGAATTCGGTGTGAACGAAGTTCTCACCAGAGGCGAGCTTATCAATGCGGTAAATGTCTTAAACGGCAGCGATGACAGAAGTGAGGACAGCGGTGAGGTCGGAGCTATAGCCTTCGCAATTACGCTTCTCGGCGCATCGGTTAAAAAAGGCTTTGTAACCTTCTTTAAGGCCTTCACTCTTACCTATAAGATTCTCGCATCAAAGAGCTTCAATGTCGGTGCAGAAATCACCAAGGCAGAGGCTGCATACTATCTCAATCAGCTTTTCGGAGCATAAGAGCAAAATAAAAATCTCATCTCCAGTTAACGCCGACGAGTGGTAAGGAAGTATTTGTTTCTCGAACAAAAATCCCTGTATTTTTGCGGGGAAGCCTCGCAAGGCGACAGCCTTGCTGCGTTTTGTGGCTTCAATACAAGAAATTTTCAGTTCTTACGAAACTGCGAAGTACTTTAAAATGCGAAATAGCTTTGCAAGAAAAGGCAAAAATCACCGATAATGCTGACGCATATCGGTGATTTTTAACGCATTATTATGATGTTATTTCACATTTTAAAGAAATGCTTCCTTTCCACTCGTCGGCGAATAAAGCGGAGTGTTCCTGTGTCAGCACAGTAGCATTCCGCTTTTTCATTTGCCTGCGATAAAAAGAAAGTGACTTTATTTTCCTTTACATACCGCACTTTTTATGATATTCTTTAGGGTGGCGAGCATAATCTGAACCCCGTTTTTTACGGGATTTTTGGATATTGAGGGTGCCGACAGGCTGACGCCTTTCAAAACCGAAATGCCGAAAAGCTGCGAAAATTCACGCTTTTGGGCGGGTTCGGATTATACTCGTCACCCTAACCAAGTAAGTTTAACTGCAAGGAGAATTCTGATGAGAAAAAAAGTTCCTCTCAGGCTCAGCACACAGGAGTCCGACATTGCCCGCTGCTTTGATGCCGCCATACACAATGCAGTCAATATAAATACCGTGCGCTGCCGTTACAGACGCTATAACAAAACAGGACTTTTAAGCCACCGCTATATGCTCCGTGCAGGCAGAAACTATAAAACGCCCTGGACACGTGACGCTTCGGTCAATACCTGGCAGGCTATGAATTTCATCTTCCCCGAGGTATCTCGTACCACTCTTTTTGCAGTCTGCGATGTCAACGGAAGGGGTGAGCCTGTAATTCAGCCTGATGTTCAGACCTGGGATCAGATAGTGTGGTCCGTAGGCGCATATAACTATTATCTTGCCACGGGCGACGAGGACTTTCTCAGCGTTGCCCACGGAATAATCGGCAGAGCTCTCCGGACTCACCGTAAAAACAGGTTCAACGTAAAGTTCGGCCTTTTCGTCGGAGGCTCATTTTTTAACGACGGGATTTCCGGCTATCCCCTGTCCTGTCATCAGTCGGGGCTGAAGGATTCCTTTGCACCGTCTCATCCTGCAGTGGAAACAATAATGTGTCTCAGCACAAACTGTCTTTATTGCGAGGCGTACCGCATTTACGGAAAGATTTCGGAGCATCTCGGATTCAGGGAAAAAGCAGAGGAGGCACGGGCATACCACAGAGAACTGAAAGCTGCAGTCAACCGTCTTTTCTGGAGCGACAGCCTTAACCGTTACAGATATATTATTTTTCCTGACGGCAAGACTGATAATTCTCAGGAGCTTAGCGGACACGCCCTTGCCGTGCTTTTCGACATCTGTCCCGAAGAAAAAAAGAGGATGATTTTCGAAAGCCTCGTGATTTCCGATGCGGGTGCAGCTTCAATCCTGCCGCCCTTTGAGGGGCTTTACGGTGATGATAAGCCCGGCAGACACAACAATGTGATATGGCCCTTTCTGAACGGTCTGATAATCGAGGCGGCAGCGAAATGCGGTCTTTACGATTTCGTCGGCGAAGAGACAGAAAGAATAACCCGCCTGTTCAGAGGTAGCAAATACAGACTGTTTGAAATTTACAGTCCATATACGGGAAAGGCCTTCGGGGGCTGGCAGACAGGCAGAGTGTGGGATTCCTGCCGTGACCAGACCTGGTCAGCCACCTGCTATATCGGGGCATTTATTCACGGAGTTTTCGGAATTAGTACAGAGGAAAAAGGCATCCGCTTTGCACCCTGCGTTCCCGAAAGGCTGAAAGACTCTGAGCTATCGGGAATTAAAATCAGAGGTCAGTATTTTTCGGTTAAGCTACACGGGTACGGTAATAAAATCCATAAATTCTTCCTTGACGGTAAAGAGTGTGAGCCCTTTGCAGAGTGGGACGGTAAAGCTCATCGGGTTGAGATAATTATGGCCTGCTGACATAAATGAAAACGGGATGTAAAAAACTGACGTTTTTTACATCCCGTTTGTATTCGGTATAGCCTGTTTATCAGCAAATGCTTTTTATTTGAACCAGCTTGCAATCCAAGCGAAAAAGTCCCTGAAGGCTTTTATGATTCGCTGAAAGAGGTTAAGAGATTCTTCTGCATCGGGGATTTCAATATCGGGAATGCCCAATGCTCCTATCAGCATATATCCGTCAACGGTAACTCTGACATAACCGTTTTCGTCCGTTTTCACGGCCTTACCGTTTATATAGAAGGTAAAGGGATCTCCGAAAACATCGTTGGCTCTTATTATCAGCTCTGTGCCTTCAGCAACCTCAAGGTTGGAATTGCCGAACACAATCTGAAAGCTTTCGCCGCCGTCGAGTGAAACACTGTACCAACCGATTTTTTCAGTCTTGCCGAACACGATGTAATGCTTGGTAGCAGGCTTGGTATTTTCAGGTGCTACCGTTATCGTAATTTCTTTCTTTACAGAGGGCTTATCCGCTGAAATAACGGTGATAACAGCCGTACCTTCACCCACTGCAACGATGTTGCCTTTTTCATCAACGGATGCAACTGACGTATCGCTTGTAGAGAAGATAATTTCTTTATTGGTTGCGTTTTCGGGCTTAACGGTAACGGCGAGCTGAACGGTTTCTCCGGACTTGAGCTTAAGCTCTTTTTCTGCTTCGGGAATTTCTATGTCCTGAACAGGAATGTTTGCAAGCTCAGCAATGAAATATGTATTTTTGGTGGCACTGACAGAGGTTACACCCTCGCTCATACCTACAAGAGACTGAGATTTTTCTCGTCCGCCCTCCGGATCATAAAAGTATGCACCCTTTGAAAGCTTCTGCTTTCCGTCAACAGTAATTTCTATCATATCACCGTCTTTGGCGTGGGTTGTGATTGTATATATGCCATCAATGCACTCAGCCCTGCATTCCGACCTTTCAGTGACTGAAACGGTTCCGTCTTCATTCTGACTATAGCTTGTGGCGTGGATTTTAAGCTCGTCCTCCTCGTTTCCTCCGCCGTTGAGAGCTATATACATCGTAATATGGTATAAGCCGTCATCCTCATCAATCAGCTCGGTTTTCACTACCTCAAGCTCGGAAATGACAATCTGGTCATGAGACGGAGTTACGGGTTCTAAATTACAGAGATATTCCGCAAGAGTGTTTACACGGTACTGTACACGGGTGTCAAAGGTTCTCGTTCTTTTTCCGGGGTACCACTCCCACATTTCATTTGTGTAATCGTGGAGAGGAGTAAAATATATGCCCGTATTTCTCGGTATGTCAATCGAGGCAAAATACTCAAGTCCCTCAGCTGCGGCATCGTTTACGTTTGCGTAAGACCATACGGCCATCTGAACGGCTGAAATCAGATCTGCGCGGTTAAGACTGTCAACCAAATCCCCATCCATACCGCTGCTTTTAAGCTTTTCCTTCATTTCGTCCATTGTAACAAAAGGATAGGAGCTCTCGATGATTGCTCTGATGCTCTGCGCCTCAGCTTCGTCAAAATAGCCACTGTCTTCAAGATTGACCTGCTTATAGTGAGTTCCGTATTCAAGACCGGTTTCCTTGTCGCAGCAATAGGTAACAATATAGTTACTTTCACCGTAAATATATTCACCGCTCGGAGTCCAGGATGTGGCACCGTCAGAAGTATCGACGAGAATGAAGGACTGAGGGATGCTGCCTGAAATCATATAGTTTCCGACCTCATAGGCATAGCCCGACTCAGCATCTATGGCTTCATATGAGTACTCATTATTAGCGGGGGTAACGGCATACTCCTTTATCAGATAAGAGGTCGGCAGCTCGTCACTGAGCTTTGCAACCAATGAGGAATCAAGCTGAGCCTTTTCTTCGTCGCTCAAAGCATCATAGGCCTTCTGAGCCTCAGCTCTTTTTTCAAACATATCGGCCACATAAGCTTCATAGCCTGTCCGTGCGCTATTGTGTTTGGAAATAGTAGTCGTATTTGTAGTATTGATGTCATAATGTCCGCTGGCGGTATATTTGCTTCTTTTATCCTGCATCTGCTGAAGAGTGTCAATATTCTGCAGCATTTCTTCAACCTGAGAAACAGTAAATTCATCTGCTGCATAAGCACAGGACAAGCCTGTAACAAGCAGGAAAAGAAGACTCACAAAAAAACAAACAGTTTTTTTCATAACGAACACCTCCCGATAAGACAGATTATATCACTCCGAAACAAAAAATTCAACATATTAACAAAAAATCAAAAGAATCAGCAGAGAGATTTTATGTGCGGTTTCGTCAGATTCGCTCCCTCCTTGTTCGAATCTCTGTTATTGATTTCAAAAAAATACCGACACTCGAAGGGCGACACTTCATAAGGAATTTAAGCCTTAAAATTCGCCATTTTTGCGAATAACTGCGTTAAAAATGCTCGTAATCCGCAAGGATTACTGCGCTTTTTGCCTTGTTCTTCATCAAAACTAT
>SVPD01000024.1 GCA_015066045.1 Oscillospiraceae bacterium
TTTAATTGTTTTACGGAATAATATGGTGTTGCATATAATAAATATTTGCTTTTTTAGACGTTTTTTCGCCCTCTCGAGGTATAATCATACATCTTCGGAGCGAAGAAAACGCCTTCTGCATCTTACTTCAACAGCCCCTTGTCACTTCCTCAAACCAAAAAAATATCTCAATAAAAACTGCTTTGTACCTTAAAATTCAGATAGTTTTGATGAAGAACAAGGCAAAAAGCGCAGTAATCCTTGCGGATTACGAGCATTTTTAACGCAGTAATTCGCAAAAATGGCGAATTTTAAGGCTTAAATTCCTTATGAAGTGTCGCCCTTATGACTTTATTTTACGGAAAAGCCGAATAATATTTCTTTTTAAAAATTATTGCAGAGAGGCGGCAGCTTATAGTATAATAGAAAGGTAAAGATAAAAATAAACCGAAAGGATATATCATATGACAGAAAAATCCTTTGAGTGGCTTCCTCTCGACAATGCAGGCAAGATTTTTCCCGGACAGAACTCTGAGAAATGGTCAAATGTTTTCCGTATGTCCGTTCAGCTTAAGGAGGACATAGAGCCCGACACTCTGAAAGAAGCCCTGAAGCGTACTCTGGACAGAATACCGAGCCTTAAGGTCAGACTCAGAAAAAGTCTTTTTGCCGACTATTTCGAAAGAAACGAAAAGGAATGTCCCGTCAGACACGACGTAAAAAATTTCTGCTACAGGATAAATTTCAAAGAAAACAACGGCTACCTTTTCAGGATTTTCTACCATAAAAGCCGCATCAGCATCGATGTGTACCACGCTCTGTGTGACGGCTACGGTGCCTCTGTCTTTCTTTGCACTCTCGCAGGTGAATATCTTCGTCTCAGAGGCTATGATATCTCTCACGCACCCTCCGTGCTGGATGTAAATGAAAAGGCAAAGGCGGAGGAATACGCAGATCCCTATGAGCTATATGCCACCTCTGATAAAACCTGTAAGCTTCTGGAAACACCCGCATACCATAAAAAAGGCACTGCCCTGCCCGCCCATATGAGCCATTACACCACTGTGCTTATGTCCTTCAGTGAGCTTCACGCTCTGAGCAAAAGCTACTCTGTTACGGTGACGGAGCTTCTGGCTGCGATTCTGGCAGACATTCACTACCGTAAGCAGCTTTCCGAGTGCAAAAGGCAAAAGGACGTTTCTGTGCAGATTCCCGTAAATCTGAGAAAGGCCTTTCCCACTGTCTCGCTGAGAAATTTCGTAATCTGCCTGACGGTAAAAATAAGCCCGCGAAAAAAAGAATACAGCTTCGAAGAAATAGTCAGAGCCGTTTCGGAGCAGCTGAGAGCGGCAAACAACAGAGATTTTCTCCACGCCTACATAACCCAGACCGTAAAGCTGCAAACCGTACTGCTGCGCTTCGTTCCCCTTATAATAAAAAACACGGCAGTCAAGGTCAGCTTTTTCTTCGGTGCGGAATACTCTACCTCCGCTCTTCTGTCAAATCTCGGCCCCGTGTCTGTTCCCGAGGAGATGAAGGAGCATATAGAAAGCTTTTCGTTTTTCACGGGCCCCGGACTCGTAAACGGCTGCCGCTGCGGTGCCGCATCCGTGGGAGACCGTTTCGCCTTTACCTTTTCTAACCGCTATGAGGAAAGCGACATAGAAAGGGAATTTATAAAAAAGCTGACGGATATGGGAATCAGGGTAGCTCTGGAAACTAACAGAAGCGAATTTTTATCCTCTCCGCAGCTTATTCCTCTCGCAGACACAGAGGCCTGCTCCGACGAAGTGTTTATTCCCTCTGCAGAGGACAGAGCAGACTTCGGAAAATCGCCCCTCGGCACGAAAGAAAAAATCAGACGTTTCTTTATCTCCTGATATGTTCTAAGGTGACATTATGAAAGTTTTAATAGCAATCGATTCCTTCAAGGGCAGTCTTTCCTCTCTCGAAGCAGGAACGGCCGCAGCAGAAGGAATCAGAAGAGTATATCCCGAGTCGGAATGCGAGGTGCTTACCGTAGCCGACGGCGGAGAGGGCACCGTAGAGGCTCTTATGTCCGCGCTCGGAGCAGAAAGGGTAACGGCAGAGGCTTCCGATCCGCTCGGCAGACGGATAAGCTGCAGCTACGGCATTACCCGTGAAGGCACGGCACTGATGGAAATGTCCTCGGCAGCCGGTATAACCCTTTTGAAAAAAGAGGAGCTGAACCCCCTGCTCACTACCACCTACGGTGTGGGCGAAATGATAATAGATGCTCTCGGTCGGGGCTGCCGCAGCTTTATTATAGGTATCGGCGGCAGTGCCACAAACGACGGCGGTGCCGGTATGCTGCAGGCTCTGGACTTCGCCTTACTCGACAAAAGCGGCAGAGACATCCCCCTCGGCGCTAAGGGACTCAGCCTTCTCGACCGTATAAGCGATGAAGGTGTGAGAACGGAGCTGCACGGCTGCAGCTTCCGTATAGCCTGCGATGTTACAAACCCTCTCTGCGGTGAAAACGGCTGCAGTGCGGTCTTCGGTCCTCAGAAGGGGGCCACGGCTGAAAGTGTGAAGGAGATGGACTCTTACCTTCTCCGACTGGCTGAAAAAGCAAAAATAATCAGACCTCTTTCAGACCAGACCTTCCCCGGCTCAGGTGCGGCGGGCGGTCTCGGCTTCGCCTTCAGGACCTTTCTCGGCGGTGAGCTTTTAAGCGGCATCGAGCTTATTCTCGACGAAATACACATCGAGGATAAAATCAGAAGCTCCGACATCGTCATTACCGGAGAGGGCAGAATAGACAGTCAGACCGTTATGGGCAAGGCTCCCGGCGGCGTGGCTATGAAAGCAAAAAAGCACGGCAAGCCCGTAATAGCCTTTTCGGGTGCCGTGACTGAGGATGCGGTTTACTGCAACGGAAAGGGCATCGACGCCTTCTTCCCCATAGTAAGAGGTGTTACCACCTTAGAGGAGGCTATGAATAAAAGTACTGCCTCGGCAAATATGGCAGACACGGCCGAGCAGGTGTTCAGAGTCATACGCTGTATGAACGGACTGGAAATTTAAAAGCTGTCGCATCCGCCACAAGCAAAAAACAGATGTGTTAAAGCTGACATCAGCTGAAATACATCTGTTTTTACTTTTATGTGTTATATAAGAGATTTTTCTGCCTCACGCAGTAATAATTCCGTGGGTTAATCAGATTTGCTTTTTCTGAACACCGCAAATTTACTCACGAAATAATTTATCAGCACCACGATTACACCGACTAAAATTTTGGCAATATACTGCCCGTTTATCTCAGTGCCGAAAAGCTCAAGGGAATACTCTCCGAAGCCTAAAACCCACACCAGAAGTATCAGACCGCCTTCCTCGACGAAAAAGCTGAAAACTCTGGCACTGAAGAATACGGATACCTCCTTTATTACTGTTTTCGGTGCCGTACTCTTTGACTCGAAAACGAAAAGCTTATTGGTAATAAAGGCGAAGCAGACAGAAAAGAACCAGGCTATTGCATTGGTTATATAATAAAAATTCTCGCCCAGAAGCTTACTGAATAGCCAGTAAATCACGAAATTGACCACCGTAGTCAGTCCGCCGAAAAAAACATAGGTTATCAGTTCTTTATATTTTATAAAAAGCTCAGTCAGTTTCTTCATAGTCCAGATGTTCCTTTAAAATATATACAGGTCTGTCTTTGCTCTGCACATATATTTTAGACAAATACAGACTGATAATTCCCAGATTTAAAAGTATGGCTCCGCCCACAAGAAAAACCGTAGCCATTATTCTCAGCAGTACAGCCGTGAGTGCCGTAGAAAACAAGAAAGAACCCACAGAGCACAGAAAGGCAAAGAAAAAGAATGCGACGGAGGTTCCAAGCGAGATTTTCAGAGGAGCCGTGGAAAAGGCAAGAATACCCTCAAGAGCATACATTATAAGCTTAAAAAGGCTCCATTTGCTTTCACCGCTTTCTCTTTCGGCTACGGTGTAGGGAATATACTCCGTGCGGAAGCCTACGAAGCTGAACATACCCTTTGAAAAGCGGTGATATTCCTTCATCTGCAAAAGAGCATCTGCCACATTTCTTCTGAAAAGGCGGAAATCCGAAGCGTTATGAACGAAATCCACCTCAGAAATAAGATTTATACACTTATAAAAGAGTGTCTTGAGGAAGGAAACAGGCTTACCCTCTTTTCTTTCCTCCTGACAGGCGGTAACACAGTCGATATCGTCGTCACTTTTCATAACCTCGAGCATTTCGAGCACCACCTCAGGTCTCTGCTGTAAGTCCGCATCGATAATGCACATAAGGTCACCCTTAGCCCTGGAAAGGCCTGCATAAATGGCAGCCTCCTTACCGAAATTACGGCTGAAGGAGATGACCTGAATATTCTTTTTTTCATTTTTATCAAAATAAAGACCTCTGAGCCTTTCACGGGTACTGTCCTTACTTCCGTCGTTTACGAATACGAATTCATAATCCTCTACCTTGCCTTCGAAAACCTCGTTTACAAGGTCAAAGAATTTCTCTACATTACCCTCTTCGTTATAGCAGGGAACTATCAGCGATAATTTCATTTTTTCATCTCCCCCGAGAGAATGATTTAATCAAAAACTGACCGACTGCCGCAATGCAGCAGCCGGTTTATTTTTTCAGTTTATTTCTTTGGCAGCCACGATATCACCCTTTTCGGGTTCTTCACTGTCCTCAGCAGCGGAGTAAGTGATTTTTACCGTCTGCCCCTTATTCATAATAACCACTGCGGGCTCGTCTGAAGCTTTGACCGTGTAATAAATGCCGCTTTCACCGAGCTCGATGTAGTAAACGCTTTCACCGTTCATAACTGCCGTTCTGATGTCGGTGATTTCGCCCTTTACGGTTACGTCCTTTTCAGCAGGAGTAACTGCACCGCTCTGCTGATTTTCTGTGTCTGTAGCGTCGATGATATCCTCGATATCCACATCGATTCTGATATTGTTATGCTCGAGCTTTTCCACATATTCTTCCATACACTCTGCGATAGTCACACCGGTAACGGCCACCTGATAATTCTGCACATTAACCATAGCAAATCTTTTAACGAGACTGTCAGCATCCTTAAGAGACATAAAGTAGGTGGGCTGACCGCTGATATTGAGAAGAATGGGAAAGGTAGCATTGTAGGAATAGTCCTGAACGTCACCCTGTGCAGAGGACATAGCCGAATATTCCTTGGCGCCGGATACCTCATAGAAGGATGCGTCTTTTGTTCTCATATTTACGAGAACGAAGCCGATGATAGCCTGGTCATTACCGGCAGAGGTAACACCCGTATACATATAAACGTCATCATTCTGAGCAAGATAGTTGGAGCCCTCTGTGGCCACTCTTACGCCGTCCTGACCGAGAATGGAGTTTATGAAGCCCTTCTGATACTGACCGTAGTAATTGAACTGCTCGATGAGAAGAGAGTCTGAATAGATACCGTCAATCCACTGCAGCTCCTTGCTGTCTCTCACCTGCTCAACAGTGTATTCCACCATTTCGCCGGTGATGGCGTTTACGATAACTACACCCTTTACATCAGTACCGCCGAAAAGGCCGATAGTTTTATCCAGAACGGGACAGAGCCAGTAGGGATCACCGTTTTCATCGATTTCAAATCTGGGAGTGTCGAAAATATAGGTGGGATATGCGAAGCGGACATGTCTCATAAGGTACTTTGAGAAATGCTCGGTGGTGGAATATCTGATATATTCTCCCTCGGGCAGGAGAACGAGCTCACTTTTCTGGGTAACCATATTTACGATAACATAGCCGGGAAGACCTTCACCTGTATTCTTTAGCCATTTGAAAACATCGCCGTAGGAAAGAGTGGTTACCTTTACGGGAGAATTCTTATAGTTAATCTGTGTAAAGCTTGTTGCGATTTCAAACTGTGAAACCTTATCGATTTTAGAAAGGTCACCGAGAGTTCTGTTTGCCAGAACGCTTGCTGCTGCCGTGTCGAGAACGGGAACAGAGGAGAAATCTGCCTCCTGTATTTCCTCGGCAAAGTTCGTATTTTCGTTTACATCGATAATCTTACTGTAGGTCTTGGCTCTGAAAAAGACGGAGGAAACCGCCATACCGATAGCCACCACTACCACGAGAATACCGATAAAAATACCGGGGATGATAGATTTTTTCTTTACGTACTCAGTGTATTCGGGCTTCATCATAGCACCCGAGGTGATATTGAGCAGTGCTACGAAAATGGCAGCTACCACACCGAAATACATATAGGTGTCCGTGCTTTTGAAATTCATGGGAGGAAGCATAAAGTAATATGCGACCACGGCACCGATAACAGTACCGATAATGCTTATGAGTAATTTTAATCCGGCTTTTTTGGGCACAAGATATGCAGCCTTGCCGCTGCCCTTGCTTTCACCCTTGCCGCCTGTGAAGTCAACCTTGATAGGGTCCATTCTTCTGCATCTCCTTTGTGTTAGTTTTCAGTATATTATAGTATTATACATATATTTGGCAAAAATTGCAATAGTATTATCAATCTTCGCCCTTTGTCAGCAGCTTTATGGCATAGCGTGCATAAGCAGAAAGGTACTGCCCCTTCTTTACCACCACTGCCGGCTGCCTGAGATAAAAGCTGTTTTTCAGCTTTACCACCGTAACATTTCTGTGCCTTTTTCCGTTTACGAACTGCAGAGGAAGCAGCGTGGCACCCACTCCCGCACAGGCCATCTCCCATGCACTGGTGAGATTAACCACCTCGGCAGCAATCTGCGGCCTTACATCCGAATGGATACATAGCTTTTCGAAAAGCTGCCTCATTTCCTGACCTGCACCGAGAACTACAAAGGGAATATCCTTACAGAGAGAAAAATCCGTTTCCTCGGACACGCTGAAATCAGTCTTTATGCTTTCGGGTATAACCAAGGCCAGTCTGTCCGGCTCGATAAGAACGGCATCCAGCACGCTTTCGTCCACGGGCATATTTACCACTGCGAAATCAAACATACCCTCTGCCGCATTCTTTCTCAGTGCTTCACTGCCCTCCTCGGCAAGCTTCACCTGTACTCCCGGAAATTTTTCTCTTACTTTTTTTACCGTTTCGGGAATAAGGTAGGCACTGCGGAAGGGTGTGATGCCTATAACCAGCTGCCCCTTGTCTCCGCTTCCGAACTGCTCCATGGATTTCATAAGCTGAGACTCTCTGTAAAGAATCTCTCTGGCCTCACGGATAAAATGCTCGCCCGCAGCCGTCAGAGTAACCGGATTACGGTTACGGTCGAAAAGCTGAACACCCAGCTCCTTTTCCAGAGAGAGAATCTGCTTACTCAGAGCAGGCTGAGTGATATTAAGGCTCTCGGCTACGTGAGAAAAATTTCCCGACTCCGAAAGCAGAACGGCATACTGTAATTGTCTCGAATTCACCTTTTTTCACCACCTTATATAATTATTGTTATATATACTATAATGATTTACTTATGTTAGAATAACACTTTGCCGAAAAAAAATCAACCGAAAAAGGTCACATAAAATTAAAAATAATATAAAATCGGAAAAAACTCTTGACATAACCGGAAAAGTATATATAATATAACTTGTTGGTAATGAGTTTCATAACAGATAGGTAATGAAGCTTATAACGAAAAATTTATAAAAAAGGAGTTTTATCCATGGAATCTTTGCTGTATTTAGGCATTATGCTGGCAGTTATCTGCATATGGTTCCTGGCCTTCAAGCGTCCCGTTTATGAGGCAGTTCTTCTCGCCTTCGTGGTGCTTCTGGCCGTTACGGGTACCTGGCCGAATGTTCTGGACTATATCAATGAGGGCTTGTCCACCTCACTGCTTTATTCGATGGTTGCCTTCGTTTCTATGTCAATCATCCTCACTAAGACGAAAATCGTAGACAGCTGCATCGCAGTTATCCTTTCCTTCATCGGCCGTATCAGAGGCGGTGCGGGCTACACTGCCGTTATAGCCAGTGCCTTTATGGGTGCGCTTTCCGGCTCCGGTCCGGGTAATGTTATGGCTACAGGCTCTCTCACCATCCCTGCCATGAAAAAGACAGGCTTCCCTGCAGAGCTGGCCGCTAACATCGAGTCCAATGCAAGCTATATGGGTAATATGATCCCTCCTTCATCAAATATCGTGGCAGCCATGGCCGCTTATACCGCCTATGCTGCAGCTAACGGCTTGGAGGAAGTTTCACAGGGTAAATTCTGGATAGTTCTCTGGGGCATCTCCGCTTGGTTCATCGCCCAGCGTCTCATTATGGTATGGGCCTTCTGTAAGCATTATAAGGTAGAGAAGATGAAAAAGGAAGACCTCCCCGACCTTAAGGAAACCCTGAAAATCGGCTGGCAGGCTATGCTTCTCCCCGTCATTATTCTTCTCCCCTTTATTCTTGACGCTGCCTTCTCCGATAATTTCTTCGTGGAGCGTCTCGGTGCAGACGGAGCCAAGTATCTTTCGAAGTCCGTGCTTCTTTTCGTCGGAGGTATTTCCTCCATTTATGCCTGCCTCATCGCCAAGGATAAATCCGCAGTTACCCCCGCCAAGCTGGCAAAGATGTTCGCAGACGGTGTGAAAACCATCTCTCCCGCCATCGCAGTATGCGTGTTCGGCTATATGATCGGTGCTATGTTCGATGACCTCGGTGTAGCCGAGGCTCTCGGTGAGGTTATGGCTTCATGGAGCTTCAGTAAGCTCGGTATGGTTCTGGCTATCTGCGCCATCACCTGTGTAATGGGTATGGTGGTTCCCGGCTCATCTCAGGTAGTTATCTTCGGACCTGTTTTCATCACCCTTCTGGCAAACGTAGGTGTAAGCCCACTTCTGGCTGCCGCTATGCTTCCCTGTATCTGCGGCGTTATGTGCGGCATTACTCCTCCCCTCGGTCTCGGTATGTATGCCGGTATGACCATCGCACGGTCCGATTTCAGCAAAACCTTTAAAAATAACATGTGGTGGGTAGTAGCACAGTTCGTTCTTCAGGTCGCTGTCCTGATGGGCTGGCTGCCCGTCTTCGGAATATAAGGAGGTAACATTATGAAAGAATTCTGTAAAAAGCTTTCGGCTGTGCTGAAGACAATCTTCGGCTACGGCATCATGATTTGCCTGTTTGCGGGCGGTCTCACCTTCTTCGGCTATGTGGCTGCACTCATTATCGGCGGCGATACGGCTGCAGCTATCTGCACCTTCCTTTACAAGACAGTTATCCCCGTTATCATCTATCTGTCCGTAATAATGGTGCTTCTCGGTCTGGTCGCTATGTACCTGAACGGAGAAAAGGCTCTCACTCCCGAAAAGAAAGAATCGAAAAAGCACGAGGGCGAAATGTAAAAAAAGATAATCCGAAACCGCTGTATCTGCCTCAGGCCTTTTACAGCGGTTTGATTTTTTCTATCGGCTACCCGCAAAAGGTAAGTCCGATATTTTTTTAATCTTTTTTAATCAAACCCGTTGCTTTTTTTAAGACTGTGTAGTATAATTCTCACTGCAATCCCGATAAGTGGTGGAGTCTGTCATAGAATGTAATAGCATTCTATTTATAAGGATTGCGGCTTCGTGCCTTTTATCACTGAGGGGCATTGTGACATAAAAGGCGAGGCTTTATGAAATCCGCTGCAGTTCAGGTGGGTTTTATTTTTTTGTACAGACACGCCCGAAAATAATCTTAAGGAGTTTTTAAAAATGAGTCCTATTACCATTACTGCTCTGATTATCTTCGCCGTGACATACATCCTTATGCTGGCTTTTCAGAAAATCAGACCTTATGTGACTGTCGGTTCTGCTCTGGTGTTCGTGACACTCGGCATTATCGCTTCGTCAAATCCCGCTCTTTTCGGCGAAGGCTTCTTCGCTCTTTCATCAGGTAATTACAGTTATTCCGTCGGCGCTGCCCTTTCGGAAATCGACTGGAATGTTATTATGATGATAGCAGGTACTATGGGTACCGTTTACCTTTTCATCGAATCAAAGATGCCTCAGCTTATGTCTGACATCCTTATTTCGAAGATGCCCAATATGAAATGGGTTGTGGTCGCACTCTCTCTTTTCGCAGGCATCGTCTCCGCCTTCGTGGACAATGTGGCCACCGTGCTTATGATCGCCCCCGTAGCACTCGCCTTCTGCAAAAAGATAAATGTCTCACCTGTTCCTGCCATCATCTGCATCGCCGTTTCCTCTAATTTACAGGGTGCGGCTACTCTCGTAGGTGATACCACCTCCATCCTTCTGGCCAAGGCGGCAAATCTGGATTTCTCCGATTTCTTCGTTCATGACGGCCACGTGGGTATGTTCTGGGTAGTACAGGCCGGCGCTATCGTAAGTGCATTAATCATCGTCTGGATGTTCCGTAAGGATAAAGATAAAATCTCCTTTGAGGGAAGAACTGTAGTCGAGGACAAATTCCCAACCTACCTTCTCGTGGGCACAGTCCTCTCCCTTATTGCCGTTTCCTTCATCCCCTACAAGGATGCTGCCGCTCCCGGCCAGCTCTGGAAGCCCGACATCACAAACGGTATTCTCTGTATCGCCTTTTTCCTCGTAGGTGTTATACGTGAACTTTTCGTCAAGAAAAACAAGAAAATCGTAAAAAACGCCTTTAAAGAGATCGACTATTATACCATCGTCCTTCTCTCAGGTCTTTTCGTGGTAATCGGCGGTATCAAAAACGCCGGTGTTATCGACGTTATCGGCTCAGCCATTGCCTCACTCGGCTCAGGCTCCACCTTTATGGTTTACACCATCATCGTGTGGATGAGTGTTATACTTTCAGCATTCATTGATAATATTCCCTATACCGCGACGATGCTTTCTATCGTACCCGTTATCGCAGGCGATCTGGGCATAGAGCCCACTCTCCTTTACTACGGACTTCTCTGCGGTGCCACTCTCGGCGGCAACCTTACTCCCATCGGTGCCAGTGCAAACATCGCAGGTATCGGTATTCTCCGTAAGGAGGGGCATGAGGTAAAGGCTACCACCTTTATGAAATACGGTGTGCCCTTCACCTTGGCCGCAGTTATCACAGGTTATCTCCTTCTGTGGCTCATCTGGAAATAAATCTTTGTATTTTTCATTTATTTTTTTAAAAATCGGAGCAAAAACCATCCTACGGCTGAAAAGCTGTGCGATGGTTTTTTGCTTTGTCGGATTTGTTCCTGAACCTCTTGATTATTTTTTGCTAAAGAGGTATACTTGAATAAGTGTATCCTGAAAGGGGACAGTAAAATGAATTTCGTAAAAAAGTATTTTAAACGCTATTTCGTGGACGCTATGAGCTATATGGCTCTCGGCCTTTTCTCCTCTCTTATCGTGGGGCTTATCATAAGTCAGATAGCCAAAATTCCGAATTTAGAGATTTTAGCCACCTTCTCAGGTGTCCTCTCCGCCTCCTCCCCCGTAGTGGGTGGGGCTATAGGTGCGGCTATAGCTTACGGACTTAAAAGCAAGCCTCTCGTGGTCTTTTCCTGCATAGCGGTCGGTGCCTTCGGCTATGAGCTGGGCGGCCCCGTGGGTGCTTATGTTTCGGCACTCGCCGCTAACGAAATCGCCTCTCTCGTAGCAGGCAAAACTAAAATCGACATCGTTATCACCCCCATCGTTACCATCGTTACGGGCGGCTTTGTCAGCACCTTTGTGGGGCCTTATCTGTCCGATTTTATGTCGGGACTCGGTGAGCTCATAAACAGTGCCACTCAGCTTCATCCCTTCCCTATGGGTATTAGCGTATCCGTGCTGGTCGGTCTGGCTCTGACGGCACCTATTTCCTCAGCTGCTCTGTGTATTATGCTCGGCATAGAGGGCATCGCAGCGGGTGCGGCGGCAGTAGGCTGTGCAGCTCAGATGGTCGGCTTTGCCGTGACCTCCTTCAAGGTAAACGGTGTGGGCGGACTCATTTCTCAGGGACTCGGCACAAGCATGCTTCAGTTCGGAAACATTATGCGTCATCCCCAGATTATTCTGGCTCCCACTCTGGCAGGTGCAGTGCTGGGACCTGTTTCCACCTGTCTGCTCGGTATGACAAACACTCCCTCCGGTGCAGGTATGGGCACCAGCGGTCTCGTAGGCCAGTTCGGTGCTCTGTCAGCTATGGGAAGCAGCACGGAAAGCATCATAACCATAATAATTATGCATTTCATCGCTCCCGCCATACTCTCTCTCTTTTTCCATCTCATTTTAAAAAAGCTCGGCATAGTCAGGGATGAATATTTATCTCTGAAAAAGCCGGAATAAGAAAGGAGCTTTTATGAACGTATACGATTTCGACGATACTATCTACAGAGGCGACTCATCTCTTCACTTCTTTCTCTTTTATCTGAAAAAGGAGCCTACACTCGTCAGATATCTTCCCTTTGTGCTGAAAACTCTTTATAATTACCATAAGGAAAAAATCCGCTTTGATGACATCATCGACTCCTTCGGCCACGTTTTCGAGGATTATTTCACCACCCACGATGTGGATTTCGATGCAGTGGTAAAGGAATTCTGGGATAAGCACGAGCACAGAGTGAAGCCCTTTTATAAAGAAATCCAGCAGGAGGATGACCTTATCATCACTGCCTGTCCTAATTTTATGGCGCAGGAAATCTGCCGCAGACTGGGCATAAAGCACTGTCTGGGCACAGAGTTTGACATCGAGACGGGCAAATTCATAAGAGGCTGCTTCCGTGAAAGAAAGATCGAGTTTTTCCGTGAGGCCTTTCCCGACGGAGTAATAGACGATTTTTACACCGACTCTATGAACGATAAGTTCCTTTTCCCCTATGCCAAAAGAGTTTTCTTCGTCAAGGGTGACAAAATAACAAGGATAAAATAATATGGAAAGACTCGATAAAATCATTTCCTCTCAGGGAAAATATTCCCGTTCAGAGGTAAAAAAGCTGGTTAGAGCGGGCCTTGTCCTTCTTAACGGTGAAAAGGTAAAGTCAGCCGATGTAAAGGCCGATGCAGATAGGGACACCATCTCTGTAAACGGAGAGGTCATCTCCTATAAAAAGCATATCTACATTATGCTCAACAAGCCACAGGGTGTGGTTTCCGCCACAGACGATCCCGTTCACAAGACTGTTATCGACCTCGTTCCGCCCTCTCTTTTCAGACAGGGGCTTTTTCCGGCCGGCAGACTCGACGGAGACACCACAGGCTTCGTTCTCATCACCGATGACGGTGATTTCGCTCACCGCATACTTTCCCCTAAAAATCACATAATGAAGACCTATCACGCCACTCTTGACCACACTCTCACCGACGAGGATATAAAGGCCTTCACCGAGGGAATAGAGCTGCGTGACGGCACCCTCTGTCTCGAGGCACAGGTAAAAATGCTCAGTGAGGAGCCGCCCGTAGCCGAGGTCAGAATTCACGAGGGCAAATATCATCAGGTGAAAAGAATGTTTGCCGCTCTGGGAAACAAGGTGATCGCCCTTAAAAGAGTACAGATGGGCGGTCTCGAGCTGGACGGGAGGCTGAAAGAGGGCGAATGCAGAGAGCTCACACCGGACGAGCTCAAAGCTGTTACAGGCTGATCAAAGGTTTCTTTAAGGTACCCGTAATACACTTAATCAGAGGTGGTTTTATGCTCAATAAATTCAGACAGTTTATGTACGGACGTTACGGCGGCAACGATGCGCTCAATATCTTTCTTGTCATCCTCGGCGCCTTTATTACCCTAATTCTTTCATTTTTCTTTTACAGAGCTCCCTTTGCACGGCTGATAGGTCTCATTCCCTACGGCATAGCGGTTTTCAGAGCTCTTTCCAGAAACTACGACGCACGAATTAAGGAAAATGCCAGATTTCTCGAGGTGTCTGCGCCCTGGAGAGCCTTCATACAGAAAAAAATCAGCCAGTTCAGAGACAAGGACCACAGATATTATGCCTGCCCCAAATGCCACCGTACTCTGAGAGTACCCAAAGGCAGAGGTAAAATCAGAATCAGCTGCCCCCACTGCGGTAAGGAGTTCACGAAAAAGACCTGACATCCGTCCCCTGCCGACTAAGCGGCAAGGCTCCGGAATAAATTTTTTCAGTTCAGCAAACAATCAAAAAAAGCCGAGGTGCAGATGTGAAATGCACCTCGGCTTTTTTGTACGTGCCGTCATTTATGTGCTGACCTTTGTTAAAAACCACCAAAGAATTTTTAGCATTTTGTTTCACCTTTTCTTTCTGTTTCTATTGCAAATTCTGTCATATTTTGTTAAAATACATGTGTTGATTTGTTATGTACATGTAAGGAGAGAAAAGGAAATGAGACTTCTCGAAGAAAGAATATCGAAGGACGGAAAGGTTTTTCCCGGTAACATTCTTAAGGTTGACTCCTTTCTCAACCATCAGATTGATGTGTCTCTTCTCTGCGAAATGGGAAAAGAAATAAAAAGATTATACAGTGACTGCGAAATCAATAAGGTTCTCACCATAGAAGCCTCCGGCATCGGTGTAGCCTGTATTGTTGCGCAGTTTTTTGATTGTCCCGTCCTTTTCGCCAAAAAAACCAAAACCAAAAACATAGCAAATGCTGTCTATAAAACACAGGTGGAGTCCTTCACCCACGGCACCATCTACGATGTCATCGTATCAAAGGATTTCCTTTCCGCTGACGACAAGGTTCTTATCGTGGATGATTTTCTCGCCGAGGGTAACGCCCTCATCGGTCTTATCGACCTGTGCAATCAGGCAGGGGCCGAGGTAAAGGGCTGCGCCATCGCCGTGGAAAAGGGCTTTCAGAAGGGCGGCCGCAGAATCCGTGACATGGGAGTAAGAGTGGAATCTCTCGCCATAGTAGAAAGCATGAGCGACGATTCTCTCACCTTCCGCAGTCAGGACTGAACACGTAATTTACCGAAGCATCGGTAAAAATAAAAAATTTTCCCAAAGGGAGGACTAAAACATGAAAAAAATTCTTGCAGTTCTTCTTGCAGCAGTTATGCTCTTCGCTTTAGCAGCATGCGGCGGTAACAGCGGCAATGAAGGCAACGAAAAGCTCGGCATGAGTGAATCTCCTATCGCCGAAGTTGAGCTCAAGGCTGACTATGAAGTTCCCGCAGACTTCAAAATCGGTTTCATCTGTCTCCACGATGAAAACTCCACCTATGACCTCAACTTCCTTAACGCAGTAGACAAGATTCAGGCAGCTCTCAGCCTCACAGACGAGCAGGTTATCGTTAAGGTAAACGTACCCGAGGGTAACGAATGCTACGTAGCAGCTAAGGACCTTGTAGGCGAAGGCTGCAAAATCATCTTCGCTAACTCCTTCGGCCATGAGGACTTTATGATTCAGGCTGCAAAGGAATTCCCCGAAGTAGAATTCTGCCATGCTACAGGTACAAAGGCTCACACAGAAGGCCTTGACAACTACCACAACGCTTTCGCATCCATTTATCAGGGCCGTTTCCTTGCAGGTGTTGCTGCAGGTCTCAAGCTCAACGAAATGATCGAAGCAGGTCAGTTCACCGCAGAAGAAGCCAAGATGGGTTATGTAGGTGCTTACACCTATGCTGAGGTTATCTCCGGCTACACATCCTTCTATCTCGGCGCAAAGAGCGTATGCCCCACAGTTACTATGGATGTTCAGTTCACAGGCTCATGGTATGACGCTACAGAAGAAAAGAACGCTGCAGAGGCTCTCATCGCCAGAGACTGTAAGCTCATCAGCCAGCACGCTGACTCTATGGGCGCTCCCGGTGCTTGCGAGGCTGCCGGCATTCCCAATGTTTCCTACAACGGTTCAACCTACGAGTCCTGCTATGAAACCTTCATCGTTTCTTCAGCTATCAACTGGGCTCCCTACTACAACTACATCATCGGTCAGGTTATCAAGGGCGAAGCTATCGCTGCTGACTGGTGCGGCGGCATCGCAGAAGGCTCTGTAGTTCTTACCGGCATCAATCAGGATGTAGCTGCAGAAGGCACTCTTGCTAAGCTTCAGGCTATAGTAGAAGATCTCAAAGCAGGCAAAATCAAGGTATTCGATACCGCTACCTTCACAGTTGGCGGCGAAGCTCTCGAATCATACGAAGCTGACGTTGACACAGATGCTGCTTACACTCCTGACACAGAAGCTATCGCTGACGGTTACTTCCACGAATCAGAGTCCCGCTCAGCTCCCTACTTCGACCTCAGAATTGACGGCATCAACCTTCTCAACGAGAAATTCTGATTTAATCCGCAACTAAATCAGAGTCCTGCACGCTTAGGGTGACGAGTATAATCCGAACCCGCCCAAAAGCGTGAATTTTCGCAGCTTTTCGGCATTTCGGTTTTGAAAGGCGTCAGCCTGTCGGCACCCTCAATATCCAAAAATCCTGCAAAAATTCGCACTTTTGGGTCTGCGATTTTTTGCGGAGCGGATTTTTGGCAAGACAAGGCACAAAACGCAGTAAATCCTATCGGATTTACGAGTATTTTAACGAAGTGTTGGCGGAAATCCGCCCGTAAAAAACGGGGTTCGGATTATGCTCGTCACCCTAGCGTTCGGGAACCTTGTTGTTCTACAATCAAGCGGGACACTAATCTGTCCCGCTTACTGTTATTTTTAAGTTATGAAAAGATATCCCCCGACAGGGGTGTGTTTTGATAATTTAAGCCTTATTATCCGCATAAAAAGGAGGAATGTATTTTGGAAAAAGCCCCCGCAATCGAGCTGAAAAATATCTGTAAGTCCTTTGCAGGCAAAATCGCCAATAACAATGTCTGTCTTACGGTAAACCGAGGAGAAATCCTCTCCGTTCTCGGTGAAAACGGCAGCGGCAAAACCACTCTTATGAATATGATAGCCGGTATCTATTTCCCCGACGAGGGACAGATATTCATTGACGGCAAAGAGGTGGTTATCCGCTCTCCCAAGGACGCCTTCAAATATAAGATAGGTATGATTCATCAGCACTTCAAGCTCGTTGATGTGTTTTCCGCCACCGAAAATATCATTCTCGGTCTCAACGAAAAGGGCTCCTTCAACATTAAGGAGGCAGTCAAAAAGGTAAAGGAAATCAGCGACAAATACGGCTTTGAAATCGATCCGCTGAAAAAGATTCACGAAATGTCCGTTTCCGAAAAGCAGACCGTAGAAATCATAAAGGTTCTTTACAGAGGCGCCGACATTCTCATTCTCGACGAGCCCACCGCCGTTCTTACGCCTCAGGAAACCCAGAAGCTTTTCGCCGTTCTGCGCAGAATGAGAGAGCACGGCAAATCCATCATAATCATCACCCATAAGCTCCACGAGGTGCTTTCTCTTTCAGACAAGGTAGCCGTTCTGCGAAAGGGCGAATATGTGGGCACCGTGGAAACTGCTCAGACAAATGAGGCTGAGCTTACGGAAATGATGGTAGGTAAAAAGATAATCCTTAACATCGACCGCAGCGAGCCCGAAAACTGCACGGAAAGACTCGTGGTAAAGGGACTCAACTGTGTGGACCGTGAGGGTGTAAAGGTGCTCAATAACATCTCCTTCACCGCCTACTCGGGAGAAATCCTCGGCATCGCAGGCATCGCAGGCTCAGGACAGAGAGAGCTTCTGGAGGCTATCGCAGGTCTGCAGAAGGTCAATGAAGGCGAAATCATTTACAATAACCCGAAAACGGGTACTCAGGATAATCTCCGTGACAAAACTCCTATGCAGATAAGAGAGCTCGGTGTCCGTCTCTCCTTCGTTCCCGAGGACAGACTCGGTATGGGGCTCGTAGGTAATATGGACATCATCGAT
The DNA here is from genome assembly GCA_015066045.1 of Oscillospiraceae bacterium. Taxonomy (GTDB): domain Bacteria; phylum Bacillota; class Clostridia; order Oscillospirales; family Acutalibacteraceae; genus UBA6857. The sequence continues at coordinate 17,662 of SVPD01000024.1, forward strand.
AATATGATGCTCCGCTCATACCGTAAGGGTAAATCGGTATTTTTGGAAAGAAAGGCTCCGAAGGATCTGGCGGAAAAGATTATCAGGGATCTGGAGGTAGTAACTCCCGATGCACGCACTCCCGTCAGAAGACTTTCCGGCGGTAACATACAGAAAATCCTCGTCGGCAGAGAAATCGCAGCATCACCTACGGTGCTTATGGCTGCATATCCCGTAAGAGGTCTCGACATCGGCGCCTCCTATACTATATATAATCTGCTCAATAAGCAAAAGAAAAAGGGCGTGGCCGTCGTATTCGTCGGTGAGGACCTTGACGTGCTTATCGAGCTGTGTGACAGAATACTCGTTATCGGCTCCGGCTCCATCACCGGTATAGTCGATGCACGAAGCACCACTAAGGAAGAAATAGGTCTTCTTATGACCAAGGCAAAGGACTCACAGGGAGGTGGAAGCGATGAATAAAATGAATATACATATAGTAAAGCGTGATGCCGTAGTATGGTATAAGAGCTTCGCCGTCCGTGCTGCCGCCATCATCGCCTCGCTCCTCGTTTCCGCAGTCGTAATCACTCTGCTCACAGGTAAAAACCCCATCGAGGTTTACTCCTCTATGCTCTCCGGTGCCTTCGGCTCCTCTCTGCGTATCTGGTCTCTTTTACAGAATGTGGCCGTTCTTCTGTGCATAGCCCTCGCTCTTACCCCCGCCTTTAAAATGAAGTTCTGGAACTGCGGCGGTGAAGGACAGGTCCTCGTGGGCGGTCTTGCCACAGTGTCGGTTATGATGTTTTTAGGTGACGCTCTCCCCTATCCGGTTCTTCTGCTCGTTATGATTCTGGCTTCCGTTCTGGCAGGTGTCATCTGGGCGGTTCTCCCCGCTATCTTCAAGGCAAGATGGAATACCAACGAAACACTTTTCACTCTTATGATGAACTATGTGGCTATTCAGCTGGTTGCCTTCTTCCTGAAATATTTCGTAAAAAGCGGCTCGGGTATCCTTACTCCCATGCCCGAATACGGTCTTCCGGTTATTTTTGACCAGCCTTATCTGCTGAATATTATCACCGTGGCTGCTCTCACCGTTCTCGTTTATATCTATCTGAAAAAGACAAAGCACGGCTACGAAATCTCCGTAGTAGGTGAAAGTGAAAACACTGCCAGATATATCGGCATAAACGTACCCAAGGTTATCATCAGAACTCTCGTGCTTTCGGGTGCTCTCTGCGGCATCGCAGGTCTTATCCTCGTCGGCGGTACAAACCACACCATCAGCACCACCACCGCAGGCGGCAGAGGCTTTACGGCCATCATGGTTTCGTGGCTCGCCAAATTTAATCCCATTTATATGGTAATGACCTCCTTCCTCATCGTCTTTCTCGAAAAGGGTGCAGGTCAGGTTTCCACGGATTTCCGTCTCCCCGTGGCCATTTCAGACATCGTTACGGGTATCATCCTCTTTTTCATTATCGGATGTGAATTTTTCCTCCAGTATAAAATTCTGGTTTCAAAGGGCAGAAAGGAGAATGACTGATGTTAGCATTTTTAGTAAGCTCGATAAGACTCGGTATGACCTTCCTTTTCGGCTCCACCGGTGAAACGATTACCGAAAAATCGGGGCACCTCAACCTCGGTATTCCCGGCGTTATGTGCGTGGGTGCCTCCTGCGGCTGCTTTGCAGAGTATCTTTATCTCACGGCGGCAAAAGCCAACGCCAATTATCTTCTGGCAGTTTTCATCCCCATTGCAGCCACCCTTCTGGGCGGTGCTCTGATGGGACTCATTTTCAGCTTTCTCACCGTTACTCTCCGCGCCAATCAGAACGTTACAGGTCTCGCCCTGACCACCTTCGGCGTAGGCGTTTCAGACTATATGATAGCAGAGACAGGTGCCATTTACAGTAAGGGCAGCCGCTATTTCACCACATCGCTTCCCTTCGCCGATGACCTTGGTGCCATAGGTGAAATCTTTTTCTCCCACGGTATACTCATTTATCTGGCCATAATCATCGCTCTGGTTTCCGCCTTCGTTCTTAACAAGACAAGAATAGGCCTTAACCTGCGTGCAGTAGGCGAAAACCCCGCCACTGCCGACGCTGCGGGCATCAATGTTTCACGCTACCGTTATGCCTCCACCTGTATCGGCTGCGCCATCGCAGGCCTCGGCGGTCTTTCCTTCATTATGGACTACCTTAACGGTAACTGGGAATACTGCATCGATGCCATCGGCTGGCTGACCATCGCTCTGGTTATCTTCACCGTGTGGAAGCCCCATCTGGCTATTTTCGGCTCTCTTATCTTCGGTGCTCTCTACATCGCCAGCAGCTATATCACCGGCGTAAGCTTCGCCAGCAAGGAAATTTTCAAAATGCTTCCCTACGTGGTAACGGTAATCGTGCTTATTTTCACCAGCATCCGTGACCGCAAGGAAAACCAGCCTCCGCAGGCTCTCGGCCTCCCCTACTTCAGAGAAGAAAGATAATTCCCTTTTGTGCAAATTAGATACAAAATCTCTGCTTTTTTCGGCAAAAAGAACAAATGCAGAGATTTGTTTCAATCTTTAAATTAAAAAGGTGAAAAAAGACTTGACTTTTTTACAAAAATAATGTAACTTTATAGAGTAAATGACTACGTGTTGATTTGACCAAGACGAGCCATTATTACTTAAAACAAGCGTGTGAAACGCAATTTTTGAAAGGGGTTTAATAACCATGAAAAAAGAAATTAAGGTTGTTGCTATCGTTCTCGTAGCCCTTATCGTTTTCTTAGCAGGCTTCGGACTTGGCGCAACAAAAGGCATCAACATCAACATCGGCTCTGAAAGCGGCATCAATGTTAATGTTAACGGCGGCTCCGCAGGTGCAGCACAGGTAGTTGCTCCCACACAGGCTCCTACTGCAGCTCCTACACAGGCACCCACCGCAGCTCCCACAGAAGCACCTACTGCAGCTCCTACAGATGCTCCCGCATCTGACGCTCCTGCTACCGATGCTCCTGCCACAGATGCACCCGCTACAGACGCTCCCTCAGGTACATCTGTTCCCTCAACAAAGGCTGAAATCGCTGCAGCTTACAACAAGGCTGTTAACGATGCAAAGCATTACACAGGCAAGGTAACTCTTAAAAAGCACGACATCATTAATGTTGGTCTTCCCGACGGTCCTGCTGCAAAGATTCTCAACCCCATCGTTGAAAACCTTACAAAGACAGAACCCGCTGAGTGGACATTCGATAACGGCGCAGACGTAGCCGATCCCGCAAGAATGCTCGCAGACAAGATTATTCCCGGCGGCGGCAGAGATGCAGCAGTTCAGGAAGCAGGTCTCGCAAGTGCAACTGCTACAGCAAATGCTGACGGCGGTTATACAATGGTTCTTACTTTCATTTCTGAAACCTCAAACTTTGACGGAACAAAGAACACATCAGAGCCCACACATCACATGTCTGCTATGGACCCCCTGAACCTCGGTTCTCTTGACCTCGGTCCTGTTTCAATCACAAACGCTCAGCTCAACTATCCCGGTGCTACAATGACTGCTACAGTTGACGGCCAGGGCAGACTTATCAGTCTCAAGCAGGAGCTTCCTATGAACGGTACAGGTACAGGTAAGGCAGGTATTTCACTTACACTCGAAATTGCAGGTTCTATGGACGGTACCTACGAATTTACTTATGCATAATTAACACAAATAAAAAAGGGCTGTCAACAGACAGTCCTTTTTTTAACGGTAAAGAAAGGGAGAATATTATGAAGAAAGCAGGCATAGCCCTGGCACTCGGTGCGGCCGCAGGCGCAGGTATTTATGCGTTTCACGAGGGCATTTTCCACGCACTTATCGAGCGTGATTTTACCATTCCCCCCGCCATCGCTAAGGTCATTACTCAGGACGACGGAAGCAGCGAGGATGAAAAGAAAAGGATAGAAAAAGAAAATCTCCGCTGGCTCACGGAGTACGGCTACGAAACCTATACTATGATAAATGACAGAGGACAGACTCTCCACGGCTATCTTATGAGACCTGAAAAGGAAAGCAAGGTTTACGTTTTCGGCTCCCACGGCTACAGAAGCAACGGGAAGGGCGAGTGGTGCCACTATGCGAAGCATTACGTGGAGGAGCTGGGCTATAACATCTTTTTTGTAGACCATCAGGCAGCAGGAGAAAGCGAGGGCAGATACATAGGCTTTTCCTCCTATGAGTCGAAGGATGCTATCCGTTGGCTGAGCTTTATGAATAAGGAATTCGGCAGCGACATACAGATTTTTCTGCACGGCATCTCTATGGGCAGTGCCACGGTAATGCTGATGACTGGAAGCGGTCAGCTCCCCGAAAACGTGAAATTTACCGTAGCTGACTGCGGCTTTACCAGTGCCTATGATGAGTTCGCCTGTAAGCTCGATGCACTTCATCTGCCCGAAGCCTCTCTCTCCTTTCTGAACGCCATAAACCGCAGAAAAGCGGGCTATGACCTGAAAAAGGACACTAACGCTCTCGAGGCCGTAAAAAAAGCGAAAATTCCTATGCTTTTTATTCACGGCGGCAAGGATGACTTTGTTCCTACCTATATGGCCTATCAGCTTCACGAGGCCTGCGGCTCGAAGTATAAGGATATTCTCATCGTACCCGAGGCGGACCACGCCCGCAGCTACTATTTCGGTAAAAAGGACTACGATGCGAAGTTAGACGAATTTATCAGCAAATTCATTGATTAATTAAAGGAGGATTTACTATGCTCGATTTATTTCTCAGTGTTCTTAACACACTCATCGGCTTTATAAGAGCCTTTCTCTCCTCGGGTGTTCTCGAAAATATGTAATTAAAAAATCACCGATATGCATCAGCATTATCGGTGATTTTTATAATCTGCAGGCTTTCCCGCTGAATGTGAAAAATCAACTGTCCAGATATTCTACTGCCTTGGTCGCTGCCACCGTACCGTCAGCCGTGGCAGTGGTAAGCTGCCTGATATCCTTTTTACGGCAGTCACCGCATACATAAAGTCCGTTTCTTACCGTGCAGTCCTCCCCTGCCTCCACATAGCCGTAGGAGTCGAGAGGTAAAAGAGAGCTGAAATCAGCAGTGAGAGGAGTCTGACCGATAGCCATAAACAGTCCGCTTACATCGATTACTCTCTTTTCGCCCGTAAGCTTATTTTCCACAGTTATACTTTTAATTATCGGTGCTGCCTCGGCAGAAAGCAGAACACTGTCCGTGACAAGTTCTATGTTTTCCCTTTGCCTTGCCTTTTCAACTAAGCTTTTCTCTGCCCTGAAGCCGTCACGTCGGTGGACAAGATAAACCTTACGGCAGATATCGCTCAGATAAAGTGCATCCTGCAGGGCCGTGTTACCGCCTCCGATAACTGCCGTATCTCTGCCTCGGAAAAAATTTCCGTCACAGGTGGCGCAGTAGGAAAGGCCTCTGCCTATAAGCTTGTCCTCATCGGGTATGCCGGATTTTTTAGGCTCCGTACCCGGAGCAAAAATTACAGTCCTGGCTTTATATTCCTTATCTGCCGCCACAGTGAAAGAACCTTCATTTTCCTCCACGGCCTTCACCTTAGCCGTGATAATCTCTGCGCCGAAAAGCTCAGCCTGCTTTTTCAGCTTCTCTGAAAGCTCGAAGCCGCTTATCTCCTCAAAGCCGGGATAATTTTCCACCTTATGGCTTTTGCTTATCTGTCCCCCGAAGGCTTTGCCCTCAAAAAGAAGAACACTTTTTCCGCTTCTCGCACCGTAAATTGCCGCCGTTAAGCCGGCAGGTCCGCCGCCTATGATAATTATATCCTTCATATTAAACACCTCTTTTCTTCATATTGCATAGTATATTTTAACACAAAGAAAGAGAGATTACTACTGAAGTTGGAAAAAACTTATAAAAATCAAAAAAATTTCCTTTATTATAGAAAATCCCTTTATAATGTGATATAATAACTAAGACTATGTGTATTATTCTTTCGAAAGGAAGGATTGTTTTGACAAAGACGGTTAAAGGCTTAAAAATAAATTATATAGACGAAGGACAGGGTGAGCTTGTGGTTCTCCTGCACGGCTGGGGCTCAAACATAAAGCTCTTCCAGGCCAGCGTGGACCTTTTAAAAAAGGGCTACAGAGTGGTCACTATGGATATGCCGGGCTTCGGTGAAAGCGAAGAGCCGAAGGAGCCCTGGAGCGTAGACGATTATGTGGACTTTCTGCTGGAGTTTTTAAAGGACTACGACTTTTCCGAGGTAACCCTTTTAGGTCACTCCTTCGGCGGCAGAGTTATAATCAAGCTCTGCTCACGTGAAAATCCCTTTGAGGTGGAAAAGGTTATACTTGTCGATGCGGCAGGTGTTAAGCCGAAAAAGACCTTGAAGCAGAAAATCAGGCAGCGCATTTATAAAATGACCAAATGGATTTTCTCTCTTAAGATAGTGATGCTTCTTTTCCCCGATGCTCTGGAAAAGCTCCGCAAGCGTAACGGTTCAGCCGACTATAACGCTGCATCTCCCGTTATGAGACAGACCTTGGTAAAGGTAGTAAACGAAGACCTGACACATCTTATGCCGAATGTGAAATGCCCTGCTCTGCTCATCTGGGGCACGGCAGACGATGCCACCCCCTTAAGCGACGCCGAAATAATGGAAAAGCTTATGCCTCAGGCAGGTCTGGTCACCTTCGAGGGTGCGGGACACTACTCCTTCCTGGAAAGACAGGCACAGTACCTGAGAGTGCTGGCCTCATTTATGAAAATTGATTTATAATCAGAAGGGAAACGATTATGGTTTTTACAGTTTCAGCTATTATCTGCTCGGTGCTTTTCGCCGTCAGTACAGTTTTGTGCCTCATCGATTCGATGCACTTCTTTCAGCTTAACTCCTATCGCTTTGACACCCACACCAAATGGATAAAGGAAAACACCAGAAAATATTATCTGCACGCCGTGCTTTCCGTTCTGGCTCTTATAGCCGTTTTTCTCGAAATTCCCGGCCAGCTGAAGCTTTTTGCCTGTGCAGTGATATTCGCACTCGCATGCCCCGCCGAAAAGCCCAAAAAGGCCAAAAAGCCTCTCGTTTACACAGCCCGTGTAAAGAGAATGCTCGTCACCCTCGCTCTGCTTATACTGCTTATGACCGGTGCCGGCATCATCTTCGTAAATCCGACACGTGTGAGCGTTTATCTGCTTATCCTCACCCTTATCTATACTCTTGCCCCCGTGCTCGTGCTTCTGGCAAATCTCATAAATAAGCCTATGGAGCTTTCCATCAATAACGGCTATATAAAGGATGCAACGAGAATCCTCGCCTCCTGCCCTGATCTCAGAATCATAGGCATCACCGGCAGCTACGGCAAAACGAGCGTAAAGTACTACCTTACCACTCTGCTCAGAGCGAAATATAATGTGCTTATGACACCCGAAAGCTATAACACCCCTATGGGTGTGGTAAAAACCGTACGTGGCTCCCTGAAGGCTACACACGAAATTTTCGTGTGCGAAATGGGTGCCAAATGGGTAGGTGACATCAAAGAGCTTTGCGATATCGTTCATCCTCAGCACGGTGTAATCACTTCCATCGGCCCTCAGCATCTCGAATCCTTCAAAACACTCGATGCAGTCAAAAGCACCAAATTTGAACTGTCCGATGCTCTTCCCGAGGGCGGTATGCTCTTTCTTAATGCAGACGACGAAAACATAAAGGCTCACGGCAGCACCCGTCCCTTTATCTCCTACAGTATCGATGCAGATGCCGACTACAAGGCCTACGACATTTCCGTAAGCGAGAGAGGCACCACCTTCTCCGTAAGGACTCCCGAGGGCGAAAGTGAGCAGTTTTCCACCAAGCTCATCGGCAGACATAATGTTCTCAACATCGTCGGCGCTATCGCTATCAGCCATAAAATGGGCATCACTTTAAAGGAGCTCAAAGGTCAGGTCCGCCGTCTGGAGGGTGTGCCTCACCGTCTCCAGCTTTCTGACAGAGGCGATATGACCATCATCGACGATGCCTATAACTCTAACCCCAGCGGCACCAAGGCAGCCCTGGAGGCTCTCAGCCTTTTCGACGGCTACAGGATTCTCGTAACCCCCGGTATGGTAGAGCTCGGTGCCAAGCAGAATGAGCTTAACCGTGAATTCGGCAGAAATGCTGCCAAGGTCTGTGACTATGTGGTTCTCGTCGGTCAGAAGCAGGCAGTTCCCATAAAGGCAGGCTTACTCGACGAAGCATATGACGAAAGCAGAATCTTTATAGCCGACACTATCGAAGAGGCTCTTTCTCACGTATATTCCATCGACAGTCAGGGCAGAAAAAAGATCGTTCTTTTAGAAAACGACCTTCCCGATAACTATTAATTTTATTCTGAGGTGATAATAATGAAAACTAAGGTTGGCGTATTCTTCGGCGGCAAAACTACCGAGCACGAAATTTCCGTAATTTCCGCTATTCAGGCCATCGGATATTTAGACAGAGAAAAATACGATGTTATCCCCGTCTACATAACCAAAAGCAACGAATTTTATGTAGGCGAGAAAATCGGTGACATCTCCGCATACACAGACATACCCTCTCTTTTAAAGGAAAGTCAGAGAGTTATTATGGTAAACGACGAGGGCAAGGCTAAGCTCATAAAATACCCTCAGAAAATGTTTTCGAAGCCTCTCTACGACTACATCGACATCGCATTTCCCATCGTACACGGCACTAACGTAGAGGACGGTACGCTTCAGGGCTTTCTGCAGATGATGGGCATTCCCTATGTGGGCTGCGACGTACTCTCCTCAGCAGTGGGTATGGATAAATATGTGATGAAAACCGTGCTCAAGGATAACGGTATTCCCGTTCTTGACTGCAAATGCTACACATCAAATCAGTATGATGACGATGTGGATGCACTCGTAAATGAAATCGAAAAGGAAATCGGCTATCCCGTTATCGTAAAGCCCGTAAACCTCGGCTCCTCCATCGGTATTTCAAAGGCTGACGACAGAGACGAGCTTTATGACTCTCTGGAAACCGCCTTCGCCTATGCTACCAAGGTACTCATCGAAAGAGCGGTACAGAATCTCAAGGAAATCAACTGCTCCGTTTTAGGTGACTATAGCGGTGCAGAGGCCTCAGAATGTGAAGAGCCCGTTTCCTCGGATAAAATCCTCACCTTCACTGAAAAATACATCGGTGACGGCTCAGCCAAAGGCTCAAAGGGCGCAGTAAAATCCTCACCCTCGGGCAGCAAGGGCATGGCTACTCTGAAAAGAAAAATTCCCGCCGAAATCACCGATGAGCAGAGAGACACCGTCCGTAAAATGGCAGTAGACGCCTTCAAGGTGCTCGGCTGCAGCGGTGTTTCACGTATCGACTTTATGATGGACACTGCCACGGGCGAAATCTGGCTGAACGAAATCAACACCATCCCCGGCTCTCTCTCCTTCTATCTCTGGGAGCCTATAGGTGTAAAATACACAGAGCTTCTCGATAAGATGATATCCCTCGCTCTGAAAAGAGAAAGAGAGCAGGAAAACATCACCTTCTCCTTCGACTCAAATGTCCTGCAGGGCGTTAAGCTCGGCGGCGGAGCCAAGGGTGCAAAGGGAAGCAAGATGTAATTAATTCTCAATTCACAATGCGCAATGCACAATCGCGGGCAGGGTTTCAGGAATAAAAAAATGATAGTCCGCAGCCTTTACGGTGATAAACGTAGAGAACAGGTTGTGCCGTGTCCGCAAAAGAGATATAAACTAAAGCACAGGAATTGAATTTTCCTGTGCTTTTAATATTTATAAAATATGTTTTACTCTGCCTTCTCCGAATAATCGATAACTACTTTCTCGCACTCGGCACAATTATATGCAATGCAGGTCGGTCCCGTCCAGTTATGAGAGCTGAGCAGAAATTCATCCTCCAGCGCTATATCAGGTGCAAACCAGAATTTATGCTCCTTAGTTGTAAAGAAAATCTTACGGGCGCTCTGCACTACACCCTTTACCATTTCTTCTCCACAACATGGACATTTCATCTCATCACCACCCATAAACCGTTTATGTATGAATAATACTATAAAAGCATAAATGTGTCAATAAAGGAACATAGAATAAAAATACGGGCGGGATGAGTCATCCCGCCCTACATTATTCAGATTCGTAAAATCGGCGGTGTAACACTTCTTATTTCCCGAAGTATCCCCTGCGATTGTGAATTACACATTGCGAATTATCCCCAGAAGCACTCTCTTTCCACCCTGCCTTCAAGGTCGAAGGTAACTCCCTCGCCCTCGAGTAAGGCTCTCTGCACCTGTTTACCTCCGAAGGCAAAGCCCTCAGAGAGTCTGCCGTCAGAGAAAACCACTCTGTGGCAGGGTATTTCTCCCGGAGCGGGATTTGAATGCAGGGCATAGCCGACCACTCTCGACCAGCGGGGATTTCCCGCCATCATAGCCACCTGACCGTAGGAGGCCACCTTGCCCCTCGGAATTTCCTTTACTACGGCATAAATTCTGTCAAATGTGTTCATTAATACCTCAGTGGTTTCCGCAGCCATGCTCACCGCAGACGTGGTCTCCGCCGTGCTCGTGGTCATGGTGGTCACACTTAACGTCGGGATTATAGCGAAGAGAGCCTGCGATAAAGCTTACCGCCGCCATATCTGCCGCACCCTGAACACCGCCGTAAACCTTGATTCCCGCCTCAGCCAAAGCGTTCTGCGCACCGCCGCCGATACCGCCGCAGATTACCACATCCACGCCCTGAGCGGAAAGAAAGCCTGCTAAAGCTCCGTGGCCGCTGCCGTTAGTGTCCAAAACTGCGGCAGACTTCACCGTATCGTTTTCTACCTCATAGATTTTAAACTGACTTGTGTGACCGAAATGCTGGAAAACCTGTCCGTTTTCATAAGTTATTGCTATTTTCATTTTTATATTCTCCTTTTTATAATAGATTATACTTTTTTATTCTGTTATATCGTAGGTCTTTGACATCATGCTCAGAGCCTGCTCACGGGTGATTTTGCCTGTATTGCATTCTATCATAATCTGAACATCCTTATCCTTAAGGTCATAGAAAAGCCATACTATGTAGGCAAGAAAGCCTCCGATGGCGGGAATAAGCATAAAGATAAGCCAAAGCATATTCAGTGCATGGGGAGTCTGGGTTACACCGCTCTGCTCCAGCTCCTGAAAGGAGCTGACCTCCACCATTTTCCAGCCTACCGACTGAAGACCGAGCAGGAACATTCCCAGTGAGCCTGAGATGGAGCCCGTAAGCTTGGCCATAAAGGTCTGCACGGCAAAGGTTATACCCTTAGCCTCAGTGCCGCTCTTGAAGCGACCGTATTCTGCACAGTCGGGAGTGAAGATAAACATTTCCAGTGCCACCACTGCCAGAGGAATGGAGCGGATAGTGAACATAATAATGTAAACGACCACATTTCCGTAGCCTATCGCCCATGTCAGCACGCTGAGAATAACATAAAGCAGCAGACACACACGGTTTACCTTCATTTTGTCGTATTTTCGGATAATCTTCGGCAGAAGAAGTGCGATAATAAGCTGCGGCACCGTTCCCACCGCACCGACTACAAGAGAGAACAAGGCACTGTGGAACAGATAATAGGAAACATAAAGAGTAAAGGCATTTCCTATGCTCAGTGCAGAATAGAAGAAAAGTCCGAGATAATATATCAGAAGATATTTATTTTTCACGAGATATGAAAACATTCTTCCGATAGTAAAGGTTTCCTCCGCCTCAGCGTGGAAGCGTTCCTTGAGCTTAAAGGAGGCGGGAAGCATCAGAGCAAAGGCCATAATGCAGATTATTACGGTTATCATACCGTAATTCATACCTACCTTTTCGCTGATAAGAACAGTGGAAAGAGTGGAGGTAATGCCCACGCCCGCATAGGTAGCTATGCTTTTATAGGACTGGATGGTATTTCTTTCGTCGATGCTCTGACTCATAGAGGTAAGAATGCCGAAAATGGGCACGTCACACAGGGTATAAGCCGTATCCCAGAGCATATAGGCAATAGCGAACCACACCAGCTTGACCGTCTGAGACGAGCCCTCGGGTATAACGAAGGTAAGAATGGTCGCTATAGGAATAAGCATAGTGGAAACACGTATCCAGGGCAGATATTTTTTACCGCTTCTGAATCTGACCGAGTCAAATATCACACCGAAAAGAGTGTCGTTTACTGCGTCCCACACCTTTACGATAAGCATAACAGTAGCTGATTTCATCGGATCGATGCCGAGAAACAGGAGATATGTAGTAAGACACACATTGAAAAGGGTGTAAATCATATTCTGCCCCGCAAAATATGAATAGTAGCTGAGTCTTTCCGTGGGCTCTGTAGACCATTCCGGCCTTCCCGCAAAAACACTTTTAACTTTAGTAATCAGTTCCATATTTTCTCCCCTCACTTATCCTGCTTTTTCCACAGATAAACTCTCGCCTCATAGGGACGGAGAGTGAAAAACCGTGCGCTGTCGTAGTTGCACAGGCAAAGCTCTGCATTTTCTGTATCAAAGCCCTTGGGAGCGGTCCATTTTTCACTCTTGTCCGAGAAGGAGCAGACGACTAATATCCTCTGCTTTTCATCCTCACGGGAATAGGTGTAAAATTTAGAGGACTGCTTTGCGTATTCTTTGTAATCGCCGTAGCGCACACAGGATAGCTCCTTACGCAGGCTGATGGCTCTGCGATAAAAATTCAGCACGGATTTTTCGTCCTTTTCCTGCGCAGCCACATTTATGCTTTTATAGTTTTCGTTTACATAAAACCAGGGAGTGCCGGTGGTAAAGCCTGCATTTTCGCTGTCATCCCACTGAACGGGAGTACGTGCCGAGTCACGTGAGCCGTGCCACAGACGCTGCAAACGCTTTTCCGGTGACTTCTTTACCGCCACATTTTCATACTGCCAGCGAGTCTGCACATCCTCATACATAGACGGATCCTCCGGATACCAGTTGCTCATACCTATTTCCTGCCCCTGATAAATAAAGGGAGTACCCTTCAGGAAAAGATAGGAAACGGCCAGCATTTTAGCACTTTCACTGAGAAAGCTTTCACTGCCGTAGCGTGAAACGATTCTCGGATGGTCGTGATTTTCCATATAAAGCATATTCCAGCTCTTGCCCTCGAGTCCCTTCTGCCATTTAGAAAAGGCTCTTTTAAGCTTTCGCAGTGAAAAGGGCATATGCACGAAGTCCGTGAACATACAGTCAGCCTCCTGTGTAGAAAACTGAATCATCATATCAAGAACAGGCTCATTTGTCTCGTCTATATATTGCAGTGCCTTTTTCGGGCTTATCATCGGTGCCTCTGCCAGTGTCATACAGTCATAATGCGAAAAAACATCATCTCTGAATTCTTTGAGATATTCATGCAGATGGGGGCCGTGGTTGAAATAATTGAAGCCCTTTGATGCAGGCATAATACGGTCATCGGGCAGACCTTCCTTTTTCGAAATGAAGGTTATTACATCCTCACGGAAGCCGTCCACGCCCATATCCAGCCAGAAGCGCAGCACCCTTTTGACCTCTTCACGCACCAGCGGATTATCCATATTCAGATCCGGCTGCTGAATAGCAAACAGATGCATATAATACTCCTGCCTTACCTCGTCCCACTGCCATGCCTTACCCTCGAAGAGAGAGTCCCAGTTGTTCGGCAATCCGCCGTCGGGCTTGGCAGGTCGCCAGATATAATAGTCCGTATAGGGCTCTATTCTCTGCCGACTTTTCTGAAACCATTCGTGACGGTCGCTCGTATGATTAACGACCAAATCCATAATTACCTTCATACCTCTTTCGTGAGCGCCGTCGAGAACTTTTCTGAAAGCTTCCATTCCTCCGAACTCTTCGGCTATGTCAAGATAATCGGAAATGTCATATCCGCAGTCCACACCGGGCGAGGGATAAAGCGGAGAAAACCATATTCCGTCGCAGCCAAGAGACTTTATGTAGTCCAGCTTTTCATATACGCCTATAAGGTCGCCCATTCCGTCACCGTTTCCGTCACGGAAGGAACGTGGCCATATCTGATAAAACACCTTATCCTTATACCATTGATTTCCGTTCACAGACCATACCCTCTTTCCGATGTTATTCTATAGCTTTTTTCACAGATGACACTCTGCATTAAAATCAGCGTCAATCCGGATGCGCTCAATAATGCACTGAGAAATTCTTTTCAGCATCAATGAGCTTTAAATATATTATAACAAAGAATAAAAGAAATTGATATACCTTTTACCGATAATTTTTTATTAACGTTGCTCCCGCTGCACTAATTCAAGATAAAAAATAGGGGATGTAAAAAACTTGCGTTTTTTACATCCCCTTAGCCTTATTCTTTCAGACTCACATCGTTTTCGGCCGTAATCAGCTCGCCCTTTTCATTCCATGAGGCTTCATCGGCACTGTAATATATCTTTCCGTTCTTATCCTTATAAGCATAGTCGTAATATCTGTATTCACTGTCCTCTGCTTCCAGCAGACTGTTATAATATTCATCTAACTCCTCCTCGCTCATAGATGCGGTGTCCTCTGTAACGATCTCAAGAAGTCCGCCCTTGTCACAGTAGAACCAGCCGTCCTCGGACACATAGCAGTCATAGGTGAAATACTTTTTACCGTCATCACGGACATAGTAATAATCCGCCAGGGCAAAAAGCTCGTCCTCCGTGTTTTCGGGCTCTTCCACCGTATAGGTATAGGTTCTGTTTTCCTCATCGTAAAGAATAACCTTGTCCCACTGATCGTAGCTGTTTCCTTTTTTGTCATAAAAAACTCCGCCGACAGAAATTCTGTTATCCTCGCCCAAAAGCCCCGAAAACGGATCCTCTATGATTTCCTTGGCGAAAAGGAAGCCCGAAGCAATACCTGTTATCAGCACTGCCGTCAGCGTTACTATAACTGCTGCGCCGAATATTTTTGTGAGCTTTCTCTGCTTTTCCTTTTCCTCTTTAGCAATCACGGGAAGGTCGATAAGGCAGTTCGAGCACATCTGAAAGCTATCGGGAAATTTCCGTCCGCACTGATAGCAAACCTTCGTTTCGGGACCGGGGAAATCCTTTCTTTTGACAAGAAAGACTATAAGCGTCCATATGCCGAAAAGAAAGCCGCATATGTACCAGCCCACGGAAAGCTGATGGTTTCTGTACTTGGCCGAATAGTGCAGAGTATGGAAAAAATTATCGTCAAAAGCTCCAGTACACTTATAATCGGAATTAAAAGCATTAAGTTTTCAAACAGATCCATTTTTATTTCTCCTTTTTTATAATACTTGCCCTTTATTTTTTAAATATATACTTCCTTAACAGGCGGCTGAGCAGAGAGCCGCCTGTTCATTATTTTGTTAACGAAAACCCCCGGCTGTGCCGGGGAGTTCAAAAAAAGCTTTAGCGTTCAGTAGAATAAAGAAAAGCTCCTTTTGAAAGTAAAGCGGCTACCAACAGCAATAATAACAAAAGGAGATTA
>SVPD01000025.1 GCA_015066045.1 Oscillospiraceae bacterium
GCTGCTGCCGAAACAGAGTAGCGTTATTCTATCACCCTTTTCCGTCTTTGTCAACAGTTTTTCGATAAAATATTTGGATATTTTGCACTACTGACTCTCTTTTTGTACTCCCTTCCGGGTGTTTTTGCGTTCGTCTCTCTTTTTTGCACTATATGTTGTGCTTACGCTCTCTTTAATCCTTTTTCTTCTATATGAGGTGTATACTAAAAGACAGACTCTCTTGCCCGAAAGTCTGTCTTTTCTTATACTATAATATATCATCCTGCCTCGGCATAAACGATATTAACCGTGCCGATACCCTTGTCAATATTAACTCTCGTTTTCAGACCGCCGCCTGCATCGTAATTGAGCGCATAGTCCTCTGCCGTGCCGATAAGAGTTATATCCGCATCGCCTATCCCGAAATCAAGATCGCACACACCTCTCAGGCGGTTTGTCAGTCTGAGACTGCCTATGCCCATATCCAGCTCGAGGTCGTTCATACTGCCTGCGCTGACGGTGATTTCACCTACGCCTCCGTCGATTTCCGCCTTTACCGTGGCCACGGCCTCTGCGATTTCCACATCGCCCGCACCGCACTCGAGACTGAGAGACGAGCAGGCCAGCCTTTCAGCATAAATGTCGCCTGCGCCTGCAGAAATATCTATCCTTTTCAGCTGAGCATCAGAGGGAATGTAAAGCTTAAGCCTCACCCCGTCGTTTATACTCCCGACGGAATCGGTGATTTCGAGTCTGCCGTTAAAGCTTTTTACCTTCAAGGCAGACGAGCTGCTCTCTACGGAAAAACGGTCACCGGTCAGTATCTCGCAGTCTGCCGCAGCCAATTCTATCTCTATTTCACCTATGTCCTGACCTACCTCATAAATCTTGCCGGCATCGGATGCTTCTCTGTCGCCAAAGCGGTCGCTGAGAAAGCTCAGTCCGCCCACGCCTGCCAGCAGACCTCCGACTATCACTATGACAAGATAGACGGCAAAGCCTACGGCACAGTATTTTACTATTCTCTGAAATACGGTCATTTAATATCCACTCCTCCGAACATACAGGTCGCATTGATGTAAAGAGTGGGACCGTCACCCTTCATACGGTAGGTTCTTTTATCCTCGACACCGCCGAAAACCGAGTTCGAATATATCTTGACATTTATATCCTGCGGAACGAGAACATCTATGCCGCCGAAAATGGCACTGCCGTTTATGACACAGTCCTGATTTATCACTGCATTACGAAGGTCACACTTCACCGAGCCGAAAACTGCATTAAGCTCTGCCCCCGTAAACTCTTCTTCCTCGAAATTCACTACGGCGCCCGAAAACACTGCAGCCACGTTTTTCACCCGTCCGCCGTTTTCCTTTATCCTGCGTAAAATTTCCGTGCCTCTGTTTCCCACGATGCCGGCATAAATGAGCTTGATGCCGATGAGAATGATTATCACGGGAAGAATGAGCTTCCAGAGCATATCGAAGCTTATGATGTCACGCACGCCCAAAAGCAGCATAACACCCACGGAAAGTCCTATGGCATTGGCGGTTTTTTCCTTGGTGGTGAGCAGACCGATAAATGACGGTACGATGATAAGCAGTGTCCACCAGCCCTCGAAGAAGATGTCTATGTTTGTTATTTCCAGAGCATTGAGTGCGAAAAGCACACCGGCGACAACTAAAACCGCACCCCACATTACATTATTGAATCTTTTCATTTTTTCAATTCCTCCTGTCACCCTTATAAAGAAAGGGACTGTATTCAGTGTACAGTCCCTCATTAAATTATACCTTAATTACTTTTCTTTGATAACCTCTGTGAGTCCTGCGGCTAAGCCTGCGAGAGACTGTATCTCAGAGGGAATGATAATCTTGGTTGCCTTGCCGTCAGCGGCAGCCTGGAAGGCTTCGAGAGCCTTGATTTTGATAACCTCCTCGGAGGCACCGGCTTCGTTGATAAGCTTGATACCCTCGGCAGTGGCCTGCTGAACCTTAAGTATAGCCTCAGCCTGACCTTCAGCCTCGAGGATACGTACCTGCTTTTCAGCATCGGCACGGAGAATAGCTGATTCCTTTTCACCTTCGGCCAGAAGGATGGCGGACTTCTTTTCACCCTCAGCCTTGAGGATAGCCTCACGGCGTTCACGCTCAGCCTTCATCTGCTTTTCCATAGCGTCCTGAATCTCTCTGGGAGGCATAATGTTCTTAAGCTCCACACGGTTGATTCTGATACCCCATGGATCGGTAGCCTCGTCGAGAATGCTTCTCATCTTTGTATTGATAACATCACGTGAGGTAAGAGTCTGGTCGAGCTCGAGATCACCGATGATGTTACGCAGGGTGGTAGCGGTGAGATTTTCGATAGCCGTGAGAGGATGCTCTACACCGTAGGTATAAAGCTTGGGATCAGTGATTTCGAAGTAAATAACGGTGTCTATCTGCATAGTAACGTTATCCTTGGTGATAACAGGCTGGGGAGGGAAGTCTACAACCTGCTCCTTAAGGGATACGGTTTTGGCTATTCTTTCGATAAAGGGCACCTTGAAATGAAGACCTACGCCCCAAGTTCCCTTGTATGCACCGAGACGCTCGACGACCATAGCTCTGGCCTGAGGTACGACTCTGATGTTTTTAACGAGTACAGCGATAGCTAAAACTAAGATGATTAAAATAGGTATTGCAAATTCCATAATATGTTCTCCTTTTTTGTTTTTTGTTTTTTGTTTATTCGTCAGCCTTTTTCGGCGAGACTATGAGTTTTACGCCCTGAATTTTTTCCACGGTGACCTCATCACCCGCAGAAAATTTTTCATCATTCAGGCTTCTGGCGCTCCAGACCTTGCCCATACAGGTAACGGCACCACGGGCGGCAAGATTATCAATCTCCTCCGTCACCACTGCCGTTTTACCTATTACCATGTCGGCATTGGTGGCCTCGTGCTTACCGTTGATGTGCTTTTTGGCGATAGGACGGGTGAAAATCAGAGTTACCACCGTCACCAAAAGGAACAGTACTATCTGCAGCCAGAGCTCGGCACCGCAGACCGCTGCGATGAAAGCTGCCAGAGCACCCAGAGCGAACCACACGGTGACCAGATTTACCGTAACCGCCTCGGCAATAAAGAGGACTATTGTGGCACCGAGCCACAGTAAAACATCTTCCTTCATACACTTCATCTCCTTTTCATTATTATAGTTCTATTTTAAATTATTCCCATTCCTTTGTCAATAGATTTATCTTTAACAAGGGTGGTTTTGCTCTGTGGTTATATAATATATTATCGCAAGCGGAAAGTGAATGACAAAAAGTGCAAAAAACATATATAAAAAATTACAGTTTGTGCAAAAAAAGCCTCCCCTTTAAAAGAGAACCCCTCCGTCAACCTAACGGTTGACACCTCCCCTTTAAAAAAGGGGAGGCAGGTTCATCCGTTCTTTATCTCATTATATTTTTCCAGATTAATTTTTTCAGCAGCCAGCATCTGCTCCACCCATAGCTGAAGTGATTCCACGGTTATGGATATGCGTTCCAGCTCATTCTGTATAAATACGAAATCCTTTATCTCATCATCGTCGATTTTTCCGTCAGCGGTTATTTCTATAAGTCTTTCTTGACTGCTTTTCATTGAATTGAGAGAGGCCAGCATCTCCAGAACTATCTGTGCCAGATCCTTCACCTTGACCTCGGGCACATACTTTTCACCTATGGGACATTCCTTTGAGCAGTAAAGATTGCACAGAGACGGCTCACCGTAAATCTTGGCCAGAAGCAGTACCTCATCAGGGTTTATGGGATATTTGCCGTTTTCTATTCTTTCGAGTCTTTCCGGCTGTATGGGCATACCCAGCTCCATAGCTCTGTCGCACACCTCATCACGGGTAAGATCGTATTTTTTTCTTATGTCCTTATAAACAGTGTTTGCCATTAATTTATCCTTTCCGGTCAGAAAAGACCGATGATTTTTTCGCTTTTATAAAATTCCTTTTCGTAAAACATTTCACTCAGCAGGTCGATATTTTCCTGACTGTACTCCGTCTGCTTTGAAAAAAGCTTGCATATATTTACCGTTTCCGTAAGGTCTGCCCCTTCTCTGCTGACAAGATAGGAAATAACCGCCGTGCTGACGCAGGCGAGCTTCACCTTAGAGAGGATTTCACCGTCGAAGGTGCCCTTGAGAAAATAGCGGTATATATAATAGATAAGCAGGTTTCTCAGGTAAGGCGTGATGCCGTCTTTGATTTGCGTTTTTCTGTAGCCGGCTATGCTTTTATCAAGATAAGCCGTCCACTTTTCGTCGATAGGCTCCAGAGCGGTGAGACTTTTCAGCACGGAAAGCATATCACCCTCTGCTGCGGTAATTACCTCATAATCCTCGGGAAGGGAGTCATTGTAATTATCGATATTTATCTGCAGCCGCTCGGAAAAGGAAAGAAGCTCAGCCACCCTTTCCCTTATGCTGCACTGCTCCCGCATAAGAACGGAGAAGATAAAGCTTCTCGCATCATAAAGCAGTGAAAAAAGCTCTTCGTCGGGTTCGTCATCTTCGCCCTCTTCCCCGTCATCAGTCTCTCTGAGCTCTGCGGGGTTTTCCGCAGTGAGTATGAGCCCGGCAGCCTCCTCGCAGCAAAGACCTATGCCGCCCTCTTTTATACTGCCGAACCACTCATAATATCTCGGATGGTCGGTGCATATCTGACACAGATGCTCCTCACCCAGATTTATTATGATGTCGCACAGGTTTTTCTCATTGAGAAAAGGACACCTTTCCCCCTTAAGAATAAAGGAGCTGCATTCACCGCGATCGATGCTTTCTCTGAGTCTTGTGCCGAAGGAGCCGCCTATTCCGTCGTAAAAGGCTGCAGTTTTTTCGTCTATATCTATTTCCCAGCCGATGCAGCAGTTATCACTGCATCTGTCTGCCGAGCATCTGAAGCCGTCACAGTAGGCGGGCATTATAAGCTTCATTTCGCAAAAAGCTCCTTATATCTGCCGATGGCTTCCCTTACTATTTCCTTGGCTACATCTGCGCCCTTGGCCTCATCGATAGCCGTGGCTTTGTTTTCGAGCATCTTATAAACAGAGAAGAAATGCACCATCTCGTCGAAAATATGCTTCGGCAGCTGACTTATATCGGTATAGCCGTTATAGGTGGGATCACCGCTGTGTATAGCGATAATCTTATCGTCGGCGGCACCGTTATCGAGCATGGTTATAACACCGATGGGATAGCACTCTACGAGAGACATAGGCTCGATTCTCTCCGAGCAGAGAATAAGAACGTCCAGCGGATCGTTATCGGGAGCATAGGTACGGGGAATAAAGCCGTAATTGGCGGGATAATGGGTAGAGGTGTGCAGCACTCTGTCCAGACGGAGCATACCCGTCTCCTTGTCGAGCTCATATTTCATTTTGCTGCCCTTGCTGATTTCTACTACTGCGTCAAAGTTTTCCACCTTTATTCTTTCGGAATTTATGTCGTGCCATATATTCATTTCCGTCTCTCCTTTACGTTCAGTATAAAATGATAATAACATAAAGAAAACCAAATATCAATTATAACCCATGTAAATAAATAAAATTTTTTCTTAAAATCATTGACAATAGCACTCATTTGTGATAATATACTTTGGCAAAAGCAAATGCGCTGTTAGCTCAGCTGGATAGAGTGACTGGCTACGAACCAGTAGGTCAGGGGTTCGAGTCCCTTACAGCGCGCCAAAGGTAAGTGATGACTTAAAGAAAGTTGTCACTTATTTTTATTTGCTACTAAATTCGTTCTATAGACAAAAGCGAATGGCAGTTTAAACTCTGTCGCATAAGAAATCTATACCTTAATTTTTCTCTAACACAAAACGGGCCCGTAGCTCAGTTGGGAGAGCGTTCGGTTCGCAACCGAGAGGCCGAGGGTTCGAACCCCTTCGGGTCCACCAAAAAAAGAAAAGTTGCACGGCAGTGCGGCTTTTCTTTTTTGGTATTATTCATTTTTCAATATTCAATATTCATTATTCATTCGTGATTTTGCGGCTTTTCTTAATGAATAATTTCGCACGCACCACCCGCAGCCGATTGTATTCAGCATAGTGTGTGATATAATTATTCCGACAAATAAGAATTTTTCAGCATATCCCCCTGCATTTCTTACCTTCTCTCAAATCAGAAAAAACATTAATCCCGTATTCCGACCTCAGTCAGAATACGGGATACTTAATTATCTTACTTTCTCTCTGCAGAGTAATTTACACCTGCGATTTCATTTTCTGCATTTCTGAATTCGGGCACCCAGTGGTCGCCTGCGGTAATCTTTTTGAATTCTGCCTCGGAAAGAGCTACATCAACCTCGGTGATGCCGGTCTTGTTTCCGTTTTCATCTGTCTCGGCGCAGTAGCAGAAGCTATATGCTCCGATTTCCTTAACGGAAGCGGGAATATAAAGATATGTAAGCCCTGAAGTATAATTGAAGCCGTCAAGTCCGATAAATTCCAGTCCCTCCGGAAGAGAAGCATAGGTTTCCTCGCCCTTATAGGAGATGATTTCCTTCAGTGATTCAGCCTTAAGGAATGCCATGCTTTCGATTCTTCTGAGTCCCTCGGGAAGATAAATTTTCTCGAATTTGCAGTCAGAGAAGGCTGAACGTCCGATGATTTCCACCTTTTCGGGAACGGTGAATTCAGCTCCGCCCTCATAAGCCTTGGGGCAGCAGAGAAGTGTCTTCATATCCTTGGTGTAAAGCACACCGTCCACGGCCGTGAAGCTCTCATTCTCCTCGTCCACTACGAAGCTCTTAAGAGCACGGAGATTTACAAAGGCTTCTCCGTAAAGTGAATTTACACTCTTGCCGATATAAACGGTTTCGATTTTATCGTCCCACTCGAAAGGATGATGAGCTATCGAGGTGATAGCCTTGCCGTCGTCTGCAGTATCAATTCTGAGCTCTGCGGCATTTTCTCTGTTTGTGACTGCAGTAAGCTCATAGGTTCCGTCTTCCTTTTCCGTCAGAGTGACGGGCTGCTCGTAAATCTTTTCCGCATTAAAGACGAGCTCAACCTTTTTATCCAGCAGACCGCTGTCGTATTCGGGAATCCACTGAGAGCCGGTTTCCACATTTTCGAATTCTTCCTCGCTCATTGCCATGTAAACCTTGTCATATCCGAGGAAGCTGCCGTCTTTCTTTTCGGCAGTGTCAAAGAAGGCGTGATGTCCGATGTATTTAACGCTTGCAGGTATGCGGAGAACCGCACCGTCATCACAGTAGCTCATAGCATCCGAGCCTATATATTCGAGTCCGTCGGGAAGAGAGCGGTAAACTCCGCTGAGCTTAGAAACGGCACTGAAGCCTACCTCACCGTCCTCAGCCTCACTTGACTCATAGGAGTAAATGTCGGTCATCCACCAGTTTCTCATAATGGCCATGGTCTCTATTCTCTTGAGTCCCTCGGGCATATAAAGCACTGCGAGAGGAAGGTCGTAAAATGCGAGCTCACCGATGGTTTCCACCGTGTCGGGAAGCACGTAGGTGAGGATGTCTGCCTCGTATCTCGCACGGAACTCCATATTGTTCTCACCGTCAGCCCAGATAGTATCGTTGTAGCCGTATTTTTCACGGAGATACTGGGGATGATTCATCGGATAGAGAATAATCCTGGTTTTGTCTTTATTGTAAAGAACACCGTCGATATCGCAGAAATGCTCGTTTTCCTCGTCAACTATAATCTGCTTGAGCATCCTGCAGGTGAAAAATGCCTTGCCGTCGATTTCCCTTACGTCCTTACCGATGTAAATGGTTTCGACGGTTTCGTCGCAGTTGAAGCAGAACTGAGGGATGCTTGAAATGGGCTTGCTTTCATCCTTCTGCAGAGTGAAGTTTGTAGCCGCATCGGGATTTTCCTTATCGGTCACGATTTCTACTGCATAGTCGATGTCAAGATGCTTGATATAGCCCGTATTATTAAACTTTACAAATTCATAGGTTCCGTCACCCACCTCATCATATTCAAAGGGTGTACGGCTTACCACTCTTACGCTGAAATACATGGAAAGTCCCACGGCGATAAGAAGAAGAACGGTAAAAACGATCTTTTTAACGGTAAAGTTTGTAAAGGGCTTATTGATGTGCGGGTTTGCCAGTCCGTCGATTTTATAGGTCCATATTTCCTCTTCGGGAATGTCGAGGTGCACATCAACGGGGGCAGTCATACCCTTAAAGACTTTTTCTTTTTTATCTTTCATTGTGTATACCTCCTTTTAGCCTATATATCCGCCGCTGACGGTTTCGCCCTCTTCCTCGGCCTTCTTCTGTGTTACCTCAGCACGGCGCTGAAGAACCTGAATAACCTTGGTCTGCTTTTCGTTGTCGTAGTCCCAGAAAAGATAAGGAATAGTCATAAGCAGGAAGCCGATGATGTCGATAATGAGCGGCACGGCGATAATTTTAAAGCGTGCAGAGTCGATATAAAGAACGTCCCAGTTACTGTTGAAGCCGTATTTGAGAAGCATAAGAGGAATAATAAGGCTTACGAAGGAGGTAATGGGGCCGGTGAACCAGCCGAAAACGCCCGAAAAGCTTTCGAGTCTTTCGCCTGAAAGGTACATCTGATAGTCACCGATTCGTGTACCCATATCGTGGCCTGCAGTGGTGGGAATGGTCTTGGTCATTTCCATAAGGAACATAACGATGATACATGCGAGACCGCAGATGTGAACATTGTCACCGAAGAACCAGAAGGCACCGACCAGAAGCGCATTACCGAAGGCACGTGTCAGCTGATAGAAAATCATAATCTGCTTATAGTTAAATCTTTTCAGGAAGAAGGGTGCGCACAGATCGGGCGGTGTACCCGCAAAGGAGATAAGATTGACTATAATCGTGTACGGCAGACCTGACAGACGGAAGGTATAAAGATATACTATCTGTGTGATGGCAAGCATACCGTTACCGAGTGAGTCTATAAGACCTACTATGGTATTGATAAGAAGATATTTGTTACGCAGTACGCCGAACATACCCTCCCAGAAATTGATCTGGACCTTCTTTTCCAGAGGCGGCTGCGGAATTCTTTCCTTGAGTCTGCCTGCATAAACCATAGTTATCGCAGCAGGAACGATGAAGGCGATGGGATAAACCCAGCGGTAAAGATTTATGTCTGCCCACTCGTCGTCAAGAGCATCTGCTACGACGGGAATGATAATGGACACGATGGTGTGAATGAAATGGGAGAGCTTTACAGGGTATGTACGCACGAGAAGTCTTTCTGACATATCGGGGCTGATAGTCTTTGAAAGGGTTTCGAGATTGTTACCGAAGCCGAAAATATTGTAGCAGGCAAACAGAAGGTTTGCTGTCCATACTCGTGTAACCATATCGGGGATATTGTAAAGAGGAAGCCAGCCAACGAGAATTACCATAATGCACTTGGGTACGACATCACAGTAAAGTGAATATTTGTATCTGCCGTATTTCGGGATGAGCTTTTTACGGTAAAAAATGTTTCTCGAGCCTGCCCAACCGTTCCAGAGAATATGAGTGCCGAGGATTTTCAGCGAGGAGGCAGCGGTAATACCGATGCTCTGCATATTGTTAAGGTAAACGATGAGCGGATTAGTCGATGTATCGAGGAAGGGGAACTTTCCGAAAATCATCACGAGACCTATGACGATAAGCGAGAAATAAAGCCCGTAAAACTTCCTTTCGGTTTTCTTCGGCAGGAAGCCGAGGTTATCGTTTATTATCCAGCCGATAAGAGTCCAGATATAATTAAGAGGCATATTTATAATGCCTATGAATGAGAAGGTAAGATAAGGCAGCTTATAATGATACATAAACAGGTAGCAGGATGCCCAGAAGCCGATGCTTTCCAGCATTTTCGAGCCCGTATAGTTAGCACCTATACCCAGGAACAGATCCTTATATTCCCTGTAAGGAACATACTTACCTTCAGCGGGGGTTTTCCAGTGAGTTTTTACTTCGGTGAAAAATGATTTAACTTTTCCCAATCAAACACACTCTCCTTTCTTTATAGTTAAAGTAATTATAGCATAGTCCACACCGTGTTTACAACGCTTTAATGTGCTGAAAAAAAGCGAATATATTTGGTTATTTTGCCCTCAGCCGTTTCTCTGCAGAAAAAACGACGAAGTGCTTTGTTGCGGAGGGGGGTAACAGAATGTCTGAAAGCATTGTATGCAATCACACCGCAGGTTAAGTCAAAATTGTTCATTCGAAAACCCAGTCCTCGCTTAACAAATAATGAATTATTAAACACGAGAGATTTTTCTTGGAAATCGGGTGCGTGTGTCCCGCCTGAAATTATTCATTATTCATCAGCGAAGCGACTTCATTATTCATTATTCATTATTCATTCGAAAATCCGTTCTCCCACCAAAGAATAATGAATACACAAACGAAAATCCGCCCTCTTACGAGAACGGATTTTCGTTTGGAGCTGGAAACGTGACTCGAACACGCGACCTGCGCATTACGAATGCGCTGCTCTACCAACTGAGCTATTCCAGCATATTGACTTTGCTTTTAAGATTATACTAAAAGTATCTCCTTTTATCAAGAGTTTTTAAAGAAAAAAAGAAAAAATTTTCCCGTTCAGCCAAAATCGGATACTCAAACCGTGTATGTGTTATAGCGGAAAAACAGAAAATTAATGTCTTGTCTTCTTTCTGAGAGAAAATCAGGATGCGCCGGACGACGCTCCCGATTTTCCTTTGGTTTTCTTTATTTCATCTGTCTGATATCTCTGCCGCAGAATCTGACCGGATAGCAGCTGCCTATTATTCTCGAGGCGATTCTCTGAGTGTACTTTTCCTCTAACTCAGAAAGCTCCAGATTAGTGCTGATAACGGTAGGAAGTGAGCGCAGCATACGTGTGTTTATGATGTTATGCAGCTCGCTGACGGTGAACTGAGTGGTAAACTCCACACCGAGGTCATCGATAATCAGAAGATCGCAGTTCAGTATATCATCCTTTATGCTTTCCTCGGGGGCAAGTCTGCCGAAATGCTCCTTTTCCAGCTTATACATAATGGTCTGTATGCTGTCATAATAAACATCATAGCCCTTTTCGAGCACACGGTTTGCTATGGCCAGAGAAAGATGAGTCTTTCCCAGACCTGTTTTTCCTATCATTATGATGCCCTTGGAGCTGAGGGAAAAATCCTCTGCATAGGCTCTGCAGAAATTAAGGGTTTTCACCATATGCTCTCTCTGGTTTACACCTAAAACCGAATCCTTTACATCGGGATAATAATTAGTAAGGAAATTATCAAAGGTGCATTTCTTTATGGGAGAATTGGCGTCAAGGTCCTCTCTTGCCACATCACGGATAAGCTTTTTATAGCAGGGACAGTAATAGCCGTCGTGAGAGCCCGTGTCCTTACATACGATGCAGTTATATTTTACATCAAGATAATTTTCGGGGTAGCCTGCATTTCTGAGAAGAGCCTTTCTTTTATCCTGTGCGGCGAGGTTTTTTACGGCCAGATTACGGACATACTCTGCCACATCTCCGCCCATACCTACTGCCTTGACCACATCGGCACCGCTCTGCGCCATCTCTCTTTCGATGTCTGAAAGCTCGGGACATTTCATCATTACCTCCGAGCGGCGCATTTCAGCCTCAGCCTCAGCACTTCTTTTTCTTTCGTTCAGTATTTCCTTTGCTCTCTGATATACGCTTCTTTTGTAAGCCATAATCACACCCCGCTTTTAGCTTCATTTTTTACATACTGCAGTTCAAGGGATTTTTTCATATATTCGTCGATATCATAAGAGGCCTCTGCCTCGTTTCTGTCTTCCTTTTTTTTGCTTTTAGAGAAGCGGGACTTCCTTTCCGTATCCCACTTCGCTCTCTCGTTCTGTATGTCGGTGAGAGATTTTACGCCCTTTTCGTGCCACGAGCGGATAACCCTGTCCATATAAGGAAAGCTCATCTTGCCTATATTGTCTATGCTTTCCTCATAGGCGCAGTAAATGATATCCACACCGTAGCCGTATTCCTTCACCCAAGCAGCCATATTTCTTCTCTGCTTTTCGGTGGGGTTACGGTTTGTGATTTCCGTGAGCTCACGGAGCTTAGCCCAGGTTTCATCGACTATATTATGCTCCTCGATATATTCCATGGCACCCTCGAGAGTATCTATCTCCATTTCGCTCCAGCGTCTGCCTACACGGCCTATGCTTGCCCAGCCTGTTTTTTTCAGCGAAAGAGAATACTCGATAGCCATAAGAATAACCTCGGGCGGCAGACCGTAGCTGTCAAGCATCTGGATAATCACCGACTGTCCGTCAAAGCCTATGGTGCGACCTAAAACGGACTGTGCCTCCTGTAAAAGAACGACTATCTCGTCGCTCTCCTTTATTCTTTTAGCCACATCCTCATAAGAGGGACGGGAAACGGAAATCTCGGCCACTCTCTTTTCTTCCTTAACGGGTACGGACTTTTCTTCCTTTTTATCATTCTTTTTTTCCGCCGCCGCAGGCATCTGTCCGTCCTTTATCAGCAGACCTCTCTCCGCCCAGAAAATCATAGCATCCTTTACATCGTCACTGTCGAGTGAAAGAGCATCTGCTATCATTTCCGTCTCTGCCATACCGTCATTACTGTGGCGCAGAATATATAAAAGCACCTTCAGCTGAACCACGCTGGCGAGCCTTATGTTTTCGTCAACCAATGAATTAGGCACGGGAAAAATCCCTGCGAAAGCCATCGGGTTAATTTTATATTCCATCAGCTTTTACACCTTTCGGGGATAAAACAGGGCAAGCAGCACTTCGCCGTTGCCCTGAAACTATCAATACTTACCTAAATATTTGTCGATTTCCCACTGAGAAACTCTGGTACTGTATTCACGCCATTCCTCTTCCTTGGCTTCGATATACTTTTTCCAGACGTGAGCACCTACTGCCTCTTTGGCGAAATCGCTCTTTCTGAACTCTCTTACTGCATCGTAAAGGGTTTTGGGAAGAGAATGAATACCTGCTTCTCTTCTTTCGTCCACGGTGAGCTTGAAAATGTTTGAATCCTCGGGAGCGGGCGGTGTCATATTCTTTTCCACGCCGTCGAGACCTGCCTGAAGAATAGCAGCCATAACCAGATAGGGGTTAGCAGCGGGATCGGGATTACGAAGCTCGATACGTGTACCCGTGCCTCTGGCGGTGGGGATACGGATGAGCGGACTTCTGTTCTTCGCACTCCATGCGATATAAACGGGAGCCTCATAGCCGGGAACCAGTCTCTTATAGGAATTTACGATGGGATTTGTAAGAACGGTAATGGCCTTTATGTGGTGCATAACGCCTGCGATAAAGCTGTAGGCTACCTCACTGAGACCTCTTTCGTCGTTTTCGTCGCAGAAAACATTCTTTTCACCGTTAAAGAGTGAAAGATTTATGTGCATACCTGAGCCGCAGATGCCGTAGATGGGCTTGGGCATAAAGGTAGCGTAAAGATTATGCTGATTGGCGAGATTTTTAACTACATACTTAAAGGTCATTACGTTGTCGGCAGTTCTCAGAATCTCGTCATATTTGAAGTCGATTTCGTGCTGAGCGGGAGCGTTTTCGTGGTGTGAAGCCTCGATTTCGAAGCCCATTTTTTCCAGACAAAGACAAATGTCTCTGCGGCAGCCCTCTCCCCTGTCTACGGGGCCGAGATCGAAATAGCCGCCCTTGTCATAGCTTCTGGTGGTAGGCTTGTCCTGCTCGTCCTTATGGAAAAGGAAAAACTCACACTCGGGGCCGATGTTACAGGTGTAGCCCATATCGGCTGCTCTTTTTATGGCTCTGCGCAGCACATAACGGGGGTCTCCCTCAAAGGGGGTGCCGTCAGAATTATAAACATCGCAGATAAGTCTGGCCGTTTTGCCTGAGCATTCATCCCAGGGAAGGATAACGAAGGAGTCAAGGTCAGGATGAAGGCACATATCACTTTCTTCTATTCTGACGAAGCCGTCGATAGATGAGCCGTCAAACATGCAGCGGTTATCGAGAGCCTTTTCCAGCTGGCTCGTGGTTACGGAAACGCTTTTAAGCGTGCCGAGAATATCAGTAAACTGAAGATTTATAAAGTTTACCTTTTCTTCCTTTGTTATGCGGATTATGTCTTCCTTGGTGTAAATACTCATAACATACCTCTCTCTTTCAAAGGGATAATTTTCGATTATTATTAAATATACCATTTATAGGTTTATTTGTCAATGAAAAATAGCTTACAGAAAATTTTTCATATATAGCCGTGAAGCCCCTTTGCTTGCCTTGTATCACGTGTTTTCATTAAAAAAACCTTCTCCGTCCCTGTCACACACTGTAAAAGGCGGTCACCTCAGTGAAGTGACCGCCCTGTGCTATGCTTTTATTATCAGAAATCAAATACGCCCTCAAATACCTTTGCGAAGTATTCAAAAATCATATTGATTCTTTCGAAGATGGACTCTACGAAAGCCCAGAAGGACTGATTTTCCTTGATGTCCTGCTCTGCGAAATCTGCTACGTATCTGATGCTTGTGATGCCGCTTGCATAATCATCTGCAGAAATAATGGGAAGCTGGCTTGTGCTTGAGGTGTTCTTGCTTGCATCGTTAACCCAGTATTTAAAGATGTACTCTTTACCGTCGGCGGGCTCTTTAGTGGGAACCTTATATTTCTCATTTATAAGCTCTCTGTAGTCCACACCGGGTGCCACATTGAGAGTTTGTACGACTTCATCGTCGATTACGAACTCAATCTTTATAAGGTCTTCGTCTGCTGCTGATACTGCCATGCCGAGCATAGAGAAAATTACAAGCACGGAAAGTAAAACTGATAATGCTTTTTTCATAAGGATTCCTCCAATTAATTTTAATAGTTCGGTGCGCACTTACACCTATGTATTATGATTATAGACCAAAAAACAGTGTTTGTCAATATTTAGAAAACATCTTTGATTTTTTTGTGTAAAAACTGCAACACACACTGCTTTTATTAACATTATCTTAACATATGCACATTTTTCGGATGATAATATATTAAAAAATCTTAAAAAGAATAAAGGTGTATATTATGAACAAGTGCTGGTATGACGGTAAAACCATTATTCTCACGGGTGCTTCCAGCGGCATCGGTAAGGATATGGCAGAAAAGCTGATAAAGGAGCACGGATGCAAAGTTATCGGCATCGCCCGCAACGAAGAAAGGCTTCTTAATTTCAAAAGCTCTCTCGGCAGTCAGGGTGACCGCTTCACCTATTATACCTTCGATGTTTCGGTAAGAGAAAACTGGGAAGAATTTGCGCAAACCGTAAAAAACGATAATCTCAGACCTGACATTCTCATAAATAATGCAGGTATTCTGCCCAAGTTTGACCGCTTCCTTAATTATACCGTGGAGGAGCTGGACAAAGCTATGCACATAAACTTCTATTCCTGTCTTTACTCCATGAACTCACTGATGCCCGTCATTCTGGAGTCAGACAGTGCTGCGGTGGTAAACATCGCCTCCTCTGCTGCCTTATGCTCACTGGCAGGCACCTCTGTTTATTCGGCAGGCAAGGCTGCTCTTAAAAGCCTCACCGATGCAGTGAGAGAGGAGTACAGAAAGGAATGCTACATCGGTCTGGTCTGCCCCGGCTTTACTAAAACCAATATCTTCCGTAATCAGGGCTCACCTGTGGGAAGCAAGGCACAGAAGGCTATGGACTTCATCAGCACAGACTGTGAAAGAATGTGCAACCTTATACTCAGAGGTATGAAGCATAAAAGAGCCGATATGATCTTCGGTGCGGACGCTCACCTTATGAGCGTGGGAAACAAGGCCTTGGGTACAGTCTGCTCACACGCTGCATCAGCCGTTATGAAGGCCTCGAAGCTGGATCTTTTCGCCAAGGTTTTTAAATAAAACTCACATATACAGAAAAAAAGGCGTTGTAAAAAACTTCCGTTTTTTACAACGCCTCAGTTATTTCAGATTAATAGGTGAAGGTCCAGGTTTCATCGAGTGCGCCCTGGAAGGTAGCGTTACCGTTAAAGAAGGAAATCTGAGCCTGACCGTAGCCTGACATAGGCATCTTGTTTACGAGCTTTGTAACCTTGCCGTCTGCATTTACCACGATTTCCACTGTAGAGCCGGGATATTTCATATCAGCCTCAGCGATGGTAACACCGGGAAGGTCGAGAGAAGCCAGGTCGAGATAACCGATAGCGGTGGAGTTATACTGGGGAACGGGTGAAGTAACGGTGGTGCTTTCCTCTACGAGAACTACAGTATAAACTGTGTCTGTGCCTGAGGTCTTGGCCTCTGCAGTGAGAACTGCTGCCTCAGAAATAAGGAAGTCCTTATTTGTGGGAGGAATGATGGCATACATGGTTTCGCCTGCAGTGGACGCACCGTTAGAGATGGTGTAGTCCAGCTCCTCGGAGCCGGCGAGATTTTTAATGAGGTTATTGATGAGGCTTACTGCTGCCTGAACGGAGCAATCCGTAACCTCTACCGTGATGTTTTCGGATTTGTGAGCCTTTACGTTCTGCTCTGCCTTAAGCTCTTTCATATAGCCGTTCATCTTTTCGACTATCTGTGCTTTGGAAAGTGAAGAGGGATCGGCACTGTTTACGGGAGCATCCGTGGAGGGAGCCACCGTAGGAGCGGTAGAATTCTGATTAGGATCGATTACCGGGGGAAGAACCGTAGTAGGCTGAGTGGTGGGAGCCTCGGTGGTAGGTGCGACGGTGGTGGGAGCTGCGGTAGTGGGAGCAGTGGGCTGAGTGGTGGGATTTACGGTATTAATTACCTCGTTTCCTGCCTGAATGTTAGCCTTTCTCTCTTTGTAAATACCGAGCTCGAAGCCCATAACGAAGGACCAGATAAGGAGCACTACGGCAATAGCAATTTTAATTTCTTTTTTCATCATTATGATTCTCTCCTTCTATTGAGATTATATACTTTTCCATATTAATTAAGCATTACTTATAATTTACTCGTTTTCCGTGTTTTTGTCAAGAGAAAGACGGGAAATATTAAAGTAAATATTTCGTGAATAAAAAATCCGTATTTTAAACCCGTGAAAAAATCGTCGGGCGGCACTTCATAAGGAAGCTAAGCCTTAAATTCCGCTGTTTTTATTTAACTGAAAAAGCTATGCCTGCTTTCGCCAAAGCAAAAGCAGGCATATAAATTTATCTTATTTACGCTACTTCGTCGCTTACCTCTGCCATAGCAGGAGCAGGCTTATTTTTTTCTTCCTTGAGCTTCTGCATAATGATAACCACTGCCGACAGAGCGATACCTGCCAGGTCAGTAATCACACCGGGGATGATGAGCAGAAGTCCGCCGCCGAGCAGCACAATTCTCTGCCACCAGGGACATTTGCTGAACATATATCCCTCCATACCTGCCGCAACGACATAGATACCGATAACGGAGGTAACCACGATGAGAAGCACATCGTACCATTCAGAGCCGATGAAAAGCATTTCGGGACTGTAGGCGAAAATGTAGGGAACGATGAAGGCGGTGATGGCAAGTCTTGTAGCCGTGACACCGGTTTTCATCGGGTTGGACTTGGCTATAGCCGAGCCGGCATAGGCTGCCAGAGCTACGGGCGGAGTGATATCTGCCACGATGCCGAAATAGAAAACGAACATATGAGCCGCTAAAACGGGAAGTCCCATCTTGATAAGAATGGGAGCGGTGATGGTCGCCATAATAACGTAGTTCGCAGTGGTGGGAACACCCATACCGAGAACGATACAGCATATCATCGTGAGGAAAAGTGCCAGGAACATACTGTTCTCTGCTATGGGCACCAGAGTATTTATGAGAAGCTGACCGAGAGCGGTCATGGTAACCACGCCTGAGATGAGACCTGCCATACCGCAGGCTACGGAAACACCGATGGTGTTTTTGGCGCCGTTTTCGAGAGACTCTACCACTACCTTGGGAGTAAGAATGGCGGTGTCCTTAGTGATAAAGGAAAGAGCCACGCTGAGCACCATACCTACGAGGATGGCGGTGCTTACCTTGTTTCCTACGAGCCAGATAATGAGGAAGGCAAGAGTAGGAAGGGCAGGGAAGATAAGTCTCCATGCGTTTTCCTTGGTGAGCTTTTTCGGTACAAGAGAAACAATCAGTGCGCCCATAATAGCGATACAGGCAGAGATACCTGCACTGAACTTATTCATAGCTAAAACGAGCATCACGATGGGAATGAGAAGATAGCCGTTTCTGAGCATCAGCTTAAAGAAATTCGGAAGTGCATCCTTCGGAAGACCTTTAAGGCCTAACTTTTTAGCCTCGAAATGAATCATCATAAAGATGCCCATAAAGTAAAGCACGGCGGGAAGAATGGCAGTCAGTGCGATTCTGGAGTAAGGCATTTCTGTCATTTCAGCCATAAGGAAGGCTGCTGCACCCATAATGGGAGGCATAATCTGTCCGCCGGTGGAGGCGGCTGCCTCTACGGCTGCTGCGAATTCAGGCTTGTAGCCTGTCTTTTTCATCATGGGAATAGTAATGGAGCCGCTGCCTACGGTATTGGCTACGGATGAGCCCGAATACATACCCTCGAGAGCACTGGATATAACTGCTACCTTGGCGGGACCGCCCATGGATGAGCCGGCTATGGAGTTTGCAAGGTCAACAAAGAAGGTACCGATGCCCGTTCTTTCTAAAAGAGCACCGAGAATGATAAACAGTACGATAAAGGTCGTACAGACATAAACGGGAGTAGAGAAAAGTCCGTTGGCTACGTCGTAGAAAAGACTGTACATCAGACTTCTAAGGGCTATATCCGGATTAGCCGTGAAGGCCTTTATGGCTGCATAGGCCACGAATGCGCCCACTACGAAGATAATCGGTAAGCCTACGGCTCTGCGGCAGAGCTCCACCATCAGAATAATGGCTATGAGAGCTATTACAATCTGAAGAGTGCCGATTCTTCTGGACATAAAGATGATGTCCTCCTGAAAAACCGTGTAATAAAGGAATGAGCCTGCACCGACTACGGCCAGGATTATATCGTAGAAGGGAACATAATTGATTTTTTTTGTCTGCTTTTTATATGCAGGGAAAATCAGATATCCCATAAACATAATGAAAGCCATAAAGGTTGTGAGCTTGGTATGCTTGGTGGCATTCTGTAAAACCAGAGCCATAAGCACCACATAGATGCTGAAAGCGGACATAAGCGCAGTTATGACCTTCTTTCTCCAACCGGTGAACACACGGACATTACTTTCACGGTCGAATTCCTGCATTATCGCATCGGCATCAACCGCTTCTTCTATTTCGAGAGCTTTATTCTCGTCCATGAATCCTCCTCCTTTTTCTTTGAATTTTTACGTTGAAAATATGTTTTTTTAAGTCAAATAAATGCTGCAGGTTGGTGCAGCATTTATTTATACTGATTCAGTTTTTCGGGTAAGCTTATGCGATAACGCCGATTTCCTTGTAGTACTTTTCAGCACCGGGATGTACGGGAACCTTACCTACTGCGGCTACTGCATTTTCCTTAACCATTTCGTTACCCTTAGCGTGAGCAACTGCGATGTCAGCCTGCTTTTCCCAGAGATCCTTTGTGATCTGATATACCTGATCCTCGCTCATCTTGTTTGAAACGACGAAGGTAGCCTTGATAGCAACAGTGCTTACTGCTTCTGTTACGAAGTCATACTTTGTGTTATCAGCGGTAGCTTCGAATTTCTCGTAGAAGGGATACTTTTCGATGAGACTGTCGATGATATCGTCACCGAGGTCAACGAGAACTACCTCTGTGGTGGTGGCAAGGTCTGTGATAGCGGTGGTGGGAGCACCTGCAGTGATGAAGGCTGCATCGATGGAGCCGTCCTTAAGCTGAGTAGCCGAATCGCCGAAGGAAGCGGTTACCTTGTTGATATCCTTGTCAATATCAAGGCCTGCTGCCTCGAGAATCTGAGTTGCATTGTAGTAAACGCCTGAGCCTACGTCACCGACTGCCACTGTTTTACCCTTAAGGTCAGCCAGAGATGTGATGCCGGAAGCCTTGGTAGCTACGAGCTGACAAACCTCGGAATATACACAAGCTACTGCAGAGAAATCCGTGATAGCTTCTGCAAAGCCGTTTGTGCCCTCGTAAGCGTAGTTCATAACATCGTTCTGTACGATAGCGAACTGTGCTTCGCCGTCAGCGATCATTTCGATGTTTGCCTGTGAGCCGCCTGTGGAAATTACGTTGAAGGTGTAAGCGTCAGTATTGAGAATCTGACCTACTGCGGTGGTAAAGGCATAGTATGTACCTGTGGTACCGCCTGTACCTGCAGTAATTGTTTTGATGATTTCATCAGATGCTGCTGCAGTGGTTTCCGTACCTGCTGCGGTGGTTTCTTCTCCGTCACCGTTACCGCCGCATGCTGCGAGGGTAAAGAGCATAAGAGCTGCGAGGAGAACTGCGAGTAATTTTTTCATAATTGTGTTCCTCCTATGGATTAATTTTTCGGGCATCGCCCTTTTTTGATAACCGCAAAATGAATAATTATATATTTCATATTCATTTTTTGATTATAACTTGACAATTATTTTAATATATTTGCCCCCCTTTTGTCAAGTACTATGCTGAAATCTTAATAATCTGTGAGGTTTTTTTCTTAATTAGGGCACCCTATTGCATTTTACGGCAGAAAAATGATAGAATAATATGCAGAAAAATGTAAAATAATGCGAAACGCACAGAAAGCGGATAACGCAGCTTAACGGAGAACTGTCTATGAACGCAGAAAAAATCAGACTCAGTCTTGATAAGGAAATAAAAATCATCGCCGTAAAGGAGACCTCCTCCACCAATGACGAGCTGAAAAGACTGGCTCTTTCGGGAGAAAGGGACACGGTGCTTTTCGTCGCTGACAGTCAGACCGCCGGCAGAGGCAGAAAGGGAAGAAGCTTTTTTTCTCCCGACGGCACGGGAATTTATATGAGTCTGCTCATTCATCCCGACCTTACTCCGGAGGAATGCACCCTCATCACTCCCCTGTGTGCCGTAGCGGCAGCCGAGGCCATAGAAGGGGTTACGGGCATAAAAGCCGGTATCAAATGGGTGAACGACATTTTCATCGGCGGAAAAAAGGTGGCGGGCATTCTTACCGAGGGCTCCTTTACCCGAAAGGGTGCTGACTACGTCATAGTGGGAATAGGCATAAATCTTTCCCGTCCCGAGGGCGGCTTCCCCGAGGAAATCAGAGAAACCGCAGGTGCCGTGGCTGAAAATGCGTCAGAGCTGCGTGAGGCCGTCGCAGCAGAGACGGTGAACCGCTTTATGCATCATCTGAAGGATATAAAAAGCAGAAAATTCATCCGCCCTTATCGGGAGCGGCTCTTCTTTCTCGGAAAAGAAATAACCGTAATTACCGCCGACGGAAGCTACAGAGCCACGGCCGAGGACATAGACTCCGACTGCCGACTCACCGTCAGAACACGGTCCGGTGAGATAAAAGCTCTGGGCAGCGGTGAAATCAGTGTGAAAATTTAATAATTATACATCTGTGAAAAACAAAAAATCCCCGGCGACTCCGGGGATTTTTTGTTGGGAATTTGATTGAGGTAACTATGAAAATGAAAAAACTATCAATCATTTGTAAAACAATAATACAACTTGTGTCTCAGAAATGCAATAGTTTGCAGATTTTTTTAACCTTTGGTTCATAATTTTTTTAAGTTTAATTTTAAGTTCATTCCGAGTCAAGATAATTCAGCGACATCTGTCGCACATTTTTCCGATGAATATTTTTTCACTGTCAAAAAAGCTTATTTTGTCAGCACACCGTCATCACTGTAAAGGAGCAGCAGGATATTTTCCTCTTTTCCGTTCTCTGCATTAATATACACCAGAGCCTCCTGCCCGTCTCTGTCCTTACAGTGCAGCTCGCAGCACAGAGCCTCCTCACCCGTTTCCAGCGGAATAACTGCCATCTCAGACGAAATAAGGGTAAGGTACGGTGAAAGCAGCTCCTCGCATTTCTCCGCCGAAAAAAGCCCCTCTCTGATTTCTCTTTCCCTGTGGTTCATCAGATAGCCTCTGCTATCCAGCTCCGTCGCCTTTCCCGTTTCCAGAGAAACGCTAACCTTTATAAGGTCAGAATAAAAGGTGATGCCATCCTTTTCGTATGCGTAATTCACCGTACAGATCCCGTCATAGGTACTGTAATAGGTCTGCGTCATATTCTCCGTAAAGCCCACCCTTTTCAGATAATCCTTGCCTCTTTTTACGGCCTCCTCGGTGCTTATGGTAGCCTCTCCCGCATAGGAGGCATCGGTCATATAGCAGAGCATACCGCCTTTTTTCGTTATGCCCACCGCTCTGTCTCCGTAGGAAAAGCAGTAAAGCTCTATGGCACCCTGAGTGTCTGCCTCCTTTTTCAGGCCTCCCGCCTCGCATTCAAGATATTCAGCCGCCTTTTTTCTCGCTTCGTCAGCCGTGATTTCGTCACCGCACAGACCGAGAGCCTCCTTATTCAGCACCGCATCAGCGAAAGGTCCGTCATAAATGAGAGTGGGATAATCCCCCATAGTCTGCTGCACATCCGTAAAGGAATCAGAAAAGGATATGCCCTCATCCTCTGCCGAGGAAAGCAGATTGTTTACCTTTTTCGTAAAGGCGACTCTGCCCGAATAATAATCGCTGCTTATCTGCTCAAAGGACTCGGAGAGATACCTCGAATACTCATAAAGAGCCTTCAGCCTTTCCCATTCTCTCTCTGAAACATTAAAATCCTCCTTGCGGGAAAGATAAAGGGCATAATCTCCCGCCTGCGACAAAAATTTATATATCTCATCGGTTATAATGCTTTCATCGGTTATGCCCGACAGACTTACCTTGGCCACTGCCGCCTGTCTGGAAATATCGTTTCCGTTTTTATGCAGCATTTCCGCCGTAGAGGTGCAGAGGCTTTTATTCAGACTAACGGTCATACTGTCCAGACTTTCGCAGAGCTCCGAAAGATATTTCTGCCGCTGGACCTCCGCCTCTCTTTCTATGCTTTTCATTTTAGCCGAATTCATCGCAGTAAGAATAAAAAGTGCCAGACAAAGAGCCGACAGTACCCATATCGTTTTCATCATTACGGCTGAGCTTTTCTTTTCCATAGCTTATCTCCTTAGTAACATTTTTAATACTTTTTAAAGCATTATTAGTATTTTATAAATGTATTTTACGAAAATTTTACAAAAATATCCCTTTATTTAGACAATGTACCATTGAATATTTTTTGCCTTTATAGTATAATATGAAGGATTATGATGAGGAGGTATGTCCTATGGGCGCTTATCTGGATAACAGTGCCACCACGAAGGTGTGCGAAAAGGCAAAAAAGAATATGCTTGATGCTATCGAAAGCTGCTGGGGCAATCCTTCCTCTCTCCACGAAAAGGGCATCGAGGCCGATGCTCTTCTCCTCAGAGCAAGAGAGACCGTAGCCAAAGCTCTCTGCTGCGAAAGAGACGAGATTTTTTTCACAAGCGGAGGCACTGAGGGCAATAATCTGGCAGTTTTCGGTGCCGCTTATGCCGGCAGAAGAAAGGGTAACCGTGTCATCACCTCCGCCGTGGAGCATCCCAGCGTGCAGAAGGCCTTTGACCGTCTGGAAAAGGAGGGCTTCGAGGTTATCCGCATCGGCACGGACGAATTCGGCACACTCGACCTTACCGCTCTGGGAGATGCGATAAACGAAAGCACTGTTCTCGTCAGCATTATGGCGGTCAATAACGAGGTAGGCACCGTTCAGCCCGTGGACGAAATCGCCTCACTGATAAAAAGAAAGGGCTCACCCGCCCTTTTCCACATCGATGCCGTGCAGGCCTTCGGTAAAATTCCGCTTAATGTCAGAAAGCTCGGAGCAGACCTTATGACCGTCAGCTCCCATAAAATACACGGCCCGAAGGGTGTGGGTGCTCTCTTCGTGAAAAAAGGCACCAGACTCACCCCCGTGGCAGTGGGCGGCGGTCAGGAAAAGGACCTGCGCCCCGGCACAGAGCCTATGCCCGCCATAGCAGGCTTTATGGGTGCGGTGGAGGAGCTTACCGTAAGGTCTTCTCTCGAAAAAATCACCGCTCTGCGTGACAGCTTTACCGAAAAAATAACCGAAAGAGACGGAATAGTAATCAACAGTCCCCCGACCGCTCTTCCCTACATCGTGAATATATCTCTCCCCGGCTACAGAAGCGAAACACTGCTGAACTTCCTTTCCGACAGCGGGTTTTATGTTTCATCGGGCTCAGCCTGCGCCAAGGGACACAAAAGCCACGTGCTTACGGCTATGAAGCTTTCCGACCGTCTCATAGACTCCTCTCTGAGAATAAGTCTTTCCCGCTTCACCACCGAGCAGGAGCTGGACTCCTTCCTCACGGCACTGGACAGGGCAATGAAAGTAATTATGAAAAAATAAGAGGTAGCAGATGAAAGAAGTATTACTTATAAAAAACGGCGAGCTCGCTCTCAAGGGGCTCAACAGAAGCACCTTTGAGGATGTACTCGTAAAAAATATGAAGCGCAGGCTTTTAAAGTCAGCAGGTAAATTCACCTTCGTGAAATCTCAGTCCACCATCGTGGCAGAGCCTGCAGACGAGGACGTGGATTTCGATGCGGCAGTCGAAACCGTAAAAAAGATTTTCGGTATAGTGGCCTTTTCCAAAGCGGCAGTGACCGAAAAGGACCTTGAGTGCATGAAAAGCACTGCACTCTCCTATCTCGGAGATGACCTCAGAGGCGTCAGAACCTTTAAGGTAACCGCCAAAAGAAGCGACAAGCGCTTCCCTCTCACCTCTCCCGAAATCTGCCGTGAGGTGGGCGCACATCTCCTCAGAAGCATCCCCTCTCTCAGAGTGGATGTTCACAACCCCGACATTACCGTAACCGTGGAGGTAAGAGATAAGAACGTCTTTATCCACGGCAATCAGATAAAGGGTGCAGGCGGTATGCCCGTCGGCACGGCAGGCAGAGTGGCTCTGCTCGTTTCGGGCGGTATAGACAGTCCCGTAGCGGGCTGGATGATGGCCAAAAGAGGTCTCCAGCTTTCCGCCGTACACTTCGCCGCTCCCCCCTACACCAGCAAAAGAGCCGAAATGAAGGTCCGTGATCTGGTCTCCATCGTAGCCAAATACAGCGGCAGGGTAAATTTCGCCGTAGTAAACTTCACGGAAATTCAGGAAGCTATCAAGGAGCATTGTCCCGAGGAGCTTTTCACCATTATTATGAGACGTATGATGATGAAAATATCCGTCCGCTTAGCCGAAAGAGATAACTGCGGAGCTCTCGTAACGGGCGAAAGCCTCGGTCAGGTGGCATCGCAGACTCTCGGTGCCATAGCCTGTACGGATGCGGCGGTAGATATGCCCGTTTTCCGTCCCCTCATCGGTATGGATAAAAACGAAATCATCGAAATTTCCCGTGCTATCGGCGCTTTCGAAACCTCTATTCTTCCCTACGAAGACTGCTGCACGGTCTTCACTCCGAAGCATCCGAGGACAAGACCTACCTTGGAGCTTATCGAAAAAGCGGAAAGTGCATTTGATTTCAGCGAAATGCTCGACAGAGCAGTAGAAAGCGTCAGATACGAATTTGTAGACTAAATTTAGCGAGGTGAGACCTTTGAACTGTGAGCTTATAAGCGTAGGAACTGAAATTCTTTTAGGTGACATCCTTAATACCAACGCACGCTTCCTTTCGAAGGAGCTCGCCGCATTAGGCATCTCTCTGATGTATCAGACCACCGTGGGAGATAACGAGGAAAGGCTGAAGGCCGCGCTGGACACGGCATTTACCCGTGCTGACACTGTCATCCTCACAGGAGGCCTCGGCCCGACACCCGACGACCTTACCAAGGAGGTCTGTGCAGACTACTTCGGCAAAAAGCTCATTATGAGAGAGGATATACTCGAAGAAATCCGCTCCTACTTTTTATCCAAGGGACTGACCATGCCCGAAAGCAACGGCAAGCAGGCTATGGTGCCGGAGGACAGTACAGTTCTCCCCAATAAAAACGGAACTGCTCCCGGCTTTATTATGCAGCAGAACGAAAGAAAAATCATCATCCTTCCCGGCCCGCCGAGAGAGATGGAGCCTATGTTCACCGAGCAGGTGGTCCCCTATCTCAGAAAATTCTCACAGGCAGTAATCAAATCCCACACGGTACGCACCTTCGGCATCGGCGAAAGCGCT
Source organism: Oscillospiraceae bacterium (assembly GCA_015066045.1). Taxonomy (GTDB): domain Bacteria; phylum Bacillota; class Clostridia; order Oscillospirales; family Acutalibacteraceae; genus UBA6857. Next base: position 26,139 of record SVPD01000025.1, read on the forward strand.
ATGAGCGAAAGGGTTGCCGACCTTTTAGAAAATGCAAACCCCACCGTAGCACCCTACGCCAAGGACGGCGAAGCACTGCTGAGAATCACTGCCAAGGCGGAAAGTGAGGAGGCGGCAGACGAACTCATTTCTCCTCTGCTCGAGGACATAAAAGCACGTCTCGGCTGCTGCGTTTACGGCATCGACGCTCAGAGCATCGAGGAGGCCACGGTTTCCCTGATGAAGGAAAGAGGAGTAACCGTCGCCTTTGCAGAAAGCTGCACGGCAGGTCTGTGCGCCAAAAGAATAACCGACATCAGCGGAGCCTCCGAGGTTTTCCACTGCGGTGTCGTTTCCTACTCAAATGAAATAAAATCGAAAATATTAGGCGTAGCCTCCGAGGACCTTGACCGCTTCGGTGCCGTCAGCGACATCGTCGCCGCACAGATGGCACTGGGTGTGAAAAGCCTCTCCGGTGCCGACTACGGTGTAGCCGTAACAGGCATGGCAGGTCCCACCAGTGACGATCCCGAAAAAGAGGTAGGCCTTATCTATATAGCCGTTACCGACGGCGAAAGCCTTTATCTGAAGGAATTTCACGGCAGAAAAAGCGGAAGCTGCAGAGACTATAACCGCTTCGTAGCTGCCTCAAACGCTATCAATCAGCTTAGACTCTGCATCATAAAAAGCCCGCAGCTAAGGTCAGAGGGCAATATCAAGGAATTTATAAATTCTTATCCGAGGAATTAACTATGAAAAACATTTACGATAACAATAATATACCCCCGCAGGACACAAACCCTACGGGTACGACTGAGGGCACCGTGCCCTCGCCGGAGCAGACTCCCTTTCAGCAGCCGATATACGGCCAGCCTGTCTACTATGTTCCTGTAGGTCAGATTCCCTACGGTCAGCCCGGCTATCCCGTGCAGCAGATACCCCTCACTCAGGAGCAGCTGAATATGATTTTTCAGCAGTACGGTGTTCAGCCTCAGTATATGCCGCCTCAGCCGCAGCCCTTCAGGCCTGCGCAGGAAGCACCTCAGAACGACTCCGGCATGAGAGTTCTTTACCAGAGCGAGGATTTCGACAGACCGTTAAAGGCTGACGAGGATGACGCAGAGGAAGAGGACATCACTTCACAGGCACCCGTGGCAGCCGAAACGAAGAAAGCCTTCCCCCAAAAGCCTGTTCCCGTCAGACCTTCCCCGACTGACGACATAGAAATAGAAGAGGAAACCATAGACCTGCCTCATCAGTCCGCCCCCGCCGCAAGGAATTCCTTTACGGTAGAGGAAATGGAAATGAGCACCTACGAGCTTAACTCCATCCTTTTAAGGCAGAACAGAGCAGGCTCAGCCTATCAGCGTCCCGCACCCGACAGAAGCAGAGATGTGCCTCTCGGCTTCGGCGGCTTTGAAATAGAGGATATGGCTGACGAGGTAGTGACGGATGTCAGCTCCGACACCGAAGAAAAAGCAGAGAAAAAAGACAAGAAAAAGCTTTCCCGCTTCGAAATCATCCGCCGCACCGTTCTCGGCATAGCCATCGCAGCCATAATCATTTCATCGGCTATGCTCATTAACGAATACCGCCTTTCCAGTGAAAACAATAAATTGGAGGAGGGCATTTCAGACCTTATCATCACTGAGCCCTCTGCAGAAGCTACCGAGAAAAACGAAGGCAGCGACAAGGAACCCAGCAAGAAAAAGGATAAGGACAAAAACAAAACCACCACCGAAGCACTTACACCCGAGCAGCAGTGGGCAGCGATACAGAAGGAATATCCTAATGTGATTTTCCCTATGGGGCTTCAGCTTAAGTACGCTAAGCTTTATGCTACAAATCAGGACTTCGTAGGCTATCTTGAAGCCGATGGAATTAATCTCAGTCTTCCCATCGTTCAGGCTGAAAACGATAAAAAATATCTGGAAAAGAATTTCTACGGTAAAAGCACCAAATACGGCTGCCCCTTCGTCACTCACGTAAACAACATCGTAGAGCTGGATATGAACACCATCATTTTCGGCCACCATATGAATAACGGCACTGTCTTCGGTGCTCTCGACGCATACAAAACCATCGACGGCTTCAGGGCCGCTCCGGTCATTACCTTCAATACCCTCTACAAGGATTACAGCTGGAAGGTCGTGGCTGCCTTCATTACCAATGCCTACGAGGAGGACGACAACGGCTATCTGTTCAGATACTACTTCGCCTCTCTCAGCACTCAGGACCGCTTTGCCGCCTATCTTAACGAAATGAGTCAGCGCTCCCTTTACGACACCGGTGTGGACGTGCTTCCCACCGACAAGCTGCTTACTCTTTCCACCTGCTCGCACGAGTTCGACGACGCCCGCTTCGTGGTAGTAGCCAGACTCGTAAGGCCCGGCGAAAGCACCGATGTGGATGTGACAAGAGCTACGGTAAACCCCAGCCCGAGATATCCGCAGGCATATTACGACAAAAAGAAGCTCGACAATCCCTATGTGAATGCAAGTCGCTGGGAAGTCGGCTGATGACTGATAATAAACCACTATCCGGAGGTTGAAAATATAATGATACGTTTATACACACTAAAGGACATTTCCGCCTTTTCTTCCGACTCCATTTATAAAATCTGTCTCGCTCTGGACAGATTCGGTATGTCGGAGGAAACCATCGAGGATTTCGAAAGCTACGATGAGATGTTTGACGAGGTGATGTCCTCTCTCGAAAAGGGCAGACACGTTATCGTGGCCGCCGAGCACACAGACTTCATCAGAACCAAAAGGGAGCTGATGACCAGACTTATCCTCGAAAGCTCCGTTTCTCCCGAAATAGCAGATTTTATCACACTCAATGCAGGTGATGACCTTTCCGAAATCGATATGGACGGTCACTGTCTTGTACCCGAGGGAAGCGTTCTTCATCTTACCTCTGACGGTCTTTTCAGCGGCTTTACCTGCGACACTCTTTCGGGCAGACTCACCTTTATCCCGCTGGACTTTATGCGTCTGGATGAGGTGCTGGCCAGCGTGGTAAAAAACGAGGAGGAGGTCCTCTCTCTGATGAAGCTGCAGGGAAATGCTCCCTTTGCGGACTTCGCTGCCGATGAAATACAGATGCCCGACTATGACATAGTGCCCTCAGTGGAAAAGCTGGTTTCCTCTCTGCAGAGACTGGATAAAAAGGTAGCTCTCACCACAGGTGAGGCCGCTATGTGGATTTATAATCTTTATGATAAGATAGACGGTTTTACCGACACCATCGGCTTCGTAGAAATCACCGATCCCGAAGAGGAGACAAAGGACGAGGAACAGCAGGAGGCTGACTTCGAGGAGTCTCTCCAGAACAAAGAGGAGGGTGAGGAAATCCCGAAGGAAAGCGAATCCATGAGGGTTATCCGCCACGCCAGAGAGGCTATGTATAACACCGAGTGCGATTTCGGCGCCTCCATTTCACCCGTTTATTCCACAGAGAACGAAAACGGTCAGACCTCCTATTATGCCTATGTGGCCGTGGTGGACAGAAGCACCGCCAAGGCAAAGAAAATCAATACACTGAATCCCGACGACATTCCTCTCATTCTTCCCCACGCCGTAACAGTTCTTTCTGACGTGGTATGTAAAAAAGCGGAGGTAATCAATACCGCTATCGCAAAAATCGACTACAGTGACGAGGCTGAGGAGGACAAAACAGAGGCTCCCGCAGCGGCAGTCAAGGACGGTGTCTTTACTCTTACCAAGGGTATGCTTATTTTCGCAGCCGTGGTTCTGGTCTTCGCTATCGTAAGCCCCATGATTATGACCTACCTTATGCTGAAGCCTCAGACCACCACGACCAATCCCACCGACTTCCCCGTCAATAACACCGCATATTATCAGTCCACCACCGAGCCTACCACCACCGCCAACCCCTTCGTGAATACCACCAAGGACCCCGCTCAGCTCAATAACGGAGTTACCGAGCAGGTGGCACCCGAGGTTTCGGCCGTTACCACCACCGCTGCCGTAAAATCCGAAAAGGGTGTGTTTACCTTTTATGTTTTCGGCTACGGCCACGGCGTAGGTATGAGTCAGGTAGGTGCCAACTATCTCGCTACTCAGGGCTGGGATGCATGGCAGATACTCGCTCACTACTACTACGATGCAGGTGAAAACACCAGAATAGTTTCAGGTGATGCCTACCCTGCCAAAATCAAATACGCAGGCACGGAATATAACACCAGAGATTTCATCGCCTCCGCCCTCGAATCGGAAATGGGCGGCTCCTATCAGGTAGAAGCTCTCAAGGCACAGGCAGTAGCTATCTACACCTTCGCCAAATATAACGGCTTCAATCTCGGTGCAGATGCCACCGCCTTCGGCAAAACACCCTCTCAGACAGTTTATTCCGTAGTAGACGACGTTATGGCCGGCGGCTATTACATCGCAAACGGCTCCGACGTGGCCGTAACACCCTTCCACGCTATGAGCGCAGGTGTAACCACCTCCTATTATAATGTATGGGGCAAGGGCATCGGCGCCTCAGTGCCTTATCTCAGCGGCGGCAGAAAAAGCTACGGCGACTATCTGGATCCGAACTTCAAATCCACCTACACCATTACCAGTGATGACCTTAAGCAGCTCGTAAAGGAAAACGCTAAAATCGATCTGGCGGGAGATCCCTCCACTTGGCTTGGTATCATCACCCACGACAGTGCGGTAAGAGACGACATCGGTTATGTTTCCTCCATCAATGTAGGCGGCACGATTATGACCGGTAACGATTTCCGCATCAAGGTAATGGGCGGCAGAATCCGTTCACACTGCTTCGCATTCACCTACACACCCAATGCATAATCTTGACAATCAACAAATAACAGAGTATAATTTATCTGTTAATGTATAAACAAAAAATTCAAATAAAGGAGTAGTTCACTATGCCATTAGTAACAACCAAAAAAATGTTTGAGGATGCATACAAGGGCGGCTACGCTATCGGTGCATTCAACGTAAACAACATGGAAATCATTCAGGGTATCACCAGAGCTGCCAAAAAGCACAATTCACCCGTTATTCTTCAGGTTTCTGCAGGTGCCAGAAAATATGCTTCTCACGGCTATCTCGTAGCTATGGTAAAGGCTGCAGCAGAGGAAACAGGTCTTCCCATCGCTCTGCATCTCGACCACGGCCCCGACTTCGAAACCTGTAAGGCATGCATCGACGGCGGCTTCACATCAGTTATGATCGATGGCTCACATCTTCCCTACGAGGAAAATGTAGCTCTCACAAAGCAGGTAGTTGACTACGCTCACGCACACGGCTGTGTGGTAGAGGGTGAGCTCGGCCAGCTCGCAGGCATCGAAGACGACGTTAACGTAAGCGAAGAGGATGCTAACTTCACAGATCCCGCCCAGGTTTACGATTTCGTTACCAGAACAGGCGTTGACTCACTCGCTATTGCTATCGGTACCAGCCACGGCGCTTACAAATTCAAGCCCGGCCAGAAGCCCCAGCTCCGCTTCGACATTCTCAAGGAAGTAGAAGCAAAGCTTCCCGGCTTCCCCATCGTTCTCCACGGTGCTTCCTCCGTTAATCAGGAGGACGTAAAGACCATCAACGCATACGGCGGTGAAATGCCCGATGCTATCGGTATCCCCGAGGATATGCTCCGTGAGGCTGCTTCCATGGCAGTATGTAAGATCAATGTTGACTCTGACATCCGTATCGCTATGACTGCTGCTATCCGTAAGCACTACAGTGAAAATCCCAAGCACTTCGATCCCAGACAGTACCTCACTCCTGCCAGAGATGCTATCGAAGGTGTAGTTTCACACAAAATCGAAACTGTTCTCGGCTGCGCTGACAAAGCGTAAGCCACGGCCGCAAGCCACAGTGATTGAATAATGTAAAAGTACCCGCCAAAAAGGTGGGTACTTTTTTTCTTTAATTATTGATTTTTAAAGAGAAATGTGGTAAATTATTCTTGCGACATAAATCTGAATATTTTTCTCGTTTAAAGGTACACTTTTTTGGCAAAAGTGTGTCTCTTTAACTATTCCTTTAAACGAGAGTTAAGATTTGTGTCGCAGCAAATGAGATGCATTTTTCGGTGCACCTCATTGGTGCACTTTTTTATTTTATAAGGAAAGAACGGTGACACTATGACTGTCTGTGCATTATTCGGAGACTACGACACTCCCGACAATAAATTCAAGCTTATGAATAAGCAAGATATTTCTTTTGCTTTAATTATTGATTTTTAAAGAGAAATGTGGTAAATTATTCTTGCCAACAGACAACTTAATATTATTAATGGTTACTCCACACACTTTAGGTAAAAGTGTGTCTCATTTGCTATGTTCGGAGTAACGGATTTAGGTTGTTTGTTGGCGCAAACTTTGAGATGCATTTTTCGGTGCGTCTCAATGGCGCACTTTTTTATTTTATAGGGAAAGAAGATGACAAAATGACTGTCTGTGCATTATTCGGAGACTACGACACTCCCGACAATAATCTCGAGCATATATACGATATTCTGCTTTGGCTCGTCATAGTATGCGATGTAGATTTCTTTTATGTGGGTACCGAGGGGAATTTCGACGAAACGGCGGAAATAGCACTTTTTAATCTTTGCTCTGAAAAGCCTCACGTGGGATATAATCAAGTTTTTGCGGACGAAAAGTATGAA
>SVPD01000026.1 GCA_015066045.1 Oscillospiraceae bacterium
AGACCGTCCATCCCCTGTGTGGCCACTATTCCCGCTACCACAGTAGCAAAAGCTGCCGTAGGTCCTGCTATCTGGATACGGCTGCCGCCGAGAAAGGATACGGTAAAGCCCGCAAAAATGGCCGTGTATACACCGTTAGCCGGCTCCACACCTGAGGCAAGAGCAAGAGCTATGGAAAGCGGTAATGCGATTACGGCTACAATAACACCTGCGATAACATCCTTTACAAGCTGCTCTTTGGAATAATTTTTCATCACCGAAAAAAGCTTCGGCTTAAGGTAAAAGCTTTTCATTTACGTCCCCTCTTTTATAACTAAAGGATTTTTTAACAAGAGAATATTAACACAGAGCCTCAGGCTTTTCAAGGAGATTTTCAAAGTTTGGAAATTTTCATCATTTAAGGTTTTCTGCAGGAAATTTTTTGGTGAAAATTAAGATAAAAGGCACAGAAAATGACGGGCACTGAGTGTACCCGTCTGTCTTGTATACTAATTGATTAAAGCAGTGGCCAGATTAAGATAAGAGGCAAAGGCTACCCATATAACATAGGGCACGTTCAGCCATCCCGCCTGAGCTTTAATGCGAAAAAACATTACCGTCATAGCACAGACAGAAATCAGAAGCAGTACAATGTCGGCAAAGCCCACCCACAGAAGCTCAAAGCGGAAGAAAAGAATGCTCCACAGAAAATTAAACACACCGAGCTGAAGCCAGTAAACCGTCAGTGCATTTTTCTTTACATCCTTCGGTTCATCGGCTCTGCTGATAAGATAGGCACTGTAGCCCATCAGCGCGAAAAGCACCGTCCACACCACGGGAAAAAGCCACTGAGGCGGCAATAAGGGCGGCTTTTCATATTTCAGAAAGAAATCGGAAAAATTACCCGCTATAAGTGCCGAGAGAGCTCCGATACCCTCGGCAGTAAAAATGTAAAAAAGTATACCGTACAGCTTCTCTTTTTTCAAAAAAATACACCCCTTTTGTATTATTTTATGAAGAAGAAAAAGTTCTTATTCATAAAAAACAAAAGGGATGGACCGCATCTGTGCCTCACAAAGCAGAAATATATCCGTATTCTGCCCGAAGACTTATTTCAGTATCATACCGATAACCTCTACCTGTACCTTTGGCGGAAGAGCATCCAGAAGACGGAGAAGAGGATTACGGTTTATGTTATAGATATATTTCGGTGATTTCGACTCGAGGGCAGAGAGGACCTTTTCGGCTATTCTTTCAGGCTCTACGTGCTTAGACTCCACACTGTCCACTATCTTTTTAAACCTTTTGGCCATAGATGTGTAAAGCTCTGTTCTGTCCACAAATTTGTCTATAGCAGTGGTCGAGATATTGAGAAGACCTGTCTTGACCGCACCGGGACGGATGATGCTGACGGGAATGCCGAGAAGATTAGTCTCCATTCTCAGAGAGTAGGCATATTTTTCAAGTGTTGTTTTGGTTATGCCGTAAAGGCCGTTAAAGGGAAGAGGATCGAGAGGTGCCAGCTCACTGGAGGTAATGACTATCCTGCTGCCCTTATGCATTAAGGGGAAAAATATCTTATTTATACGGTAAACACCGAAAACATTTATGTCAAAAATCCTGATAAAGCGCTCCTCATCCATTTCGATGAGAGAGTCCATATCATAAATACCCGCAGTATGTACTATAGCATCGAGAGAATCGGTTTCTTCCTTTAATTTTTCGTAAACAGCCTTTACCGATCCGGTGTCGGTAACATCGCACTGCCAGAATTTTTCTGCCTTTACCGTGTCATCCTCACGGTAATCCATACCGTAAACCCTGTAGCCCTTTTCGGTAAGAAGAGAGCATATAGCCTTACCCATACCGCCTGAGGCACCTGTAACGAGAACCTTTTTCATTTATCTTTTCTCCTTTTCAGATTTTTCTTTAGAACATTTTAACTCAAAGCTGAGTCTTTGTCAATTAAAAACGGGACTGCTTGTCCGCAATCCCGTAAAATTCATTTTCAGATGTTTGCCAGAGCCTTGATTTCAGCGACCTTGTCTGTCTTTTCCCACTGAACGTCAAGGTCTTCTCTGCCCACGTGACCGTAAGCGGCGAGCTGACGGTAGATGGGAGCACGAAGCTTGAGAGTGTCGATGATAGCGGCAGGACGAAGGTCGAATACCTTGTCGATGATGGCGCTGATTTCCTCGTCACTGATTTTACCTGTGCCGAAGGTATCCACCATTACCGAAACGGGCTTAGCCACACCGATAGCGTAGGCGAGCTGCACCTCACATTTGGAGGCAAGACCTGCAGCTACGATATTCTTTGCCACATAGCGTGCTGCATAGGCTGCACTTCTGTCCACCTTGGTGGGATCCTTACCTGAGAAGGCACCGCCTCCGTGACGGGAATAGCCGCCGTAGGTGTCAACGATAATCTTTCTGCCGGTAAGACCGCTGTCACCCTGAGGACCGCCTGTTACGAAGCGGCCTGTGGGGTTGACATAAATCTTAGTATCCTCACGCATAAGAGATGCGGGAATGATAGGCTTTATTACGTGCTCGGTGATGTCCTCTCTGATCTGTGCGAGCTCCACGTCTGCACTGTGGTGAGAGGAAACAACCACTGCAGTAACTGCTACGGGCTTTCCGTCCTCATATTCCACGGTTACCTGACTTTTACCGTCAGCACGGAGATAGTCAAGTGTGCCGTTTTCTCTTACCTCGGTAAGTCTCTTTGCCAGCTTATGGGCCAGAGAGATGGGCAGAGGCATAAGCTCCTCTGTTTCGTCGCAGGCAAAGCCAAACATCATACCCTGGTCACCTGCACCGTGGATATTATATTCGTCCTCTTCGCCGCTCTTTCTTTCGAGAGACTTATCTACACCCAGAGCGATGTCGGGAGACTGCTCATCGAGTGCTACAAGCACTGCACAGGCATTACCGTCGAAGCCCTTGTCACCGCTGTCATAACCGATGTCACAGATAACCTTTCTGGCTATTTTGGCTACATCGGGCTTATAGGAGGAGCTGATTTCGCCCATAACGAGAACCTGACCTGTGGTAACGGTGGTCTCGCAGGCTACTCTCGCCATAGGATCGTGAGCGTAAATATCATCTAAAACTGCGTCTGAAATCTGGTCACAGATTTTGTCGGGATGTCCCTGTGTTACGGACTCGGATGTAAAAAGATGTTTTGCCATTATAAATTCCTTCTTTCTTTTAAAATCTCTATAAATTACTGTAATTTCCTTAACAGGCTTTCACGGAAATACGCCGTGAAAAAAGCGGTCAGTTTCGCATTAACCGACCGCAGACTAAACCTTATCTTCCGGTCATACCGCAGGATTTAGCACCTTGCATAAAGCAGGTTGCCGAGCTTCGACGGGCCTGTTCCCTCTGCTACTCTTAATAAGGAAATATTTAATTTACTCTCGTAGTATACCAACTAAAGGTTATCTTGTCAAGATATGTGGAAAAAGTTTTTTTATTTCACATACTTTTTAAGTCTTTCCACCACGGTTTTAATCAGAGGATAGCTGATTACGGAGAGCATTACACCCTTTATGCCGTTTACTGCCGTAGCACCCCATACTGCCGTCCATATGCCGGCCTCGTCGAGGGTGATGCCTAAAAAGTGCTTAAAGAACAGAGGTGCAATGAGATAGTTAGCAAAGAAGCCGACCACCAGAATGGAGACGGTGCCTGCCACACAGGCAAGCAGAAGCCCTTTCAGACCTTCGCTTTTTTTCATTCTGCGGTAAACGGTGCAGAAGGGCACCACATAGGCGCAGCCTACGAGGAAGTTCATCAGATTTCCGTAGCCCATCTGTGTACCTATGCCCTTTACGATAAGCTCGATAAGATTTTTAATCAGCTCCACCGCCACGGCGCTTACGGGACCGAAAAGCACACCCGACACCATAGCGGGCACATCACTGAAATCGAGCTTCAGATGGCTGAGAGAGGGTATGACGGGAAACTCCAAAAGGAAAAGCACGAAGCTCACCGCCGAGAGCATACCTATTATGCAGAGCATATAAACGGATTTCACGGATTTTTTGTTTTCTTTCATAAAAATCACCCTTTAAAGAGATATTATAAAACTCTCCAAGAAAAAAACGCCTACGGTAAAATACCGCAGGCGAAAAACACAGAAAATATGTTTTCTTCTTCCGTCCGGACTGTAACCGTCGGCTTCGGAATCACACCGAATCTGCACGAAGTTTTACTTCGGCTCGTGGGCTAAGGTCAGAGACCTATTACCACCGGTGAGGAATCACACCTCGCCCTGAAGATATTTTATGGTTATATAGTAGCACTGTTGAATTGGTTTGTCAAGAAAAACAGTAACGTAAGACAGATTATTTTATAATGAGAGCATTTTCAAAAACCTGCTTACAGCCGTAAACGCTTACCTCCACAGTGTAAGCTCCCGGCTCCGGTGCTTCTACTTCCGGTTCAAAATAAGATGCATTACCAACGCTGAATTTCTCTCCGCTTTTAATCAGTATCGGCTGAGACTCCTCATCCAAACCTATACCGCCATAGTATGAAATGTACTTTTTCTCTCCATTTTCTATTTTATAAAAATCAGTCTTGGCGTGATACAGACTTTTACCCTCAAAAGGTCTGCCGACATTTTCGCAAAAGCAAGCAACAATAATAGCCTCCCCTTTAGGTAACTCAATACTTTCTCCTGCAGAAATTTCAGTACCGTTGATTTCTACAGTGTAGTCGATTTCGATGGGCTTATCACCGTAGATTAATCCTACGAAGAATAAAATGATTGATAACAATAAGGCTTGAATTCTGTACATAAAATCTCCTCCTGTCAGAAATACATATTTTTTACTTGTGCTTACATTTTAAATATAGTACATCTAAGTACAAATGTCAACATGAATGCAGAAAGATAATCATTCCTCTATAACAACATTTTAAAAAAGCTGTTTTCCCTGATTTTAATGCCACATCGGTATCATCCTTTCTTCAAAAATTACTGCTATATTATTAAAGTCTTAAAAGACAAATTTTGTTACAATAAATACCAAACATTTAATGCTATTCATATATATAGTTATCAAACTTTCAAAAAGTAACAAAAAAATATCGCAGTTTTTTATCTCTGCGATATTTTTAAAATTAATTTTCAATTCACACTCTCGTCTCAAGCACCGTAACGGCACCTAAAATCTCTACCTCGCCGAGACCTGCGGGGATAAAGACGCTTTCGCCCTTATAAAGAGTCACGCAGCTTTCACCGTGCATAATAACACCGTTACCCTCTAATGCCACCAGAGAAACGAATGAGCTTTCGTCGGCGGTAAGTGTGGCCTTTTCCTCGATATCAAGTCTCTTTACGGTGAAAAGGTCACAGGAGCAGAGCAGAGTCTCACTGTAGCCGTCCTTTTTCTCGGTTTCGCCCTGAGGCTTGCCGTCGGCAGGAATAGCGACAGTGCTTGTGACATCGATAGCCTTTTCGATGTGAAGCTCACGGGGCTTACCGTTCTGGAGTCTGCCGTAGTCATAAACACGGTAGGTGGTATTTGAGTTCTGCTGAACCTCGGCTAAAAGGATGCCCTTACAGATAGCATGGAGTGTACCTGCCTCGATGAAGAAAATGTCTCCCTTTTTAACCTTTACTCTGTTTACATATTCGAGGAGAGTGTTTTCCTCGATGCTTTTTCTGAATTCCTCGCTCGTTACATCCTTTTTAAAGCCGAAGATAATCTCTGCATCATCGTCACAGTCTACGATGTACCAGGCCTCAGTTTTGCCGTATTCACCCTCCACACGCTGAGCGTATTCGTCGTCGGGATGCACCTGAACGGAAAGATTATCCTTGGCATCGATAAGCTTTATAAGAATAGGGAAATCGGAAAATCTCTCACAGTTTTTACCGAGCCAGCCCTTGCCCTCATTACCGAGAACATCGGACAGAGCTCTGCCCTTAAAGTCACCGTTTTCGACGATGCTCTCCCCTGCCTCGTGACAGGAAAGCACCCACGCCTCAGCCTGTCTGTCAGCGAAGGAAACGATGTCATATTCTCTCGAAAGTCTCGTGCCGCCCCAGATGTAATCCTTTACGGCGGGTGTAAGCTTTAAAATTTTCATATTATCACTCTCCTGAATCATATTATATATTATATACTGTATTTTTATCAAGTGCAAGGAGGTTTTTCAATGGGCAGTCAGACGACCTTTATAATCATCTGCCTTATCATATCAGCGGTTATTACGGTGGTTGTTTTCGTAAAATCCCGACACTTTTTCCGCTGCCTTTTTCTTTCCTCGCTTTCCGGAATAGGCTCTCTTTTCACCGTCAATATCCTCAGTCAGATGACGGGAGTAGCCTTGGGCATAAACGGAATAACGCTCTCTGTCAGTGCTCTGGGCGGTATTCCCTCGGTCATAGCCATGCTGGCAGCAAGATATTTTATGTTAGCCCGCTAAGGTCTTTTCTATACCGTTTGCTATAGCCTGTCCGAAAAGCTGATGGGTGGAGGACTCTATAAGCTTGTAGCATTCGGCATCGTTAGTCACATAGCCCGTTTCGATAAGAACGGAGGGGCAGTCCTCTAATCTTGTCACTGCGAAGGGATAATACATAGCTCCGTCGGAAAGATCATCATAAAGCTCCTGCTGACCGTAATAAAGGTTATTTTTAAACACCTTTATCATTTCACCGTAAATGTTATTTGCCAGAGGCTGTGAGAAGCCCTTATAATAATAAACGGCGGTGCCTATGGCGTTTTTATTTTCCGAGGCATTTGAATGGACGCTGACGAAAAGGTCAGGCTCGAGACTCTGTGCCATATTCCGTCTTTCATCCAGAGAAAGAGTTTCGTTGCCCGGTCGGGTAAGATAGACCGTGGCACCCTTGGCACGCAGAGCATCCCTCACGGCATAGGCTACGGCGATATTGATGTCGCTTTCACGCACCTGATCACCGATACCGAGAGCACCCGGATCCTCACCGCCGTGACCGGGATCGAGAAGAATTACCGCTCCCTGCAGAGACTGAGGTCTGTTATGAACCTTTATTATCATATAGCCCTCGGAGTCGTATTCTACAGATGTACCGTAGTATTTACCGGATGAAAGAGGCATATAAAGAGTAGTTCTGTTTTCATTCTGCGAAACGCTCCACGTAGCAGACGAAACCGTATTGCTGCCCTTGACATCCACATTACCCGTAACGGTTGCCGTATGGTAAAAATCTATCTGGATATAATTTGCATTAAAAGAGCTTATATTATATTTCGTTCCGTGTCCCGAATAATAATTCTGAGGTGTGTGCGAAATGGCATAGGGTACCCTCCAGTCGGTTTTCAGCTTTATGACAAGAGTGCCGTTTTCCGCTGAGCAGGACACTACGGACAGACTGTTATTGGACATAGCCGCATTTACCAGCTGAACGTGGTCACATTTCACCTTTCTGCCCGACGCCAGCTCATAGAAATAAACGGTCTCATTTTCGTCACTGTTAAAAGCACTGCTTTTCGCCGTCACATAGTCCATAGTTCCCTGAACGAGAGCGGAATAAGAGGGAACATAGGTATCGTCGTTATAAACGAGAGGTCTCGTGTCTGCATAAGGCTCCGTAACCACACACATCACATTACCCGTTACCGTCTCATATACAGGGTTATAGTGAACAGTGGTGGGAGGTGTGTAAGGCTTGGTGGCAGAAGGAACGGTGTATTCGTACTTATCACCGATAAGCTCCTGAACATAATTTCCGAGCTGAACGGCAGTGGTGTTTTCCTCCTGCTCTGCAGGCAAGGTCGGCACAGTAGTCATTTCTTCGCCGCAGTAAATCATAGCACCCTTTTGCTGAACGGTTCTTTCCCCTACTGAGCCTATAACGGAAATCATACCGAGAGATTCCACCTGCTCACGGGTTTCGGGCATTTTGATTTTAGCAGTAAATGCCGCATAGCCTGCGGTGACACCCTCCTCGCATTTGGCCTCATATTCCTTCGTGCCGAGCTTTACGGTAATGTCGGCACCGCTATAGGCGATAACGGTAACGGTTATTTTCTCTCCCGGCTGAACGGTAAGACTTTCACCGGGCATTACCGTACGGATAATTTCTCCGTCAAAGCTCATTTCAATCCTGTATTTCACTGTCTGTCCGCACTGGCTGACAGTGAACTCATTTTCACCCTCTGAAAGATAGAAGGTGATTTTTTTGCTGCCCTTTTCGCCCAGCTCCGTTTCCTTTCCGTTTATGTAGCAGGGATAAAGGCTAGAGCCGCATATTTCGATTTCCGTGCTGAAAAGATTTGTCTGCAAAACAGAGCCGTCATAGCCTGTAATGCTGAGGCTTCTGAAGGCGATGTCGGGAACGATACCCTTCGTCAGATATTCGCTTACGGCAGAAAAGGCTCCACCTACATCCTCAGTGACAGCCTTCAAAGAAGAATACGCTACCGCAGACAGGCTTTCACAGCCTCTGAGCCCATAGGTGGCGGTAAGCGGAAAGGCCGCCGACTTTTTCTTTACGTTTACATCTACCGTGCAGTAAAGTCTGCCGTCGGTAAGAGTTAGGGTTTTATCCCACAGAGAAAGAGCAGTAAGGTCCGATTTCTCATCGATAAAGGTACACACACCGTCCACTATCTTTTTATTGAGCTTCGAAATGTCGGAATCAAAGGGAAGATAGACGAGAATTTTTATGTCCTTGTCGTATTTTCTTATGTATCTTACTGCCTTGGAAAGGAGCATATTAAACTTTTCGGGGCTCATTTTTTTGTCGTTGCGGAGAATAATACCGTCGAAGACCGAAACCGCCTCAGCGAAAACCTTTTCGTCGAAATCCGTATGCATTTCGAGATAAGCCTTTTTTTCCTGCTCCTTTAAAAGTGAGACAAGATTACTGATTTTCGAAAGATTCTCAGACAGGGAAAGCTCCTCATTGACTGACGAAAAATATTCACTGCGGATAAAAACGGTGTCGAAAAGAGAATTTTTCAGTGCTTTGACAGTCTTGGCCAGACTTTTACTGTCCTTTTCGAAATCGGTGTCCGTATTCTCCGTAAGCCAGACCGCTTTTTCCTTTTCGGGAAACTTAAGGTAGCCCTGACTTATGAGATATTCGTCCACTCCGTCCTGTATGTCCGTACCGATAAAAACATCCTCGACGAAATTTTTATTTGAAAGATGCACCATCACTGCGCAGATAATTATGGAAAGACTGACGCAAATGGCAGAAATAATAAGCTTTGTCTTTTTCATCTGTTACCGTCCGTAAAAATATTTAACTTATTTATTATAGCACATAAGAAGTCAATATGCCATAGTTTTAAGATTATTTAACTCTTCGGCAAAGCTTTTTTCATTAAAATCGATGTAGCTTCCGCTATAAAGAGCGTAGCCGTAGCATTTTTTCTCCTTTACGGTCTGCACCTGACGGGCAATAATGTCACTGCTTTTCAGCCATTCATCCTTTCCCGAAAGAGCATATGCATCCTCCTGTCCCGCCTTATAAAGAGCCAGACCTGCCACAAGCCTTACGTTACCCTCCCTGCACAGTGCCATCCAGTCCTCAAGACAACGGATAAAGGGAAGCTTACCGTGCTCAAAGCCGAAATATATCTGAGGAATGATCATATCGCAGTAGCCCTCCTCACGGCACCAGAGATAGACATCGGCATAGCTCTCATTATAGCATTTACCTATGTCGCCTGCAGGACTTACGGAAAAGATTTTATCCTGACCGTAGGCTTTTACGACGGAGTAAAGAGAGGAAAGCAGAGTGCTCACATTCGCTCTTCTCCAGTCGTCGAGCTCCATAGCTCCGCCCTGAGCGGTGTAGGCACTGTACTGACCGGCATCGAAATCGCCGCAGTCCTCGAAATAGAAATAATCATCGATATGTATTCCCTTTATATCGTATTTTTCCAAAAGCTCTTTGGCACCGTCCGTAATGAGCTTTCTTACCTTTTCGGAGGAGGGATTGAAGTAGATTCCCTTTTCCGTTACGGCTACATCCTCACTCGTTCCCTCTTTATACATAAGACGGGCGGGATTTTTTTCCGAAAGAGCACCGATATCGCTTCCGTGACTCACCCTGTAGGGATTAATCCAGGCGTGAACGGACAGATTTTTTATTTTAGCTCTTTCCACTACGGTACCGAACACATCAAAGGGCATTTCCGCCCCCTGCTCAGAGGCCGCATAGGCACTGGTCGGAAACAGGTCTGAGGGATAAAGGGCATCGGCAAAGGGCCTTGCCTGAACGAAAACATCGGTAATACCCACCTGCTTCATATTATCAAATATGCCGTCAATATAAGCTATGTAGCTTTCCTCGGTGCTTCTGCCGCTGACGAGTGAAAGCTCGATGTAGCTAAGCCACGAGGCAGAAAAAAGGGAGGTTTCCTGCCGGTTTTCCGTCTGCGGTGAGGAGGTGCTTTCCGAGGGAGAGGAAACGAAGTTTTCCGCCCTCAGCTTTTCCGTGGTCTCCGTCTGTACGGTGGTCTTTTCTGTCTGCAGCACCGTTTCGCTGACATAGGGACTCAGGTTATCCCCTTTACCGCAGGAGCAGAAGATAAGGATAAAAACAAGTGCCGTGAACATAATTCTTTTCATATAATACACTTCCTCTTGACATAAGACTGAAAACAAATTAAAATAGAATAGTATTCCGATTAAGGAGGATAACTATGGCTATCAAAAATTACAATAAGATTTCTACACTGGACGGCGGAAGCACAAATAATGTAACCTGCCCCGTCTGTAAAGAGACCGTTTCTATGAGACTCTTTACTACAAAGGATACCACACTTGTAGCAAAAATCAAGGGCGAAGATAAAAATATTTATATTTCCGTATGCCCGAACTGTGCTTCTGTTTTTTCCGTAAACACCAACTATCTGAAGGAGAAGGAGAGAGGCACCTATGTTCTGCTTACGGAAAGCGACCTTACTCTCGTGAGAGATAACAATGGATAAGCTATACTCGGCAGCACTGATTTATCTCGGTGCCATATCTCTCGTTACCTTCTCCGTAACTGCACTGGATAAAATCTTCGCTAAAAGAAATATGCGCCGTGTTCCCGAGGCTACTCTGCTCACTCTCGCTCTTTTCGGCGGTGCCGTAAGCGAATACATCACCATGAGACTCATAAGGCATAAAACTCTTCATAAAAGGTTTATGGTAGGTCTTCCCGTGATTATAGCTCTGCAGGCAGCAGCTGCAGGTGCCGCAGCATATTTTACGTTTTTCAGGTAAGACCTTCATACGGCACAGATAAAGACTGTTATAAATATAAAACAGATGTATTTCAGTTGAAAGCAACCTTAATGCATCTGTTTTTTTCTTTTGCCTTTTAGTCTGCGGTCAATGCACCGTCTTTATTTTCATACACAGGATATCATAAGCATGGTTTCCCTTTCGGTTTTTTCGCCCTTTATGGCGTTTTCACTTTTTATAAGAGCCTCTGAGGTATTATAATGCTTGGCGATATCCCATATTTTTTCACCGGCATCGGCATAATAAATGCACAGTGCGGGATATTTCTGCTCCTTTTCCTTTCCGTCTGAGTGTATATCATATAAAAATCTCTTTTCGTTACATACCGAGGCATAGCATCCGAGCAGAACCGTGCCCTTTATCTTCACCTTTCCCGCACCCGACACGGACCATTCGAGAGAGTTGACGGTAATGTCGCAGTCGCAGCTTACCTTATCTCCCTTTTGCTTAAGAGGAATGCCCACCTTAGCCGAAAGATTCTTTTCCGTGTAGCAGAAATTATTACTTCTGTCGGTATAAATTCCGTGAAGAAGAAAATCGCACTCGCCCTCGGCCTTGTCTCCTCTTCCCGTCATTCTGCATTCACCGCCGCTGCACCACATATCCTTGATTTCATTTATGTCACTGTCTGAAAAATCCACCGTTTCCTCAAAGGGTATTTCCTTTTCTCCGTTAAAGGCACAGGAATAAAGCTCTGCCGTTTTATAGTCCCCCGTAACCTCAAGCTTAGTGGAATAGCAGTCCTTTATAAGCTCGATTTCCTTATCCTGTCTGCATCTGACTGCGGCACTGACACGTGCGGCCATTTCCAGCAGACGGCATCTGCCCGTCGAGTCGTTTTTAGCAGAAACGGTAAACTGAGACGGACTAAGAGAAAGCTCAATGTCGCTTTTATCCGTTATACCGCCTATACCTAAAATCTGGCTTACGGGCATAGAGTGACAGATTTTCGTGATGTTATTTTTTTCACTGTCTGTATAAAGTATCTCGCAGCAAAGCTCACCCTTTATAAGCAGCTTATCTGCCACGGCCTTTTTCGATTCCAGCTTCACTCTGCAGTCGCTTCTGAGGATTTTTCCGATGTCCTCCCTTTCCTTTCCGAGAGCCACGGTCTCACTCAGATCAAAGGTCTTTTCGCTCTGACAGATGAGGTCGGAGACGGTAATTTTCTCCTTTTTGCACTCCATATCCGGTGAGTCAATGCTGCAGGGAAGCTCCTTTTTATTTTCGCGGTAAACATAAACCGAAACACCTATGCTTCCGCTGACGCTGATTCTCCGCTGACTGAGAGCACGGCAGTTAATATAATCGGTTTTCGTTACCGCCTTTATCATGGGATTTTCGGGCATACCGTTCACACGTGTGCTGCAGGAAAGAGCGTCCGTATGCTCGAAGCAATCAATTTTTTCGTTTTCCCCCACATAAATAAGCCGTGTTACCACCGTACCCGACAGATGCACATTCTCACCGGCCACGGACACATTTGAAACACCTGCCGTCACGGTGCATTTGAGTATCTTTTTTATGTCCGAGCAGTAGTCGGGCAGATTAATCTCGAGGCTTACCGCCTGCTCACATTTACTCCGTGTAAAAAGCTCACAGAAGGAATAGGTATCTTTTTTTATTTCCATAGGCATAAATCACATCTCCTGACATTTGTTTCTGTAAGAAGTATATTCGTCGTGGGTGGAATTTATGATAGAAAAAGCTTTGTTGACAAGATATACGGTGAATGGTATTATTGAACTGTAAGAAGGTGAAAGTATGATAAAAAAGATTGATGGTGAAATAATTATTTCAAAGAAGCTTACTTTTCTGCTTACCGGCGCTATGTCTGTTTTTCTTTTTGCCTCAGGATCTACTCTGTTTTTTTCTGACCTGTCCTTAGAGGAAGCGACTGAGCCTGCGGATATTTTCGGAAACATCTTTATGCTACTCTGGTTAGGTGTAATGGGTTATTTTATCCTGTTTTCCTTCAATGAATTTTTCAAAAAGACTGCGATAAGCAAAGAAGGCGTCCTCTGCAAAAGCTTTTTCGGCACTAAAGAATATATGTGGTCCGAAATCAAAGATTTCGGTATAAGCTACAGTGGGCAGACCAGAGGCGAGGGAAACACCTATTACCTGTATTTCTCGACTGATATTTTAAAACAGAACAGAAAAGGAAAGAAAAAAATGAACAGGTCTGTCATTAAAGTTATTTTTACCTCTGACGATTCCGATGCTTTCATTAACGAAGTGATTCCCTTCTGCCGTGAAAGCACAAATGTAGTCCCCTTTTTGCCGTCAGGTAAATTTTCACTGTAAAGAAAGGAGCATACAGATATGAAAAAAGCACTCCGCAATTTATCAGTAATGGCCTGCATATTATGTTCCTTCTGCCTTGTTATGTTTGCCGCACCCGGTGTGGTGGGATTTGATGATTCATTGGGCTTTGCGATTATTTGTTTCAGCATTATATTACCCTTTGTATCTTCTTTACTATGGACAGTTTTCTCTCTCAAAAACAAAGAGAGCCTCAGTAAGCTGAAAGCAACTGCCTTAACTTTTCTGATAATACATACTTTATTTTTACTCAATATATTTCTCGATTTCTTACCCTTTGGTGAAGCAGGGATATGGATGCAAATGATTATCGGGATAGTAGCAAATACAATGTTTATTTCTAAAACAAAAGATAAAACAAATAACTGAATAAAGAAAGAACAAGCAGTTCACCAAAAACTGCCTGTTCTTTCTTTATTCCGCTGTGACGGTCTCGCTCTGACCTATCCACATATTTTCGAATTTCTGACCTGAAATGCTTTCGAGTGCCGCCTTTTCCTCGGCAGTAACCTCGACAAAACCGTTTTCTTTCTTTTCCTTGATTTTTGCCTTGATGAAATCGAGCTTATCCTTAGTGAGATTATATCTCATAATGGAAAGGAAGGAAAGGAAAAGGAAGGCCATAGGAATGAGGGTAAAGCAGATAGCCACACCGTTTACCGCTCTTTCGGTCTGCATAGCCGCATCCAGCTGGGTATCGTAGCCGAACCAGCGGAGAATATTACCTACACCGAAGCCTGCGAAGCCGCTTACGAACTTTTTCGTAAAGGTGGAGAAGGTGGAGATAACGCCCTCTCTTCTCTGTCCCGTAATAAGCTCATCCACGTCGGTGACATCGGGGAAGATGTTATTCTGCACGCTCGCCATACCCGCAAGTCCGAGACCGTACATAAACTCAACGATGAACATTACAACCATATTACCGCTGTTTCTGGCAAGCCAGGCAAGGCCGAGAGCGGAAACTGCCACGGGCATAAAGACCTTGGCGGGAAGCTGCTTGTTTTTCTTGATAGAAAGCATATATGCAGGGAAGAAGCCGAGAGCCTCACCGATACCCTGAAGCATAATAATCATATTGTAGTCATTTTCCTGATGGTAAACCGTCTCGAGGAAATAGTACATACACTGAGAAACGAAGGATGAGCCGAGAAGCATAATGAAGCCGAAAAGGAAATACTGGCGGAAAACTCTGTTTCTGACCACATCCCTGTACTGACCGAAAAATTCGTGAAGGTCGAGCTTTTCGTTTACCTGCTCTGCAGAGCTTTCCTCACGGGTGCCCTTATAGGTAAAGATAAGCGGCAGGCTCGTCCAGAGACACAGAATGACGGACATAAGAGTAAATCTGCCTCTGTGCTCAGGGCCGAAGGACGGAGTGACGAAAAGACCGTTTACACCGCCTAAAACGAAGGCAGCGACGAAGAAGGACGAATAGGAAGCCACGGCGTCCATAATAGTTTTGACACCGTTAAACTGGGTTCGCAGATGATAGGTCGGTGCTATACCCGGCAGCATAGCCGTGTGAGGCACCATAATCATAGTGCTGACTGTCTTATAAAACATATAGGCGAAGATGTAATAAATCATAACCTTATTACTCTGAGGTCCCTCCGCAGCGGAAAGGCCGAAGGAGTTCCACATAAGCAGGAAGGCTATCATAGCGGGAAGAACACCGAATTTCAGATAGGGGCGGTGTCTGCCGTCTTTATGCTTCGTTCTGTCGGTGATGATACCCATAACAGGATCGGTGATAGCATCACAGATGCACGAGCAGAGAAGCACCGTGGCGTACTGGTCAGCCTGAAGTCCCTCTACCTTGGTAAGGAAGGGAAGCAGGAAATTACCCATTACATAGGGGCCGCCGCCCGAAAAGAAAATAGCTGAATTATAAGCTACCATCGGCTTAAGCTTTGTTCCCGGCTCTACGCCGATAAGCTTTTTAACCTTGCCGATGAAGGTGTTCTGACCGGTAAGGGGTGTTTTTTCTTCGTTCATTTTACTTTTCCTCCTCTATTAAGTAGCCGCATATAAAGTCTGATTTGTGGGGTAAAAGCTCCGCTCTGGACGGATAGATGTAGGGGTAATCACGGTTATTATAGCGGTTATAAATCTTTATCCTGTAGCCTTCCTTCTGCACCGCCACGGTGTGAAGCCCTTTGAAGGGCTTATGCGGACACCAGAAGGAAAGAACCGCTACCCTCACACTGTCAAGACTGTCGAAAAAATCGTCATATCTCAAGGTCATTCTGTACCTTATCCCTCTTCTTTTATAAAAAGAGCCCAGAAGATAAGGATTAGAGCCTAAAAGTCCCGAAAGAGCCTGACAGTAGGGATACATTTCGAGGCACACATCCTTAAGCGAGGATTTTTCCCCTCTTAAAACCATACTGTTATGCAGTGCTATCATCTCACATCCGTTATAGGACATAGGGAAAAAGCCGTATTTCATCTTAGCCACCTCTCCGCAGCCCTGTCCGTTTATAACCTCATCATCGGGCAAGGGAACAGTAAGGTTATGCCTGTAATTATATTTTTGAAGCATTACTCCCCCACCTTTCATTTCTGCTATTGTAACACATATTTAACACATTTACAATAATCAAAAGGATTAAAAAACACCGTCGGAGCTTAAAATCTCCGACGGTGTCTGCATTTAAGTCTTATTTAACCTTTACGCTCTTTACGGCACTCCATGCACCGTAAACCTTCTTTCCGCTGACAGAGGTATAAGCTCTTATTTTAAAGTAATAGGTTTTACCCTTTTTGAGCTCTTTTACCAAGGTAAATTTAGAGGTGCCCGTATTCACTGTAAGCTTTTTACTGCTTTTGAACTTTTCAGAGGCGGAATACTGCACCTGATAGCCCGAGGCTCCCTGTACGGGCTGCCAGTAAAGAGAAGCTCTGGAGGGACCTGCCGCTGCATTGGTGAATTTCACCTTGGCGGGTGCGGTGGAGGTGCTGACAGTGACGGAGGAGGTGGCATAGACTCTCTTTTTGCTTATGGTCTTGTATGCCGTTACCCTTACCTTATAGGCCGTTACCTTTGAAAGCTTTTTAAAGGTGACCTTGGTCTGCTTGGTAA
This sequence comes from Oscillospiraceae bacterium, assembly GCA_015066045.1. Lineage (GTDB taxonomy): Bacteria > Bacillota > Clostridia > Oscillospirales > Acutalibacteraceae > UBA6857. Next base: position 16,639 of record SVPD01000026.1, read on the forward strand.
GGTCCTTTTTGATAACCTTGCCCTTGGAATTGATAAGCTCTACCTTATAGCCGCTGGCTCCGGTTACCTTCTTCCAGCTCGCCTTAAGAGAGGTAACGGACGGGGTAACGGTGAGCTTTTTGGTTTTGGACGGAACGATGGTAAAGTTTTTTTTCTTGGTTCCGCTGTACTTACCCTTAAAGGTGACCTTGACGGTATATTTACCTGTCTTTTTTCTGCCCTCAGAATAGGCAACGGTATAATCCGTACCCTTTTTAAGCTTATTACCCTTACTGTCAGTTACAGTCACTGAGGGAGTCTTCTTCTTTCCGTTATAGGTGTACTTGGTTTTGGAAAGCTTTACTGTTTTCGGTGAATAAACCTTTTCGGTTTTGCTTTCACCGCAGGAGGTACACACGTATTTGACCGAACCGTTTTTATCTGATGTGGCCTTGGTGCTGCTGACGGTGTCATAGGTATGCTTATGCTCATCCAGACTGATGGTAAACTGACTGAGCGGCGAGCCGTAGCAGTCCTTGGCTACAGAATAGTAGCGTACGGTAAGAGTGTCTCCGTCATCGGAGAAATAGAGCATAGCCACCATAGCCGTAGAACCGTTATTAAGGTCCACATACTGGGGATCGATAAGCATCTGGGTTACGGTGTTGCCGTTTTCGCCCTTATCCTGACGGTAAACTATATGCTGCCAGGGATCGTGTCCGGAAAGCACCATAAGCACATTTTCGTGCTTTGAGAAGCACTTTTTCCACATATCGTCACCGTTCTGTGCATCGGTATAGCCTGTGTAATAGGTGGGAGGATAGCAGTCACCGTCATCGATAGTGGTGCCGTCACGGTACATATATGCGTGAGTTATCACGATAACCTTATGGTCGGGATGCTTCTCGATTACCTTGTTTGCCCAGTTGAGCACAGCCTCACTCGGAGCGAAATCGAGAGTCATAATGAGATAGTCCGTACCCTGAACATTGAAATAACGGTAGGAATTGGTAAGGTCGCCCTTTACCTTTCCGCCCTCGGGGGTGTCCCCTTCTTTGGTCAGATAGACCGTTTTACCGTTCTGTGTGGTTTTGACAAGTCCGGGCTGACTTTTATCGGTGAGAGAAACCGTTCCCGATTTCATCATTCCGTCTACGGTCTTTTCATAAAAGCCGTTATGAAGATTTCTGTTATAGTCATCCCAGTCGTCGTGATTTCCTCGGGTGAGAGCATAGGGGATTTTTCCGTTAAGCTTACTGATGTAGCCCGTAGCTCTCGACCACTCGGTATCGGTACTGTCATCGGTAATGTCGCCTAAGCCGATAACATAGGAAATTTTCTGACTGTCCTTATTTTTGAGAAGCCAGTCATAGACAGCCTCCATAGCCTCGGGATCCTTTTCGCACATAGTCTGTGTGTCACCGATTACTGCGAAGGAATATTCGTAATCCGTAACTGCCTTTACTTCCTTTTTGCTGAGCCAGAAATCCATATATTCCAGATCGTTTCCTTTGGTTGAAAGGTCAGCCCTCACACATTTTCCGCACTGTGTAAGGTCATAGGCTGCGAGCAGGTTTTTATCTGTATAGCTTATTCCGTCCTTGAAATCATTTGAGATTTCCTTAGCGGAGCGTACGTCTGACCACACGGCCACAGAGTACATTATGCCTCTGAAATAGGTGGCGTTACCGTTTCTGTGGTCACCGCCGATAACTGCATTGTGCTTTTCCTTAAAGGCTTTGATGGTGGAGGTTTTAAGCGTCTGTGCCAGCTTACCGTCCACATAGCAGTGCATTTTTTTGTTTGCCGTGTCGATGACAAAGGAAAGATGCACCTTTTCACCTGTGGCTACATTTACGTTTTTGAAAACATAAACATCCTGCTTGGAATAGTCTGCCTTGGCACGGATGGCCACACGGGGATTACCCGACTTATTGAGTGAAAATACCAGTGCGGGATCAAACATACCGTCACTGCCGAGAAGAGTAGTGGTGCCCGTAAGCAGGTCTGCCTCCACGGAGAAGGTAGCCTCAAAGGTAAGAGGCATGCTTTCGTATTTTTTGCTCAGTATGTACTGCTCATCCGTGCTGCATCTGAGACCGTCCGTATTATGGCAGTCTATGCATTTCACCACGGTGACTGTTACCGTATAAGAGTTTTTACCGTCGGTAACGGTTATTTTAGCCTTGCCTGTCTTATGAGCGGTAACCTTACCGTTTTTATCTACAGTGGCCACGCTTTCCTTAGCTGAGGACCATTTCAGACTGCTTTTTCCCGAGTAAACCGCCTTCAGCTTATAGGTATCCCCTACCTCCAGAGCGATGTTCGGTGTTTCCACCATAAGCTCCTTATCAAGCATACCGTAGGAATACTTTTCACCCATAATCTTATAAAAATTACCGCCGCTTGCATCGGTTTCGTTAATAACGAGCATAGAGTTTGTACGGTAGTTGAAGGCTATCATATAGAAGTTACAGGAGGTCAGAAGTGACACTCTGTGACGCTTGCCGTTCTCTACATAATTAAACATAAGGTCCTTTGAGTGAATACCCGAGCCGTCCTTGATGCTTCTGTAGCCGATTTCGCTGCCGAGAGAAAGTCTCTGTATTTCATCGGTATTGAAATCATCCACACGCAGAGAGATTTTATTTCTCGGATCGGGATTTTCGCAGAAGGCCTGCTCAAACATATCAGACATTCTCTCGCCTAAAAGGCAGTCACCGTAACCGAATTCGTTCCAGATAACCTCCACATAATCTGTGGATTTAGCGAGCTTTTCGGAGTATTTACAGATGGGGTTCGCATCGGTGTCCCATGCATCGGAGCCGCCGCCGAAGGGAGTAAAGTAAAGCTCGAAAACAGGATCGTTCTTTCCGCCGAGATAAACAATCTGCTCATCCTTCGGTATCTGATTTTCCTTGCCGCTTTTAATGAGAGCTATCTGTTCATTGTTAGCCTCGTTCATATACTTACGAAGCTCAAACATCTGCTCCTTACCGCTGTATTTTTTCATCAGCTGCATATAGTTATAGGTCACACGGTAAAGCTCACTGTGGTCGGAGATGATAACACCTGACTGTGAGCTGTTGTTACCGTTGGCACCGATGTAGTTATTCTCGTCCAGATTTGCACTGCCGAAGAAAACTGCATTTTTATGCTCCGTACCGTCGGTGGCAAGATAATGAGAAGCGGTGGCACTCTTTACGTGCTGCATATCGCTGGTTTTATCCGTTACGTTCCAGCCTACCTTGACATAGTTAAGGTATTCGGAAACCTTCTTTCCGGGAGCGTACTTTTCATAGCAGTCACCCTCCATAGCCTGTGTGAAATAGGTGTAATGGCTGAGGTTTGACCTGCTTTTAAGCTTTTTGGTGGAGGGATTATACTGACTTACACCGTAGGAATTAAGCTGGTTAATCATAGTAACCTCGATACCCATTCTGGCCGCCTCGGTAAGCATATAGGAGATACGCACGAAGCCGTGCTCGTCATAGTTGGTACCGTAAAGAGAACGCATATAGCCGTAGTATTTACTGGTGGGGATAACGCACACGGAGGCCGTTACCGAGGTTCTGTAGGAGGAGAAGGTAAGCTTCACATCCTCGGTGGGATGCTTACGCTTATACTGAATGCACTGATAAATCAGAAGTCCCATACCGTTATTAGGATCGCAGAGAGACTCGTTATGCACTCTGTAAAAGGCCTCAGCCGTTACCTTTTTGCCGTTTATATTGGCATAGGTGGTGGAGCCTAAGCCCTGAAAGTTTTCGGGGTTATTGGCTACGGGCATTTTATCGTAATAGGGAGTGATTGAATGCTTGTTGTTCTGTTTGATGTTCTTTTCTATTTCGGGAAGAATGACATCGAAAAAGGGCTTCTCCTGATCTATGGGATCTACATAGTGATCCTTGACAAAGGCATTGGTTTCACTGGGAAACGCCGACGCACCGAAGGAGACCGTGGCACAGAGGCTGAGCAGTATCCCTGTCAAAAGCAGAGCGCCGATTAAAGAAATTATTTTTTTCATAATATCACCTCTCTGTTGTTACGGTAAGGTTACCATATTGAAGGTAATGCTTGTTCTGTTACCGCCGATGAGTGCTGTGGTGTACCAGGGAGCATCTTCGCCGTATGTGGTGTAAATACGGGGTGGATTGCCGTAGTTACTGTTATACAGGTAGATGAAGTAGCTGTCCTTACCGCCGTTACCTGCGTTACCGCTTGCGTTCACATCACCGGTAATGTAAACTCTCGAATAGTTCGAGGTCACATAAATAGCGCCTCCGTTTGCCTTGGCCTTATTACCCGTGGCAGTGATGCCGTCAAATTTAGCGCAGCTGCTTGAACGGATTTCTACGGCTCCGCCCGTGGATTTGACTGATTCATTTCCCGTAAACGTGCAGTCGGTGAATACGATGTCAACCTTTTCGGGGCCTTCGGCAACAGTACAGTTGCCGTTTCTGATTTCTACGGCTCCTGCACCTTCGGTGGTAACAGTGTTTCCTTCAAAGCTGCAGTCATAGGCATTGATAATCAGCTTCGGGCTTGCTTCATCCGTGGAAATCGCACCGCCCTTTTTATATGCCACATTATTTTTAAAGGTCGTACCGCTTACCGTAAGGCCGGTAGCGTTGGTTCCCTCATCGGAGGAATCGGCTACTACGATAGCACCGCCTACATCTCCTGTAGCACTGTTGCTGAGGAAAACGGTGTTTTCGGTTTCCATAACCGCTCCTGTGTCAAGATATACTGCACCGCCCGTGGGAGCACTGTTGCCCTCGAGCACGGTATTATCAGAAATCATAATCTTGCCCTTTTTATCCGAGAAGACGGCACCGCCCTTTTCCGTAGCAGTATTATTCTTTATGGTGCCCGATGTGACGGTTACCGTGCCTTTATCTGTGGACACATTGATGGCACCGCCCTTTTTGGCTGTGTTTGATTCGAGGGTGGTATTATCGATAACAAGCTTTCCGGATGAACGGAAATCGATAGCACCGCCTAAATTTTTGGCCGTATTACCGCTCAGAACAGAGTCGGAAAGATTTACGTTAGAGCTGCTGCTGGAGTAAATCACACCGCCGTTATTATTTTTGTTTCCTGTGGCTGTAAGTGATGTAATGTCAAGTGTAGCCGTATTCGTGATGTAAATTACACCGCTGCCGTCAGCCTGAGCTATGTTATTTGTAACGCTTACTCCGTCGAGGGTATAGGTGCCGTTGCCGCGGAAATCGAGAGCCGCACCTGTAGTTCCCTTATTGTTATTTATAACAGAATCGTCCTTTACGGTAACCTGTGCATTGGATGCGGTAATCGCACCGCCGTAATAGCCGGAGGTGTTTTCCTCGAGAGTTACACCTGAAAGCTCAAGGGTGTTATCGTTCGCATAAATAGCACCGCCGCCCTCGCCGGCTGCCGAGCTTGTTGCTCTGTTCTTTTTAATCACTGTGTCGGTAAGATATACCTCGCAGCTCGTTCTGAGGCTTATCGCACCGCCTGCTAAAGCAGTGTTGCCCTCGAAGAGTCCGTCTGTAGCGTTGACCACACCGGGAATATTAACCTTGTTTTCGCCTTCGCCACTGGTTTTATAGGTTACATAGATGGCACCGCCGTGATTTTCGGCAATATTTCCGATAAATTCATTTTCTCCGGTGAGGGTGACTGTACCAGCAGAGGTAGTCAGAGCACCGCCGTTACCGTTTTTACCGTTCGCATCCTTAGCTGCTTTATTTTCGCTGAATGTAACACCGCTCAAAGTGAGCTGACCGCCGTTATTATAGGCAGCACCGCCGATGATAGAGCTATTCTTTTCAAATACAGAGTCTGAAACGGTTACGGTGGCTGAGCTGAGATTAAGAGCACCGCCGTATACCGCACTGTTTTCCGCAAACAGAGAATTCTTTATTTCGCCTACGGTTCCCGTGCTCGTGAGAATAGCAGCACCGCTTTCTGCCGTGTTTCCTTTAGCCGTAATGCCTGTCACGGTAAGTGTACCGCCTATCTGGTAAACGGAGCCGTTTGTACCCGTATTATTTTCGACGGTAATGTTTTCGAGAGTGGCTGAGGAGCCGTCTCTGAAGTAAAGGGCACCGCCCGTGATACCGCTATTGTTTCTGATAATGCTCTGTCCGTCGATTTTTACTGTGGATTTAACAGAATGAAGAGCACCGCCGTAATAATCTGTCTTGTTTTCAGCGAGAGTAACACCGCTTAAGGTAGCCGTACTGTTTTTAAGGAAGACTGCACCGCCGCCGATATTACTGTTTACCTCTCCTGAAATCTGAACAAAATCAGACTCATTTCCGCTAATCTGAGCTCCGCTGACCGTAAGCTTGGAGTTAGCCAAAGCGTAAATCACACCGCCTGAGCCGGCACTGTTTCCGGTATAGCTGCCGCCGCTGATGCTCACCGTAGCACCCGCCGCATCGAGTACACCGCCGAAGTCAGATGCAGTATTTAAAGTGGCTGTAACATTATTCAGTGTAGCCTTACCGTAACCTACATAGACAGCACCGCCGCCTTCAGCGTTACCGTCATTGCTTTCGTCGGTATAGCCCTCTACGGAGTTTTCAGTGAAGACAGTACCGTCGAAGGTAGCCTCGCAGCCTGAACGGATGCTTACCGCACCGCCGCCGAGAGCCGTATTTTTACTGAATGTGCCGCCTGTAGCAATGAAATTACCGTTTGCATTTTCGGTCATTCCCTCGTCCTTGGTATAAACCACATAAACCGCACCGCCGTGATTTACGGCACTGTTGCCTGTAAATTCACAGGCTTCGTCTGCAGTGACAGATGCACCTACGACATCTGCCGCACCGCCGTTTAAGCCGGCAGTGTTATTACGGAATTTTACGTTACTGAGAGTGACCTCGGACTGATTGAAGTATGCCGCACCGCCGTTTGAAGCGGCACTGTTATTTTCCAGTGTAATATTTCTGATGTCTGCCGTACCCTTGTAGGTATTGACTACACCGCCGTTTGTGGCACTGTTTGTATTAATGGTACTGTTTTCGAGCTTGAAAACGCCCTCCTTGGAATAAGCCACACCACCGTTTTTGGCGGTATTTCCCGTAAGGACACTGTTCTTTATGCTTGCGGTAGCCTTTTCGAAGAAGACTACACCGCCGTTTGTGGCGTCATTTCCTGTGATTGTAGAGTCAGTAACATTAATTTTTGCCTTTGCGTTACTGCCGTAAATCACACCGCCCTGATATGCCTTGTTTCCCGTAGCGGTAACATCGGTCAGATTAAGAGTACCGTAATTGATGTATACCACACCGTTACCCTTGGCCGTATTATCCTTTATTTCGATACCCGTAAGGTCTGCGGTGACGGTGCCTTTGAAGTAAAGAGCCGCACCCGTGGAGCCTTCGGAATTTTTAACTACGGTTTCCTCATTCATAGTAACCTGTGCATCAGAGGCCAGAACCGCACCGCCGTAATAGCCTGTCTTGTTTCCGTCGAAGGTACATCCGCTCACGGTAAGTGTACCGCCTCTGTGATGAACTGCCGCACCGCCGATATTACTGTCGTAAGCCTCGGGGTCCTGAACATAAAGAGACTCGTTTCTGCTCATAACTGCATCGGTGATGGTTACATCAGACTTACTCATAGAGTAAATCACACCGCCCGAGTTTGTCTTGTTTTCAGAGAAGCTGCCGCCGTTAATGCTTACCTCGGCACTTACTGCATCGATAACACCGCCGAAATCGGAGGCAGTATTTCCGGTAGCGGTTACGCCGTCAAGAGTAAGCTTACCGTAGCCTACATAAACTGCACCGCCGCCGTCACCGTCACCGTCATTTTCGTCAGCATAGCCCTCTGCGGAGTTTCCGGTGAGCATAACTCCGTTCAGCTTAGCCTCACATCCCGTACGGATGCTTACTGCACCGCCTGCCATAGCACTGTTTCCGCTGAAGGTGGTTCCGTCAGCTTCGAGCAATGCATTTAACGTAACAGTTTCGGTACTGTTATCTTCGGGATTGGTAACAGTATTTTTGATATAGGTGAGATAAACTGCACCTGCATGGTTTTCAGCCGAATTCTGAAGGAAATAGGTGCTTTCATCAGCATAAAGATTTGCCGCTGACAGATATACTGCACCGCCGTGTCCGTTTGAGCCTCCCGAGGTTTTAACGGCACTGTTCTGTGTGAAAGAGGTTCCCTTTACGTTGATAGTGCCCTGCTTGGTATAAACGGCTCCGCCAAGGTTTGCCGTGTTACCCTTCTGCTCACCGCCGTTTATATTGACAGTAGCATCGGCTACATACATCGTACCGCCGCTTTTGGCACTGTTCCCGTTAAGTGAGCAGGCCTCAATATTTACCTGTGTAGCTGCACCGCTGACATAAAGGATACCGCCGTTTGCGGCACTGTTACCCTCAGCAGTGACATTTATCATATCGAGAGTACTTGAATTGACATAAACATTACCGTTCGAGGAGGAGGTATTGTCGGTAAGCTCAACATCCTTAAGCGTTACCGTACTGTTATAACGGAACTGCAGAGCCGCACCTGTGGCACCCGAGGAATTTTTAACCACTGTGTTACCGCCGACGGACACTGTAGTTTTCGCTGCAGCGATAGTACCGCCGTAATAGTTTGATTTGTTTCCGTCAAACACTGTACCGTCTACGGTAAGAGTGCCCTTTGAAATATTTATGGCACCGCCGCCGAGATCACTGTTATAGTCGGAGTTTACATAAGAAGACTCGTTACCCGTAAACTCAGAGCCCTTGACAGTGAGCACAGAGCTGCTGATAGCGTTTATGGCACCGCCCGAGGCTGCAGTATTATTTTTAAGAGTGACACCGCTGACGTCTACAGAGGAGCCCACGGAATTTACCGCTCCGCCGTGACCTGCACTGGTGTTATCGGAAAGAAGAGTGTCAGTGAGGCTGAGTGTACCGAAGCCTACATAAACCGCACCGCCGCCAAAGCCGTCGATTTCCGTACCTGAGGCACTGTTGCCACTGAGCTTACCGCCTGTAATATTTGCCTTACAGGCTGAACGGATGCTTACTGCACCGCCTGCCACCGCACTGTTATTTTCAAACTTAACGTCTGTAGCGTTAAGCACTGAGCCGTGCTTGACATTATCGACGGTCTTATATGTCATATAGATGGCGCCGCCGTGATTTACTGCACTGTTTGAAACAAATTCGCAGGTAGAGTCAAATGTAACGGGAGAAGCACCGAGATAAACGGCACCTGCATGGTTGGCAGCACTGTTATTTCTGAAATCAACGTTATCGAAGCTTATGTCTGCCTCGTACATATAAAGCGCACCGCCGTTACCGTTGCCGCCGTTAGCACTCAGACGTGTACTGTTTGACTCGAAGGAAACATTTTTCATATCTACGGCCGCATTTGAGGATGCATACATAGCACCGCCCGTGGCTGCAGAGTTTCCCGTAAACTTACAGTCGTCCATATCCACCGTGGAGCTACTGTGAACGGCCAGAGCACCTGCATTATTATCGGAGCTGTTTCCGCTGAAGGTACAGTCGCTGATTACAGCGTCGCTTTTTCTGGTTATGTAGATAGCTCCGCCGTTACCGCCTGAGCCCTCATAAATTACGGCCTTATTGCCTTCGAAGGTACAGTCTGAGATGTCTCCTCTGGTACCCATATCCGTTTCTGCCACAGAATCGGATGCGCTGAGAATCAGAGCACCGCCGAGATTTGCAGTATTGTTTATAAACTTACAGTTTCTGAGAGTCAGCTCACGGCGTTCAAACTCAGCCTTGGTATAATGATGATAAATAGCACCGCCGCTATATACGCAGGAATTGGAATCGAAAACCGTATCAGAAACAGTAAGAGGACCTGCAGTATAGATAACACCGCCGCTGGTGCTACTGCTGTTATTTACAAACTCAGTGTTTCCGTAAATAATGATGGGGCTGCTGGTGTTTGAGTAAAGAGCACCGCCGGCTCTGTGTGAATGGTTGTTTTTGAAGAGCATGGTTTTGCCGTCGCCCTCACTTCCGATAAACAGGTCTGCGTTCGAAGAAGAGGAGGAAGCGACACCTGCACCGTAATAATGGCTGATGTTTCCGATAATGCTGCCGGATACAAGATATGCTACACGGTCGTTATAGAAGGCACCGCCTCTGAGACCTTCACTGTTCGAAACAGTACCGCCGTACATATTGAAATTACCGCGGTTATAAATCGCACCGCCGCAGCCGTTGAGCTCGAGCATGGTTTCCGTGCCGTCAGCATTTTTCTGAACGGTATGCTCAGTAGCTACAAGGTTATTATCGATGAGACCGCCGTACATATTTACCGTACCGTTTATATTAAGAATAGCCGCACCGCCTGCACGGTCAGTGGAGCCCGTGCTTATGTAATCGGTGAACTTAAATACTCTTTCATTACCGATTTTTTTGTTATTGATAATCTTTATACCGTCATAAAGGTTAAGTGCTGCACTTTCACAGACAAACACCGCACTGCCCTTTACGGTGGTTTTAAGCTCGTTTCTGTTACCGTCTACGGTAAGAGTACCCTTGCCGCCGCCCAGAGTGAGCGCTGCTTTACGGTGAAGAGAGGTGGCACTTACACCGTCTTTATCGGTGCCGACCACGAAAATGTCACCTGCATAATCTGCGGCACGCCTGATTGAATAATTGCTGTCAGAATAAATTTTGGTTTTATAGGAAATGAAGATAGGCTCGCTTACCACGATATCGGCAGTGATACAGATTTTATCCACGCCCGCATTCGCACGCTTGACCAGCTGCTGCAGTGAGCCCGTGCCTACCAGCTTCCACTGAACATAAACTGTTATGTTTTTCTTTACCGTTCCCTTGCTTGCAAAGGTGTTACCCTTTGAATCGGTGAACTTTTCGAAGGCATAGCCGTCTTTGACGGGCTTTTCGAGATTATAGCTTCCGTCTGCAGGTACACCGACCTTATAGCTTCCCGAGCCTGTGTTTACGGTGATGTAATAAACCGCCTTGAGCTTCGGGATGGAGCGGTCCTTGTAATAGCTGCATTTGCTGCAGGTTCTTCTCTCGATACCCTCAGTCTGTACGGTAGCCTTTCTGTAAACCTTCCACGAGCCGAGCTTGTGTCCCGAGGAAAGAGTAACGGTCTTACTGGTAACCTTGTTTCCGTATTCATCCTTGATTACGCAGTAAACCTGTCTGCCGTCTGACTTATTATTCATTTCGGTAGTGTAGGTGCTGCCCTTGACGGTTTTTACCTTTGAGAAGGAGGATTTATTTTTATCCTTATAGTACCATACATAGGTAAGTCCGTCACCCTTGGCACTAACCTTTACCTTGGCTTTTTCACCCTTATGCACGGTGACCGAGGAGGGCTGCTTTGTAATCTTCGCTACCACACCCATACGAAGAGTAACGGTAGCCGATTTCACCTCGTTACCGTATTTATCCTTTACGATGCAGTAAACCTTGCGTCCGTCGAACTTGCTGCTCATAGTGACAGAATAGCTGCTTTTTTTGAATGCGGTGGCACGTGTGTAGCTGCTCGCACTTTTATTCTTATAGTACCAGCTGTATGTAAGTCCTTCACCCTTTGCCTTAATGCTTACCTCAGCGGTTTTACCCTTTTCCGCACCTGTGGAGACAGGCTGCTTGGTTATTTTCAGTATTTTACCCATAAAGAGAGTAACCGTGTCGGTCTGTACCTTTTTACCGTATTTGTCCTTTATTACACAGTAAACCTGACGGCCTCTCACCGTACTGTTCATCGTCACGGAATAGGTAGAAGTTTTGATGTCAGACTTGGTGAATTTGGTTGCATTTTTATTTTTGAAATACCAGGTGTATTTAAGACCGTCACCTTTGGCGGTAACCTTCACCTTGGCTGCTTTGCCGCCGGCTGCAGCTACGGAGGCAGGCTGCTTGGTTATTTTCAGCGGTGTGCTCATGGTAAGAGTAGCCACCTCTGACTTAACCTTTTTGCCGTACTTATCCTTTACCACGCAGTAAACTTTACGTCCGTTCACCTTGCTTTTCATGGTAACGGAGTAGGTAGCTGACTTTACATCCTTGGCAAGAGTGTACTTTTTGTCACCCTTGTTTTTATAATACCAGCTATAGGTAAGTCCGTCACCCTTTGCCGTTACCTTCACCTTGGCCTTCTTTCCCTTGTTTACGGCCACGGAGGAGGGCTGCTTCGTTATTTTCAAAGCAGTCTTTTTGGCAGCATAAGCGACCTTGGCGCTTTCTACGGTCAGGGTGTCCTCCTCAGCTGAGGCAGCAAATCCCGCACAGAAGGCACACTGAAGCACCATTATAAGTGCCGCTAAGGTGAGCAAAAATTTTCTGTTCATAGTTATCTCTCCTTTTAAAGAGTTTTTTTGAATTCCGGCATTTATTAAAACAAACGCACAGTCTGATCCGATTTTCATTATACTATATTATGTCGGCGAATTCAAGTAGATTGATTACGTGTTAACATTTTATATCAGTTTTGTTCTTAGTTAAATCTTGTCTTTTTTGTGTTTTTGCGGTTAATTTTGTTTTTTAGAGGCTTATTTTTCCATTACGGCAATAACTTTTATTTGTTGTGTGTTAACATAATATTTACAAAAAACGGAGGTGTTTATTATGAAAAAGTTTCTGGCGATTCTCCTTTCACTTATTATGATTCTTTCCGTTTCCGCACCTGCCTTCGCAGCAGCCGGAGTGGAAAACATCCCCACCATTATGCTCAGAGGCGACGGCACACAGATTTATGTCACCGATGAAAACGGAAACGAGATAAATGTCTGGGGCGACTCACTGACAAGCATCAACAAAGACGAAATAGCAGAGTCAGTAGCAAATGTTCTGCTGCCCTTCCTCACCGAAGGACTTCTCTTCGACGAATGGGACAACTACTATCAGGCATTCTACGATGAGGTTTCCCCCATTTTCGAAAACCTCAGACTGGACGAAAACGGTAATCCCCGCTACGGCTCAGGCATAGGCAAGGATGACCTTAAAGACATAGCATACACCCGCAGCCATAACAGAGTAAACGGCAACGGAAGCTACGGCATACATAGCTATACCTACTGGTACGACTGGAGACTTTCTCCCTTAGAGGTTATAGACGAGCTTCATCAGTACATCCTCGACGTAATGGCCGTTACCAAGAAAAACAAGGTAAACATCGTAGGCAGCTGCCTTGGCGGCTCTTATGTTCTGGCTTACTTAGAGAAATACGGTCAGAACGGACACATCAAAAATGTCTTTTTCAATGTTACCGTAGGTAACGGTACCGTGCTTCTCACCGATGCCTTCTGCGGCGATATTGAAATCAACGATAAGGCCATACAGAGATTTGCCTATCAGAATGTAGACCTCGAAAGCAATAGCTTCGCAGGCTTTTTCGAGTCCACCGAGCTTATAAACGAGCTTATCTTCGCCTCCTACGACCTTCTCTCGCAGGTAGGTGTTATCGACCAGTTAGGTCTCGCCTTTGACGAGCTTTATCAGAAAATTTATGAAGGTCTGGTCCCCCGTCTGGCCATAGCCATTTATGCCACCATGCCCGGCTACTGGTCAACCGTGGAAACAGACAGATACGAAGAGGCAATAAAGTTTGTTTTCGGCGAAAAGGGTGACGAGCTTTACGACGAATACGAAGGCCTCATAGCCAAGCTTGATGATTATTATAATACCGTAAGCATAAACAAAGAGAAAATCATCAGCGACTGTCAGGCTAAGGGTATCCATTTCGGTGCTATGGTAAAATACGGCGTACAGATGTATCCCTTCGTAGAAAGTCAGGACCAGCTTTCCGACGAGCTGGTGGATGTGAAGAATGCCTCCTTCGGTGCCACCGTGGCAAAGGATGTTTTCAGCAAATTCAGCGATGATTACATAAATGAAGCCAAGAAAAACGGCACAGATAAATACATTTCTCCCGACAGACAGATCGACACTTCGACCAGCATCTTCAAAGACACTCTCTGGGTGCAGAAAAACGTAAACCACGACCGTTTTCTTATGGATGACCAGGTTATCGCCGAATTCTGCCGCCACACAAACTACAACATCAATTCAGATCCCGCTTATCCTCAGTTTATGATTTATATTCCCGGCACAATGGAGCCCGACTTAGAGGACGGCGGATACCTCTACGACACAGGTGATATAGTTCCCATGACAGAGGAAAACTGTGAGCTTACCCTCTGGGATGAAATGCCCGAGGATGCCAAACAGGAGGAGCCTACTCTTTTATCAAGACTTATGGCTCTGTTCAGGTTCCTTACGGCTATGTTCAAATATCTCATAGGCATAATCGACGAAAAGCCTGTACTCGCACAATAAAATGGGGCTGTTGCAGTAAGATGCAGAAGGCGTTTTCTTCGCTCCGAAGATGTATGATTATACCTCGAGAGGGCGAAAAAACGTCTAAAAAAGCAAATATTTATTATATGCAACACCATATTATTCCGTAAAACAATTAAAACAGATGTGTTTTATAAGTCAGAAGCGACTTAAACACATCTGTTTTTGTTTTGCTTTTTGGTCTGCGCTTACTGCGGCAGCCCCTTGGTCTATGCTTACTTTTTACGCCTCTCTTTTTGCCGTCATCTTTTTTACCACTATGCTCATTATTACCACGAAAACAGGTATCGGCACGATGTAAAGCAGACTGTAGGGATTTGAAAGGTCACCCTTGTTAGCCAAAAACGAAAAAAGAACATTAAAGGGCAGCATTCCGAGATTAGAGGCGAGGAAAAATTTAAAGAAATTTACGTTCATCGCACCGTAAATGACACTCATAAGGTCGGAGGGAACCACACCGGCTGCCTTGACCACATAAACCACCATAAATTCATTTTTGCCTGCGAAATCATCTAACTTTTTTATCTTCGGGAAGCGGAGCTTAAGCGTGTCAAGTAAGCCCTTGCCCGTAAAACGGCCGAAATAATAGGGAAGAATCACACTGAGAGCCACACCGATGAAATTTACGGCAATGGCGGTCCATACGTTTTCGAAAAGGATGCCCGACACGGCGAAAATAACCGCAGGCGGGAAAACGAGTGCAAAGGATTTTATTACCGTAAAGGCAATAATTATCAGTGCGACGGTCAGCGTACCGCCCTTTATATAAGAAGAAATCTCTGCAGCATTTTCGACACTGATGTCGAATTTGTTCATCAGAATAAGCATGGCAGCCACCATACCGAGCATAAAGACGAGTGCCGCTATCTGTAAAATTTTTATCAGCCTGTCATAATTTTTAGTTTTTTCTGCAGTGTTCATTTCTTTTCTCCTCTCTTTTATATATCCACATTTTAGCAAAAAAGAAATCCCCTGTCAATAACACCTGTATACACTTAAGTCATTGACAGTATTAATTCTGTATGATAAAATAAAGAAAAGTAAACAAAGGAGCTTTAAATATGAAAAAGATTTTTATTCCCGTAGCGATAGTAGTTCTCATTCTTGCTGTCATAGCCGTTATTCTCAGCAAAACCTCTCCCACTCAGCAGAACTATCACGTCCACGAGGACGGCGAAACTCACTACTACGAAGAGGTAGAGACCACCTACCATGTTCACGATGACGGTGAAACCTATTACGACGAGCATTAAAAAAACGGGGCTGCGGACATTCGCCGACGAGTGGAAAGGAAGCATTTCTTTTAAATGTGAAATAACATCACAATAATGCGTTAAAAATCACCGATATGCGTCAGCATTATCGGTGATTTTTGCCTTTTCTTGCAAAGCTATTTCGCATTTTAAA
>SVPD01000027.1 GCA_015066045.1 Oscillospiraceae bacterium
CCTATATCAGGAAGGACTGCAAGGCATATGGGAGTGGATTTCGCCAGGAGGAGGCGGCATACGATATATGTGTAACGGCCTGCGGCAGATGTGAGGTGTTTTTTGAGAAGTCACTGCAGCCGTGGGATATTGCGGCGGGAACTCTTATTTTGAAAGAGGCAGGCGGCGTGGCACTGAACTATGAGGGAAAGGAAATAGATTTTTCGGCACCCAACGATGTGATTTTCGCTAATCCCGTAGCCTATGAAGAATTTATAGCTCTGCTTTAAATTAAGAAATAAATAAAGAAAGAAACCGAAAGCTTTCAGTGTGTGAGAGCATCGGTTTTCTTTTTTGCAAGGATAATAGACAGAAAGTGCAGATTTGTTTACATTTATTTAAACAAACCTTTTTGCTTTGTTTACTATTTTTTTCGTATAATGAGAATATGGAAAAACATTACAGTTTTCATAATATGAAATGAGAGGATGCTGAATATGAAAATCACCTGGTACGGAACTGCTACTGTCGGAATCGATGACGGAAAAACCAAGCTGCTTTTCGATCCCTTCGTGCGAATGAATAAGCATATAGAAACCACACCTATTGAGGGCTTTACGGGCTTTGATGCGGTTCTGGTCACCCACGGCCATTTTGACCATATCTACAGTATACCCGATTTGGCGGAAAAGGATAAAAATGTTCCCATCTACTGCACTGAAACACCGAAGAAAACTCTCATAGGAAGAGGTGTTCCCGAGGAACGGATAAAAACCGTCAGGCCCGATGAGATAATCAGAATAGGAGACTACACTATCCGTCCCCGCCGTTTCAGACACATTATCTTTGATCCTGTTTATATCCTTTCCGTGGTGCCTAAATGTGTTATAGGCTTTCCCCGTCTTTTCTGGCAGGCTTATATGAATCATCAGATGCCCGAGGGCGGAGAGATTGTAGCTTATGAGATCGAGTCAGAGGGTAAAAGGATTTTTCTGACCGGCTCCTTCCGTGAGCATCCGCAGGAGACCTATCCCGAGAATGCGGATCTTCTTATTCTGGCTAACGGGGGCAGTGTTTTCGTACCCGAAAAGACCAAGGCCTTTATAGAGAGGTACCGTCCGAAAAAAATATTGGTAGATCATTTTGACGATGCCTTTCCGCCTCTTACGAGAAATGTCAGCGTAAGCAGACTGGAAAGAACAGTGAAAAAGAATCATCCGGAAATCGAGTTCATAGTTCCCGAAATCTGTAAATCTGTCGAAATTTAAGCAGAGGTACCCTGTAGCCTTTACTCTACAGAGCGTAGGTTGTCATCCGCCTGAGAACGGGTTATAATATGCTCAGCAGATTAAAGGAGGCAGATAAATGAATACTTACATAACAGGTAACACGATAAAAAGGCTCCGTGAGTCAAAGGGGCTGACTCAGCTGCAGTTAGCCGAAAAAATCGGTGTCACGGCAAAGGCGGTTTCCAAATGGGAGACGGCAAAGGGGCTGCCCGATATTTCTCTTATGGAGCCCTTGAGTCATGCTCTGGGCGTTTCGGTAATGGAGCTTATGTCGGGTGAGACGGTCATAAACAGAAATGTGTCGTCAAATCTTTTGCTTTCGAGGTTTTACGTCTGTCCCGTGTGCGGTAATATAATCCACACCACGGGAGAGGCGGTGATAAGCTGCTGCGGTATTATTCTTCCGCCGCTGGAGGCAGAGGAGGCTGACGAGGGACACACGGTGAAAGCAGAGAGCATCGAGGATGAAAAGTTCATAACCGCAGACCACGAAATGACTAAAAAGCATTTCATTTCCTTTATGGCTTATGTCACCACGGACAGAGTGCAGATGGTAAAGCTTTATCCCGAGGGTAACCCTGAGACGAGAATGCAGCTCAGGGGCAGAGGCTATCTTTATCTTTACTGTAACAGGCACGGACTTATGAGAAAGAGACTGTAAAAAAAGTGCAGACCGCATAAATCAAGATAAACAGAGGGTTTCTGTGGATTGAAAAATCCGTAGGAACCCTTTAAAACATTAAAAGAATGGCAAAAACCGTGCTTTTGCGGTTTGTTCATTCTGCGCATTTTTACATCCCCTTTTTTAATGGACTTTTAATCTTTGTTGTGCTATAATGTCTGTGTTAAGAAAACAAAAAAGGAGATTCCCTATGAGAATACTTATCGCTGAAGACGAAAAAGCTCTGAACAGAATACTGGTCAAACAGTTCACCAAGCTCGGCTACAGTGTGGACAGCTGCTATGACGGGGAAAGTGTTTCCGATTTTCTGGCAGGTGCCGAATACGATGCCATAGTGATGGATGTTATGATGCCGAAAAAGGACGGCTTTGAGGTGCTGCGTGATATGCGTGCGGCCAAAAATCAGACGCCCGTTATTTTTCTGACTGCGAAAACAGAGATAAGTGACAGAGTTTTCGGTCTGGATCTCGGCGCCAACGATTATCTTATCAAGCCCTTTTCCTTTGAGGAGCTTGCTGCCCGTGTGAGAATGATAACACGGGATTCCAAAGGGAACAGTACCAATGTTTTCACCGTGGCAGATCTTACGGTGGATGTGAAAAGCCGTGAGGTAAAAAGGGCGGGAAGAAAAATCGAGCTCTCTGCCCGTGAGTATTCCATTTTGGAGGCTCTTATCCGTAATGCGGGTGCGGTGATGACTCGTGAACGCATAGAGAGCAGCGTGTGGAACTATGACTATGAGGGCGGCACAAATGTAATAGACGTATACATCCGTTATCTTCGCAAAAAGATAGATGACGGATATGATAAAAAGCTTATCCACACCGTCAGAGGTGCAGGCTATATTCTCAGGGAAGGTGAGTGAGAGAATGAAAAGGAAAAAGGGAAGCTCCATCAGCTCCAAGCTTAACATAGGCTATACGGTTCTGGTCGGCTTTATTTCTCTGGGACTCGTCCTTTCTCTGGTTACCGTGGCACGTATGTCGGAAACGAGCGAGGCTCAGCAGAATCTTATACGCAGTGTGGAGAGAAACATCGACGAAATCGAGGTGGAAAACGGGCTTTTGGATATCGAGTCGGATTTCGCTTACCGTAACGAGGACATTTACGCTATAGTTTATTCTGCCGACGGGCAGATTTTAGGCGGCGAATACCCCGAGGGCGCACGCACGGACATACCTCTGGAGGCAGAGCGCTTTGATAAATTTGACGGCTATTATGTTTATGACACGAAGGTCGAGTTTACCAAATACGACTATAAAATAAACGGTGAGTCCGGTGAAATAATCAGCAGTGAGGTCGAGGGAGCGGACTACTACACACCCTTTGACGGAAATCTGGATTTTTACGGTGATGACTGTGACATCTCCTGCGGTGAAGCCTTTGACATCGCCGTCAGCAAAAGCGGTCTGGACCGCAGCTCCATAGACATCATTAATGTCAAAAACTATGAGTATAATGACGAGCCCATTTATGAGGTAGAGTTTTACAGCACGGAAAAGGCCTATGACGACATCTGGGTGCGCGGTGTGGTCCGCTCAGACGGAGCACAGGGTATTTGGACCGTTCTGGCAAGATTGGCGGCGGTGCTGCTGCCCTTGCTTATGCTCGTCTGCTCACTGGCGGGACGCTTTATTACGAAAAGAGCGCTGGAGCCGATGAGGCTTTTAAGCGATGCGGTAGAGAAAACCCATAGCGGAAAGGACCTTACGAAAAGAGTTGACCTTGCCGACGGAGATCCCCTCGTTTCTGCTCTTGCCGACAAATTCAACGAAATGTTTTCCAGACTTCAGCGTTCCTTTGAAAGCGAAAGACAGTTTTCGGGCGATGTTTCCCATGAGCTTCGTACACCTACGGCGGTAATTCTCGCAGAGTGCGAATATCAGCTTTCCAGAGATGACCTGAACGAAGAGGACAGGGAAGGCTTCGAGGACATTCAGAAGCAGGCGGAGAGCATGAAAAAGCTCATCTCTCAGCTGCTGGAAATGACTAAAATGGAGCAGAGTGAAGGTCAGGCGGCCTTCGAAAAAGAGGATCTTTCCACGCTTATAAATGCCGTCTGTGACGATAATGAGCTTCTCGACAGAAGAGGCATTACTCTCACCAGAGAAATAGATGAGGGCGTGAGCATGGATATGGATGTAATGCTTATGACACGGCTTTTCTCTAATCTTCTTTCAAATGCCTACCGCTACGGAAGAAGCGGCGGCAGCATAGCGGTCAGACTGAAAAAGACCGATGAAAAGATTATCCTTTCCGTTTCCGATGACGGTGAAGGCATAGCGAAGGAGCATATCGATAAAATCTGGAACCGCTTTTACCGTGTGGACAAATCCCGCTCGAGAGAAGAGGGCTGCTCAGGTCTCGGCCTTCCGATGGTAAAGCAGATAGCGCAGCTTCACGGCGGAGAGGTTTATCTCGAAAGTGAACTCGGAAAGGGAAGCACCTTTTCAGTGGAATTCAGAATAAAGAAATAACCGGAGACGGCTTATTATGTAGCGGCCGTGCGGTCACCTCAGCTTTCACGGGGTGACCGTATTTTTTTATGAAAAAATTAAAAGCTCTAATCATTCTTTAATTTTTCTCCTGTATTATATGGGTGTAAACAGAAGAACAGACAGTTCTCAAAGAAAAAACGAAAGGTGGATTTAATTATGAAAAAGAATCTGAAAAAATTATTATCATCAGCACTCGCATTCGTTCTCACAGCGGCACTTTCGGTAACGGCATCAGCTGCTGACATTTCCTCAGACAGAGCGCAGGAAATCGCTTTGGGCGATGCAGGCTTTACCGCTTCACAGGTTTCTTATCTCAGTGTAAAGACCGATTATGACGACGGTGTTAAGCTTTTCGATGTAAGCTTCGTTGCCTTTAATGCTGACGGCAGCTTTACTGAATACG
The DNA here is from genome assembly GCA_015066045.1 of Oscillospiraceae bacterium. Taxonomy (GTDB): domain Bacteria; phylum Bacillota; class Clostridia; order Oscillospirales; family Acutalibacteraceae; genus UBA6857. The sequence goes on from SVPD01000027.1 coordinate 4,852, forward strand.
ACTACGAAATCAAAGCCGCTGACGGCAGAATTCTGGAAAGAGATATCGACCTCGAAAGAGGGAAAAGCAATCAGGTTCCCATAAACGGCAGCAATGACATCGGTGCCGAGCAGGCGAAAAGAATCGCTCTCGAGCATTTCGGTGTAAAGGCTGAGGACGTAAGGTTCCTCGAGGTAAGAAAGGATTACGATGACGGACGATCCGTTTACGAAATCGAATTCTGCAAGCCCTACACTGACAAATACTCCTGCGAGGTAGCCTCCTCAAACGGTCTGGTCAGAGATGCCGAGAGAGAGGCGGTAAGAGGCCTTTTCGACAAATTAGAGCTTTTCTTCGAGGTGCTTATTCTCGCCATCCTCGGCAGATAAAACCGCTCATATCACTCTCCCTTCTATAGATTAAATAATTTCGCCCCTGAAATTTTTCGGGGGCGAAATTATTTCGTCAGGTTGAAAATTTACTCGGAAGGTGGTATAATGACTTGACTGAAATTTTTTCAAAAGGAGAAAATATTATGAGATTTATTGCAAACAGATTTATGCTCTGCTTTATTTCCCTTGTCTGTCTTATTTCCTCGGTTTTCGGCGTGCCCGATGCCGAGAAAATTCAGGCTAAGCAGTATGCTATGAGCGGTGGCGGCTCCTGTGAGGCAGGAGGCGGAAGAATAGGTATCCACGATCCCTCGGTGATAAAGAGCAAGGATGGCTCCTATTATGTTTTCGGCTCTCATATGGCGGCGGCCAGAAGTGACGATTTGCTTAACTGGTCCGAAATAGCCTGCGGTGTGGGTGACGGTAACCGTCTTCTCGTTCCCGAGGGCAGCACTCTCAGAAAGGAGCTCAGCGAGCCTCTGTCGTGGACGGATGCCTTTCAGAGCGTCAGCGGTGTGAATGAAGAGGACTGGCAGACAAATATATGGGCTGCAGATGTCATTTATAATGAGGAAATGGGCAAATACTGCTATTATGCTTCGTCCTCTGTGTGGGGACTTCCTCAGTCCGTAATCTGGTTTGCTACGAGTGACAGTATAGAAGGCCCCTATAAATACGAAAATACGGTGGTTTATTCCGGCTTCGATAATCTGGTGGCTGAAAACGGATATTCGAGAGCTACACCCTTGCACTATAGCTTTACGAATATAACCTCCGTGCTTAAAAAGGGCGATCTTTACATCAAGGATGTACTTAACAATAGCTGGTGTGACATTAACGGCAGATATGACAGCGGCCGTTTACCGAACGCTATCGATCCGGCTCTGTTTTATGACGCAGAGGGCAGAATGTGGATGGCATACGGCTCCTATTATGCGGGTATTTATATTATGCCGCTGGAAGAAAAAACAGGTCTGCCCGACTATGAATATATGCAGAATACCGAGGGCTACGATATGTACTTCGGTAAGCAGATAATGAGAACAAACGGTGCAAATGAGCTTTCGGGCGAGGGCTCTTATGTGATTTATGATGCTCAGAGCGGATATTATTATCTCTACCTTTCCGTGGGTGGTCTTAATTCTCTCGGAGGCTATAATATCAGAGAATACCGCAGTAAAAACCCCGACGGTCCCTTCCTCGATGCAGCGGGTAACGATGCTATGGAGGATGTGAACACGGGCATCAAGCTTTTCGGTAACTATACCTTTGACTGTCTGGAAACGGCTTATCTTGCCGCAGGACACTCATCGGTGCTTATCGACAGTGACGGAAAAATGCTTCAGGTTTACCATACCCGCTTTAATAACGGAAGCGAGGATTTTCAGGTAAGAGTGCATCAGATGGCCAGAACGGAAAACGGCTGGACAGTGGCTCTTCCCTTCGAATACACGGGTGAGACCATAGACTACAGAGGCACTGTCGGAAATGAGCTTGCAGGTGAATACGAGTTCATAAATCACGGCACTCTGACTAACGGCTGCACAGATTGGGCGGATGCCGAAAAAATTATTTCACCCACCCAGAGCATCACTCTTGACTCCGACGGTACGGTCAGAGGGCTTAAGCTTTATGAAAGCGTAAAGAATAATACTGCAGTGTCCTTTACACAGGCAGAGGGCGAATGGTCCGTAAAGGAGGGCACCGCATATATCACCTTTATTTTGGACGGTGTGAAATATGAGGGCGTTTTCTGTAAGCAGAGCGACGAGAGCGTAGAACGGACGGAAAGAATGGTCTTCTCTGCCGTCGGTGAAAACAATGAATGTATATGGGGTGTGAAAAAATGACAGTAAATGAATATCTTGAGCTAATAGACCAAGTGAACGAAAAGGGAAAATATAAGCCCGACTGGGCCTCTCTGGCTCATCATAAGGTGCCCGACTGGTACAGACAGGATAAGGTGGGCGTCTTCATTCATTGGGGCATTTATTCCGTTCCCGCCTTTGGCAGTGAATGGTATTCGAGAAGCATGTATGACAAAAGAGTAAGAGAGTTCGAGCATCACCGTAAAACCTACGGTGAGCATAAGGATTTCGGCTACAAGGATTTCATCCCGATGTTCAGGGCTGAGAAGTTTTCAGCTGCCGAATGGGTTTCTCTCTTTAAAAAAGCAGGCATCAGATATGTTATGCCCGTAGCGGAGCATCACGACGGCTTCGCTATGTATGACACGGAATTCAACCGCTGGAATGCCAAAAATATGGGGCCGAAGAGAGACGTGGTAGGTGAGCTTAAGGCTGAATGTGAAAAGCAGGGGCTTACTCTCTGCGCCTCCACACACAGAGCCGAGCACTATTTCTTTATGAATTTAGGCAGAACCTTTGACAGTGATGTAAACGACGAAAATTACAGGGATTTCTACGGTCCTGCCTTTTACTGCGAGGAGCTGAACTCCGAAAACCTCGGCATCACCACTGAGGACACCTATACCGTGGGTGCCAGCAGGGAATGGCTCGAGGACTGGTTGGTGAGAACCTGCGAGCTTATAGACAGATATCAGCCCTCGGTGCTTTATTTTGACTGGTGGATACATAACCACTCCTTCAAGCCCTATCTTAAAAAGCTCGCCGCTTATTACTATAACCGTGCTGACGAATGGGGCAAGGAGGTAACCATAAACCATAAGCACGAGGCTTTTCCGCCTACTGTGGCCACCTTCGATGTGGAAAGGGGTGCTCTTTCGGGTATTTCGCCTCTTTACTGGCAGACGGATACGGCTATCGGTAAGTGCTCGTGGGGCTACAGAAAGGATAACGAATATAAAAGTGCCCGACAGGTTATCTGCGATCTTGTAGACATAGTTTCTAAAAACGGTAATCTTCTCATTAATGTGGGCCCGAAGCCTGACGGCACCATCACCGACGAGGAGACAGAGGTGCTGCTGACTATGGGCGAATGGCTTTCGGTAAACGGCGAGGGCATCTACGGCACCACATTCTGGAAGCAGTTCGGCGAGGGCAAGATAAACGCTGAGGAGGGCTTTTTCAAGGACGGTGACGAAAAGGCCTTCACCAATGAGGATTTCCGCTTTACCTATAAGAACGGATACCTTTATGTGTTTCAGATGCGTCCGTCAAAGAGCATAAAAATAAAAACCTTAAGAAGGCATAATCCTCACGATTACCTTATCGAAAGCATAGAGCTTTTAGGCAGTGACGAAAAAATCTCCTTTGAAAGAACTGAGGAATGTCTCGAAATCAGTCTTAAGGGTGACCTTAAAAACGATTTACCCGTATGCTTTAAAATGGAGATAGGCTGATATGAACAGAAAAATAGACGGAACCTTTTTTGAGTTCAGACATCATAATACTCCCGAGGGTAAATACTGGAACCCTGCTCTGGAGCGCTTCACCGCCTCAGAATGGCGTGAAAAGGTGAAGGAGATTTCCGCTCTGGGTATGGAGTATATCGTGGTTATGGCCACGGCACTTTATGACAGGTGCTATTTCCGCTCCTCGGTATTTCCCTTCGCAGAGATGCCCTGTGAAAATCCTATCGAAGAAATTCTCAGTCAGGCAGATGAATGCGGAGTGAAGGTCTTTCTCGGAAACGGCTTTTACGGCGACTGGAGAAGGGCGGGGGAGAACATAAAAAGTCAGGCAGTGATTGACCGCTCCTTCAGAGCGATGGAGGAGCTGGCAGAGCTTTACGGTCATCACGAAAGCTTTTACGGCTGGTATTTTCCCGATGAAACCTGCATAATACTGCGCTTTTCAAAGGATTTCATAAAATATGTGAATCTTTGCTCGGCACGGTGCCGTGAATTAACTCCCGAAAAGAAAACCCTTATTGCGCCCTACGGCACCAATCTGGTACTGTCAAGCGATTACTTCGTACGCTCATTAGCCGAAACAGACGTGGATTTCATCGCCTATCAGGATGAGGTGGGCGTAAAGAAAACCAAGGTCGGGCGCACCGAAAAAATCTTTGAAAAGCTTCGCAGAGCCCACGACAAGGCAGGCAGGGCAGAGCTTTGGGCGGATATAGAGCTTTTCGACTTTGAGGGTATGGTTTATAAAAGTGCTCTCATTCCCGCTCCCTTTGAAAGGATAAGAAAGCAGATAGAGAATGCGGCACCCTATGCAGATAAGATTTTATCCTATCAGTATTTGGGGCTTATGAATCCTGAAGGCAGCACCGCCTTTGCAGGGCACGAGGGCTCAGTGAAGCTTTATGAGGACTACAGGAAATATTTAGGTAAATAAAATCAGGGGCTGTTGCAGTAAGTGCAACAGCCCCTTATGTTTTACCATTTATTCTCTACATATTCACAGAAGGCAAACAGGTCCTTTATTTCCAGCTTTGTTCCGTCGTCGAGAGTTACATCTCCGCTCCACAGACCGTAAATCTGGTTGCAGTCCATGTGTGCCACAGGGCCGAGATTTACGTCGCTGACGGTTTGCTTGACGGGCTTCATGGTAAGATTGAAGCGGCCGTCCTCGGAAATGAATTCCCAGTCCTCCATATATCTGCCCTTAGGGAATTTCTTTACATCCACTGCACCGATTTTGTGCACCTTGCCGTCGTAGAAAAGACAGGTTTCCGTGGCGTGGCTTTCATCACCGATAGCCCAGGTAACCTCAAAGCCGAAGATATGCTTTTCACCCTTTTCGTCGGTAAGGTATGTGGCACCGCTGCCCCAGTACCATACGAGTCTTCTGGGGGTGTTGACCTTGCCCCAGTCGAGAGTGCAGAAGGATTTATCCTTGGTAAACTCATAGGTGTAATCACCGAAGCGGAATGTACCCTCTGTGGGCATACAGTTCTGCTTGGTGGTCATAAAAAACTTCGTGTCGTCACCCTCAAAGGGGAGCACGGTGGTGATGTTTTCCAGCCCCTCGGGGATGTCCATGGTAAGACTGCAGGAAAGCTCCTTTCCCTTATGCTTCATTTTAAAGTAAACGGTTCTTTCCGTTTCCATGGTGTTGAAATCAAACTCGGCACCCTTTGATTTATAGGTAAATCTGCCGGGAACGTCCACCTTGTTGAGAGGGAGACAGGTTTTGTGTCCTGCGAAAATTTTCATTCCGTCTGCGTGAACCTCTCCCGTGTGAAGGTCGATGAGACGAAGCCCCATAAAGCCTCCTATGCCCACATTGGCGAAGGATACCAGCAGCTGCTTCTGACCGTCGGTGACGGTGTAGTAGTCCCATTCCTTCCGGCTTATGAGCCTTTCACGCCTGACCAGCTCTCTGTCGTACTCGAAAACATTGTGTCTTGCCCAGCCCCGTGCGTTAAGAGTGCCGTCCTTATTAAGCAGGGGAGTAGGCTGAGTGTATTCGGTCTGCTTCGATTTTTCCTTCCACTGAGTAAAGGGGACATAGGTTCTTTTAAGCTCCTGACTCATATAATCAGTCCTCCACCATATTTTTTATCTTTTCGGGAATGTATAAATCCCTGAAGCCGTAGAAATTTACGGCATTTTCACCGAGAAAAAGTGCTTTTTCCTTTTCTGTCAGCCTGTCACTTTTCACTATGAAGTCATAGGACATTTTATAGGTTATGGCGGTCATGGTGCGGGGGTAGTCGCTGCCCCACATCAGCTTTTCCATACCTACCAGTGCGGCGGCCTCTTTTATGGCCTCTACTGCAGAGGGATAGGGATAAAACTCACTGTTGAAAAGCCAGGTTATGCCGCCGCTTTCGATGAAAACATTTTTATTTTCTGCCAGCCTTATCTGCTCGAGCCAGTTTTCACGGGTTACCATACCGAAATGGCCTATGGCGATTTTCAGGTCGGGAAACATTTCTGCTATTTTCTGCATTTCCCCCGTCTGTAAGTCACCGTCGGCAAGATCGACCGAAATGAATTTACCCTTTTCTGAGGCGAGACGGAAGGGATAAAGGTGGTTCAGCAGGTTTTTATCTCTGAGTCTGCCGGCGCAGAGCTTTATGCCGTCGAAGTCGGAAATGTCGTCCATTTCCTTTTCTTCATAAAGGGCGCATATCCTGAGTCGGTCGGGGTATGCTCTTTTACATTCGAGCAGATAGCCGTCCTGGTTTCCGTCGATGTATTCCTGAGTGATGACGGAGGCGGAAACTCCCGCATAATCCATATTGGCGATAAATCGCTCGGCACTGTTTTCACCGTCGGTCATATAGGGGGGCATCATCTGTCTGATTTCACCGCCGAAATCGCTTCTGCCGGCACCGATGCCGAAAACAGGCTTACCGTTTACCCTACCCTGCTGAATTTTCCATAAATGTGCGTGTGCATCTATAATCATAAGGTTACACCGTCCTTGAATATGGCGATTTCTCTGGAGGAGCAGAGCTCATTTTTCGTCTGCTTTCCGTCTGCCACCTCTTTTATCAGAGCGAGCAGCTCTTCTGCCGCTTTTTTCGTGTCGAAGGATGAGGCGGTAAAGTCTATCCAGCCCTTTTTCCTTTGGGCAAGACTGTCATTGGTGGCTATCTTCACTGTGGGTACCGCACCGCCCAGAGGTGTGCCTCTGCCCGTGGTGAAAAGCACGAGATGGCAGCCTGCCGCTGAAAGATTGGTCACGGAAACGATGTCGTTGCCGGGGCCGTTCAGCAGACTGAGTCCGGGCTTGGTTACCCTGTCTCCGTAGGTTAAAACATCCACTACGGGAGCGGAGCCGCCCTTCTGCACGCAGCCGAGGGATTTTTCCTCGAGGGTAGTGATGCCGCCATCCTTGTTTCCGGGTGAGGGGTTTTCGGAAACGGGCTCACCGTGACTTCTGAAATATTCCTTGAAATCATTGATAAGCTTTACGCCTTTTCTGAAAACCTCTTCGTTTATGCATCTTTCGAAAAGCACCGTTTCTGCACCGAACATTTCGGGCACCTCTGTAAGCACGGCAGCGGCCCCCATAGCACAGAGTCTGTCTGTTACTCTGCCTACGGTAGGGTTGGCCGTAATGCCCGAAAAGCCGTCGGAGCCTCCGCATTTAAGACCTACCTTAAGCCGTGATACGGGAACGGAGGTGCGCTTATCCTGTGCAGCGATTTCCTTAAGCTCACCGATTATTTTTATGCCCTCTGCGATTTCGTCCTCGCAGTCCTGAGCGTTCAGAAAGCGGATGCGCCTCTGACTGACATCGCCCAAAACCTTTTTCATTTCACCGATGTGGTTGTTTTCGCAGCCGAGACCGAGAACGAGAACACCGCCCGCATTGGGGTGGGTGATGAGACCTTTCAGGATGAGCTGAGTGGTTTCCATGTCGCCGCCCAGCTGGCTGCAGCCGTAGGGGTGTGAAAAGGCGATAGCGCCTGTCCTTTCTGCGATAGCCTTCGCCGCAGAGTTCACACAGCCTACGGTAGGCACTATCCATATATCGTTTCTGATGCCGATTTCTCCGTTTTCTCTCTCAAAGGCCTTTATCATAAAGGGCTCTTCTTTTTCGGGAAGGGAGAAATCCGGTGTGTACTCATAGCAGAGAAGTCCGCCGAGCTTGGTTTTCATATTATGTGAATGTACTCTTTCGCCTTTTTCTATGTCGCAGGTGGCTGCTCCGATGGGAAAGCCGTATTTTATTATGTCTGAGCCTTCTTTTATACGGTCGGCGGCTACCTTATGACCTGAATCAAGGTCCACAAGTACATTATCCTTTTCGTTTATTCTGACAGTATCCATTCCATCGCACCCTCTGCACCTTTATTTTCGATTATGCCGCAGTATTCCGTTATGATGTCCGTCATACCGCTCAGGTCGTTCTGCCACAGACTGCAGTCAGAAAGGATTTCGGCTATGGTGCCGTTTTTCATTTTTGCCGTAACATCGGCCGCATCGTCGGGGGTATCGTTCTTATAAAAATAAATAAGATAAGCCAGAGCCATTGTAAGCAGTCGGGGATATGTGCCGAATTTCTCTTTATACTCCAGAAGAGTGGGCAGGTCACGTACTGCGAATTTGCTCACGGAATTAAGTGCGATAGACCTCCATTTGTGCTTGATGAAGGGATTTCTGAAGCGGTCGAGCACACTCTCTGCGAAGGCTATACTGTCCTCGTTTTCACCGATGGTGGGCAGAATTTCCTCTTTGATGCATTTCATAAGGAAGGCGCAGGCCTTTTCGTCAGCCATAGCCTCGCCCACGGTTTCTATGCCCGAGAGGATAGCACCTGCCACCAACGAGGTGTGAGCACCGTTAAGAACTCTTACCTTGATTTTCTTATAGGGCTTCGCATCGTCTGTCCATACTACATTGAAGCCTGCTTTTCTGAGAGGAAGCTCATCCTCATAGTTACCCTCGATTACCCACAGATGGAATATCTCGGCCGTGTCCACATAATTGTCGTCGGGAGCCAGCTCTTTGGCCTGCTCAGCTCCGGGATAGCCCGTAACTATGCGGTCTACAAGAGTGTTTACGAAAGCGTTTTTCTCCTCGAGCCAGCAGACGAATTCCTTTTCCAGCTGCCAGAGCTCTGCATATCTGAGAACGCATTTTTTCAGCTCGTCGCCGTTATTGTCGATAAGCTCGCAGGCGAAATGAACGAAGCCGTCCATACCGTTTTTCCAGCGTCTGTAAAGGAGCTGAGTGAGCTTACCAGGAAAGGATTTACAGGGCCTGTCATCCGGACGGCAGCTGCCGTCGAAGGCTATACCCGATTCGGTGGTGTTTGAGATAACAAATCTGAAATCGGGATTGTCTGCCAATGCCATATATTCATCGAAGCTGATGTAGGGATCGACACCTCTCGCTACAGATTCGATAAGGCTATGCTCGGTAACGGTTTCACCCTTATCGATACCTCTTAAGTAAAGGTTGTACCTGAAGTCCTGAGCTCTGAGGCCTTCTATCTGACCGACGGGGATGGGCTGCACTAAAACTACCTTTCCGTCGTAGAGTCCTTTTTTATTTAAGCAGTGAATGAAATAATCTGCGAAGCCTCTGAGAAAATTACCTTCACCGAACTGAATGATTCTTTCTTTCATTTTAGTCACCTATCTTTATGAGAAGCTTGGCCAGAGTGCCGTTATTGTTTCTGAGAGCCTCGAAGGCATCGACGGCATTTTCCATATCGTAAATACCGCTCACCATTTTCATAACGTCCGCCTTACCATCTGCCACCAGCTTTATGTTATTTATGAAATCATCCTTCAGAGCGTTTCTGCTGCCGTGGATGTTAAGCTCCTTTTTCAGGATTACCGAGTGGAGGAAGGTGGTGTCACGCTTACCGTTACCGATGAGAATGATGTTTCCTGCGAAGGCGCAGCTATCGATGCAGCCGAGGAAGGTTTCGGGTGCACCGCAGGCCTCTATGCACACATCGAAGCCTTTGCCGTCGGTGAATTTTTCCGTAAATTCACTGAGAGATTCGTTTTTGGTGTTTATTACTGCATCTGCACCGTATTCCTTGGCCAGAGCGAGTCTGTTATCAAGAATATCTGCCACGACGATTTTTTTGCATTTCTGTTTGGCGGCCAAAAGAGCGAAAAGACCGATGGGGCCTGCACCGATAACGAGAACGGTGTCGCTTTCCTTGATTACTGCACGGGAAACTGCGTGCTGAGAAATGGAGAAGGGCTCGATCAGTGCCAGCTCCTCAGCGGAAAGCCCCTTGCCGTCATAAATTCTGTCTATGGGCATAGCGACATATTCGCAGAAGGCACCGTCACGCTGAACACCCATGGTCCGGTTGTCCGTGCAGCAGTTCACATAGCCTCTTTCGCAGGAGTAGCAGGTGCCGCAGTTGAAGTAGGGGTTGCAGGTGACGATGTCACCTTTTTTGAAGCCTCTGTCGTTTTCGGGGATTTCCGCTATCTCGGCTGAAAATTCATGGCCGGGAATGCGGGGGTAGGTGGTGAAGGGCTGGTTGCCCGTGTAGGAGGCAAGGTCAGCACCGCATATGCCTACATATTTTATCTTCAGAAGTGCTTCTCCCTGCTTTACTTCGGGCATAGGCATCTCTCTGATTTCGATTTTTCCGGGCTCGGGGATAACTATTGCTTTCATTTATTCTGCCTCCATATATTCTTTATTCCATATGATTCCTGTCTTAAGGGGCGCACCCTTACAGAAAATCCTGTTTTCATAACAATCGAGGGGATTTTTTATAAATTCCTCTTTATCGATAAGCTCCACTACCTCGTCGTAGCGACTGTCCACCAGCACCTCGATAGCCTTTTCCATATGCTCCTGACGGAAATTTATGGAGGCGAAGATGAGATGGTTTTCAAAGCCGAAGGGCATCGAGTCATAGTAAACCACGGGGCCCAGTGAAAAGCTGTTATAAACTCCGTTGCAGCCCAGCACCTTATGCTCAAAGGCTACACGGTGCTCGACATTTGTGCCGCTGGTGCCCACGAACATGGTGGCTCTGCCGCCGAGAAGTGAGATGATTTTTTCTGCCGTTACCTCTTCGCTCAGACCTGCAGTGCACAGATAGTCCGCTTTGGCTATTTCCTTTGAGAAGACTACCTTTTTGCAGCTTTCGTCACTTCTGCCGATGAAAAGAATTTTCGCATCGGGGTGATTTCTTCTTATCTGGTCGGCGATGAAAAGACCTGTCATGCCCAGACCGAAAATAACCGTCTTTCCGAAAACTGCATCCTTGGCGATTTTTCTTGCCTCAGCCTCGGAGCATTTATGCTTGGCCATTTCGATGCGGAAATTATGAGCCTCACCTAAGTCCTCCATTCTCTCCAGCTGAAAAATGGCACAGGCATAGGGATCGGCGAAGGAAAGCCTTTTCGCTACCTGCAGGGGAAGCTTTTTCAGTCCCTCGTACTTTTCGGGAAGATGAAGAAGCATATCGGGATTGAAGTAGTTTTTGTCGCAGAAAAGACCGTCGGCACCGTCGCAGCCGTATTCGAAATAGGTTTCGTCCTCTCTGTAGCGGGTGGGATCGTAGCTGTCTCCGCCTCGGATGAGCACGATGGCAAAGCGGTTTTCTGAGGGAACCCATACCACGCCCTCGTGTCCGTTTATCAGACGGCTTTCTCCCTCGGGAAATTTTTTGCTGAGCTTACCCTCTCTGCCCATTTTCATCAGCTCGAAGTCCGTGCCGCAGAAGCCCTGAAAAACAGGTATTGCCTCCACTCCCTCATAAAGAGGCTCACCACGGAGTCTCTGCCTTTTCGGGTTTATGAGATTTACCTCGCCGTATTTAATCGGTTCGTCTTTATCGTTACGGAAATATGTACCGAAGGTTTTCATTTGACATCCTCCTAACAGGATAAATTGCCTTTTTATTTTAACATAAAGAAAAGCGTATTTCAATGAATATTGATTGTATTTTTTTCGGCGAAATGATATAATTTTAAAAAACAGAAAAAACCGAGGACAGTTTCTCTTTTCATTCCGTCTTAATAAGTGAAACCGGTTTCAAATAAAGGAAAAGAGAAAGGCTTATGTCAAAATTATATGGTGGCCTGTCCGCCATTAAGGACGGTACCCTCAGCTTTGATGAGGTGCTGCTTTATTACACGGATGTGCCCTTACAGGCTTTATTTTACGAAACCAAAAAGAATAAAAGGAAAGCAGGAAAAAATATGGCAAGAATAATTAATCAGCCTACAGTGGACCTGAGAGGCTTCACTCCCGAAGCACTCAGAAAAATCAAATCAATAGTCAACGTGGCGTCAGTGCTGCTGCCGGAGGATATGCCCGACGGCTTTTCTGAGGCATATACACAGATAAAGAAAATGAACGTCGCAGGGGAAATCAGAGTTCCTGACAGTGCACAGTTTTTTAACGGAAGCGTCTATCTTAGCCGACAGGATGTGACTGCTGACAGTGTAATAATGTGCAACGGTACAGTTTTTGTGAGGGATATTCCCGAGGAAATGAATGTCAGAATGATTGTAAACGGCACACTTATAAAGGCAGAAAGTGCTTTCGTAACCGTTTCGAGCATAAACGGTACAAAGGTCGAGGTAAGTGACGATGTTCAGCTGATAAAGGGCAAGGCAGAGCTTAATTTCGATAAAAGCTTTGCAGATAATATCAGTGAAAAAACCATTATCGTTGCCTGCGGCAAGATACATATTTCCGATGAGATAACGGAGGAAATGCTTTCGGCAAAGCAGGTTAAATTTATCGCTGCAGGAAAGATTTTCGCCCGTGAGGAGCTTCACGGCTATATCAACGCAAACAGTGATGCCGTAGGCAAGATTCTGACAGAGGAAAAAAAAGGAAACAGGGAAAAGAAAAAATTATTCAGGTGGAAATAAAATGGACTACATTCCTGCCGAAGCTTTTGATGAGCTTTGGGAAAAATTTAACAAAAGAATATATTCTTATTTCCGCTTACAGTTCGATGCGGACACGGCAGAGGACCTGTGTCAGCAGACCTTTATGAAGGTATGGCAGTATCTGTGTTCTTATTGCGGTAAAATACACAGACCAAGGGCGTGGATTTTTGCCGTGGCTAAAAATGTAAGAAACGATTATCTGCGGACAGTTCAGTCGAAAAAAGGAAATTACGATTACGCTGACCTTTACACAAGGGAAATCCCCGTCGAGTATGATTTTGACGAGGCACTGAGCATACAGAAAGCACTCAAGGAACTGACAGAGCAGGAAAGAGAGCTTCTCTCCGTCTCACAGTATCTTTCGAGCAGAGAGGTGGGTTCTCTCTACGGCATATCGGCCTCGGCGGCACGGAGCAGACTGCAGAAGGTGAGGGCGAAGCTGCGGGATTATCTTGCCGAAGGTGATGTAAATGTTTAAACACCCTTTACTTTCCGCTGAGGATGCTTTATAATTATAAAAAATATTTTAGGAGAAAGCATTATGTCAACATATTTATTTGCACATTTTACCGACGGAAATAAGGGCGACAGAGAGCAGGTATGGTTTGCCGTCAGCCGTGACGGACTTAACTGGACAGACCTGGGCTCCGACGAGCCTCTGCTCAGTTCCTCGGTGGGTACCACGGGAGTAAGGGATCCCTTTATCCTTTATGACGAAAACAGAGAAAAATACGTGATAATCGCCACGGACCTTTGCACTGCCAAAGGCGGAAGCTGGGAGGATTTTTCTGCCCGCGGAAGCCGCAGCATAGTGGTGTGGGAGTCCGACGACCTGATGCACTGGAGCCGAGAAAGGCTGGTGGAGGTGGGTGTTCCCGAGGCAGGCTGCGTGTGGGCACCCGAGGCGGTTTACTGCAGAGAAAAGGAAAGCTGGTTTGTTTTCTGGGCGTCAAGAGTGGAGGATAAGCAGCGTATTTACGGCTCCTTTACCCGTGATTTCGCAGTCTTCACTCCTGCCTTTAAATACATAGATGCGGTCACGGATGTTATTGACACGAATATCGTGTGGGACAAGGGCTTTTATTACCGCTTCTCTAAGGATGAAACCAATAAAAAAATCATCATTGAGCGCTGCAGAAGCCTCATTCCGTCAGAGGGAGAGAGCTTTGAAAGGGTTCCCTGTACTCTTCTGGACGGATTTTTCGGTCTGGAGGGCCCCGAGACCTATCAGCTCGACGATGGCAGATGGTGCCTCATAGCTGACCGTTACCACACAAAGGGCGGATATCTTCCCATGCTCTGCAGTGACCTTTCGGCGGCTGACTTCGTGATTCCCGCAGAGGGTACCTATAATATGGGTAAAAGAATAAAGCGACACGGAAGCGTTATCAGAATCAGCGATGAGAAGGCTGAGGAGCTCGTCGCATTTTACGGTACGGACGGATAAGCTGAGTGATACAGTAAAAAGGGGCTGTTGCAGTAAGCTGCAGAAGGCATTTTCTTCGCCCCGAAGACGTATGATTATACTTCGGGAGAGCGAAAAAACGTCTGAAAAATATTATATGCAACACCGTATTATTCCATATAAAAGTTAAAACAGATGTGTTTTATAAGTCAGAAACGACTTAAACACATCTGTTTTTGTTTTGCTTTTTGGTCTGCGCTTACTGCGACAGCCCTATATCAGTGGCCGAAATATGTCTTGCAGTATTCGAGCAGCTTAGCCTGATACTGCTCGTGAACCTCGGGATCGTTCAGCAGAGTGTGGATAGAGTTAGGATAAAGGTAAAAATCATATCTTGCCTCAGTTTTTTCGAAGGCTGATTTAATCGAATTGTAATTCTTTACCGAAACCACGGGGTCCTTGCCTCCGTAAGCGAAAAGAGAGGGGATACACTCAGAGCTTACATAATTCACGGGTGAAACAGAGGCTATGATGTCGTCGGCTTTGCCTGTTCTGGCGGCATAGGAGGTTACGTTTTTCCCTGACAGACCGCTGACTATGACGGGACAAAGCTCACCCCACACCTCATAGCTAAGGTCAGCGGGAGCGACCATATTGGCGGTGAAAACGAGCTCCAGAGGGGCCTCCTTTACTCTGGTGTAGGAGTAGAGAAGAGAGATGTGACCGCCCGAGGAAAAGCCCGAAAGAGCGGCTTTTTTAACGTTCAGCTCTCTTTCCTCTGAAAAGCTTTTCAGCTCCCGGAGAGCCATACCTATTTCATCGAGCATAACATCTACGGTGAAATCCGAGGCGTTATCCTCTGAATAAAGAGTGTAGTTCATCGTGGCGGTGATATAGCCCTTTTCTGTCATTTCGATGCATCGGGAGGCCATTTCTCTTTTGTCGCCGTTTGACCAAGAGCCGCCGTGTATAAAGAGAATGCAGCCGTTTTCGGGCCTGTCATAGGCTATGTCGGGAACATAAATGTCCATCACCTGTCTCTCCTCATAGCCGTAGCGGACATCACTGTAAAGATTATAGCTTTCCGTCATAGGGAAAAGGAAGGAGAAAAAGCCCGAAATATAGGCTATCAGAGCCATAACTATAGAAAGCAGTTTAGTCATTTTTAATACCTCTTTAACATAATCTTAACAAAAGATAACATATACTGAAGCTCTTGTCAAGAGAAAACTCAAAGTAAAGATGAAATGAAAATCTCCAGTCCGATGAAAATAAGAATAACACCGCCGAAAATTCCCGCCT
Source organism: Oscillospiraceae bacterium (assembly GCA_015066045.1). Taxonomy (GTDB): domain Bacteria; phylum Bacillota; class Clostridia; order Oscillospirales; family Acutalibacteraceae; genus UBA6857. Next base: position 20,152 of record SVPD01000027.1, read on the forward strand.
TGCCTGCCAGAGCGGTGCCTGCTTTTCTGCCGATGAGGATACCGGCAAAGCAGATAAAGAAGGTTACGGCGCCGATGAGAAGACAGGCGAGCAGAGCCTCGGTGAAATTATAGTCCGAGACGGTGAAGCCCACGGAGAGTGCATCGATGGAGGTGGCCACACCCTGCACGAGCAGACCGCCGAGACCTACTGCAGGCTTTTCTCCGTCGCCCTCTTTGTGACGCAGTCCCTCACGGAGCATATCTGCGCCTATGTAGCATAAGAGGATAAGAGCTATCCACGGAATGAACTTTTCAAAGGCCTTGAAATGCTCTGCCACAGTGGAAACACATATCCAGCCGACGAGGGGCATAGCGAGCTGGAAAAGAGCGAAAATGCCTGCCACGCCAAAGATTTTTGCCTTTTTCATTTGCGGCTCGTTGAGACCGTTTGCCAGAGAAACCGAGAAGGCATCCATAGCCAGTCCCGTTCCCAGAAGAAGGCTGTTAAAAAAGAAAGTGAAGCCGAGCTTCATCTGCATTCCCCCATAGATATTTTATTTGATTTTTCCTTCAAAAATTCCTATGGACTCTCTGCCTCTGAGATTATCTGAAACGTTTCTTGCATTGAAATAAAGGCGAAGCTTACCTTCGTAGCAGGTCAGGCAGCAGGCATAGACATACTGTGCCATCCAGTTACTGTTTGCGCATTTCTGAGGAACGAGGAACGGCTTTACAAATTCAAAGCTTATGCCGTCAGTGCTTTTTAAAAGCATAATTGCCGAGTGACTCTTACCGTCCTTTTCGTAAATTCCGTTCTGCAGACCGATATAGCAGTCAGAGAGCCTGTAAACCTTCAGGCAGCCTGAGCAAAGGTTAAGATATTCGATGCTTTTGTCGGGACTTATGATGGGGGAGGTACGGGAAACGTAATCCTTTGAAATGCTTTCGCTTTCAGCAAAGGATATGTGTGTAGGCTCACAGAAGCCACAGTCCTTTATGAAGGTCTGGCCACAGGAGTAATAGAGCCTGTAGATGCTGCCGTTTTTAATAAGAAAGGGATTTGAAATGGAATAGCCGCCCTTGTATTCCTCGAAATCACGGGTTTTCTTTATTACGGGGTAGGGCTCTGTCCAGTCTGATAAATTATCCGATTCGGTGCAGTAGATTTCAGATCTCCACTTTAAGCCTATGAGGGATAGTGCATTGAAAATGACAGGTCTGGTTCTCTCATAGAAAAGATAATACCTTCCGTCGATAAGATTTATGTTCGGTCTCATGGCACGGGAGACGATTTTCTGTGCCCTGCTGAAGCTGATGCCGTCGTCGCTCACATATCGGTAAACACCGAAAAAGGTGTGGCAGAAAAGATGCCATTTCCCGTCGGGAGATTTGTCGGGGGTAAGCACCGAGGGATCAGCGATAACGAAGCTGTTCGGCGGATTTTTTAAAACGGGATTATTTTCATAAAGAGAAAATTCAGCGTTCAGTATGTCGTTTAATGAAAGGTTAAGCATTGACCGTTTCTCCTTTAAATGATTTACCCTTTGATTTTACCTTTTTTCCTCCGTTATGTCAACTGCAGTAAAAGTCACTAAAAAAGAGAACCCATATTTGTCTAAAGAATCAATTGAGACAGGGCAGAGGATAATGGTATAATATAAAATGTTATAATATGTGCTTTGTGCTTTTGTGCAGAGCCTTTACGAAAGGATGACAGAAATGAAAATTACTCCCGAAAGCACCCTCAAGGATGTTCTTGCCACTCCCGTCGGTAATGATCTGGTGGCTATGGTAGCCTATCATACAGGCATACCCGATGCAGTTATTCATAATCCTGCCGTGGGTATGATGAAGCTCAATATGATTCCGAAGCTTTTAGGCGATAAAATGCCTCTGGAGACTATAGAGCATCTCTGTAATCTCCTCAGCTACACTCCCGAAAGAGTGGTAACTACCGACGAGGTAAACCCGAAATGGTGGAAGGAATCCGTAATTTATCAGATTTATCCCCGTTCCTTTATGGACTCTGACGGTGACGGTATAGGCGACCTGCAGGGTATTATCTCGAAGCTGGATTATCTCAAGGAGCTGGGTGTGGATGTTCTCTGGCTCAGCCCCATTTACGATTCACCCAATGACGATATGGGCTATGATATCCGTGACTATAAAAAGATAATGACCGAGTTCGGTACCATGGAAATTTTCGATAAAATGCTCGAGGAAATCCACGCCCGCGGTATGAAGCTGGTTATGGATCTGGTCGTTAATCACACCTCTGACGAACACGAATGGTTCCAAAAGGCTCTGGCAGGGGATGAAAAGTATAAGAATTACTACATCTTCCGTAAGGGCAAGGCTCCCGGTGTACCGCCCAATAACTGGACCTCCGTATTCTCCGGCTCAGCCTGGAATTACTATCCCGAGCTCGATGAGTGGGCACTGCATATCTTCTCGAAAAAGCAGATGGACCTTAACTGGGAAAATCCCGAAATGCGTGCCGAGGTGGCAGAAATGGTGCGCTGGTGGCTGGCTAAGGGTGTAGACGGCTTCCGCATGGACGTTATCAATCTTATTTCAAAGGTAGACGGTCTTCCCGACGGTAATCCTCTCGTAGGTGAGTTTATCGGCTACGGCGGTGAGCACTATTTCTGGGGCCCCCGTCTCCACGAATATCTTCACGAGCTTAACGAAAACGCCTTTAAAAAATTCCCGAACTCCTTCTGCGTAGGTGAGACAGGCGGTATCGGTGTGGAAATGGCCAAATATTTAGTAGACGATTCCCGTGAGGAAATCCGTCAGACCTTCCTTTTCGACCAGCTCGAAACACCGGGCAAGCAGAGATGGGACGATTACAAATACAATCTCAAATATTTGAGAAACCTTTTCAGCAAATATCAGCTGGAAATGAAGGGCTCCTCGTGGCCCTCACTGGTTATCGAAAATCACGATAACCCCCGTATGGTTTCCAAGGTAAATCCCGACTCAGCCTACAGAAAGCCTCTTTCAAAGCTTATCGGTGCTATGCTGCTTACGGGCAGAGGCACACCCTACATTTATCAGGGTGAGGAGCTGGGTATGATGAACTGTGACTTCAACGATATGTCAGAGCTTCGTGATGTGGAGTCCATCAATAAATATGCCGAAATGCTCGAAAAGGGCATCTCAAAGGAGGAGGCATGGAAAACTATTCTTGCCGGCAGCCGTGATAACTCCAGAACACCCATGTGCTGGGACAAGAGTGAAAATGCAGGCTTTACCACAGGCACTCCATGGATAAGACTTAACGGTGACTATCTCGAATGTAACGCCGAAAGCGAAATGGCAGACAGAACCAGTCCCTTTAATTACTACAAGGCTCTCATCGCACTGAGAAAGGAGTTCAAATCCACTCTTGTCTACGGTGATTTCAGACCTGTAAAGACGGGTGACAAAACCTTCTGCCTCTACAGAACAAGCAAGGATAATAAGTTCTACATCGAAATGAACCTTACGGAAAAATGGATAAGAAGGCCCCGCCACGCTGACGGTATGTGCATTCTTTCGAATTACAGAGAGCCTACAGAAAAGCTCCGTCCCTACGAGGTAAACATTTACAGAATCAAATAAATAAAAACGTCTGCCCTTGTTGGAGCACCCTCCGTAAGGAAGGTGCTCCAAGGTGGCTCTTGTATCTAAACTGAATAATTGGTTTCGTTAAGCGGTGTAGCCATTGGCTATGCCGTTTTTTGTTACACATCTTTTCAAAGTGTGTAACCCACTATGACACTTTCTCAGATACTCTGAGAAAAGATGTCAGTGGGCATTTCGAGGGTACGCTTCCTATTAAAAAAGCGCGTTTTACACTCTACTTAAACTTTATGGCTGCGTAGTAGGTGATTTGTTTAGTTGTCAAATTTGACCGTAAAGTTTTTCCCTTAATTTTTGGATAGCATCAAAAAAGACAACAAAAGTTGTCTGATATGACTACCGTTTTAGAATGAGATGTGTTATAATGTAAAAAAAGGAGGCATAAGCCATGACAAAATTGAAGAAAAATATCGACCATTATATGAACTTAAAAGGGATAAAAATGTATAGTCATTTGCTGGTGAATATTGCACATGAATTAGGAATCAAAGGTCAAGAAGCATACAAATTTGCAAATAATGAAAAATCTAACTTTTCAAAAATGTTAAAAGGTGAAAGACCGCTTAAATATGAATTTATTATCCCTTTAGAAAAAATATTCGGTGTTTCATTAGCACGATTGATGGATGAAGATGCGTATAAATTACCTATAGAAAAAGAAAACGTACCATTTAACAAAGGCTTTAGATATTATGCATATTTAGATGATCCGCAATTATATAAAAATGAATTTAATTTGTTGATGGCAACTGACGGGAAATCTATCATTACTCAAACAGATGAATTTGGCAAAACCTTTCTTGATTATGTAGTTGAATATCATTCGGTTAATGGCGTGAGATATCTTTATGAAGAGTATGGAATAAAATTGAAATGGTTTTATAATCAATTTGAATTCAGAAAAGACAAAGGAATAACTTGGATTAATTTTGAAAATAGTATAGAATTTGCACGTCTTGTAGCAAGTATGAAGGACGTTGAATTATTTAATAGCATTTATGATTCTTATAATATGTTTTTTGCTTGTGGTTACTATGATGTTGGCAGTTGTATTTTTGCCAACAATGATTTTTTAGAATTAATATTAGATAATAATGAAATATTCAATTCAATATTTGAAGAAAAACAATATGTATTTGAATTAAGTAATTTTGCTAAAAGAAAAAAACAAATCGAGTCAATTACATATAATTCAATCAATCCGATAATAAATAACTGTTTAAGTTATGCATTAAAAAATTTAGATAAATATAAACAACAAGCAATAGAAATATTAAAATTTGGTATCGACTATAACCGAAAGAAAACTACCAACATAGATTATAGTAATTATTATATTTGTAATGAGCTTGGTGCTTTGAAAAACATTAATGATGAGGATTTTTATGAATTGATTATTTTGGCTGATGTAGAAACAAGTGACCCTGAAATAAAAGCATTAATTTCTCAATTGCCACGTTTCAATAAATACTAATGGGAGGAAATTAAATGTATTGTAGAAGTTGCGGGAAGAACATAGATGATTCGGCTACATACTGTATCAACTGTGGAACAAGATTTGATAACAAAGAGGTTGATGATCAATCAAGTTTTGGGTTTGCTATCTTGGGATTTTTTATTCCGATTGTTGGTTTAATCCTTTTTCTAATATACGAAGGAAAGAAACCTAAACGAGCCAAATCGGCAGGTAAAGGTGCTTTGATTGGCTTTATAACTAAAATCGTTTTATCCATTATTCTTGTGATTCTGTATGTCGTTTTTGCTTCTACGCTTTTCACCAACATATCAAATGATATTGAATCTAATATACTTGCAATTAGTGATGCATTTAGAGAAGAAACGACAGATGAAATTTTAGAAAAATATGTTGATGTTTCTTTTGGAGAATTCAAAGTAACTAATAATGGATACTTTTCCGAAACAACCCTTGATATTACAGTAAAAAACAAAGCTGAAAAACAATGCACCTATTACATAACAATTGAAGCTGTAGATTCAAACGGTGCAAGAATTGAAACAGATATGATTTACGCTGACAGGTTAGGTGCCGGACAAGAGATATATTTGAAAGCTTTTGAATACGTAGATCAAGAAAAATTAAATCAATTCAAAAAAGCGACTTTCAAAGTTTTAGAAATAAACAAATATGATTATTAATTTTTCGAGTGAGGTGCTATATGGGTAAGCATTTTTTTGATTTCGAGGACGGCGATTTTGCTCATTCAATCTCCGACAATATGGCAATAGATTCTGACGGAGATTTATTGATGAGAATGGGAGATAATATGGCAATGGATTTGGCTTCGGGCGAATTGCAGATTATATCCGGTTGGTCTAACGATGAAGACGAAAATTAAACCAACGGCGGCAAGGAAAATTGCTTTTCCTGCCGCCGTTTTTTGCTTACAAAAGCTCAAGGGAGACAACTTCCTTACGGAGTGTCTGCCCTTCGGCAGACGCTTTTATTTTTCAGCCAGGAGCATAGTAGTGTTTTCCGTACGGAATACCTGTGTAGCTTTGCCGAAGCCCGCTTTTTTCAGCAGACTAATCTGATTTTCTACGGTGCAGGGAGTGTCGTAATGGTAATATCCGTCATCGGTTATGCCGTTTTCTCTGCGGAGTCTTTCATTTTCCGAAGCCCAGAAATCCTCCTCGCTCTGTGTCAGCACCATATAATCACATTCGATGTAAATGCCATTTTCCTTCAGAGCTCTGTTGATTTTTCCGTAAAGAGAGAGCTTCTTCTCCTTCGGGAAATGATGCATGGTCTGAAAGGAAACGGCGCAGTCAAATTTATTCACACCCAAAGCCTCTGTGAAGTAATCTGCGCAGATAAGCTTAAGCTTTTTTTCGGGGTGCTTTTTGCGCAGCCTTCCGAGCATCACGTCTGAAAGGTCTATGCCGGTAACCTCGATGTCGGGATAAAGGGCAAATATTTCGTCCAGCTCCAGCCCCGTACCGCAGCCGAGGTCGAGAAGGCTCTGCGTATCGGCGGGGACGAGAGAAGCCATCCTTTTATAGCCTTCTCTGCAGCCCTCCACCTCAGTGAGCATATGCTCGTCATACATCTCCGCTCTTTCAGCGAAAAAGTCAGCCATTTTCTCTAATTTCATTTTGAATATTCCCTTATAATCTTCTCTAAAATTTCCTTATCGGCAGGGCAGAAGGTGTAATTTTTAATTTCGTCGGGAGTAATCCAGCGCATATCCTTATGCTCCAGAAGCTCAGGTGTTCCTTCTGCTATTTCAGCATTGAAGAGAGTCAGATGAACGTTTATGTCGGGATATCGGTGGTCCACCTCCATAAAGATTTCGCCTACTCTGACGGTTATGCCCAGCTCCTCTCTGCATTCACGGATAAGAGCCTCCTCTCTCGTTTCACCTTTTTCAGCCTTTCCGCCCACGAACTCCCACTGAAAGGCTCTCGTTTTGTTTTCGGGGCGCTGACATATCATAAATCTGTTGCCCTGTCTGATAAGTGCCGCCGCTACCTGAACTATGCTTTCCATTTCATTCCCTCCTGTTTTTCTTCATTTTAACATAAAGAAACACAAGTTGGTAAAAATTAATATCTGTTAATAAAAAATTAACATTTATATATCCGAATTTAAACCAAACTGTGTTATTATATAATAGTATTTATATATCGTAAAATACGGAGGTAGTTTTTTATGAAGAAGTTAATGAAAAGGTCTCTCGCACTTATTCTTACTCTTGCTTTTATCTGCAGCGGCTTTTCCGTGTGTGCCGTAGAGGTGAACGGAAAGCAGCACCTTGACTACGGCTCTTATGTGCTTCTGGGCGACAGTGTAGCCAGCGGCTGGAGTGATGTGGAGGACAGAGGAAACACCAGCTTCCACAGAATAGAGGGCTCCTACGGCGCTCTGCTGGCAGATGACCTGCAGGTTAAAGAGTATCACCCTATGGCGTGTATCGGCTTCAGAACCGTCGAAATGAGATATATTTTCGAGGAGGATTATGAGCCGGACAGATTTATTTTCAAATCCATAGAGGATGAAATAATGGAAGAAAAAATGCCTCTGATGCGTGAAGCAGTAAAAAATGCTGACCTTATTACGCTGAATATAGGCGGTAACGACTGGGGCTCTTATGTGGGCTGGCATATAGAAGAGGCTGTGGCTGAAATGTCGGGAACAGAAAACTTCGTTGAGAAAGCTCTCGAGTATCTCGAGGGTACGGTTAATTTCAGCGTGGAAACTATAGAAACACTTGTTGGTATGGCTGACCTGTTCAAATGTGTTCCCGAGCTTGTACAGATTCTGCCCGGTGCTCTCAGCGAGGGCTTTAGCAGATATCTTGAAAACTGGAATTATATGATCGAGGATATCTATGCTCTTAATCCCGATGTAACTCTGGTGGTTATCGGTATGTTTGACACTGCATTACAGGATGAAACGATGAAGGATTCCGAAAATGCAGGTATTTCTCTTCCTTCTGCAGACATCGGTATAAATATCGGTCAGACTATCGTTGACCTTGCAAATATTCCCATGCGTGACGGTGCAGAAAAGTACGGCTACATTTTCGTTGAGCCTGTAGGCACTCTCTGTGAAAAGCAGCATCCCAGCTACGACGGTCACAGACACATCGCCGATATGATTTTAGAGGCTCTTCCCGACGCAGCCTTCCCTTACACCGACATCGAAAAAGGCACCAAGGAATATTCTGTAGCGCAGAAGCTTTATAATAAAGGCTTTATGTACGGTGTTTCCGACACAGAGTTTGCTCCCGACGCTGCTCTTACCAAGGGCGGACTGGCAGATGTTCTCTATGCCGTAGCCGGTGCTCCCGAAACAGACTCCGCTCCGTCAGATACTGCCTCTCCCTCTGCGGCGTGGACTGCAGAAAAGGGGATTATGACCGTAGACGAAAACGGTAATTTCTCTGCTGGCAGTGAGGTAAGCTATTTCGAGTTTGCAAAGATTATGTTCCGTTTCGCTCAGACCGATCTTTCGGGAATAAAGGGCTTTATAAAGGGTATCAGTCTTTTCTTCAGCGTTATCATTCAGAATATTTTCAATATCTCGGGAGCTATCAGCAGAATCGACGCTGCGACCTATATCGTAAACTACTGCGGCATTTGATTTCCGTGACAGACGAATAGTAAAAAGGGGCTACAAAAAAGTGCAGACCGCATAAAGCGGGATAAACAGAGGGCTTCTACGGATTTTTCAATCCGTAGAAGCCCTTTAAAACATTTAGAAATGGCAAAAACTGTGTTTTTGCGGTTTGTTCATTCTCCGCCTTTTTTACGCCACTAAAAGGGGATGTAAAAACTTGCGTTTTTTTACATCCCCTTTTTTCGTTTTATCTCTTTTTCAGCCTGCACTGAGCTCTCTTTCTTTCGATGTCGAGTCTCTGCTCCTCCTTGAGAAGCCTTGCCTGCTCGTCTCTGCGTTCACATTCAGATTTGAAATCGGCGACCGCCTCATCATAACCCGAAATTATTTCGGGCAGATTTTCGTAGCCCTCTGCGAGCAGAACCGTTCTCTGTGCGGAAAGATACGGCGCTGCCACTCTGATATAGAGATTCTGTGCTTTATTTGCCTTTTTCATAGCTTTGCGCCTTATTTTCTGCTGCTCACGGGTTTCATCGGGCAGATTATAGGCATCCTCGACTGTTTTTTCGTCGAAGAAGACCTTTCCGTCAGGGTAATACTTCTGTGCGAGCTTTGCACTCTTTTTAAGAGCTTTAGCGTTTCTTATTTCCTGTCTGCGCCATACCTTTTCTTCCTTTGTGCCCGTCAGGGGGAGAGTATAGGCCAGCTCGACCGCCTCGTCGTAAACATCGTAAAAGCACTCACTGCCTGCATTTACTATCAGCTCTGCGAGAGCAAGCTGGCTTTTACCGAAGTCGGTAGAAAATCTGTTAATCTCAAACATAACCGCTTTTGAGATTTCGATTTCCTCGTTATGGACGGAGGCTTCATTCATAAGCCTTTTCAGCTCTTTGATTCTTTCCTTGCGCGAGATTTTTTCAGCTTGGTTATTTGCCGTCGCTCTCTTTGCCTTTTTCAGCTCTTTCCTCAGATCGGCGGCCTTTTCGGCATTCTCGTATTCCTTTGCCTTGATAACCGCTTCGCATCCCTCGATGAAGTTACGGATATCTTCCTTGCCGGAATTATAGTCCTCGATAAGGGTTCTCAGGCGGATTACCCGCATCATAGACTTCTGACCTGTTTCGCTTACATCGTAAAAGAGCCACGGAATGACATCGATTGCAGCACCGAAAATCGAAATGAGGAGAAGAACATCCAGCATACTGTAAAGCACACAGTCGGGATTTTTCTTCTGCTGCTCTAACGGTAAATCCGGATTGTAATCAAGATAAACATCGAGCACACTGTAGTCACTTCCGTCGAAGCCGCATTTGCCGTAAACCCAGGGGAGAAACAGTCCCGTAAGCAAGCTGACAGAGCCGTTCGCATATTTGGAAATCAGCTCAAAGGAGCCGTCTATTCTTTCTCCGACAAGATAGTGCTGAGCGTCACGCATATCTGACTCGATAGCCTTGTCGATAACCTGACCGCAGTCTATGAATCGGTTTATGTAGTTTATGATGAACATATATACGGCTGCGTGCTTTGATTTGAAAAGAAGTTTGGTCGCAGCAATCAGGGCTACCTGAATAATATTTTTGTAAACCTTGATGTTCTTTTTGCCGAATTTTTTGATGAACCAGGGTGAAAAAAGCATCGCCCAAAGCTGGGAATTATGGCAGAGCGTGTTCATAACACCGTAGGTTGAGCTCGATGTGATGCGGGCACGGTAAACCAGCATATCCCACACGTCACCCTTCGCATTTTCGAGGAAATCATTCCATGCATCGAAGCACTTTATCCAGAAAATTCTGTTACTCATAACGCTTCTGAGTGAGTTTGTGAAGCTCATCTGCGATATTCTGCTCTTAGGCAGAACGAGTCTTTCCTGTGTTCCGTAAAATGCAGTAAGGATAAGAGGTGCGAAAAGAGCCAGAGGAGTATGAACACCTCGGAAATAGGTTACCGTATATTTGCTCTCAATCGGCAGAACATCGACCATTATCGGCAGATAAAGGTTCATAAAAGTGGGCGCATTACTGTAAATTATGGAGGTTACGGACATAATTTTAGCGCGCTCCTGAGCGTTGGGCGTCATTACATGCACCATATTAGTAACACCGGTTATAATCCAGGCCCGTACATATCCCTGTATCTGACCGATTATGAAAAGAGCGGCAATCATTGCATATCTTGACACACCGTCACGGATTTCCTCATAAGGGAACCAGAGGCTGATAAGGTTCAGAAACATCAGGGGTATAGCCAGACGGATATACACTCTGAACTTACCGTGTCTGCTGTTAAGATTATCTGTAAGCCACGCATTTACGGGAGCCTGCAGATAGCCGAGAAACTGTGTGATGTAATTCATAACCAGCAGCTCATTGTTTGTCATACCGAGCGTCGCACCGGCAAAGGCCGTTCCCACGCTGAAGCCGATGGAAAACTGAACCACGAAATACTGTGCGAGCCAGCCTATACTCAGCATCACGATTTCCTTGTAGGGGACATACTCACCGGGGCGGGGCTGGTTCCAGTAAAGGATAATTTCTTCGAGTAAAGACTTCAGCTTTGCAGCTGGCGGAATTTTTTTCATAACACATCTCTCCCTTTAATAAAAAATATATCATAAAGTACGGAAATTACAAGATAAAAGATAATATTTTAAAACTTTATTAGACGGTAGCGAACGCCGACGAGTGGTAAGGAAGTATTTGTTTCTCGAACAAAATTCCCTGTATTTTTGCGGGGAAGCCTCGCAAGGCGACAGCCTTGCTGCGTTTTGTGGCTTCAATACAAGAAATTTTCAGTTCTTACGAAACTGCGAAGCACTTTAAAATGCGAAATAGCTTTGCAAGAAAAGGCAAAAATCACCGAT
>SVPD01000067.1 GCA_015066045.1 Oscillospiraceae bacterium
AAAAACGTCTGAAAAAGCAAATATTTATTATATGCAACACCATATTATTCCGTAAAACAATTAAAACAGATGTGTTTTATAAGTCAGAAGCAACTTAAACACATCTGTTTTTGTTTTTCTTTTTGGTCTGCGCTTACTGCGGCAGCCTCTCTGTTTGTCTTGATTTATGCGGTCAGCACTTTTTTAAACAGAGTACTTATCCTTGTACTCCTCATATCTTTCATTGTAATGGCTGATATTTTCTTTTCTGACCTTTTTGGCGTAGGAGTGCATATCCATTTCCTGATGTGCGATTTCCTTTACACAGCCTGCGATGTTCGAGCAGTGGTCAGCCACTCTTTCCAGATTAGTGATAATATCGCCGAATACGAAGCCCTGCTCGATGGTGCATTCGCCCTTTGTAAGGCGGCGGATGTGTTGACTTTTAAGCTCTGCCTTAAGATCGTCTACAACCTGCTCGAGAGGCTCGACACCCTTGATGGCTTCTCTGTCGTTTTCTGTGAAGCTTCTGTAGGCAAGGTCCATAATTTCCAGAACTGCATTTGTCATAACCTTAAGCTCTTTGGCTGCCTCACCTGAAAAGCTCATCTTCTTTTCGTTGAGCTCCTCGGCTGATTTCAGAATGCTGGCGGCGTGGTCGGAAATCCTTTCGAAGTCTCCGATAATGTGGAGAAGCTTAGCAGTCTCGGCACCGTCCTCATCGGTAAGCTCGAGAGCAGATACCTTGACAAGATAGCTTCCGAGGATATCCTCGTATTTGTCGGTCTTCTTTTCAGCCTTTATAACGAACTCATAGTCCTCATCGTTATGGCCGTCTAAAAGCTTAACTGCTCTGCGGAAGCATTCGGTGGCGATGTCTGCCATAACCTCCGTCACATTCCGGCAGCGCTCCACTGCCACGGCAGGAGTGGCGAGAAGTCTTTCGTCAAGCATCTCGTACTGCTCTTTCTCGTCCGTATCTCTGATAGAAACGGTTGCGAGCTTTTCGAGAACCTTGATCATCGGTGCCCACATAGCCACACAGAAAATTTTGTAGAAGGTATTTACAATAGCGATTCCTACTGAGGTCGCAGTGTTATCGACGAAATCAAATTTAAAGACGGCGTTTACACCGTAGAAGAGCGCAAGAGCGGCAACAGTACCGAAGATATTGAAATAAAGGTGAACGAGAGTTGCTCTCTTGGCATTCTTGTTAGCACCGATAGAGGAAAGAAGGGCGGTAATGCAGGTACCGATAGCCATACCCATAACTACGGGAATGGCAGTACCGAAGGTAACCACGCCTGTGGTGGATATTGCCTGAAGAATACCGACCGAGGCAGAGGAGGACTGGATAATAGCCGTAAGCACGGCACCGGCCATAACACCTAAAACGGGATTTGAGAAAAGGGTAAGAATTCGGGTAAACTCCGGATCATCCCTGAGTCCGGAAACGGCATCTGACATAGCCGACATACCTGTCATCAGCGTAGCAAAGCCTAAAAGTATCATGGCAGTATCTCTGCTTTTGCTCTTTTTAGAGAACATAAACAGATAAATACCGATAAGAGCGAGAACGGGAACAAAAGCATCCGGCTTAAGGAAATCCATAAAGCCGCCGCCCTTTATATCGGCCAGAGAAAGCATCCAGCCCGTAACGGTGGTACCCACGTTGGCACCCATAATGGGGCCGACAGCCTGATGAAGTGTCATAATACCCGAGTTGACGAAGCCGACGACCATAACGGTAGTGGCGGATGAAGACTGGATAACGGAGGTAACGACGAGACCGAGCAGAAAGCCCTTTGCAGGATTGTCTGTCATTTTACCGAGAATGGCTTTCAGCTGACCGCCCGCCTTTTTTTCCAGTGCATCACCCATAAGGTTCATACCGAAAAGAAAAAGGGCAAGGCCGCCGACGAGAGATAATACGTCAAACAGTGTCATGGTTTAGACCTCTTTTCTTTTTAAATAATATTCGATGAAGGATTTTTCACTATTAATAATAAAATAATAACAAGATTTGACCTGCATATCAATAGTTTTTCAAAAAAACGCATTATTTTTCCTCACGCATTAAAACTTTTCAGCAAAAACAAAAAAAGATATGCAAAAGCACTAAAGAAAAAAAGCAGCCCCTATTACGGCAAGAAAACTTTTTCAAAAAAATCAAAAAAAATAGCAAAAAGCTCTTGACTAACCGATAATCTTATGCTATTATATTCGAGCGTTGAAACGCACGAGCAATTTGCTGGTGTAGCTCAGTTGGTAGAGCAGCTGATTTGTAATCAGCAGGTCGGGGGTTCGAGTCCGTCCACCAGCTCCAGTTAAATATGGGTAGGTTCCCGAGTGGCCAAAGGGAGCAGACTGTAAATCTGCCGTCAGTGACTTCGATGGTTCGAATCCATCCCTGCCCACCATTTCGAGTGTTCATTACGGATTTAAGTGATGAACACTCGATTTTTTTGTGTTTCTCCATAGTATTTAATTTATGTATCGAGCAGGTTTTAGCCTGCTCTTTTTTGTTATGCCGTAAGATATTCAACAGCCATACCTTGCCTCATATCCAACTTGAGGTTTTCCTCGTCTGACGGAATTTCAATGTTTCCTACAAAACGGTAATGAATTACGATTCTTTGAGTTTTGTTTTTGCCTGTGCCCTCTGTTTCATAGACATCAATGTGGTCAATGAGCTCGTGAAGAAGTGGTGCTGTTAAGGTTTCCATTCGTATAAAGCGTCTTATTGCCTCGACGAATGCAATTCTTTCGCTTTTCTTATCGTTAAGCTCATCGAGCTCCTCGTGCAGTTTTTGAATTTTGGCTTTCAGCTCATCTCTTTCAATGCCGTATTTTTGCGACATATGAAGGAACCATTCATCAGTTACTTTGCCGAGAGCGTTATCCTCATAAAGCTTTTCATACAGAGTATTTACTGTGTTTTGCCTTGAGGTGCACCTCTGAAGCTCGGAATTGATACGCCTTTTTTCGTTTTGTACGATAGCTTCGGTTTTCATTGTAAGCACCTCGACAAGCTCATCCTCATTATGCTTCAGATAACCTGCAAGCTTTTGCAGCTCCATTGTAACTATCTGCTCTATAGCTTCTGCCCTGACATAATGTCTGTGCTGACAGCTGCCACGATAGTCCTTTACATAATTTGAACAACTGAAATAGTGAATATTTTTATTTCGGGTATTCACATGATACCACAGCTTATGTCCGCATTCGGCACAGATGAGAAAATCACAGAAAATGCTTTTGCTTCCGTTTTCAGCTAACGGCTCACGGCGTTTGCAAAAGCCTATAAGCTTCTGTACCTCTTCATAGGTGTGACGGTCAATAATCGGCTCGTGAACATCCTTGAAAATCTTCCAGTTTTCTTCGGGATTCATAAGCCTTTTCTTGTTCTTGAAGCTCTTGGAATAGGTTTTGAAATTCACAACATCACCGCAATATTCCTGACGGAGAAGAATCTGACGGATGGTTGAGCTTTTCCATTTATATGGATTAGGCTGTACCTTCTTACCGCCTCTGCCTATGCCTCTTTCCTGCCAATAGGATGTGCAATTTTTAATACCCTTGTCCTGAAGATGTCTTGCTATTTTATCCAATCCGTAGCCCTCAAGATAAAGTATGAAAATCTCTCTTACAACCTTGGCGGCTTCAGGCTCTACAATCCATCTTTTAGTATTCTGCGGGTCCTTCATATATCCGTATGGCGGTTGAGAAAGTGGCTCACCCATATTACCTCTGATTCTTTTGGCAGAACGCACCTTGTTTGAAATATCTCTTGCATACATCTCGTTCATAACATTTTTGAACGGGATTATTTCATTTTCACCGTCAGCGCTGTCAACCAAAACCGTAACAGCGATAAAGCGGATATCATGCTCGGGAAAATATGATTCTGTAAAAAGACCAACCTCTACATAGTTTCTGCCGAATCGGGACATATCCTTGACAATAATTGTTTTGACATATCCTGCTTCAACATCCTCCATCATTCTTTTGAAATCAGGACGGTTGAAGTTTGTACCTGTGTAACCGTCATCAACATAAAACCTTGTGTTATCAAAGCCCTTTTCCTTTGCATAACGAG
>SVPD01000028.1 GCA_015066045.1 Oscillospiraceae bacterium
CTTCTGCGTATGTCACGTGAAAGGTCAAACACCCTTCTGAGCAGTGCAAAGGTTTCGTCAGTGTTTTCGGGATGATAGGGCGAGGTGCCGAAAAGAGCCAGTCCGTCCGAAAGAGGACGGTCGCTCACCCTTATTCTTTCGCCGTTAAGATATGCACCCTTGCCCTTTTCCGCAGAAAACATTTCATCGGTATAAGGGTTATATACCACTCCCGCTATAATTTCGTTTCCCTCGCAGAGAGCGACGGAAATGCAGCTGCAGCGGTAATCCTGCATAAAGTTTGTCGTGCCGTCAATGGGATCGATTATGAATCGGAGAGCCTTGCTTTCGAAATCGTTTTCGCCCTCTTCACCCACAAACTCAGCCTCGGGAAAGCTTTTTCCCAGCTCTCTGAAAAGATAATCCTGCACGGCAACATCATATTTTGTTACGAAATTCTTTTTGCCTTCCTTGGCAGTAACGGATGCTTCACGGTTATGCGCCGAAAGAATAAGCTCACCGGCTGCTTTAACTGTTTCTGTGATTCTGTTTATCATAAAATATCCTTTCTGAATAAAAATCTACGATGTATTTTAACTATGCTGTGCCCTGTCACACCGGCTCGGACTCGTGGTGTACCCTCGAAACTCTCGGTGCTGCACCCGTAAAATGTGAAACAACGGCAGAATGGCAGTAATCCTCAAACAGACCTTCCGGCACCTGTGAGGTCCAGCCCCTTTCATCAAAATCGGGAATGGCTATGCCCATAGCATAAAGAACGATAGCCGCCAGATCACGGATGTTCATTTCTACTGCTTCGGTTTTATTTACCCCTTTACCCGCAGCGGCAAAGGTGACATATTTTTCTTCGTCTGTCCAGCCGCCGTGACTGCCCTTTCCGCTTTCGTCATTTGTACCGCCGTGGTCTGCGATGACCATAAAAAGGGTATCGGCGAGCATATCTGCTTTTTCTGCCGCGGAATAAACATCACCTATAAGCTTGTCCACCTTATGAATACACTCCATAAAGCAGGGCGAGCCGTAGCCTTCAGCGTGTCCTGCACCGTCCACACTGTCGAAATGCACGAACAGAAAATCCGGTCTGCGCTTCCTTATATAATCACAGATAACGGGCGTAAGCTCCGTGTCACGTGCAGTGGCGTGGGAAATGCCCACATTGCTTTCGGCTATACCGTAGGTGATGGGATTCCAGTCGCAGTATGAGCCGAGCTCAGCATCCGGACAGGCCTCTCTTATTCTCCTGAAAAGAGTGGGAAAGGGAGAATTAACGTCATAGGGCTCGGCTGACACCTTTTCATTCGTAAGCCCGTGTACCTCGGCCCCCACACCGATAAGCATTGAGCCCCAGCATTCGGCACTGACGGTAGGTCTGGATGACAGAGCCCTGTAGGTGACTGCACCGTTTTCAAATATTCTGTCAAAATTCGGTGTGTCGGCATCCCTGAACCAGCTGCCTGCCCCATCCACGCCGATTACGATAATATGAGCATATTTTCTCTGCATAGCATTTTCTCCTTTGTATCCGAGGTCGGGCGGTTAAGGACAAGATTTAATCGGGGTATGTCACCTGTCTGCCCGTAACGGCCTCTATTAATTTACCGTAAGCCACAGTGGCAAATTTCTGCACCATACCCTTGAAAGCAAATTCTCGGGACATTCTGTATCTGAAGGTGTCACCGCTGAGCTTTTCTTCTTTGACAGTGCCGAAATCGTATGTGTCAAACATACGTACTACTCTTGTCTCATAATCGGAGGTGTCATTTTCGTCCACCTCGACTACACGGTAGCCGCACTGAGTGGAATGGAAAAGACCTATATAGCGTGTGCTGAGAGAATTTACGATGTCTATTCCCTCGTATTCGACTCCGAAGGCGTTGGTATGGTCATGCCCCGTAAACATGGCAAGCACATCTCCCTTTTCCACCATAGCCTCAAACTGACCGTAATTGGCATAGCCGGGGCAGGGCGTTTCCCTGATGGTGCCGTAATTCACACGGTCCGCATCAAACAGATAATATTCGTCCTCGTTATATAAATGCTTGTATGCATAGGATTTCCATGACTCCGACTTTTCGAGCGCATCATATATTTCGGCGACGATTATGTGCTGAAAAACGAGAGAACTTACTTTTTCGCCGTCATTCTCCGCCTTAAGCTTATCGGAGGTCTGCTTATACCATTCTATCTGGTCAGGCTGCACGCAGCTGTATCTGCCCTCTTCGTCATAATCGCCCGAATCGAACACCCAAAGATTGAAGCTGACCTTTTCGCCGTCAGATGAAAGCACCGGAATATTATAGGTGCCGCAGCCGCTCATATCCTCACCGTCATCGACGGAAACGGAGCAGGAAAAGGTATTATAATATGCCATCAGCTCCTCACGGGACATCGCACCCTGCTCGGAATCGTGGTTACCGAAGGTTACTGCCACCGGAATGCTTCTGGAGTCAAAAATATTCATAAGCGCATTAATCAGCTTCTTCGTATCCTCTGCATTGTCACAGTTCAGAACAATATCACCCGTCAGCATAACTATGTCGGGCTTTTCCTCGTCGCAGGCTCTTTCGACCATCCAGACAGTGGGATCGAAGTTATGGTTAAGCTTCAGATGTGTGTCGGTAATATGTAAAATTTTAAGCTTTCCGTCTTCACCGAAGCGTACGGTTTTATCGGTTTTATTCTGACTGTCTGCGGGGCTATAGTTCACTCCGCTGTATTCGGGCCTTATCGAAAGAGCTAAGGTGCCGACTATCATAACAACCAAAGCAAGTAAAAGTCCCTTTAATATTTTCCTTTTCATATTTCAACCTCCGAAAAAATCTGCTGAGCTGATTTACATTCTGTATCCGTCATCAGACTCTTTTTTTATAATCTCCACATTGCCTGCTTTTTTACCCACATACTTGCCGTTACGGTAATAAGCCTTTGAGTTTATTTTTACCGAAGCACCGTCGGGCACATATAAAACTGCCTTTATATCCTCGGGCAGGCTGAGATTGACAGTATAGCCCTCATCTGTTTTTTCATAATCAAGGGTAATCAGCCCCTTCACGCTCGGCACGGTGCAGCTTAATTTGTTATGCATGGCATACTGTGGGTTAATTTCTACCCTTTCATAGCCTGCCTCAAGCGGTGCAATACCTGCGAAATGCTTACTCATTATAACCAGAGGGCCGCCGCTCCATGCGTGATTTTTGGTTCCCTGCCATGAATTCCAGAACTCCCAGAGAGTAGAGTAATCCTCGGTCACCATATCCTCGTATCTTCGCTTGATTCTGTTTTCGGCGGCACCGTATTCGCCCATTTCACAGAGAGCCTCGAGAACATAATATTCCATATAAGGGCTCGAATTTTCAGTGGTCACAAGCACGCCCGCAATAACATCATACTGTTCCTTTTGCGCAAGTCCCGAAAGCACTGCAAGTGCATTGGCTCTGTCGTCGGGCTTTTTGACATCTGAGCTTTTGTAGCCATCTTCCGTCCACAGAGAAGCATAGCCCTCTGCGATGGCGGCCTTTCTGCCGCTAATGAACGGGATATCCTCAGTCTTGCCTGTAATCTCAGCCATTTTTTCTGCGGCGGAAAGAGCATAATAAACCCAGGCATTTTCTATGGCGGTCATATCGGCTTTTTTACCCCAGTCGGGCCAGTCCCATGAGCCGCTGCGATGAACGACCAGATTATTCTCTCCCATCTCCCAAAGCTTCAGATAATCGAGCGACGGACCGTAGACCTTTTCTATAAAGGCCTTGTCTCCCGTGTATTCATAGTAAGTGAGAAAGCCCACTATTCCCGCCAGCTGCTGAACGGGGAGCTCAAAATAGTCACCGCTTATAGGAACTACCGTCTGCAGTACATCTGTGTCGTCAGTGTGAGAGAGCATCGCCTCCACACCCTTCTGATAAAGCAGATAGGAGCTACTGTCCATAGAATACATAGTCATAATCATTTCGCTGGTCACATCGCCCCACCACTGAGCTCTTTCTCTGTCGGGGCAGTCCATAAAATTATCACGCATGGTAACATAAAGCGTTCGCAGGGATTTCTGCCAGAGGGAGTTCATAAACTCGTCCTCACACTCAAAGTCACCGCTGAAGGAGCTGTTATAGCCCGTTTCACGGTATCTGAGAGAAACCACCGTGACACCCTTGGGTATTTTATAGGTAATCTGCTCACCGTTAAACCAGCCCAAAGCCTCAAACTCCTGCTCGCCCTCTTTGGTTATATATGTAGTCGAAACCGCACCTATCAGAGTGTTTTCCGTGGTTATGCGTATCTTTTTTCCCGCAGGTGCTATGACCTTAAGATAGGGAGTGAGCTGAGCGTTATAGGGAACCTCCGCAGTGATTTTTTCACCGAAGGTCTTTTTGACCGTGTAGTTTTCATATTCCCGAGAGTTTTCATAATCCTTCAGACCGTAATCCTTAAGAAAGGGTATTCCCCTCGGATAAAGCTTGCCGTAAACACCCTCACCGCCTGCGGCATATTCCGTAGCAGTCTCCCAGTCGGAGGTGTCGAAGTCTGCAGCCGTCCAGTCCCCCATCGCCTCTCTCGCATCGTAATATATACTGTATTCGGGAAGCCTGTAATTAGGAGGATAGAGAGCGGAATCGATGTAGGCACTGTTTCTTTTTACTCTCCAGCTTTCATCGGAAACGATAGTGATATCCTTTCCTTCGGCTTCGAAAAGGAAGCCTCCCTGACCGCTGCCGCTGTAGGAATAGCTCGTTTCGTTATCCCAGTACCATACCAAAGCGCAGACGGAGTTTTCACCCTCTCTGAGATAGGGTGCTATGTCTATACTGTCATAGTAGCCGCTGCCTTTTTCGGGGCCACGTTTTACGCTTCCCTCAAAAACAACTGTTTCACCGTTTATGTAAAGCCAGTATTTCGAATCCGCCGAAATGTGAGCGATAAGCTCCTCGGGGCTTTTATCAAGAGTAACCTTTTTGCTCAAGCACATCCAGACATTATTCTGTGTCAGATTTTCTCTGTCCCATATCCATTTAGCCGTCCAGTCGGTTTTTTCTTCGGTAGAAATCACACTGTATGCGGGCAGACTTTCCGGTATTTCATAATCGTTTGTAAAAGGTGTCATTACTGCATCCCCCCACGAAAAAAGAGAAGAAATAAAGGCTGCCGCTATGGCAAAGTAAGAAATAAGCGTCTGTATAATGTTCATAAAGCCCCTCCTGACATTACTGTGCTGATATAACATTAATTCTATCATAAAAAAACGGGAATTTCAACTTAAAAAACCATCTGAGAAATAAAGCCCGAAAATTAAAATCCGATATGCAAATATCATTGACAATATGTGTGATTATATGATAGCATAATTAAAAGATTAAACTTATTCTGACTACGGAGAGAGTGTTATGAAATTTTTTAAAGCATTACTGTGCCTGTCAATGGCAATAATCACGGTTTTTTCGTGCTGCAGTGCAGCACTCGCCTATGAGAGCGAGGGCTATCCTATGGTATACCTTGCCGGCTTCGGCGACACAAACATTTATTATGAGGATGATCCTGAACAAAAGTCTCTTTTCTTCCCTCTGGATACGGACAGACTTTTAGGAAATCTGAAAAATGTGGATGACTACATTTTAAAATCCGTCAGGGAAAAGGAGCCCGATCTGCTTTACAGCTGCATCTACAATTATGTCTGGGACAACTTCGGTATGCTCAGAATGGAGCCTGACGGAACGGCGGTTGACGGTGTCGTATCTGCTCCCGTAGAGCTTAATTACACCGGCAATAACAGATATGTGTTCAATTACGACTGGCGTCTGGATCCCTTCGTGCTCGCAGAGCAGCTGCGTCAGTACATTATCGATGTAAAGGAGGAAACAAATTCAGAGAAGGTAGAATTGGTATCCTCCAGCTTCAGTGCAAATACTGCACTGGCATATCTTAAGCTTTATGAAAACGAGCTTGACGATCTTGACTCCTTCGTTTTCTGCGTTCCCTCCATAGGCGGCATCAGTATGGTAAGCGAGCTTTTCTCGGGCGAGCTTAACATCGGAGCCACTTCTCTTAAAAACTTCGTTGCCTCCACGGAAGGACTGGAGTTTCTCGGTGAATTTATGGATCTTCTGGACGAAGCGGGAGTTCTTCAGCCCATCGTCGAAGCTATGCTGGTCCCCACTCTCCGTGCCGCACTTTCGAGAGCCTTTGATGACATCTGCCGTGATTTCATCTCCACCATCCCCGCAATATGGACCTGCATAACCGATGAGTATTTCGAAAAAGCGATGATACACATATACGGTGAAGACTACTCGAGCCCCGACCAGCCCTATGCAGAGCATATAGCAAGAGTGACAGGTTTCCACTACAATATCAAGCTCAAAGCAAACGATATTATCGCTCTTACCAAAGAAAATAATCCCGATTTACATATGGCTGTTGTCTGCAAATACGGCACTGCCGCCATACCTGTCAGCAAGCACGAAACCGTTCTCACTGACGGTGTGGTATCTATCGAGCTTTCCTCCTTCGGAGCGACCTGTGCCGATTACGGCTCCACCCTCCCCGCAGACTATATTCAGGCAAAGCATCAGGAAATAAATATGCTTTCACCCGACAGACAGATAGATGCTTCCACCTGTCTTTTCCCCTATAACACCTGGTTTATAAAAGGCTTATTCCACTCTGACCAGCCCGACGATTATCATTATAAGGTTCTCCCCGCTATCGCATACGGTGATCTGGACATAAATTCGGATCCCGAATTTCCTCAGTATCTTATAAGTGACGGAGAACAGGGAATATACGCCTACACCGAGGAAGAGGGAAAGGACGAAACCTTCCTCTACAAGGTATGGATGATTATTAAAAAGATAATTCTTCTCCCCAAAACTGTCTGGACAAAAATTTTCGGATAATAAATAAAGCCTCCTTAACCTGCATTCAGCATGTGTTAAGGAGGTTATTTGTTTCTTTATCTCTATTATTTTCCCAGCTGATAAAAGGCCACCGCTGAGGCTGCGGCCACGTTCAGCGAATCGACACCGTGATGCATGGGTATTCTGACAGTAAAATCACATTCGGCTATGGTACCGTCAGAAAGTCCGTCGCCCTCTGTCCCCATAATAACGGCGAGCTTTTCCTCAGCCGCCAGCCTCGGATCATCGACGGAAAGAGAATTATCCCTCAGCGCCATAGCCACGGCTCTGAAGCCGAGAGCCTTTATTTCCTCTAAGCCCTCCTTCTTTAAAAATGTCCAGTCTATCTGAAAAACCGTACCCATACTCACTCTCGCCGCACGTCTGTAGAGAGGATCAGAGCAGCCGGGACTAAGCAGCACCGCATCCATTCCGAGCGCTGCTGCCGAGCGTATAACGGCTCCCACATTCGTCGGGTTCATAACCCTGTCAAGCACGACTATTCTTCTTTTGCCTTTACAGATTTCAGCCGCATCGGGCAGCGGCTTACGCTTCATCGCACACAGCATACCCCTCGTAAGCTTGAAGCCCGTCAGCTGAGCCAGAAGCTCAGACTCCGCACAGAAAACCGGAACATCCTTTATTCTTGCGAGAATTTCCCTTCCCTCACCCTCAATATGCCTTTTTTCGATAAGGCAGGACACCGGCTCGTAGCCTGCATCAAGAGCCCGCCCTATAACCTTCGGGCTTTCGGCTATAAAGAATCCCCTTTCGGGAAACTCTCTGTTTAAAAGCTGAGCCTCGGTCAGCCGCGCATATACATCCAGCTCCGAAGCTGAAAAATCTGTTATTTCTTTTATGTTATTCATTTTTATTCTCCGTTATTATGTCAGATTTGATTTTTCGGTTTATCTCTCTGTAAACAGTCATACGCATCGTAAGGTAACACACCGCACCGCCCACGATGTTCGAAACGGGCTCAGCCGCAAACACGCCCATAACTCCCAAGCCGAATTTCGGAAGTAAAAGTGTAAGCGGAACTACGATTATTGCCTTGCGCAGAAGCGAGAAAAAGACTGCGTGCTTGGCATCGCCCAAGGCCTGAAAGGTGGACTGCCCTGCAAACTGCAGAGACATAAACACGAAGCCGAAGAAATAAACCTTCATCGCCTTTATTCCGAGCTCCGCCATCTGTGCATCGTCCGAAAAAATGCCGAACCAGAAGGATGGGAACAGAATCACCAGCAGCCACGCTATCAAGGTGTAAGCAGTACCGATAAGGGTATTGAAGCGTATTCCCGAGCGGACTCTTTCGAACCTTTTCGCACCGTAATTAAAGCTTATAACAGGCTGAGCACCGCTCACTATGCCCATAACGGGAAGCATAAATATCTCACGCACGGAGTTCGTCACGGTCATAATGCCGATGTAAAGATCTCCGCCGTAGGTCTGCAGCGTCGAATTACAGGTCACCTGAACGAGACAGGTGGTGCCCTGCATAATAAAGTTTGACACTCCGAGCTTACAGATGTCCTTTGTAATGCTTCTGCCGATTTTTATGTTGCTGCGCCTCAAGGGAATGAGTGCCCTTTTACCCGTCAGAAAGATTAATGCCCATATCGCAGAAACCGCCTGACTTATCACCGTAGCCAGAGCCGCACCGGAAACGCCCATACGCAGGCCGAAAATAAAAACAGGATCTAAAGCAATATTACAGGCCGCACCCAGAGTAACACACCACATACCGATTTTCGGAAAGCCCTGAGCATTTATGTAGCCGTTCATTCCCGTGGCAAGCATAGAAAATACCGTGCCGAGCAGATAAATGTCCAGATATTCTTTGGCATAGGCATACGAGGACTCACCTGCACCGAAGGCAAAAAGCACGGGCCTTGCGAAGGCATATCCCGCCACGGTTAAAATCAAAGAGCTTACGAGCAGCAAAGCGAAGGAATTGCCGAGAATCCTGCCCGCAGCTTCATCGTCACCCGCTCCGCGCTTTATGGAAAAAAGAGGCACACCGCCGTTACCGAACAGAGCCGTAAAGGCCATAATCAGCGAAACCACGGGGAAGGTAAGCCCCACGCCCGTCAGAGCCATACTGTCGCCGTCACCCATATGACCGAGATAAATCCTATCGACTACATTATATAGCAGCTGGACCAGCTGAGCCACGGTCAGAGGTATGGCCTGAGCTACTATCCGCTTCCATACCGGTCCCTCAGAAAAGTCCGTTTTAGCCTTCAGCGACTCTATATTCGGATAGCCCCTGCCCGACTCCCACTTTGAAACGGCGGTACGGGAAACGAAAAGCTTCTCTGCGAGCTCCTCCTGAGTAAGAGCCTTTTGTTTTCTCAGTTCCTGTAATTTTTCATTGAATTCCATAATAATACTCTTTCGCAAAAACTTATTTTCTTCATTTATTATAGCATAATCCGGCTAAGCTTTTCAACCGAAAAAAAGAAATGCCCGCCTTATGTTACGGCCGGCATTTCCTTTGACTTATCTCTTTTTATAAATCACAAGCTCGGGATTTTTACCGTTCTCTTCATAGGTGCAGACAAGCAAAAAATCCATATTGGCGGCTATTCCGAAGCATCTGCCGCCACCGAATTCACATTCGAGCTGATTGCCCAGATAGGTAGCATTATCGTCAAGGAATTTTACTGTCTGACCGTTCGGCAGTCTGTATTCGAGATTGATATATCCGCCTACGAGTGCATTGAGAGCTTCTACCCTCGGCATACCCTCGATGTGTAAATCATTAAACTCCCCGATAAGCTGCTGCTTGAATTCATTGAAGCTTTCCGCACCGCCGAGATTTTTGTATTTTTTCCAGTAATCAAGCTTAGGCAGCCTGTCCCTCATATATGCACGGGCCTGCTCGGGCGGAAACTGTTCACTGGCCATATGCTTTACGCAAACGTCGATAAGCTCGTCCATATCGTGGTACATATATTCACCCTCGGCATAGCACCATTTGCAGTAATCCTCATTGAATAAGCCGTCGGGCTCCTTGCTGATGGTTCCGTCCTCGAGGGGCATACCGCAGCACTGACAAAAAAGCTCACGGGGAGAGCCTAAAAGAGTGTTTATAGAAACATCAAAAAGCTTCGATAAAAGCTTAAGTGCTTCTGTGTTCGGTATTGTTTCACCGTTTTCCCAGCGTGAAACTGCCTGTCGGGTTACAAACACCTTTTCGGCAAGCTCCTCCTGTGAGAAGCCCTTTTCTGTTCTCAGCTTAAGAATAATATCCTTTGTTTCCATTTTTATCACCTCGGTATTATTCTATCACCGAATGCTTTCCGAAGCAAGCAACGCTCTGTTGCTGCAGCTGAGGTGAAAGAAATCTGTAAGGAGCTTATACCACATTATGAACAAAAAAATCCGCTGTTACAGACAGTACAGATCAGTAATAAAAAGCCGTAACAAATCATCCTTACGCCGAAAAGCACCGAAACCTTCCTTTAAAAACAGGTCAGGCTCCGGTATTATGTAAATAAATCTTTATTTATATACATTCTCTTGTAAAAAACTATTGAAATAATATTTTGTTTTTGATAAAATATTATAGATGTTTTTATAGGAGGAAATTAATATGAACCTTAAAGTAAGCGCAAAACTTGATCCTCAGTTTGAGCCTCTTTCACTCGTCGTACGCGAAATGAGAGAAGCAACAAAGCAGAACGGTCAGGACATTGTAATAGCCGCAGTCAGAAACAACGGCTACACAACTACCTATAAGACGAGAATTTTTCCCGAGGGTACAGGCCGTGACGAGGAAAACTTCCGTTTTGTAGAGCGTATTGCAAAGTCTCTGGTCTGGATTGCAGGTGCACACAAGCTCGTTATTGCGGGTGCAGATGCCGTCGGACAGAGAATCAAAGAAGCCTACACTCCGACAGGCCTTCGTGCCTTTGATGTGGGACACATGAAAAAAACGTACGAAAAGGATTTCGAGGTTGAGCTCTGTGCTCTCGAGGATGCTCCGAAGGATAAATCCTCGGCTGCTCCTCTGGGCAGACATCTCGACGGTTGCCGTATAGGCTTTGATGCAGGAGGAAGCGACAGAAAGGTAAGCGCGGTTATAGACGGTAAGAGCGTTTATTCCGAAGAGGTGGTCTGGTTCCCCAAGCTTAACTCCGATCCGGAATACCACTATCAGGGTATTCTTTCAGCTATGAAAACCGCCGCTTCTAAAATGCCGAGAGTAGATGCTATCGGTGTTTCGTCAGCCGGCATTTATGTAAATAACCGCATTATGGCCGCTTCTCTTTTTATCAAGGTAAGCGATGAGGACTGCGAAAAAAGAGTAAAGAATATGTATCTTGATATCGCAAAGGAAATCGGTGAGAATATTCCTATCGAGGTCGCAAACGACGGTGATGTCACTGCACTGGCAGGTGCTATGGACCTTAACGATGATTCGGTTCTCGGTGTAGCTATGGGTACGAGTGAAGCCGGCGGATATATTGATCCCAACGGAAATATCACAGGCTGGCTCAATGAGCTTGCATTTGTCCCCGTGGACTACTGTAAGGATTCTATGGTCGATGAGTGGTCAGGTGACTACGGCTGCGGTGTAAAATATTTTTCACAGGACAGCGTAATCAAGCTCGCTCCCGCTGCAGGTATCGAGCTCGACGAAAGCCTTTCTCCTGCCGAAAAGCTGAAGGTAGTTCAGAAGCTTATGGCTGAGGGTGACCGGCGTGCTGCAGATATTTATGACACCATCGGTGCTTATTTCGGCTACGCTATCGCATACTATGCCGAATTTTATGACATAAAGCACGTAATAATTATGGGACGTGTTACCTCCGGTGAAGGCGGTGTGATTCTTCTCGAAAGAACTCAGGAGGTTCTTGACAAAGAATTCCCCGAGCTCGCCGCTAAAATCAAGCTTCACATTCCCGATGAAAACTCACGCAGAGTCGGTCAGTCTGTTGCTGCAGCAAGCCTGCCCGAAATAAAATAATAATCAGCCTTTTCTGTTAAATGTATGCTCTGTCCCGTTATCTTGATAAAAAGGGGTATTAACAATGATAATTGATAATCTGAAAAATTCGCATCAGTACCGCAAAACTCACGACGGCTTTGCCGAAAGCTTTGATTTTCTGAAAAAGGCAGTGGAGGAAAATCTTCCTGCCGGCAGATACGAAATCGATTCAGACAGAGTCTTCGCTTTCATTCAGGAGTACACCTCCAAAACCGATTCCGCCTTCGAGGCTCACAAGAACTACATCGACATTCAGTTCATTTCAGAGGGCACCGAGGTTATTTATGCGGCGGATGTCGCCTCCCTGAAAGTAAAGGAGGACTACAGTGCCGAAAGGGATATTATGTTCCTCGAGGACTGCGAAAGAGCCAGCAAAGCAGTGCTGCAAAAGGGAGAGTACGGTATATTCTTTCCCTGGGATGCTCACAAGCCCGGACTCTGCTGCGACGGAAAACCCGACAATGTTAAAAAGATAGTGGTAAAGGTCAGAGCTATATAAATACTTTGTTAAAGGAAAAATGTCTATGATAAAATTTGAAACTGTTTTTGGACCGGGTACAGGCGGACCGTCCGATTTTTACAGAATCCCATCCGTTATAACGACGAAAACAGGTGTAGTGGTTGCCTGTGCAGATGCCAGATACTACACCGGAAGTGACAACCCTAACAGAATAGACAAGGTTGTCAGAAGAAGCCTCGATTCCGGCGAAACTTGGAGCGATTACATTCTGGCCGTCGAGGAGTTCGGTCAGGAGAAAATGAAGGCCTCGGCCGCCATCGATCCCATACTTACCTATGTTCCCGAAACGGGAAGAATATATATGCACTACTGTCACACTCCGGCAGGAATAGGCATTCTCAACTGTAAAAGAGGTGTCGGTGAAACACCCGAGGGTTACAGAATCGTCGAGGGTAAGCACGGCAAAAAATACATAGTGAAGGACGGCAGCCTTTACACAAAAGGCAGAAGAAAAACCGATTTCAGTGTTGCCGATGACGGCAGCGTCACAAAAGACGGAAAGACCGTAGGAAACCTTTTCACTTCGACTCATTACCGTGAGCTCGGCACATCGACTCTTATGATGTGCTACAGTGACGATGACGGACTCACCTGGTCAAAGCCCGTGTCACTGAACACTCAGATAAAGAAAAAATATATGAGCTTTATCGGCCCCGGCCCCGGCAGCGGAATAGTCATTAAAAACGGAAAATATAAGGGAAGAATAGTGGTTCCCATTTATTACGGCACACGCAAATGGCCTCTTTGCCTTTCCTGCTGCGTAATTTACAGTGACGATAACGGACTCAGCTGGTCTCTCGGTGAAACTCCGAATAACACGAGAAAAATCGGTGGCTTCAAGGCTAATCATTTCTTTATCACAAACAGTAAAATGCTCACAGAATCACAGGTTATCGAGCAGAGCGACGGCACTCTCAAATACTTTATGAGAAATCACGATAAAAGAAGAAGTGTCGCAGTAGCCTACAGTAAAAACGGCGGCGAAAGCTGGGAGGATTTCAGATTTGACGATAATCTTCCTCAGCCCATATGCCAGTCCTCTGTAATCAAAATCGAAAACGCAGACAAGCCCTATGTAGTCTTTCTTAACCCTGCAAGCAGAAAGGGCAGAATGTGCGGAACCGTCAGATTATCCGAGGATGACGGTGAAACCTTTAAGTACAGCCGTGTACTTAAAGAGGACGATTTCGTTTACAGCTCCATGACCTTACTGCCCGACGGTAACATCGGTGTTCTGTTTGAGCCTGATTTGAAGTGTCAGAATATATGGTTCACAAAATTTTCCCTTGATTGGATCAGGGGTATTTAATAAAAAATGGAGGAAGAAACTCAAATGAACAAAATCAAAAACATACTTTCGGATGTCCGATTATATTGGAACATTCCTATGCATGGTAAGTACATTACCTTTAAGGAAATAGCCGCATACTGCGGCGGCGGTATCGGTGCCTATGCTATTACGATGATAGGTAATGCCTGTATTCTTTCTACAAACAATACCTTGCTTTCGAGCACCTTAGGTATCAATCCCACGGATATGTACATAATGTATGTTATCGCAGTTCTTGCCAATATCCCTCTTACGGGTATAAGAGCTAACATCATCGATAACACCAGAAACAAAGCAGGTAAGTACAGACCTTACATTGTAACAATGGCAATCCCCGCTGCGATTATATGCCTTGCGACGGTGTGGTTCCCCTATGATAAGCTTCCCCTCATAGTAGGCGAAGGTATGCTTTTCGGTGAAACAAGAGCTTATGTGGCAAAATGTGCGATTATAATGCTCTTCAACTTATTGCTTCACTTCTGCTTCTATTTCTTCTACGATTCTTACGAGAATCTTATTCACGTTCTTTCTCCCAATTCACAGGAGCGCGCAGAGGTTTCTTCAATAAAGAGCGTTGTTTACTCATTCGCCCCTACAGTTGTAAATCTCTTTACTCCCATTATTGCAAAGAACATTTTCCACACAAACACAACAGATATCCGTGTTTACAGACTTCTTTATCCCATTCTCACCGTTTTAGGTATTCTTCTCTGTATCGTTGTTTATAAACACACTGAAGAAAAAATCGTTCAGGCTAAAACTCATGTTGTTCACATCAAATTTTCCGATGCTTTACGCGCCGTGGCAAAGAATAAGTATTTCTGGATTATCTCTCTTGCTTCTTGGATAGGCTTCCTTGAATCCGCTTATTCAAACATTCTCGCATGGCTTTATAACTACGGCGGTGCCTGTAACGGTAATGAATACGGCCTCATAATTACAGTTTACGGTAATGCCTCACTCTGGGGTATGATTCTTGCTCCCTTCTGTATTAAGCGTTGGGGTAAAAAGGCAGTTCTTATTGTTACTAATCTGTTTAATATTTTGTTCATTCTTATGATGTACCCCTTCCTTTCCGAGATCAAGAACGGTACTATCTGGCTTATTATGGGATGCCTTTATATGAATGCTCTTGTAGGCTCCTTTGCCCGTATACTTAACCCCTCAATCCAGGCTGACATCCGTGATTATCAGCAGTATAAGACAGGCGAAAGAATCGACGGTATGTTCTCAGCAGTTACCACCATCGGTACGGTTATCGCTCTTGTAACATCATCAGTTCTTCCCTATATTTACGAAAAAGGCGGTATTACTAAAGCCAACGCCGAGCTCGTAACATCTAATCCCAATATTCTCTCAAGAGTTCTCGGTGACGGAAATACCGTAGGACAGATTCTTGCCGATCAGCTCGCAAACGGTCAGGATAACTACACAAATGCTTATTCTGCCCTCTATGACCCTGATATTCTTCTCAACCTTCTTAAGGTTCTGGTTCTCGTAGCGGCCTTCGGTGCATTTATGAATGTTCTTCCCTTCTTCGCATATGATTTCAACGAAATCAAGCAGAAGTCAGTTGTTCGTGTTCTTAAGGTAAGAGCTTTATTTGAGGACTACGGTAACGGTGTTACAAATGACAGTGCTCTTGTTGAAGGTATCGATATCATCAGAAATGCCAGAGAAATGGCAGTAGCAGAACCTAAAAATGTAGATAAAAAGGCCTTTAAGGCATCCTTGAAAAACAGCACGGATAAAAAGGCTGCAAAGAAGGCATATAAGGCCGATGTAGAATTTAATGACGAAATAACCATTTCAAAATTCGTTTGCGACGAGCTGGATAAGTTCTCTTCACCTTTGGTTCAGCGCCAGGTTGAAATCTGTAAGGCAATCGATGCAGTAGGTATCAAGGGCCTTATCAGTGCAGAAATGTCCGAGCTTAAGGAAGAGCTTAAAGCAGCCCGCGCATTAAGTAAAAACAATGCCGCCGAGAAGGAATATCGCTCCTTCGCTATCGATATGGCAAAGAATAAGATAACCGCTTATAAAACCATTAAAAAGTTCTATAAGGATGCAGAGGAAATTGTTAAGCCCGATTTCAAGGTGCTTGAAGGCTACTACGACAGAGAAAATCAGATCGACGAAGCCTTAAAAGCTCTATATATTGAGGAAAAGGAGGCAGACAAAGAACTCAAGGCTGAAAAGAAGGCTCAGATTAAGTCTCTGACCAAGGAAAAAGCAGAGCTTAAAAAGACCATCAACGAGGAAATGGAAAAGCACGCTAACTTCAACCGTATTGCAAAGCCCCTTATCGTTGCTGAAAGACTTGTAAAGCAGTCAGAAAACTACACTCATCTGGATGACATCGCTGAAAAATACGAAGAATCCAAAAAGAGAAGTGAAGAGGAGCGCGCAGCAAAATTAGCCGAGCAGAAGCGTCTCGAGGCTGAAAAGCAGGCTAACAAGGAAAAAAGACTCGCTGAAAAATCATCCAAAAAATAATCCGTAGCCTCCCGAGGCTGAAATTTCGTAAATTAATCATAAGGAGAACGCCTATGAATCTTTTAGAAGAAAGAGAATGGATACAAAAAGAGCTCGAGTCTGTGGCAGAATTCTGGCTCAATAACGGAATGGATAAGGTCAACGGCGGTATTTATACCTGTCTTGATAAAGACGGCAAGGTATTTTCCACCGACAAAAGCGTGTGGATGCAGGGCCGTTGCGGATGGATTTTCGCTTATCTGTGCCATGTTTACGGTGTTAAGGAGCAGTGGCTCGAGGCAAGTAAAAGCTGCCTCGATTTCCTCGAAAAATACTGCGTTAACCGCAATGCGGGCGACAGACTTTACTTCACCGTAACCGGAGACGGAAAGCCTCTCAGACAGAGAAGATACTGCTATTCAGAGGCCTTCTACTGCATCGCAAACGCTGAATATTACGGCATCACCGGTGACAGAGAGCATCTCGAAAGAGCCAGAAAAGCCTATGAGATGTACTGGAACCTTAACCACGGAATGGCCGATCCGACAGGCCTCGGTGCTAAAACCGAGCCTGAAACGAGACAGGGCAGAGCTCTGGGTATACCCATGATACTGCTTAATGTCACCTCTGTTCTTCTGCGTGTGGATCCCGAAAAATCAGAGCTTTATAACAGCAGAGCCGATGAATGTGTTCAGGACATTCTGAAATACCACGTAAAGCCCGACCTCGGCTGCACTCTCGAAAGTGTAGACCTCGACGGTACTCCCCGTCTTGACGTCACCGAGGGCAGAGTAGTAAATCCGGGACACGATATCGAATGCAGCTGGTTCCTTATGGAAAGAGCCAAGGCTACAAACGACACGGCTCTTTTCGGAAAAGCCGTAGAAATCTTTGATATGGCCTTTGAAAAGGGCTGGGACAAGGAATATGAGGGTATCCTTTATTTCTTCGACTGTCTCGGCAATCCTCCCGAAGCCTATGAGCACGATATGAAGCTTTGGTGGCCCCACAACGAAGCACTGATTGCTTCACTTATGATTTATAAAGAAACCAAAAACGAAAAATATCTCGGCATCTTTGAGCAGATACTCAATTACTGCAAAAAGACCTTTGCTTCGGCTCCCTGCGGTGAATGGTACGGCTATCTGAGAAGAGACGGAAAGCCCACTCTTCCCGCCTGCATCGGCTCGACCTTCAAAGGACCTTTCCATGTGCCCAGATGCCTTATTATGGTTGATAAAATGATAGAAGAAATAGAAAGAGGTTAAAAAAATGAATCAGTACAAAGGAATTTATCCCGCTTTTTACGCCTGCTATGACAGTGAAGGTAATGTCAGCACCGAAGCAACAAAGGCTTTGGTAGAGTTTCTTATCGAAAAGGGAGTTTCCGGTCTTTATGTCGGTGGCTCATCAGGTGAATGCATCTATCTTTCAGTGGAAGAAAGAAAGAAAACCCTCGAGGCAGTTATGGAGGTTGCCCGCGGTAAAATCAAGATTATCGCCCACGTAGCCTGCAACAATACCAAAGACAGCTGCGAGCTTGCCGCCCACGCTCAGAGTGTAGGTGCAGATGCTATTGCAGCCATCCCCCCCATTTATTTCCGTCTGCCGGAAAAGGCTATCGCAAAGTATTGGAACGATATTTCTGCAGCAGCACCCGACACAGATTTTGTTATCTATAACATTCCTCAGCTTGCAGGCGTATCTCTTACTCTGCCTCTCCTCGATGAGATGATGAAAAATCCCCGTGTAGTGGCTATCAAAAACTCCTCTATGCCCATTCAGGACATCCAGATGTTCAAAAGACAGGCTGAAATGGCCGGTAAAGACATAGCCGTTTTCAACGGTCCCGACGAGCAGTTCGTAGGCGGCAGACTCATCGGTGCAGATGCAGGTATTGGCGGCACATATGCCGTAATGCCCGAGGTTTTCGTCGAAATGAACAAGGCTATCGAAAGCGGTGATTTTGACAGAGCGAGACGTCTGCAGAATGCAGCCAACGAGGTAATCTATACCATGTGCTCAGCAAAGGGTAATATGTATGCAGTAGCAAAGGCAGTGCTTAAAATGCGTACAGGTAAGGATTTCGGCTCGGTAAGAGCTCCCCTTTTACCTCTCGAGCAGGGTGACGAAAAGGTCGTCGAGAAGGCATTCGCACTCGTAGAAAAAGCTCTCAGCTTATAAGAAATGCCTATAGAAAAAATTCAGATAAGCAAAGACAGTAAAATTCTTTTTATCGGAGACAGTATCACCGATGTAAGATTTAACAGGCGTAAAAGATTTACCATCAAGGGTAAGGACGTTTATGCCCTGCAGCTGAAAAGGAGATTCAAAAAATACAGTAAGGATATCAAGGTAGAAATCAAGGGTGTGGCAAGTAACCGTACATATCACGTTTACGACAGACTCACATCAGACTGCATAAGCTTAAAGCCCGATGTTATCATAATGCTTATCGGTGTGAATGATGCCTGGGAAAATTATGTTCCCGAAAATTATCCTCCTCTTCTCCGCCCTATGGAGCCGCACATACGTGAGGTTTACAGAAGGATAAGGACAGAGCTGCCGAACACACAGATTTTATATCTGATGCCCTTTTTAATCGACGCTGTAGAAGAGAAATTCCCCTACCATAAAACACTTGACGAATTCCGTGAGGTGCTTAAAAGCATTGCACTTGAAAACGGTGCGACGGTGCTTGATTTGCAGGAGGTTTTTTATCAGGCTCAGAAAAGCATTGATCCTGTCAGGCTTGCCGTTGACGGTATTCATCCCACAAATCTTGGCCACAAGGTTATGGCTGATGCGATAGAAAAAGTACTCGAATTCAAATAAAGATAAAAAAACAAGCTGCTCATTTTTATGAGTAGCTTGTTTTTTATTTTGAATTAAGGGCTGGTTGTTCAGTTGCCTTTATATTTATCCATCTCCAGCAAAATTCTATAAATCTGTTCTTGCTCATCCTCACTTTTTGCAGATATGAACTCATAACATTCGAGGGCTATATTTTTCCCTCTTTATTTCCGCCGAGCTTTTCAAAAAGTTTAGAAAGCGGCACATCTAATGCCTTTGATATTCTTTCGATAGTTTCTATGGTTGCGTTTTTTTCGCCTCGTTCAAATTGACCGATGTAAGTAGGGTGACAGCCTGCAAATTCTGCTAAATCTTCTTGGCTTAAACCTAATTTTGCTCTGTTATTTCTTATTCTTTTTTCGACTGTCTTTGCTATTTCACTCATAATATTCACCTTCCTTGCTCACATTTATAGTCTATAAGTATCAAAATAAATATTCCATAGACTATTGATATTGTTTGCAAGTTGTGATGTACTATAAATATTATAAGTGGTTTTTTCAGTGCTTATAGTATATTTACAGTATCTTAATGACCGCTATACACACAATTTAATTAAAGGTTAGCTTTAAAAGGTGACAGAGATAGCGAGGTCATAAGATAGCCCACCGAAAAAATCGGTGGGTTTTGTATATCGGAGGGATAATTATGACGGTAACCTTATTCGGCCACAAGTACA
The DNA here is from genome assembly GCA_015066045.1 of Oscillospiraceae bacterium. GTDB lineage: Bacteria > Bacillota > Clostridia > Oscillospirales > Acutalibacteraceae > UBA6857. Next base: position 19,741 of record SVPD01000028.1, read on the forward strand.
CGCCAAAGAATATAGAGGCGGTATTACAGACGGATCTTATAAAATTGATTGAAAAGCACGGTGCTGATGTCTTTTACGTCGGCAACAACGGCAGTTTTGACACTATGGTCCGCCGTCAGCTTGAAGATTTATCCAGAATATATCCCATAACCTATAGCGTAGTTTTATCCTATCTTCCCGCAAAGAAAAGTGAGTATGACAGCTTCACCAACACCCTCCTCCCCGAAGGCATTGAAACTATACCCAAACGCTTCGCTATTTCCTACCGCAACAAGTGGATGATAGCGGAGTAGGATACCGTTATAACTTATGTTCCCCACGGCTTCGGTGGTGCGGCACAGTTTAAAGAACTGGCGGTGGGACAAGGAAAGTGGGTAATTGAATTGAGTGAATATAAACACCCCTGACTTTTAAAAATCAGGGGCATTTTTACGTTTATCTGACTACAGAAGAATGGCTATAGATATAAAACTCCTCCTGACTCGGCATCCACTTCTTTTCCTTTGGCGGGAAGCTCCTGTCAAAGGCCTCAACTGCGGCAGTGTCCTCGCAGCAGTCGGCGGCAGTGCTCGGAATATACATCCACCGTCTGCCGTCAAGAGCATCGGGAACAAGCTCGCAGACAAGAAGCGCCGTGGGGAAGTTTCCGTCTGCAACAAAGCTGACATTCTTCCTTTTGCAGCTGACAAAGCCTCGGCTGACATAATTTCCGGGATTGCCGAAAATGATGTTCACATCGTAGCCCAGCTTTCTTGCCTCATCAAAGGAATGCTCGATAAGAAGCTTACCGAGTCCCTGCCTCTGATATACGGGAGAAACGCAGAGAGGTCCGAAGGAGAGGATTTCCTTACGCTCTCCCCTCTCATCCTCGAGCCACGCCTTGGTATACATAATGCTACCGATAATCTTGTCTTCCTTTTCGAGCACAAATGCAAGCTCAGGGATAAAATCAGGGTGATTTCTCATCTGATTTACATAATAATGCTCGTCAGCACCCGGCTTATACACATTCCAGAATGCCTCACGGGTAAGCTCTTCTACTGCTCTGTAGTCTTTTTCTGTTTCTAAACGTATCGTCATGTTGTTCATTTTTTAAATCCTTTCTTAAGGTGACAGTAGCCAAACCAAACAAGCCTTAAATGCCCGATTTACAGCACCTTTAATGATTTTTCTCCTCGCAAGACGCGAGTATTGTTTCGTCGAAGAAATCCTTAAATGCACTATAACTCGGACATTTAAGGTTCTTCGAAGTTTAACACGAGTAGATTTTCGTCACTGTCAAGGCAAAAGGTGCAGGCAATACTTGCGTATTGACAATCCTTTTAACGCAGAGATGGCGGAAATATACCGTGTTAAACCTTATTTGGTCTGGCTACTGTCACCTTGTTGTGACGAGATTTACGAGCGGATTGCGAGAATGTATTTGCAAACCTCCCGTTTACAGTACACTCTCCATTGTTCTGATTGTCTTTCTCAAAAAGCAATCTCCTTTTAAAATAATATTTATAATCAAGCCCGAAGGCAGGATTATAGTGGTAAATTGGAATTTATTTAATCCACCATTCAGGAGTAATTTCACCTAATTTTATAGTACGCCCCGTAGAATAGTCGAGCATTATTTCAATGTTGTGATATTTACCTGCCATAAGTTGTACCATAAGCTCACGGCAAGCACCGCAAGGTGCACCGTTAGAGCCATCAGGAAGAATACACAACACTTTATTTATTTCCTGCTCACCATTGGTAATCATATTGAAGATAGCATTTCTCTCTGCACAAATACCAAGTGTTGAGCAAGTATCAATACAAACACCTGTATATATCTTTCCCGATGTTGATAGTACTGCTGCGGAAACCTCTCCACAAGTAACATACTCAGATATCCTACGTTCATTTAATACTGCTTTTGCCGCTTCGTACATTTCAGTCCAAATCTTGTCCATATATATCCACCTCGTCAAATTCTTATTTGTCAAACTGATTATACCACAACACACAGAAACATTTCAACCGAGGCAGAAAAATACCCCTGACTTTTGGATGAAGACAGGGGTTAAACTTTATATGTCGGCAAATTGGAATTTACAGGTTAGTCCATTCTTCTCTTGTTATTGCAAAAACCTCTATGATTTCATTCTCATCATCCTTATACTCGCCGACCTGTTTGCATCCGTAAGAAATTGCAGTTTTATATGACGGCTCATTTGTGTGTTTCATATAGGAATAAACCACATTAAACGGTGTGTTATTAAATGTCCAATCCCTGACCGCCATCACCTTCACTCACACTTTGTACTTAATTCGGTTTCATTTGTTGACGGAAAAAAGTTCAACTCTTGCAAAAAAATACAAAACAAAAACCCGAAAACCCTTTATTTATAAGGATTTTCGGGAGTTGAAGTTCCACGCATATTTTAATACAAAGTTTGTATTTTTGCAACCCCCTATTTTAGGGGTTTCAATTTTTATTTAGGGGGTTGCATTTTCCAGAATTTTTGCAACCCCTTGTTTTAGGCAATTTCATTTTTATTCTTTGTAGTATTAAGTTCTATTCTTAAATTATAATTCAAACCAAATGCACTCTTAATCTTTGTGAAAATATTTAATGTTAAAAATCTAAATATTGAATATTATTCGTAACAATTCATAATAGATTTAATAAAATGCACACCCTTGCGCTAAATGGGGTGCAAAATAAAACCGTTTGCACACCCCTATTGAAATTGAATTTAAATTCACTAAGGAGTCCTAATTTTTGTACTCATAGAGTTTATGTTATAATTTTAATTGTTATTTTGCATATTTTATGTTATTATTACACTTGAAAGTAGTAATGACTAAAAACTTTTATTGATACAATTGTTAACAATTAAGAACCCAGGCAAAGGATAGGTGTAAAAATGGAAAAAATAGAAATATGGGCAGATAGTTTTCATGAAGGTGTATGGTGTTGCGATAATATTTGTAATTGCTTAAATAGTCTCGGATATACATGTGCAAGCGATTATATCAACGGGTTTATTCCTCACTACTCCGTAAAATATGATAGTTTAGAGTGTATCGACCTTATAGTCTACGGTTCATATAAATCATGGAACCCTATGCCAGAAAAAATCAAAGAATTAATTAGTTGGGGAAAACCTGATTTTATTGCCTACGATGCACAAAATGACAAAATTCTTTTTGCAGTTGAGGAAACTGCTGCAACGCCAACAGGAAACCAAGCGATGCAACGTTGTGAGAGACAGTACGGAAGTGCGCACTTGCATATTCCATATTGGTATTTTGTATCGGAATACGGGGAACACATAGATGGCGGCATCCGTAGAGATAATATTTGGCCATCGATTGCGGCAATAAAGTTATCAATGATTAAGAAAGTTCCCTGTATTGTATTGCATTATTCTGATATTGATAATGTTGAAGATTATACCGCCGGTAGTGGGTTAGGGTTATTATTTTCATCATTATCAAAGATTATTCATAACTACACTCATGGATATAATGAATTCTATGAGATGGAAGATATTTTAGCGCAACAGTACAAAGAAATGATAGATTTTATTAGTTCTCAATGGGTAAATGTTATAGACTTTCTTCCATCAAAAACTTTATTGAAACATATGGAAACAGCTGAAACAATTGCAAGATTTGCATTAAATAAAGCTACCCCTAAAGATGAAGAATTACAAGGGCAAATTCTTGTGTGGCCATTAACCCAATCAGTTCCAAACAGCGTTTTAGAAAAACAATATGGCAAAGAATTAATCAAGTATGATAATCTTGCTGAATTATTAGAAAAAGATATTACATATAACAAATGCTACATTCTATCTAATAATGCAGGTTCAGGAAAACCAACAACAAAAGAGAAAATCTCGGGGTGGATTAATGACCAAAAGACTCTTTTTTATCGCAGCAAAAATGCAAATCCTCCTGCCGAGTTTACAATGAATATTGATGATTTTCCTAAAACGGAAAACGGAAATATTCATGTAACAACATCTAAAAATATTGTGTATTTATATGACCGTTGGGCAGATTTGAGAAAAGCAATAGAAACAGCATATCCTCGTCTTCGTGGAAGAAAGCCTCACAATGTAATACATGAATGTATCGATAAACTTACAGATGAGGGCGATGTCGTTATTGACCCTTTCTGTGGTAGCGGTGTAACAATAAGAGAAGGGGCTTTATTGGGTAGAAAATGCTATGGGTTCGATTTGAATCCAGCGGCTGTTTTAATAAGTAAAGTTTTGCTCAATCCTCCAAGTGCAGAAAAATTCGTTGAAGCTTTTGAAAAAATATACGATAAAGTTTATGCTCGTTTGGGATTTTTATATCAAACACAGGACGGAAAACACGTTAGATATTTAGCTCATAGAATCATAGCAAAATGTGAGTGTGGTGAAACTGTTTTACAAACACACTGTGAAAAAAAAGGCAAAAAATTCTTTTGTCCACATTGCAATAAAGTTGTTCGTTTCAATTTAGAATCATTGGTTGATACTGAAATATTTAATGTTGTGATTGATGGAGATAAATCTTATGTCCCAAACAAAACAGAAATTGATAGACAAAAAGATTTATCTTTATACATTGACAAAACTATTGACACAAGCAATTATGATTTTTACTTTCCTGAAAACAGACGTATTTTAGCTTTTAAGGGAATTAAAACTTCATCCTTTTTTACAGCAAGAAATTATTATATCCTTTCGCTTTTTGCTAATGAAATTTGGAGCATTGAAAACGAGACTATTAGAGATTGTGCATTACTACTATTAACTGCGACTGTTGCACAATGTTCTCGTTTGATTGCTAACCGTAACAACCTATCTACAGGCGGACCCGCATGGAGTGTGCCTGGTTTTTGGATTCCCCAAGAACATCTCGAAAGTAATCCATTTGTACATATTAGGGCTCGATTATCTAAATTCAAAAAAGCGTTGGAAACACTTGAGAAATCACCTGCAAAAGTTGACGCTGAAATCATCAAAGGGAATTCGCTTGATTTATTGAATAATGATATCTTTTCGGACTTAAAGGCAGATTTGATTTTTTTGGACCCACCTTATGGAGATAGTGTACCATACACTGAATTTTCGAACATATGGAATAGTTTTCTTAAATCAATCCCTTCTTCGGATGAAGATATTAGCGTTAGCGATAGGATTGAAAAAACAAAAGCATGGAATAATTATAGCGATAAACTGAATCAGTATATGGCTTGTTTTACACAGCATCTTACCAAAAAAGGTAAACTACTAATAACTTTTAATAATAATGATATTAGAGCGTGGTATGCATTAATTGCATCTTTGCAAAATAATGGTTTTGTTTGTCGTCAAGTTTTTTATCAAATTCCTGCGGTGATTTCTTCTAAAGCTCAAATGTCGTTAAATTCAAGTTATATAAGTGATGTATACTCCGTTTATACGCATAATCCAACCGAAGCTCCTACACAAGATTTTTCACCATTGTTGTCTCATTTGTGCTGTGTAGCCAATGCGCGCGATGGTGTGCTTACAAAAACTACCCTTGACAGAGAATTTATTATATCGTGGCTTAAAAACAATATTGATCACAATTTACTATCAGAAAAAGATTCTATAATTAATTCGACTTTCGAATTCAATAAAAAATCTGGAATCTATATATTAAAGCCTGAATTCAAAAAAAACGTTCCTTTATTAAAAAACATGGTAACCGAAGCTATGCATAAATTGATCGCCCATGGCTCATATCCTTTATTAGATAGTTATCTCAAAATTAATTCTGTATTACAAGAGTTCGGCACAATGGAGTTAAATGAGTTTAAAAAATACATATCAGATTTTGCGGTTGAAAACGGCAAAGTTTATGGATGTATTCAGCTTTCGTTGTTCTAATCTTATATTTAACAAATATAAAAAAGCTTAAAATCGTTTGTTTTTGTATTTCTAACTCACTATTGATCTGATTTCGATAATTATCTTTGCAAAAGCTAATCATATTTTATCATAAAACCATATTTTTAACGTGTTTTTTACGAAATCATATCCAATATGATTTTACTCATCCCTTTCAATAATCGCAGGATGATGGTTTTTGATTTCATATTTAGGAAACTCACCATTATTTACAGCTTGTCTGCCGGAGAAATAATCAGCAACATATGTTTTCTGTAAAATCACATCCCCGTGATACTTTTCATTGTTCAAAATTTTTCTTATAGTTTCTATGCTCCATGTGTCACCACCACGTGGAGCTTTTATTTTTAGTTCAGATAGATGTTTAGATATCTGTCGCAGTGAACAACCGGATTGATGCATTTCATACATGAGAACAACAACACCAGCTTCTTCGGGAATTATTTTCAGTGAATCTCGTCCGTCTCTTTTGTATCCATAACACGGTGTGTTATAAAATCCCGAAGTGCCGTTTTCAAAAAATGTTTTAAAACTCCATTTAATTGCATGGCTTTTACTCTGACTTTCACTTTGGTACAAAGCGGCATATATAGCAAGTGTCATTCTGGCTTTTTCGTCACTCAAATAAAGATTCTCTACTTCAAAAAGCACCTCAATATCACGTGCCCGTAATTCAACACAAGCCTGTAAAAATTGAAGTGTATTTCTTCCAAAACGGCTGATGGATTTTACAACTATCAAATCTATTTTCCCTGCTCGACAATCATCCATCAGTCTTTGAAAATCCTTCATTTTTTCGTTATGCCTACCGGATGCTTCATCAGCATAAACACCTGCAAATCTCCAGAGAATTTTGCTCTCAATAAACTTTTTATAATATTCGCGCTGTGCTTCCAGACTGTGATGCTGCATCTCTTGTTCAGTACTGACTCTACAATAGGCAGCAACATTTTTCATTTTATATGGGAATGTTGGTTTGGGTGGTATTATCTGTACTTTCATAAAACGACCTCCTTTAGTGTCCTATGTATTAACATAGTTTTTTCTAAAAGTGAAGTCATTTCAAAGAAAATTTATATAATAAAAAACACAACCAAAGTTTTCACCTTGATTGTGCTTGATGTTATTTTTTGTCTTTTTAATGAATTAAAGCAAAACATATAAGTAAGTTGCATTCAACCAATAGTCAACTTTTTCTTGCTCTGGATAAAATTGACTTTTTTAACCCTTCGACTTTTTCTGAGTCTATATCCCCAATAAGAAAAATATCAAGTGTGTTTGAAGTGAAATCAACCATCTTATTAATTAAAGATTTATTGTCAGAAGCAAGGAAGGAAATTCTTCCCTCCTTATCAATAATACGAATTGCACCTCGTATATCATCAGGAAATTTATCTAGAGAACACTCCTCTGCTCTAAGGTGAGATGGTATGGACTCCAAATTTACTTTGGCCTCAACAAAACCTATGTATGCGGGATTAATTCCAACTTCTGAAGAAAGTTCATTATGCATATTCTGAATTAACCATTTTGTCAAAAAATAAACAGAATCATTAACGGGGTTAGCTGCAGAATTTGCAGCTACCTTAGGAATAATATCAGTCATGGTTATCACATGTGTTGGCTTTTTTCGTTGATTTAAGCATTCCCATAATGCTATAATATATGAATCATCGGATTCATCACAATATTTTCGTATTGTTTCCCACATATAATCATCTGTGTACTGATAAAAAGTATCCGTACCAATCAAACCAGCAATATCATCATATGTTTGATATGGCGTTGTAGTTGCAGTCAAAACTTTATATTCTAGAGCTTTTGCTACAGCCTCAAATGCAGAAGATGTTTTATGTTGTACAACTTGAGTATAATGGAAATACCTCGCCATCAAAAAATGCTCAATCGCATGTTGACCTCGTATATCAAAAACCACAAGATCGATTTCTTCTTCCGTTCCATTGTCTCTACGAAGGGAACATCTCTCAATTCTTAATTGACGAAGAATATATTCCAATTCAACATTACCGAAAGACACACCTGCCTGTCTAGAGTCTCTAAGCAAATAATCAAGTCTATCTGCATCTAAACTCGAATGTAATAACTGTGCATATACCGGTTTTGCTTGTGTATCACCAATGATTATTTGACCAATCTCTTCTGGTGATATATTTGCACTTTTTAAAATAGCAACGATTTCTGGGTCCTTATTTACGACTTCCGCCCCCATATGTTCGTGATCTTTTGCTTTTCTTTTTTTGAAGTTTGCAATATCACTTAAAAGGCAAGTATTATCATCAACTGGAACATTAAGTCCCTCTACCATTGCATCTGTTGTTTTTACGTTATCAATATAACTATAGACACATTCACTAAGGTGTGAAAAAGGAAAATGACCTACATCATGCAATAGCGCTGCGATACGTACTTTTCGTGCATCTTCTATTGAAAAACATACACCTTTAGAACCATCATTCTCACCATATTGTCTGTAAAGATGTTCACACATCTTACCCATAATGCAAAGGACTCCCAACGAATGAACAAATCTAGAGTGTTCTCCGCTTGGAAAAACATATGAGGCAAACCCCATTTGCCGGATTCGCCTCAATCTCTGCATAGCTCTAGTATCCAGCAGCTTTACTTCTGTTTCAGAAAGATTAATACAGCCATATATTGGATCATTTATTATTTTGTAATTAAATTCATCGGCGTAAAAATCAGACATTTTTATTCCTCCTTATGCGGCAGTTTTAAAAGCAACATAGGTGGAATAGCCAACCTTTATTTGTTCTTCTGAAAATTGTGGTTTGGTTGAATGAATTTTTGATACAGCCTTTTCTTCAGTATTGCAGCCACGCTTATACCAATATGCGATAGAAGCAATCAACTCATACCATTGTACAACACTAATTTTCAAGCACTTCTCATCTATAACTTGCTCCAAAGAATTAACCTTTCTAATCATAGAAGCATAAGGTTCCTTGAGTGTATGGCTTTCAATAGCAGTGTCTCCCTCGGGAATAATTTGATATGCTACTGCTGTAAGATCAGTAGAATATGGGCCATGAATATACCAACTGTAACCATATCCTAACGGCAAACCAATATCTTGAGCTAAATACACTTTCTTTTGTAAAAGAATTCTGTTATTAATAGACTCTAAAGAAAAACACCCTAAATCTCTAATTGCTATAGCTGTTGCTATATGTGAATTGTTCATAATTACACCTCCACACAATTATTATACACGGAGTCTAAAGAAATTGCAATATAGACACTTGCCATTTTTTAAGTTTTATATTTTTAAACTCCAATATCATCAAAGTTTTCACTTTAATTGTTCTTAATATTATTTTTTCTTTTTGATTTCCTGTACTTTATCAAAATCTTCCTTGGAGATAATTGGCGGATATCCATCGCCGCCAATATAATGCGGATTTGATAAAATATTGGATATGGTTTGCTTTCCCCAAGTAGGTTTGTTTAAAGGCGATGGTGCCCCGATAGATTTTAAGTTTTCAGCTATATCTGCCAAAGATACGCCCTCGAGATAATACTTATAAATAAGCTTTACAGTCGGAGCTTGACCGGAATGATACTCTATTTGATTTGCGGGACCACGGTTATAACCGAACGCTATTCTCTTTTGCTTCGAATCAGGATTCATAAAATTTCTCCTTTCATAATTTTACCTTTATATTATATCATATTTTACATCAATTGTAAAATCATCACCCCTTGTAAACACTGGGGGTTGGGTACACGAAAGCTAAAGTTGGGTACACGATTGGGTAGGTTGGGTACACGAAAGGTGGGGTTGGGTACACGGTAAAAATACACAATGTGGTTGCGAACGATTCATAAAAGCAAAAAGCACAACTGAAATCACGTTTCAGTTGTGCAATATGCTCATTTCTATCATATAAAACTTGTGATAATCAGACAAAAAAATAAGTGAACAAGCCTGTTTAGCCTGTCCACTTAACGTGTAGTTCCACGCATATTTTAATACAAAGTTTGAAATTTTGCAACCCCCTATTTTAGGGGTTTCAATTTTTATTTAGGGGGTTGCAAATTGGTTTCAGAGGGTTTCAA
>SVPD01000029.1 GCA_015066045.1 Oscillospiraceae bacterium
CGGTAATCGAACCTAATAAGCCTTAAATGTCCGATTTACAGCACCTTTAATGATTTTTCTCCTCGCAAGACGCGAGTATTGTTTCGTCGAAGAAATCCTTAAATGCACTATAACTCGGGCATTTAAGGTTCTTCGAAGTTTAACGGGAGGAGATTTTTATCGTAACAAGACGAAAAACGCAGAAAGGCTGACGCCTTTCAAGGCTTTTTAACAAAGTTACGGTGAAAATATACCCCGTTAAACCTTATCGGGTTCGACTGCCGTCACCTTAGGCTGATCCTTAGCATTGTTATTTAGTGATATATGGTTGAAAAAGAAAAAAGACAATGATATAATATAAGAGTATTTATAACCGAAATGGAGAAGATATTATGGAGTTTTTTCAATTTATTGACAAAGTAAAATTTGAGGGTAAGGAAAGCAAAAATCCGTTTGCTTTTCGCTATTACGACAAAGACCGTGTCATTTTCGGGAAGAAAATGAGCGAGCACTTACCCTTCGCTATGGCCTGGTGGCACACTCTCGGAGCCTGCGGTGTTGATATGTTCGGTGCAGGTACAGCTGATAAGAGTTTTGACAGTGAAAAAGCAACTATGGCTCACGCAAAAGCCAAGGTTGATGCAGGCTTTGAATTTATGAGCAAAATGGGAATTGAATACTTCTGCTTCCACGATGTTGACCTTGTTCCCGAGGATGAGGACATCAATGTTACAAATGCCCGTCTTGATGAGATTTCCGATTACATACTCATCAAAATGAAAGAGACAGGTATCAAGTGCCTTTGGGGTACCGCCAATATGTTCGGCAATCCCAAATTTATGAATGGTGCAGGAAGCACCAACAGTGCAGAGGTTTATTGCTTTGCGGCGGCTCAGATTAAAAAGGCTCTCGATATCACCGTCAAGCTTGGCGGTAGGGGATATGTTTTCTGGGGTGGCAGAGAGGGCTATGAAAGTCTTCTCAATACCGATGTTAAGTTTGAGCAGGAAAATATTGCCCGTCTTATGAAAATGGCGGTTGAATACGGCAGAAAAATCGGCTTCACAGGTGATTTCTATATTGAGCCCAAGCCGAAGGAGCCGATGAAGCATCAGTACGATTTCGATGCGGCTACTGCCATCGGTTTCCTTCGTCAGTATGGCCTTGATAAGGATTTCAAGCTTAATATTGAGGCTAACCACGCAACTCTTGCAGGTCACACCTTCCAGCATGAGCTTCGTATTTCTGCAATCAACGGTATGCTCGGTTCTATTGATGCCAATCAGGGTGATTTGCTTTTAGGCTGGGATACGGATGAATTTCCCTTTGATGTCTACGAGGCAACGATGTGTATGTATGAGGTGCTCAAGGCAGGCGGACTTACGGGAGGCTTTAACTTTGATGCTAAAAACCGCAGACCGAGTAACACCTTTGAGGATATGTTCTACGGTCACATTCTTGCTATGGATACCTTTGCACTCGGTCTTATCAAAGCAGCAGAGCTTATTGAGGACGGCAGAATAGATGATTTCATAAAGGATAAGTATGCATCCTTCAATGAGGGAATCGGCGAAAGGATAGTACAGGGTGAAGCAACTCTTGAAGAGCTTTCAGATTATGCCTGCGGCAAGAGAGTTACAATAAATCCCGACTCAGGCAGACAGGAATATTTACAGACAATCTTAAATCAGATTCTGTTTTAAGAGGTGGCTTATGAGTTATTATGTTGGTATAGATCTCGGCACCTCCTCTGTCAAAACTTTGCTTTTAAGCGATGACGGTCAGGTGATTTCCTCGATTACGAAAGAATATCCCTTATATTTTCCTCACAGCGGCTGGAGTGAACAGAATCCCGAGGATTGGTACAATCAGACTGTATCTGCACTGAAGGAGCTTTTTCGGGATATAGACACAAAGGAAGTAAAGTCGTTCTCTTTTTCAGGGCAGATGCACGGACTGGTTACACTTGACAGTGAGGATAATGTTATCCGTCCCGCGCTTTTATGGAACGACTCGAGAAGTCAGACACAGACAGATGCTCTCAATGAAGATAAAGGATTTCTGCTTGATAACACGGCTAACATTGCCTTTGCAGGCTTTACGCTTCCCAAGCTTTTATGGGTAAAGGAAAACGAGCCGGAGAACTATGCGAAAATCAGTAAGATTATGCTTCCGAAGGATTATGTGGCTTACAGGCTTTCGGAGTCCTTCTGCACCGATGTTTCCGACGCTTCGGGTACACTTTATTTCGATGTTCAAAACAGATGCTGGGCAAAGAAAATTCTTGATGCACACGGGATAAAGGAAGAATGGCTTCCAAGGGTGCTTGAAAGTGACGAATGTGCAGGTATGCTTAAAGCTGACCTTGCTGATGAACTCGGTCTCGGTGAAGTGAAAATCATCATCGGTGCAGGTGACAATGCAGCGGCGGCTATCGGAACGGGAACCGTAAAAGACGGTGACTGCAATATTTCTTTAGGCACAAGCGGTACGATTTTCACCGTCAGCGATAAATTCAGCCTTGACAGGGAAAGTGCAATTCACTCCTTCTGCTCGGCAAGCCGTAACTATCATCAGATGGCTTGTATGCTTTCGGCAGCTGTCTGCTGTAACTGGTGGGTAGAAAAGGTGCTTCGTGACGGATATGACAGCGTAAATATCAAAACAAGCCGCCTCGGAGAGAATGAGGTTATGTTTCTTCCTTATCTTATGGGAGAGCGTTCACCCCTCAATGACACCGATATAAGAGGTTTGTTCTGCGGAATGAGTCTTGACACAGATAAAGACGATATGAGCCTTGCGGTTCTTGAGGGCGTTGCTTTTGCGCTTCGCCACAACATTGATATTATCAAAAATATGGGCATTGACATTAAAGAGTCAAATATCTGCGGCGGCGGTACAAAGAATGAGCTGTGGCTTAAGATTATTGCAAATGTCCTCGGAATAGAGCTTATGATACCGGAAAATCAGGAGGGAGCGGCTCTCGGTGCAGCTTTACTTGCGGCAAAGGGTGTACTGACCTGTGATGAATATGCAGTTCTTGAAAGTAAGGTTTACAGAACTGCCGAAACAGTTTCTCCCGAAAAGAAGCTTACCGAAAAATACGAAGAAAAATATCTTAAATGGAGAAAGCTTTACCCCGCAATCAAGGGTATAAATTAAGGCGGTGATGGAATGAAAAAAGGAAGAAAAGTTAAAAAAGCCGTGCTTGGAATTATAATTTCTATAGCTCTTGTTATTGTTCTCGGCATTACAAATATTGTTCCTTATTTTGCCGTTATCCCCGACATGGTGAAGGTTGGCATTGACTACATAAGCCTTGACAGAAATCCGGATTATCCCGACAAAGAGCAAATAGAAAAGGCTCTTACGGAAAATTCTGAAAAGGAACACCCCTTTATCCTTGCCGGTAAGGCTGATTTCGATAAAGTGAGAGAAGAGTATAAGACAAATAACCTTACTCCCTACACCGAAAAGCTTCTTAAGTATGTTTTTTCTAATGCAGATGCTCTTCTTGATACAGGTGTTTATCCGCTTATGGATTATGTGCTTGATGAAGAGGACAGTATACTGCCCATTTCCCGTGAGGTTATCAACAGAATGGTGATATTAGGCTATGCGTGGCAGATAACGGGCGAAGAAAAATATGCCGAAAGAGCTAAAGCTGAGCTTGAAAAGGTCTGCAGCTATGATGACTGGTGCACCTCTCATTTTCTTGCCACAGCTGAAATGGCACTTGCAGTTTCAATAGGCTACGATTGGCTTTATGATTATCTCGATGAAGATTTTAAAGACTTTATCGAAGAAAAGACGTGGGAATATGCAATCAAATCTGCCCTTGACGATAACCATTGGTTTACCTGGTCAAAGAATAACTGGAACAGTATATGCTACAGCGGTATAGGTATTGCCTGTATGACATTTTCTAAATATGACGCAGACAAAGCGGCGGAGTTCCTTTCAATGTGCTATGAAAATATGCCCATCGCCTTTGCAAATTTCACCCCTGACGGTGTATATGCCGAAGGTCCCGGTTACAGTCAGTCAGGAATGGATGCCATAGTCAACTTTGTAGCAACAAGCAATAATTTCTTCGGTACTGATTTCGGTATGAGTGAAATCGCAGGCTTTAAGGAGCTTGGCAAATTCCCGGTTTATATCACTACACCTACCGATGTATTTAACTTCGGTGACAACAAGGCCAGAATGTGTTATTCTCCTTCTCTTCATTGGTACGCCTCAAAGTATGAGTACCCTCTTCTTGCCTGCTATCAGATGAGCGATGCCCCCGGTGAATTCACTCCGGACACCTCTGATAACACCGAAAGAAACGGTGGAGGAAAAAGCAACGCTCTGTCATCTCTGTGGTATAACAGAGAATATACTCCCGAAAGTGCAGATTTTTCCGACGAACCCCTTGCCTTATCCCTTCAATCAGATACAGGTCAGGATATGGTGCTTATGAGAAGTGCATACCTCGATAAAAATGCTGCCTTTGCAGGTATCAAGGGAGGATACAATTTCATTAACCACGGCGACCTTGATATAGGTACATTTGTCTTTGATTCAATGGGTGAGCGCTGGGCTGAGGAATTGGGTCCAGGTCCCTACGATGCGCCGGGTTACTTCCTTAATACTCCGGCGGGCGGCAGATGGAAGAACTATTCCAAGCGTGCTGAGGGACAGAATACTCTTGTTATTAATCCTGATATGACTCTTGATGACCAGTATGTACTCGCCGAAAGTGAGTTTACATACTTTAAGGAAACGGCTGAGGGCGGTCGATGCGGACTTGACATGACCGATGCCTATCGTATGAACGGTGCAACAAAGGTAGTGAGAGAGTTTGAACTTGAAAAGGAATATACTTGCCTTAAAATTACCGATACAATAAAGTGCCTTTTCAAGAGTGATATTTACTGGTTTATGCACACCAAGGCAGATATTGAAATCTCCGAGAACGGAAAGACTGCAATACTTACAATCGGTGACAAGCAGCTCAAGGCTACATCTCATTCCGACGGAACCTTCTCTGTAATGAAGGCAGAGAGATTAAAGGGTGAATGGGAATGGGACGAAGATTATACCGACCTTCAGAAGCTTACAGTCAGGCTTGAAAATGTAAGAAAAGCAGAGATAAAAATAACTCTTGAGCCTGTAAGCGAATAATAAACAAAACACGGTGATTTAAGAATTTCACCGTGTTTTTTATGTATGAAGTTATTCCGAAAGCCAGTCAAAGGATTTTCTTCCGCAGACGGAGTGTTTTCCGTCAAAAACATCAATGTGAAGCTTATCCTCTGCACCCATAAGAGAGTAGATTCTTTTTATCTTTCCGTGAGCAAGCTCGGAGGCAGCTATGGGGAAAAGCTTATCCCTTTTTCCCGATTCGATAAACAGCTCCTTCGGTGCCAGAGCCGACGCAAAGTCATAAATTTCGCCCGTTTCGAGAATGTGCGGTATATAGTTATCTGGACAGTGCCACATAGAAAGAATGCTGTCCTTAAAGGTGTTCACATAACCGCAGATAACAGTTTTGTAAATACTGTCATCGAGGACTGAAGCATAAAGTGCAGTAAGGCCACCGCCTGAAATACCCATAAAAGACACTTTGCCTTCATCCACACAGTCCATCTCTTTAAGTACCTTGGCACACGCAAGAGCTTGGGCTATTCTTACGCTTGCCGTAGTAAGTCCGTAAGGGAGAAGATGATGAGAAAGCTCATCACAGGAGCTTATGTAAAAGGGTTTGTATAAGTCGTGCTTAAGTCTTGCTTCACCGAAGCCGAAAAGTTCAGGTGCAATAACCACATTACCTCTTTTTGCAAGCTCTGCCGCAAAATTTTTCTGATAGTTGTCGATGTAATTGAAGCACTTTTTATTTCCTCTCTTTGAGATGTTGAGTATTTGTCTTACACCGTAGCCGTGGCCGCAGAGAGCAACAACACCGTTAGCTTTTTCTTTGAGCTTTTTAGGCATAAGCATATATACGGCACTTGTTAAGCCATCACAGATTTTGAGGCTATATTTTTTTAATGTATAGTCGGGATAGTCTAGGGATTTGCCTACTTCGGTAAGCTCCGTTTTTTCCGTAAAGGAGCAGATTTTTTCTACGGCAAATATATCCTTGACCTTGGCTTTGATTTCCTGTCCTGCTTTAACAGCATCCTCACAGGAGTTCACACTTTCATAAGGCTCAGCCTTAAATTTATTATAAAGACCTTTTATGAATTCATCAGGTGAATAAATGTTGTTTTTCATTTTTATCCTCACATTCAAAAGGTTACTTTTCCTGCAGAGATTACTTTTCTGCTGTCAGTTCCCACATAAACGGTGTAGCTTCCGTCAAGCATCCATTCACCCTTGTCGGGATAATAGAATTTAATATCGTCAATATCAACCGTAACCGTAACTTCAACGGCTTCGCCTTTTTTAACACTTATACGCTTAAAGCCTTTGAGAAGCTTTACAGGTCTGTCAATTTCCTTATTATTACTGCCGACATAAATCTGAATTACCTCGTCGCCGTCAACCTCACCCTTGTTTGTCACCTTAACGGTCACCTTGATTTTATCCTCTGATTTTTCGCAGGATATACAGGTAAGCTCAAAAGCAGTGTAGGAAAGACCGAAGCCGAAGGGAAAATGGGGCTCGATACCCTTTTTATCAAAGAGCGTATAGCCATGATAGTAGCCATATTCTATATTTTTATCCTTTGTGCCGAGATGAAGGAAGGCAGGATAATCCTCTGCCCTCTCAGCCACAGTAAAGGGAAGCTTGCCCGCAGGATTTATATCTCCGCTGATAATATCTGCAAGGGCGTTACCACCCTCAAGACCGCTGTAGAAAGACATAATTACACTGTCGGCACAGTCTATCCAGTCTTTGATTATATAGGCACTGCCGCCCATAATGTTTACTATAAGCTTTTTGCCCAGATAAGAAAGCCCCTTTATCAGTTTCACATCCTCCACGGGGATGTGAAGATCTGCTCTGTCACCGCCTGAGCCCTTGGGCTTTTTCTTCACGTTACCGAGATTGACGAGAAATTCGCCCTCCTGAAGCCAGTCGCTGCCTACACATACCACAATATACTCGCAGTCTGCAGAAGCCTTCATAGCTTCAGTAACTCTGCATCCGTTATAAATCGAAATGTTCTCTCTGCCGAAACGATTACACAGACCTTCATATGGGGTGACCGCATAGGGGCTGAAAACATTACTGCTTCCGTGATCGCCCGTATTTCTTTTATTGGCATATCTGCCTACAACGGCAATCTTTTTGCCTTCGGCAATAGGAAGAGCATTATTTTCATTTTTAAGAAGCACTATGCCCCTTGTTGCCGTTTCTCTTGCCAGGACTGTATGCTCTTTCGAAAGAATAACCGACTTATCCTGTTTTTTGTATTTAGGCAGAGTAGAAATAAGAGCTCTGAGAATTCTTACAGCGGATTTATTTATATCCTCCTCGGTTATATCTCCCTTTTTAAGGAGATAAGAAAGAGCTGCATAACGGAAAAGATAAGGCATTTCCATATCCATACCTGCCTTAAGGCTTCTCTTTGCATCATAAATACCGTAAAAGAAATCGGAGAGTGAGAAGCCGTCAAAGCCCCATTTGTCGTGAAGAATATCTGTAAGCAGCTCTTTATTCTCACAGGCATAGGTGCCGTTGACCTTATTGTATGCACCCATTATCGACATCGCTCCTGCATCGATACACTTTCTGAAATGCGGCAGATACACCTCATGAAGTGTTCTCTCGTCAGCGATCGCATTAGCTGAAAAACGAAGGTCTTCGATGCTGTTAAGGGCATAATGCTTCGGGCAGGCTATAATGCCGTTATCCTGCATTGCCTTTGTAAGAGCGACACCCATTCTGCCTAAAAGATAAGGGTCTTCGCCATAGGTTTCCTGGGCTCTGCCCCACATGGGATTGCGAAGAAGATTGATGCACACACCTGCAAAAAGGTTAGCATCAAGAGCTGATGCTTCTTTGGCAAATACCTCACCGATCCGGTATTCCAATTCATCATCAAAGGTGGCTCCTCTGAGCATTGAAACGGGAAAGCAGGTACATTTTTTCATAACAATACCGCGAGGACCGTCCGTGAACATTACAGGAGGGATGCCGAGTCTTTTACATCCGCCTGCGGGGTAAGCCTCACCGTTATAGAATCTGCCGTTTTTCAGAAAGTTTTTAGCTGTAACACCGAGAGCATGTCCCTGTAGAAGACGGATCCGCTCACTGACAGTCATTTCCTTTAAAAGTAAATCTGCCGCCTCATAAAGCTTTTCTTTTGTGGGCTCGTTTTTATAGAGCTCTATTGCTTTTTCAAAAGTAAACATATCTTTCACCTCAGTAGCCTTTCAATTTTTCGACATCTTTATAAAAAGCTTTTTCACTGTTACCCGAAACAAACTCAACCATAATGATACCGTCGAATTTCTTTTCTCTGAATTTTTTCAAAAGGGTATCAAGATAGTTTTTATCCTTTTTTCTGAAAAGCTGTTCTCTTTTTAAATCCCGATAGGATATATGAACATTTTCAGTAAAATCAAAGGTTCTGTCTATTCTGTCAAGGTCATATTCCATACGAAAATATCTTGACTGAAAATAGGTTCTGAAATTTTTTCTCCTCAGGTCATTTTTAAAGCGAAGAAAAGCATCTGTGTCGTTATTAAAGGTGTTTCCGTGACATTCGGGACATACAAGTAAGCCGTATTGGTCTGCAACATCGCATATCCTTCCCGTGTTTTCAAGCAGCACCTTATATTCGCTTTCGCTTGTCTTTTCGCTGTCCTTTTTACCGAGCCACACTCTTACGGAAGATGCTCCCATTTTTTTTGCGATTTTGCAGGTATTAATCCACTTCTCTTCATCATAAGCGGCACAGTTCACATAGCTTCCGTAGGAACTGATTTTTATTTTCGCCGTGTCACAGAGTGCTTTTATCTTAAGAGCATCATCAATACTTTTTACATGTACATCTGAGCCCCATTCGATATAGTCGATACCTGCCTTTTTTGCGAGCTCGACCACTTCCTCTGCACTCTTTTTTCTGAAGGTAACACTGCAAAGACCTAATTTAAAATAATTCATCTTACGCCTCCGAGAGTACTGCTTCCATTTCGGCTTCCTTCTGCTTTCTGTATATTTGAAGCTTCGCATCCATTTCGTTTTCATCAAACTTAAAGAATATCATCGGAATAGCCTGAAGGATAAGACCTATCGCGCCCATAGCCGTAAGCATAAAGAATATGCCATTAAGAAGAGCAGTGTAATTCACTCCGTCAATAATACTTGCCTGAGTGGTGGAGGTAATAAGAGGCTTCGTAACATTTTCGGTTATAATCTCCATCTTTTCAGCGTTATAGCCTAAAATGTCGATAACCTGAAGAACTACAACATTGAATACTGCTACTGATACCTTATATAAGAGTCCCTTAAAGGAGTAAACGGTAGCCTCGAGACGGTCGCCCTTTTCCATTTCGACACTGTCAGTCACATCTGCGATAATGGAAACAATAAGCACTGTGCTCATACCGACCGGGAAGTTAGTAAAGAAACGGAGTACCGCATAAAGGATAAAGCCCGGTATAGTATTATAGGGTACCACATAAATGCCGATTATGTAAACAATAATGTTTGCAGCAGCTCCGAGGAAGGACATCCATATCCAGAGCTGTTTTTTAGACATTTTTTTAAGAAGCGGCGGAACAAGAAGCATTGAAAGCATATAGGATGCACCGCTCATAACGGAAAGAAGCGTAGGAAGAATGGCCACAGCATCTATGTTCGGATTTTTGCCGACAATACCTTCAATGAAAAGATTAATCTTGTCCATAGGCAGAATGCCGATACAGTTCCAGCGTGCAAAGTATGAAAGGAAAATTGCACCTATGTTTATAATGCCGTTAAAGAATGCAGCAAGAAGAAGCATAACTATTCTCTTATCTTTAAGAATAACCTTTATGTTCTTTGATGATTTTTCTTTTTTGGGCGGAATAAAAATCTTTTCTCTTATTCCGAAGAATGACCACATCATAATAGCGGCACCCATAACTGCAAAAATTGCTGCCGACCAAAAATATCCCATATCGGTCATATCCTTTTTGCCGTTACCTAAAAGACCTGCCATGGTCCATATAAGAACAGAGGGAAGAATTGTACCCAGTGAACCTACTGTATTAGAAATTGACACGGCCTTAACTCTGGAATCCTTCTGCGGAAAAACAAGAGGAGTAAGACTGTTTCGGGGAATTTCAATGGCGGTATAGGCTGTAATGTAAACCATATACATAATAAGCATATACACGAAGTTACCTGCATTACCTAAATTAATGCCGTCCTTTGTTATGATGTTCCAGCTTTCGGGAAAGTTTACGGGAAGGAACAAAAGGGCTGTGGTAACAGCAAAGGGAATGGGTATCCACAGAAGATAAGGCCTGCATTTTCCCCATTTTGTTCTTGTGCGTTCAACAATCTGTCCCATAATGGGATCATTTATTGCATCCCACACCTTTGTGCCTAAAAGAACAATTGATACAAGGCCCATGCTCAGCTTGAGAACATCGGTCATATAAAAATTGATTACGGTGTAAACTGTGCAGTCTATAAAGAAAAAACCGAGAGGTAAAAGTGAGAAGGCTAATATTTCTTTATTGGACGCTCTTTTAATGTCGATTTTTCTGTTTCCTGTGTTCATATTGTTTCTCCTTCATTTATTCTGCTCAGGTAATGCTCAAAGGGCTTTTGTCCGTAAGGTACGGGTGAAACCCTGATATATTCGGTTTTACCGTCGGAGGTAACAGTAAGATAATCTCTGAAATGAAGATTTTCCTTTACTGCTTCACCGTTTTTTATGAAAACTGCTCCGCCGCGGCTGCCTGTTTCAGGAAGCTCTGAAACAATGGCTTCGAGGAGTGCCTTCATACTCAGAAGCATATCCCTGTCACGGTAGTATTCTAAAAGGCTTCTGTGCTCGTCAGGGTAGGCAGCGAGAGCCTCACTGACCTCCTTGAGAAGCGAAAGACAGCTCTCATAATCTCTTTTAAATGCTGCGGACTGACTCATTTTCTTTTTGAAACGAGAGTAGTCTACCGTACCGTTAACCGTGAAAGCCTTCTGTTTGATTTCAAAGGCCGACAGCTTATTTTCATCAACAGGCTCCGCATTCTTAGCTTTTATGTGCTTTGCGGCTATAAGCCCGCCAACCTGAGTATCATTTAGAGCAGAGCCACCGGGCCGCGAAAGACCGAAGGTGCCTGCCGCTTCACCGATAACATAAAGTCCTTTTATGTCTGTTTCAAAGTTGATATCCGTATAAACACCGCCGTTATTATGCTGTGCACATACGGCAATACGAAGCGCCTCGGTTTCGAGGTTAATACCCTGCCGAAGATAAACATCAATAGCCTTGCTGTTAAGCTTTTTGAGTCTTTCAAAAGGCGTATCAGCCATACACTCTGTCAGATTTATGTACTGTCTGGCTTCGTTGCATAGCTTTTCAAAGCTGAAATCGGCAGGGTTCTTTCTGTAGTCAAGATAAACCTTTCTGCCTTTACTCATTTCAGAATGTACTGCAAGGTCAACCTTTGAGCTTTTCTCTGCCCTGTTAAAAGAAAACGGCCATTGATAACCCTTAAAAAAAACATAACTGTAGGCCTCATTTATGTCAGAAAAATAATCTTTAAGGAATTCTGTTTCTTTTCCTTCTTCATCTATGCTGATGAAACGCGGGATAACCTGCATAAAGCTGCCGGATGCATTCCAGCGGAAATCAACCGATGCCATACCGTACTGCCATTGGGTAAAATTGCACATTCTGACACCGGCTTCAATAAGAGTCCCTGTCATACCGTGCTGAGATTGGGGATAAACACTATCCTCATAAATACATGCAGGAGCACCCGTGGCACAGATTACATTTTCGGCAAAGATGTTTTCGGTTTTATTTGTAGCTGTATCAAGCACCCGCACACCGTAAGTTTTGCCGTTAAGGGTGAGTATTTTTATTACAAGCTTATTGTCAAAAATAGGCGTTTTGTTTTTCTCAAGAACAACCCTTTCGAGCTTTTCTGTCATCCTTTTTGATGTAAGCGGTCCTACGGATGTGGCTCTTACTGTGTCATCGTGGTCGGTTTTGTAGCCGGGATAGCCGCCGAATTTATCCGTAGGAAAGTTAACTCCGTATTCACAGAGACGAAGAAAGCACCTCTGACTGTTTACAGCCTCAATATACATCTTTTCTCCGTCACAGGAGCCGCCTGCGAACATATCGGATGCCATTTTGTACGGGCTGTCGGGAGTAAAACCGTCCATCGAAATTTTATAATAGGTCTGCTTGTCGCTTCCCGTATTGCGTGATGTACCCGAAAGCCTCTCTTCCGTGACTACTGCAATATTTTCTATACCCTCTCTGTAAAGCCAGTCTGCACAGCTGTAAGCCGCCGCACCGCTACCTATTATCAGAGCCTTATAAATCTTTCTCATAAGCGCCTCACATTAAATCCGCCGTCACAGTCTATTACCGTCCCCGTGCAGAAATCAAAATTACCCTCTGCCACAGAAATCACGCATTTAGCAACATCCTCGGGTCTGCCCATTCTGTTTATGGGGGTAATACCCTCGGCTATAAGCTTCTCATATTTTTCCTTGACCTTTGAGGTCATATCAGTTTCTATAATGCCCGGTCTTATTTCAATTACGCTTACACCGTACTCTGCAAGTCTTGCGGCAAAAAGCTTGGTTATCATTCCGATGCCTGCCTTTGAAATACAGTATTCGCCCCGGTTCACCGATGCGGTATAAGCAGACATAGAGGATATGTTTACAATCCTTGATTTTTCATTTTTCATAAGCAGAGGTGCAAGTCCCTGGGTAACAAAGAAGGTACCCTTTAAATTAATGTCTGTAAGACAGTCAAAATCTTCAGGTGTGATTTCAAGTATATCCTTTCTTTCTCTCGGTGCGACCCCCGCATTATTTACAAGCAAATCAAGCTTACCGAAGGTACCGTCAACAAAAGAAAAAAGATTTTTCCTGTCCTCATCCTTTGAAATATCACAAGGCACAAAAAACACCTTGCCGTCATATTCCTTTTCAAGTGCTTCAGCTTCACCGCTTTTATTTCTTGCCGTAATAATTACGCTGTAGCCGATTTTTAAAAGCTCTTCGGCGATGGCCTTGCCTATTCCTCTGCTTCCTCCCGTTACAACTGCAACCATATTCTTCACCTTATTTCTTCATAACATATTCCCTGTAATAGGGCATATACTTCTCGCTGTCCCTGATAACACAACCCGAAACCGTACCGGCACGCATAAGCTCGGAGCATTTACTGCATTTGATACATACCTTGTTTTTATCGAGAGTGCCGTTTTTGAGATAATCCTTATAGAATGTCGGATAAGCGAATGTCATTCTGCCGAATCCTGCGAAATCGCCGACACCCTCATTGAGAAGTTTTTCAGCATATTTTACAGCATTTTCGCCCTCATAAGTGAGAGCCGAAACCACAAACTTCATATCAGGAAATGAGCTTGTAATTTCTTTTGTCACATCATAAACACGCTTCATTCCGATTCTGCCGTCCTCAGGAGATTTTGCGGCATACGGGCGGTTGGTGTGAGGAATAAGATAGGGATTGCCTATCGTAAGATTAACAAGCTCTATTCCTTTTTCATAAAGCTTTTCTATAATAGCTTTGGTTTCTGTAAGGTCTGTTTCATCATTTTCGTTTACACCGAAGCCATAACCGAACGGAAAGCAGTCACAGGAATTGAGTCTCGTAGTAACAAAAGCCTTGTCTCCGACGGCCTCTTTTACAGCATCGATGCAGTTAAAGTAAAGTCTTGTTCTGTTTTCGAGGGAACCTCCGTATCTGCCCTCCCTGTTGTGAGCGCTTAAAAGCTCGTTGAAAAGATACCCGTGACAGCATTTTACATCCATACCGTCAAAGCCAGCTTCAAGAGCCAGCTCAGCAGCTTTTTTATACATAGCAGGGATAGTGTCAAAATATTCATCAGTAGCCACCTTGAAGGGCTGTGCTTCCTTTCCTTTTTCCCAAAGCTCATTTCTGTAAGCGACGATAGGCTCAGGTGTACCGTCAGGTTTGCTGTAGCGGCCGCTGTGGGTAAGCTGAACTATGATAATCGGCTCAAAACCGTGAAGAATAGTTGATTTAGTTTTTATTTCACTTATTAAAGATTTAAAACTGCCCACCGTTTTTTCGTTTATGTAAAGCTGACGCGGATTAGCTCTGCCCTCATTACAAACGGCGGTGGCTTCAAACCATATTATACCGGGAGAACCCTCGGCAAAGCGGAGGTATCTGCGTCTGGTAAGCTCATCGACAGCTCCGTCAGCTGTGCCGTCACAGCCCTCCATTGGCTGAAAAAGCACTCGGTTATGAACCTCTCTGCCATAGACACTGATTTTATCTGAAAGAGAAATTTGCATAATATCATTCCTTTTGGTGTTTTATCCCGTACATTTTAACATTTTAATAAAAAAAATACAATAATAAAATGAGATTTTGTATTGTTTATATAAAACAAATATGATAAAATCATATCAAAATAACAAACAAAAAGGCTGGAAGAAAAATGAAGATAGCGCTATTCGGAACAAATCAAAGACAGTTTTCAAAGGTATATACTGCCGATGTTTTAAAAAGACTTGATGAATACGGTGAGCTTTCCTGTAAAATAAACAAAAAAAATCTTCAAGAAAACAAAGGCTTCCTTGAAGATTGTGAAATTGCCTTTGCTACCTGGGGAATGCCGAAATTCACCAAAGAAGAAATAAAAGAATATATGCCGAATTTGAAGGCTGTATTTTATTCGGCAGGCACCGTACAATATTTTGCACGTCCCTTTCTTGAAAGCGGGGTAAAGGTTTTCAGTGCCTTTGCCGCAAATGCCGTTCCCGTTGCCGAATATACCTTTGCTCAGATTACGCTTGCTTCAAAGGGGTATTTCCAGTCGGCAAAATGTTATCGCTCCCTTCTTCCGCGATCCTTCAGTTTCGCCAATTCGTCACCCGGAAACTTTGAATGCAGGGTTGGTCTTATAGGACTCGGGGCCATCGGTCAGATGGTTGCAAAAAGGCTTATGGAGCTTGATGTTCAGGTCTATGCTTATGACCCGTTTGTGAGCAAAGAAAAGGCAGAAGCACTTAATGTAAAGCTAATCGGTCTTGAAGAGATTTTCAGCAGCTGTGATGTTATCAGTAACCACCTTGCAAATAAGCCTGAACTGAAAAATGTTTTTAACCGCAGGCTTTTCAGCAGAATGAAAAAGCACTCCACCTTTATTAATACGGGCAGAGGGGCACAGGTTGCCGAGTACTCGCTTGCTTTAACACTTCTTTTACATCCTTCAATAACTTTAGTAGCCGACGTAATCAAAAACGAATATTTTCCGTACATAAATCCTCTATTTTGGTGTCCGAATGCAATACTTACTCCTCATATTGCAGGAAGCACAGGCAATGAGCCGCAGAGAATGGCTTATTATATGATAGAGGAAATGGAGCATTTCATTAAAGGCGAACAGACAAAATATGAGGTTACTCTTGAAGCCTTGGAAAGAATGGCATAAACCGCATTTCAATCTCAGTATTCCGTTTTTATCTTTATTAAAACTACACCTTCTTTCATTTAGCGGCTCTGCAATTAATTTATATGTAGACATACGAAAAAAGCCTTCTGAATCGTTTTTTCTCTATAAATGACATCACCGCCGAGGATTTCTCCCCGGCGGTAATCATTTTGTTCGGTTTTATCAATAGTGAGCAACACCGCATTCGCTTTCAGTTTCTCTGACATCAATAGTGGCATTGTAAAGAGTTATGTTGTCTGAATCCTCAATAATAACATATCCGTCTCCGGCTTTATAGCAACCGTATCTCTGTTTTGTTTGACATAATGACAGCCTCCTTATTTTTCACTTTTATCAATGATTTTCATGAGCAGCTCATCAACGTCCTCGGTGGGCAAATTTTCTGCCAAAAGCAAATTACGGAACTCATTCATACCATTGATTAAAAGGTTGCACTCAAAGTCCGTAAACTTGACTTTAATTTTTCTTCTCATAAAATGACCTCCCTGTATTTGGTACCTTCATTTTAGCTCACAAAGAAAAATCAATCCAATGTGCCGATTTTAAGGCATAAAAAAAGAGACCGTTTTCAGAATAAAATCTGTTAACAGTCTCTCATATTTTTAGTTGTGAACTTACATCAAAAATTCAGAAAAAATGTTTCTCTGCACACTTTTTGCATCGATTGATGTAAAATTGATGTATGATGTAAGTTTTTGGTGTTTTACACCCCTCAAAACCCCAGTAAAATAGGGCTTATTGAGAGTTTTATTTATCCAAGCTCTTCATTGTGGGGATTTTTCTCGAAGCTTTATAAATGCTCTCAAATCTTCTTAAATCCCCACACTTGTTGAAGCCATTAGAACATATCTTTTTATATCTTCTTATAACTTTATGGTGAAATGTCGTAACTTTTGTCGTAAAATCAGCAGACCTTAATCTTACCCTCAAGTCCTGCAAAGGACTCTTTTTTCTTCTCTTTGGTCGCTTCGTTGTAAACATCCATTGTGGTTGTAATATCGGCATGTCCCATAATCTCCTGAATGATTTTGATATTGGTTTCGTTCTCACAAAATCTTGTGCAGAAGGTATGACGAAGATTATGAACCGAAAAGTGAGGTATAATGAGTGGCTCTCTCCCCTCTTTTTCAGCAAGTTCCGATTCCTGTTTGTTGTGCTCTTTTACAATACGGTCAATCACTCTGTTTATGCCCATTGGTGAATGAACATTGCCGAATCTGTTTTTAAAGATAAAGCCTGAATATCCGTCAATAACTGTTTTATTAAAGCCCTCCACTTCCTGATATTCTCGTTCTTTCAGAAGTGATTCTCTAACTTCGGTCAGCATAGGTACAATTCTTTCACCCGATTTAGTTTTAGGTGTAGTGATATGGTACTCACATCTGCCGCTGTCCTGCTGTCGGTATATAAGATTATGATTAATGCTGATGATACCATCTTCAAAATCGCAATCTTCCCACCGTAGACCGATAATCTCACCCACACGGCAACCTGTACCCAGAAAAACAGTAAACAGCGGAAGCCATCGCCTATACATATAGGAGCCGGAAATAAAATTGACAAACGCCTCTTGTTCTGAAACTGTAAGAGCATGCCGTTTTCCCTTCTCCCAATTGTGGCTCTTTTTGATTTCAGCCATCACTCCTGAAGACGGATTGACACGAATATAACCGTCCCTCACCGCCATAGAGAAAACAGGGTGCAGAATGGTATTTATATTCTCGATACTGTTGGGTTTAAATCCTCGCTCCCTTATAAGAGAAATATAGAATTTCTTTATGTCACTGTATTTTATTGATGATATATTTTTGAGTCCCAAATCATCCACCACATACTTTGTATACATATACTTGTAATTGGTACGGGTGGACTGCTTAAGCTCGTATTTCATATCAATATACATCTGCCAAAAGTCGTTCAATGTGATACGCTTAGATTCATAAGATTTAATGCCGTCTTCAATATCTCGCTGTATCTGCTTTTCCATTTCCCGAAGACTCATATCACATCGCTTACCCGCAGGAACTTTATCTGTATCGACAAGTTTCCAACTGTAAGCAGAGTGTCTGACACCTTTGGCATCCACATATTTATATTCGTACTTGCCGTCTTTCCTTTGGCTTTCACCGTTCCATAACAGCCTGCCTTTTTTATCACGTCTTTTTTCTGACATATTTAAACCTCCTTGCTTATATTAGCCGTGACATAGCAAATATAATTTACTACATCACGGCTGTTATGACAAATGTGCGACTATCAGATAAAGCTCATCTTATCAATATGCTTTTCAAAAAGCTTACGCTTAATCTGTGCCCTGTTACCGTTCCATAGGATAAACTCTGCAAACTTATCTTTATTGATAATACTGCGGAGTTTGTTTTCGCCTATACGGAAATACTCAGCAGCTTCTTCAATAGATAAGGTGTACTTTTCCCATACGGGTATCTCACACTCACCGCAAGTGCTGTTAAGCACAGTTGTAAAAGATTCTTTTATAAATCTGTACAGTAAATATAATTTATACATCTAATCACCTCGCATCCCTATCTCGCTGTCGCTGAAGATACCTGTAATAATGCTCGCAAGCTTTCAAAACAAAGTTTTCAAGATCACTTTCTTTTACCTTCGGAGCAACTGTCTGTAAGCGTTCAACAGAGAACTTTATTGTCGGTTTCTGATTAGCTTTCGGCTCAGTCATAATCTCAAACAGATTGTCAGTATCAAGTGAGCCTTGCTCCGAAAGTTTTCTGATTCGTTGTGCCTGTGAGAGTGATGGAGTTATCTCATCTGTTTCATAAGTTTCAAGTACCATCTGCTGTTCTGCGGGCGGTAAATATGAAAGCTCTACAGCAGGGCGAAATGCCATTCTGCCATTGTCTACAAGGTCAAGAAGTGGCTTTTCAAGGTTAGTCAGGCGGATATACTGCCTGATAGTTTCTCTGTTATCCTCGCTTTCGTTCGCAAGCTTCTGAATGGATGTTTCTGACTTCTGCAACAATGTTGCAGAAGTTGCACCTGTCTCCAGATCACTTCTGTAGCCCTGCCTTTTCATAGCATCAAGCTTCATTTTGTATGCGGCAGCTTTTTCACTTGGCAGGATGTGCTCTCTGTGGCAAAGGTTAGCATCAACCATCGCTATGATTGCATCATCCCTTGAAAGATTAAGGACTCTTACAGAAACAGAGGTGATGCCTAAACGCTTACACGCTTCCCATCTGCGATAGCCGGAGATGATTTCAAACTTTCCGCTTTTGGTATCATCGGGCTTGCGAACGGTAATAGGTTCAAGAATACCGAACTTCTTAATGCTTTCGGTTAAATTTCTCATTGCCTTGTCATCAACAACTTTAAAGGGTGACTCGGTGAGAGGTGTGAGTGTATCTGTAAATACGCTCATGGTTGTCACTAATTTTTCAAAATTTTTCATAATTCAAATTACCTTTCTTTACTAGATTTTTTAGTTTTGATATTTTGTGATTTTGTTAGTTCTTTCTCTTTTCGGACAGTTTTCAGCACATCCGATATAAATGCTTTTACTTTTTCGGGCATAAGCCTCAAAGCTTCAAGATACGGGGCACAGATTTGTTCAAACTCACTAAGCCTTTTGCTTAGTCTGTTTATATGGCTCTGCAATTCCCAATTCCTTTTTCGGAGTCGTTCGTTTTCTCCTTCAAGGTCAAAAATCTTGCTCCTTGCTGCAACAGATTGCTTTGCCATATTACTCAGGTCTTTGAAATCCTCGCTTGAAATTGTGACTTTACCAGTAAGCGTTTTTTTGCCCATAGCGTCAATTTCATTGAAGGTTTTATGCACGGTCTGAATTTCATCATATCGGATTTCTTCTGTCTGTAATCGTTCCTTGATTTCCTCAAACCTCTTTTTATCCTGCTGTATCTCATATTGCAGACAAGACAGATGTTCAGCCGTACTGCCTTTTTCACCACGGATAAAATCATTGAAACCGGCTCTTTGCATATGGTTGAAGAAATCATCCTGCAAGATACTGTAAGACGGAATCAGCACAGGCTTGCCTTTTTCGTTGAATATGACATTGCCGTTTTCATCCAAAGCCTGAGGTGACTTCCATTTCTTTGAATGACTTATCTGATTGACGGTTTCTTTGACAGTACCTACGAGTGATTTATCCTTGCACCGCTTTGTCCATAAGATTTGTTTCTCTACAACAGGCAGAGCAACAAGATGCATATGATAGTGGTACACAGGTTTTCCGTACTGTTCTGTAAGAGCAACGTTCAGTTCATCAGCGTGCATTACGGCGGAGATGATGTTCTGTTCACCGTACAGAGCAACTGCAAATCTGTAGGCTTCTTCGTAGAACTCTTTGGCATATTCATAACCGCCGTGTTTTTCAAAGTAATCTGTGTTGACATCAAATATCATTTCATCAAAAACCTTCGCATCAGCCTTCAGACCTCGCATACAGACCTTCTTTTCGGCTATGAGCTTATTCAGTTGTTCATTGTAGGTCAGTTCACCGCAACTCCTGAAATGCACGTTCATATCACACCGAGCCGTATCAACATTCATATTTGCGTAAGACTCATTCTTTCTCTCGTTGTGCCGTTCACATTTACCGATTGTGCTTTGTGTATGAGTGACAACTCTTGCTACACTATAGTTTTTCTTTGACATAGGTTTTACCTCCTTTCTGCATTACTGCTTTTTTCTTGTTCCGCTAACTTTCTTCAAAAGCTCGTAATCCCACATTAGCCAGTGGCGAAGCCACGCCGCCAAGGTTCTGCCGTAGGCAGGTTCTTATTACGAGCCTTGCGAGTAACAAGGTTCTGACAGAGTCAGGTTCTTATGACACGTCCGCTTTCTTTGAAAGTGCGTAACCCACTATGACACTTTCACAGTATTCCTGTGCAAAGATGTCAGTGGGCTCTGCGAGGCTTTTATCAGAAAGATTTACCGCTTCAAAGGGGAGCAGTTAATCTTTCTGATTCGGATAAATCCACAGACGAGCTTCGCTATGTGTCAGACAAAATTGCCTTCACTTATCTACGACATAATCGCATAGAAAATGTTCCTGACTTTTCAAAAAGCCCCAAAATATTTTCGGGCATAAAAAATGACCCTTAAAGAATTAACTTCAAAGGTCATTTTCTCTTTCTATATTTTGAGCCATTGAGCCTCAGTTGAATTTTATGTTGAGCCAAATATTAAGGTTTTGGCTCAGATTGTGATTTGTACTAAGTCATTGTAAAACTCCTTTCTAAATTTTTTTGATATTTGTATTTAACTGCGAAAAATGTGACGCAGTATTCACATACCGAAATTCAGGTTTTTAGGCATAAAAAAACACCCGTCAAAAACTGACAAGTGATATGTAATTTATCTCTCTAAATAGTAATGGGAATTAGATATATAAAATTGTTCCTGATTTTGAAAAATTTTTTAATTATATAAAAATCTAACGCAGTATCCATATACCAGAATACTGATTTTCTTCTCTCAAAAATTTTATTGGTGGGGGCAGTTATTATATAATCGAAATACCTCTCTTTATTATATAATAGGGCACTTTTGCAAAATCACCCAAAATACCGCAACAACTAAAAATTAATATCCGTAACAAAGCATAAAGCCTTTGTTTATACGGAATTATTCACATTGTTATATTTTCCCTAATGCTGTTTGCAACAAAATCGATGAAAGCTTTTTTTCATTAAGTATTATTGAATTATTACATCCTTCCTTACATACAAAAACACCCGTTAAGAAAGCAGAATGACTGCAATCTTAACGGGTAATATTTCGTTATTTCACAACATCGTTTTCAGCCGTAATCAGCTCACCCTTTTCGTTCCAGGAGGCTTCATCGGCACTGTAGTATATCTTTCCGTTCTTATCCTTATAAGCATAGTCGTAATATTTGTATTCGCTGTCCGCTTCTAACAAGCTGTTGTAATATTCGTTCAGCTCTTCCTCGCTCATAGCAGAGGTATCCTCCGTAACAAGCTCCAGTAGTCCGCCCTTATCGCAGTAGAACCAACCGTCCTCCGAAACATAGCAATCATAGGTGAAATACTTTTCGCCGTCATCACGGATATAGTAATAATCAGGAATAGCAAAAAGGTCATCCTCCGCATTTTCGGGCTCTTCTACAGTATAGGTGTAGGTTCTGTTTTCCTTATCGTAAAGAATAACCTTATCCCACTCGTCATAGCTGTTTCCTTTTTTGTCATAAAAAACTCCGCCAATGGAAATTCTGTTATCCTCATCTAAAAGGCCGAAATCCGGATCTTCCATAATTTCCTTAGCAAAAAGAAAGCCCGAAAGAATACCTGTTATCAGAGTTGCCACTATTGTAACTATAACAGCCGTTCCGAATATTTTTGTGAGTTTTCCATCCTTTTTCTTTTGTTCCTCATTAATCACAGGAAGATCAATAAGACAGTTTGAGCACATCTGAAAGCTGTCAGGGAATTTTCGTCCACACTGATAACATACCTTTGTTTTGGGGCCGGGGAAATCTTTTCTTTTGATAAGAAATACTATAAGAGTCCATATTCCGAAAAGAAATCCGCAGATATACCAGCCTACGGAAAGCTGATGATTTCTGTGCTTTGCCGAATAGTGCATAAAGAGTATCGAAAAAACTATCGATAAAAGTTCAAGAACACTTATAATAGGAATTAAAATCATTAAATTTTCAAATGCATCCATTTTTTATTCTCCTTTTTATTTAATATTAGTCCTTCATAATATTAAACGAAAGAAAAGGGCAAAAACTTACAAGAAAATAATTTTTTTCACGGATGCTTTTTGTACTTTCACAAGTAAAAATCAGGCTCTCTGTTTGCTTCAGAGAGCCTGACGGGTGTTATTTGATTTTTATACTCTTAACAGATGAGAATGAGCCATAAACTGTTTTA
The DNA here is from genome assembly GCA_015066045.1 of Oscillospiraceae bacterium. Lineage (GTDB taxonomy): Bacteria > Bacillota > Clostridia > Oscillospirales > Acutalibacteraceae > UBA6857. The sequence continues at coordinate 22,505 of SVPD01000029.1, forward strand.
CCGTCAACCTTCTTATAAGCACGTACCTTGAAGTAATACTTCTTGCCGCTCTTGAGCTTACTCTTTGAGCCCTTGACAATGTTTGCCTTATAAGAAGCTACCTTCTTGTAGCCGCTGTCTTTCTTGGTTGAGTAGTAAACCTGATAGCCACTTTCACCGCTTACGTTTGACCAAGTGAAGGAAGCCTTACCCCTGGTTGTTGTGAGTTTGATGATTGAAGGAGTCTTGCACTTCGTTGCGGTTTCAAATGTGCTTGAATATGCTCCCCAGATTGTACCGTCATCCTTAGTATAAGCTCTTACTCTGTACTTGTAGGCTGTGCCTGCCTTAAGGTCCTTGATTTTGTAGTTGAGTGTTGATGCGGAAACGGTCTTTACTGTATCCCACTTCTTTGTCTTTGTGCTGTACTTGTAAATTCTGTAGCCGTCAGCACCTGTTACCTTACTCCACTTGAGTGTGATTGTAGAGGTTGTCTGACTTGCAGTAACCTTGCTTGTGGCCTTGGGAGCAATTGTGTAGGTAAGCTTCTTTGTACCGCTGTACTTACCCTTGAAGGTAATTGCAACAGTGTAAGCGCCCGCTGCTTTTCTGCCGCTTTCGTATTTAACGGTATAGTCTGTATCCTTCTTAAGGGTATTGCCCTTGCTGTCCTTTACGGATATGGAAGGTGTCTGCACCTTGCCGTTATAGGTGTATGAGGTCTTTGAAAGTTTGATTGATTTAGGGTAGTAAACTGTAACAGTCTTTGACACCTTGCCGCAAACTGAACATTTTGTTTCAATCTTACCATTCTTTGTAAGTGTTGCTTTTGTTGTTACGCTCTTGTAGGAGTGAGTTATCGTTCTCTTTGTCGAACAAGTATTACAGGTTGTATCACAAGCATTTGAATATGAGTGACCTAACTTGTTTCCGCTTGTTGCACCGCAAACCTTACACTTCTTTGCTGTTGTACAGGTTGCTGCTGCATAATTGTGAGTTATGGTCCTCTTTGTACCGCAACCGCTTCTGTTACAGATTGTATCGCAAGCGTTTGAATATAAGTGACCAAGTTTTACAATGGTTTCAGTATAAGAAACACCGCATCCACAGGTGAATGTTTTTATACCTGTTTTTGTGCATGTGGGAGATTTGGTAATTTCACCTACACCCCAATTATGAACAATGTCATAATAAAGAGTCTTGTTACCTGCATAATTACCGATGTAATCAACCTTAACACTATATTCACCGCAATATTTTGAATCAGCAGAATATGTAACCCTGTAATCTCTGTTCAAAGTCAACTTCTCTCCTGTGCTGTCTTTTACAGTAACAGCAGGCTTCTGAACCTTACCATTATAAGTTAATTCAGTTTTTGAAAGTTTTACTTCACCGACCTTATAAATAACGGTTTTATCGATATAGCTGAGATAAACATTATTCTTAAGCTTGAAGGTGATAACCACATCCTCACCGTCATTTTCGGGAGTGGCAGCATCAAATTTATATGCAGTAACTTCACTATCATCAACAAGAATATCATATTCACTGTGACTGATAAGCTCACGCTTTACTACAGTTTCACCGCAGACAGAGCAGTGGCTCTGATGGGTATAACCAGGCTCGGTTGCTGTGGGAGCTACGGCTGGGATGTCGATGATTTCTGTGTGGCCGAGAGGCTCGATAACGGTTATATCACTTCTGTTTTTTCCGCAGTAACAATGCTTTGATTTTACACCGGGCTCGGTACAGGTGGGCTCTTTGTCAGTGGTAAAATCCGAATAATGATGCCTGGTCGACCAGTCACTCACCTCTTTCTGATAGCTGTAACCGCAAGCACAAGAGTAAACATTGTAAATCCGCGTACGGCAGTCTGAGGCCGGGGTTGTGGTTAAGGTGTATGAATGGGAATGACCCTCCACAGAAACAAATTTATAGCCGTTTCTGTTTGCATATGCTTCAGCGCTGCTACCGCTATAACCGTGGAATGTTACATCCGAGGGCAAATAAAAGAAAGCTATGTGTGTATCGAAGGCTGTGAAAAGATATAAATCCTTTAATGAACCGTTTCCGTTGAAGGAGTTGCTTTTAAAGTTTACATTATCCCTTAACGTTATTTTTTCAAGACCGAGACATTCTGCAAATGCCTCAAGAGACACGGTGCTGTTCTCTTTAATGTCAATCTCTTTAAGAGATGTGCAGCCGTAAAAGGCTCTTTCATTTATGATTGTACCCTGTAACGGGAAATTAACACTTTTAAGTCTGAGACACCGATAGAAAGCTCTGGTACCAATATAGCTGACTTTTTCAAAGGGTGCACTTGTGAGTGAAGCGCACATTTCAAAAGCATCCACATCTACCTTAGTCACCGTATCCCAGAAATCAACCGTCTTAAGCTTTGAACAACCGCTGAAGGCATATGTGTTTACCACGGTAATATCAGTTTCAGAAGAAAAGCTTTCCAATGAGCTGCAGTCTTTGAAGCAGAAGGCGGGAACAGCGGTAAAGCCTTCGGGCATTGTAAATTCCTTAAGAGCTTTACATCCATTAAAACAGCTGTTGCCGATAACCTCCACGGAATCGGGAAGACTTATGGATTCAAAACTCATGTATCTGAAAGCATAAGCTCCGATTTCCTTAAGCTTGTTGCCTAAAATGAGCTCAGTTACGCCACTGCAATTCGAAAAAGCACTTTCACCGATCTTTGTAACATTTTCGGGTACTTCAATTTTTTTAAGACCGGTGCACCCGGAAAAGGCGCTGTCCCTAATTTCGGTCATATCTTTATTAAGCTTTATTTCCTCTATACTTTTACAACCGGAAAAAGCTCCACTTCCGATATCCTTAACACCGGAAATAAAATCAACATCCGAAAGAGACGAACAACCGGCAAAGGCTCCGTTTTCAATTTTCATTATACCTTCGGTGCCGTTTATTTCTTCAAGAGCCTGACAACCCGAAAACATACTTACGCCAAAGCTTTTGGTGTAAGGATTCAATGTCACCTTTTTGAGTATTTTACAATCGTAAAATACATTTTTACCGTATGTATTATCAGCAGAAGCAACAGTTACTTCCTTAAGATTCACGCACGACGAAAAAGCATAATCACCCACGTTTATGCCTTCACCCTTCAGAACTAAACCTGTTAAACTGTTACATTCGGAAAAGGCATACCCGGATATTTTCTTTACGGATGCCCCGATTGTAAAAATACCCGTCAAGCCATCACACAAGTAGAAAGCTTTACTGCCGATTACTTCAATGCTTTCGGGAAGAATAACTTTTTTCTTACACGATGCAAATGCCTGACTGCCGATTTCGGTTATGCCCTCGGATACAGTTACCGAGTTATAATTCGCACATTTTTTTATAAAGCCGTCGGCAACCTTGGTTACGGGAATCCCGCCGTATTCGGAAGGAATAACAATGTCTCCCCCGGTTAAACTGAATTTTGCTTCATAAGTTCCGTTATCAAGCATTTCAAAATATATATCGTCTGTTTCAAACAATCGCACAGTTTTACTTTCGGCGGTTGCTTTTATATGAAAAGTATATTCCGTATCCTTCTGATAGGTCTGCTTGTCGGTGTATGTAACACCGTTAAAATTGTGTTTTGTTATATCCGTATCTATTTCAACGTCTGAAGTATTGCTGAAACAAAATCTGTATTCACCTGTATGTTGTGGGATTACGGTTACTGCAATCCACTCGCCCTTTTTACAATATATATCACCGAAAACTCTACTTTCTGGTATACCGTTGAACACATAATTTCCTAATACGGATATTTCAAAAGGAAATTCATAACCCTTATAAATGAGAACAGGATTATATGTTCCCGCCTTGCCGATATCGGCATCCTTCCAATCGACTGTAAATCTGTTTTTAAGCGATACGGATGTTCCGTCGTCATAGGTCACCTTGATAACTGCTCCGTTTTTACTGAAAGCTGTGTCCTTATCTACAAAATAAACAAGCTGTTCTGGAAAAGCAGTAAGATTAACGGAAGCTATTGTCTTTTCTTCAAAAGGCTCAAAACTGATTGAGTAATTATCGGCATAAGAATCTGCCGTTGAACCGCAGTTTGCTTTTATGGTTGCTGTCAACGGAACGGCGGTAAGCTTCTTGGTCCCGTCGGTTAATAATGTTCTTGATATTTCTGTCTTGTCGTTCATAAAGGTAATTTCGGCAAGACTGTCGCAGCCGCCGAAGGCACCGGTTGAAACCTTGGTCACACTTTCGGGCAAGACAACGGATTTAAGGCTCGTACAGTATAAAAATGCACTTGTTCCGAGCTGAGTGAGCTTGCCAAAAACAACGCTTTCAAGAGAGGTACAGCTTTTGAAAGCTCGTTCACCTACAACTTTAAGGTTTTTGAGATTAATCGCCTTCAGACTTTCACACTTTGAAAAAGCATAACTACCCATTGAGCTTACACTTTCGCCGGAAAACTCAGAAAGGCTTTTACAACCGTAAAAGGCATAAGCCCCGATACTGCTCATACGGTATACACTTTTAAATTCCGAAAGAG
>SVPD01000030.1 GCA_015066045.1 Oscillospiraceae bacterium
ATTTTAGTAGTAGCTAATAATTAAACTATGCAAAAGAAGAAAAAGGATACTCCTTAAGGAGTTGCTGGTAACATAGGGCTTAGCCCGCATATGAAGAACCCCCGGCTTAGCCGGGGGGTTACTATTGTAACAGAAGCCCTCGGCTATTGCCGAGGGCTTCTGTCAGGTAAAACTTATTTCTCCCTTTAAAAGCTTTGTAATAAGGTTAAAAATCAATGTAAAGAAACGGAACATAGATATGAGTCTTGTCTCAGTAGTGGGCTTTTCTGTCGGACGGTTAATAAACTCAAAGTCAAAATTGTTCTCTTCTGTCAGGGGAGCGTAGGTATCGGTATCATAATCATATAGCATAAAATTATGGCCGTCTGTTAATGAATCAGAGGTTTCATTTGTACCGTAAAGGAAGCTTTTGATAAGTCCGGAATATGTGTCAAAAACATTGTGGTGTGCATTTTTAAACACCCAGGTCGTTTCGGGTGAAACGGCAGTAGAAAGGTCTACCTGCTTATCTGCTGAGATATACCTGCCTTTATCCTCGGCCACACGTGCTTCAATGTAGGAGTCGGGGAGGACTTTGCCTATTTTAGCCGTTGTTGCTCCATAGGTTGCATGGGTAAGACTTACGAGGGCATCGCTGGGAAGGTCAGCATCCTCGGTAAAGCTGCCGTTAAGAAAACCGTACTTGGCGATAAATCCGTAATGAATATTGTTTTCTTCCAGACCTGCATAAAAGGCATCAAGGTTTTTTGAAACACTGCTTCTGTAAAGCTGAATCTTTTCTATGAGTCCTGCATATTCGGTGCGAAGCTCAGAGCCCTCCTTGCCGAAAAGCAGCTCAAGAGCATCATCCATATCTTCTTCCGAAACACAGGTCCAGTAGTTCACTTGTGTTGCCATACCGGTAGCGTGACAGACTGCCGGTATAAGTGCCTTATAAAGCTTTCCGTAAAGCTCCTCCACACCGTCGAGAGCTTTGTCTGTGACATTAATCTGATTAAAGAAATCCATCGTTTTGACGACGATTTCATTAATCATATCAGACATAACAAAACCTACGCCTTGATTGTGTCTTCCGCAGAAATCAAGCTGACCGGCATATCTTTCGATTAGCTTGGCGTCAAATTCAATCTTTCCGCTGAAAGCCTTACTGATAACCGTGGCTTCATTTGAAAGCACATCGCTGAAAATTACGTTCTTTACGTGACCGAGATGACCGTATTCTTTAAGATATGCCATCAATAAACCGCCGCCAAGGCATCTTCCGTATAAGGCAACCTCTTTTTTACCTGTTGCTTTCATAATGTTGGTAATAAAGGCGTGGAGTCTGTCGAGATGGTCATAAGGGGAAAGTCTCCAGTCATATATGAAGCCGTATTGACGGTCGTTATTGAATTCCCATGCACTGTTAGCAAGATTTACATCGCACCATGTAAGCTGTGCTTCGGAAGGACCGGTACCTTTTTTGGGGTTACCGTTTTCGTCGAGTCCGGCGTCAGCAAATAAGGGTGAAATCTCATCATAAACTGCTCTGCCGTAGTTGTCCCAATCGTCGAAAAGCATACCCTCGATTACGAAAGGCTTAAGTATATTAACACAGGCATCAACGATAGTGTCCTTGTTAATGCTGCCTTCGCCCGAAGACAGGTCAATATCCTCGAGAGTAGCAACAAGCTTTGTGCCGTCCGGATAATAAAGCTGCTCTCCGTTTCCTCGGATATAGATAACAGGTATTTTTTCATAGGCATTTGCCGCTGAAGCCGCAGGAGACATAACGGTAAAGAGCATAACAGTTAAAAGTAACAAAGAAATTAGTTTTTTCATAACAGATAACCTCCCTGAATTTGTAAATATAGAAAAAACTCATCTTATAGCTGAAATGTAAGCTGCCATTTCACCGACTGTTTTGTGTTTTATAAAATCTGCGGCAGTAAGCTTTACTCCCATTACCGACTCAATTTCTGCCACCATACACATTGTGTCAAAGGAGCTCATGCCGAGATCAAGCTTAAAACTGTCTTCACTCTTGATTTCGTCAGCCTCCACATAGTTTTCAATGATTTCAATAAGTCCTTCGATGGTTTGCATGTGATTTTTCCACTCCTTTCTTCTTCTGTGACTTTTATCATCTGTAATATTTCACCCACTGTGAAATCGGGATTTTCTGTGCCTGTCAGAAGCGCCTTTTCTATTTTGCCGAAAAGCACCGTAAGATCGTATTCAGCATCCTGCTCACGGCGGTACTCGAAAATAAAATCCAATCCGCCGTCGGAAGCTCTGTGGCATACGGTAACATATAAGGGTATCATTATTGCACCGTTGTTATACCAGATGCTCTTTACCGTCTTTGCCGCTTCCTCGTTTATTGCAGCCATTTTCATCATAGGCTGATACGAGAGTCCGAAGCTGTCATAGGTCGAATCAAATCTGGCATCCTTTGACATTGATTTGTGGCGTTCTCTGAGCATTTCGAGGAAGGAGAGAGCAGAATGGCGGTACATCTCGTTCTGCACCTGAGAAATTATATTCACACCCTCGGCAAAGGTCATTTCAGGCTTTATAATGCTTCTCATCGGCAGAAAATTGATTCGCAGTCCGCCTGATTTCTTTTCGGCTATGGTGCCTCTGCGGTTAATAATCATTTTGAAGGACACATCCTCCTGATTATCGTTGAAGCAGGAAAGAGCGGTGCGAACGCCCATTGAAATGAAGGAGAATACCGAAAAATTTCTCTCTTCACAGAGGCTCAGCAGCTTTTCGCAGCTCTCTGCACTCATAGCGAATCTTACTGTATCAGCGTCCGGTAGCCCCGAATGAATGTCGGCAAACCGTTGTTCAGGCTTTTTCAGCTGCTGAGCTTTGAGTCTGCTTTGGAGCATAAAGTCAGTAAAAATCGGCTCTGTTGCTTTGGCAAGAGAATCAAACCAGTACTGCTTATCGGCTTTTTTCTGCTCGGAATTTTCATATTCCAGCTCTTTTTCCAGCACGGGAATATACTCTCTCATAGGCTTTGGATAGGGGGTACCCTGAGTTCTGTGCCTGTAAATTTCAATTATGTCATTAATGAATACCTTGAGTGAATATGCGTCCATAGCAAGGTGGTGAATTCTCATAAATATGCCGTGGTAGCCGTCCTTGAATTCAATGAGAGCTATTTTATGTATTTCGCAGTTGAACATAGGGATATTGCTCCGTGAATAAGCCGTAAGCCTTTCCTGTGCCTCTTCCACAGTCATAAAGCTGTAATCCCATTCGTCGATTATAAGTCGGCTCTTTTCCGTAACATACTGATGAAGCTGAAGCTTTTTGCCCATAACAAAGCGCAGTCGCATAGTGTCGCAGCGTCTGATTGCCTCATAAATCGAAGCCTTCATCTCGCTTTTATCGTAGTCACCCTTCCAGTAATATCCGCACCCGATGTTGTTTACGGGGTAGCCCGAGCCGTATTTGAGAGACATAAGATACATCATATTCTGTGAGCCGGTAAGGGGATAAGCCTTGACAGTTTCACCGCTTTTAAGCTTAATTTCTGTCATTTGTTTCACCTCTTAATAATAGAATTCTGTTCTTTTAATTTTGCCCGTAGATGTTCTTTCAAAGGGGTTTTCTCTTATTCTGAAATCGTAGATTGCTCTGCCTGAATTAAGCTGCATATTAACCTTGTCCACGATCTCGGTAAGAATATTTCTTATCTCAGCGGAATCCTTCTCAGCAAAAAATGCATCATCGTGGTAAATTTCAGCTATCAGTCTGTCGTTTTCACCGTAAACAATAACCTCCTTTACCTCAGAGAAATCAGCAAACTTATTCTCTATCTCTTCGGGAGAAATGTTTTCACCGTTTGAAAGAATAATAAGATTTTTTCTTCTTCCGACGAGGTAAATATGATTATCCTTTATGTAGCCGAGGTCGCCCGTATGCAAAAATCCGTCGGAAGTAAAGGCGTTTGCGGTTTCTTCGGGCATTTTGTAATAGCCCTTCATTACGCTGGGCCCCTTAACCTGAATTTCGCCGTCGATACATCTTACCTCATCGACGCCGATGATTATACCGTTTGAGTATTTGTTGTTTTCGGAAAAGTCTGAGGTCGTTATACGGGGACTGCATTCACTCATACCGTAGCCCTGTCTGGCGGTTATACCGTAAAGAGCAAGCTCATCGATAATCGACCGACTTAAGAAGGCACTGCCCGCTATCATTCTTCTGAAGTTTCTGCCGACTATTTTTTCTGCAGCCTCACGCTTCGATAGCTCGGGATTTCTTCTTTCGGTGATTTTGATTTTGGTAAGTATCGATTTACACATAGCAGGTACTATGCGCATAATGGTAGGCTCGAAGATAAGTATATTTTTATAAAGCTCGCTTAAGCTGCCGTTAAGGCAAAGGCAGCCGCCGTCGTAAAGGGTTTTCAGCACGTCGCAGGCATAGCAGAAAACGTGATGCATGGGAAGCACGGAAAAGCTTACATCGTTGTCTTCCATACTGTAAGCATCGTAGCTCGAATTTGCCGCAAGATTACGGTTAGTGAGCATAACGCCCTTTCTTTTTCCTGTAGTGCCTGAGGTGTAGATTATAAGTGCGCAGCTATCGGCATCTTCACTGACATCTGAAAGAGATGCATATTCGGAGTCTGAATCATATGTACGGAATATATTTTCAAACCATTCTCTGTCACCGAGAGAAACGACATTTTTGAATCTGACGCAGCATTCTCTGATTTTTTCGGCTTTTCCGAGAAACTCATCTTCACAGAAAAGCATATCAATATCCGCATCGTCAAAAAGCTCTGTAGCCTCCTCGACGGTAATGTCAGGCGAAAAGGGGACGACAGTATTACCGCTGAAAATCATACCCGTAAGACAGACGATGTATTCATAGTTAGTCTTGCCGATAAAAGCGATGTGAGTATGGTTTTTGCTGATAGAGCGAATGTATCTGCAAAGGGCGAGGGAGTCATCATAAAATTCAGTATAGCTTTTGACTCTGATTTCACCGTCAACAATGTATTTGCAAAAATCTTTTTCCGCATAGTTATTTATTGCATATTCAGCAAGCTGCCTGACTGTTTCGGGATTTTTCAAATGAATTCCACCTTTGCTTAAGCTAATGATTTATTAATTTTAATTAAAAAACTTCATCAACATCATCAATTATAATTTTTATATTGTGAACAGTATGCTTGATATGTGAATTAATTGTAAATTTGCAACACTGTGTTGCAACAATATCTTGGCGACTGATTTTTATAGGACATAATTACCGAAAAGTGTTTTATTACGCTGAGAAAAGGGGAGTATAAGGTAAAAATTAGTCTAAAACGAAAAAGGGACTATTGCAGTAAGCGCAGACTAAAAAGCAAAACAAAAACAGATGTGTTTAAGTTGCTTCTTACTTATAAAACACATCTGTTTTAATTGTTATATGGAATAATATGGTGTTGCATATAATAAATATTTGCTTTTTAGACGTTTTTTCGCCCTCTCGAAGTATAATCATAAATCTTCGGGGCGAAGAAAATGCTTTCTGCATCTTACTGTAACAACCCCTTAAAGCGATAGGGATGTTTTGGTCTGCGCTTACTGCGGCAGTCCCTTGCCTTTTTAATATAAATAATAATCAAACATAAAGTCTGCGCTTTCGCCCGCAATCCGCAGAGCAACGGTTCCGTTCGGATTTTCGAGAGTGTAGCTTTGCATAAGCTCGTTAAGCTTGAATTCATGTACGATTTCATCGTTATGCACGAGAACTATTTTAAAGTTGCCTGAATTAACCTGAGCGTGATTTATTGTAATATCAAATCTGTTGCCCTTGATGTTATTCATATAAATTTCCGCGACACCCGTGAACTTATCTGAAGAATAAGTAGTGGTGTTCGTTATACTGTCTGTAGACTCCTTAAGGTTCAGTGCACCGATATCCATATTGATTATGTTATAATCCGTTATCTGCTGCAGCTTGTAGTTGTCGGCACCGTTGGTGTCCTCGTGTCCCTTTGCGGGAATTCCTTCCTGTGCTACTGTCATATCGTCACATCGTGAGCAGTGTGAGCCTTCTGTGAGACCTGTTTCTGTGCAGGTAGGTGCTACTGCTTCGTCAATGATTATATCGTGGTTCTCTGCATCAAATTCACCGTATTCTGCACCGCAGTTTTCACATACTGCTTTTTCTGTGCAGGTTGCTTCACCGCCGGTGTGGTTATCGTTCGCTTCGCCGTACCACTGTTCGCAGAGTTCACACTTATAACCCTTACAGGTCTGAGTACCGCCTGAGTGAGAGTGCGCTTTTGCGGCAAGGGCTTCATCATACTGTGTCAAGCCGTTGAGTGAAACCACATTACCGTCAGAATCAAAGAAAGCACAACCGTCTGCAAGCAGGCTCTCAAGATCATAGACTTCGCTGTCCCATATGTCAATGCCCTGCGGGAATGTGCCTGCACTTATTGTAAATTCGCCGCCGTATATGCTAAACCTACCCGAGAAAGAACCGCCCTCTATGTTTGTTACAGAGTCGCTGAAAGCAGTAATCACTCCGTTACGGACACAGACAAAGGTGCCGTTTTTGATAGTTGTTGTACCTCTGTTACTGATTGCAAGAGAAAATCTTTCTGTATTTTTGTCGTAATTTTCAACCCATACATTTTCACCGTCAATAACCAGCGTTGAAGAATCGTTATTGAAAACAGTTTGTCCTTTAAATGTACCTTTCTGTTATATTGACCTTTAATGTATCCGCCGCAGTCCGTTTGTGTACATATAATCGGACTGTAGCACGGCCACTGATAAATAACTATTGTTTTCTGCACTTCGTAATGCTATAATAAAATAAAAACAGAAAGCGGTGAGATAAATGCCCCTTAACATAATCCGTCAGGACATAACCAAAATGCACGTTGACGCTATCGTAAACACAACCAACGAAGAAATGATAGGCTATAGCGGAGTTGACCTTGCCGTACATAAAGCTGCCGGTCCTGCACTCGACGAGCTTTGTGCGCAGCTTCCTCCGCTCGGTCTCGGTACGGTGAGGGTGACTCCCGCATTTAATCTTGATGCAAGATACATTATCCATACCTCTGGGCCTGTGTGGCATGGGGGACTGCAGGGCGAAAGCATTATTCTGAAATCCTGCTATCTTGAATCATTGCAATCAGCGGTGGAACATGGGTGTGAATCGGTTGCTTTTCCGCTTATCTCCTCCGGTGCCTACGGATATCCTAAGGATAAGGTGCTGAAATTTGCAATTCAGGTTATAACAGAGTTTCTTTATGACCACGAGTTGACGGTTTATCTGTGTGTTTACGACCGTAGCTCTTATGAGTTCAGCAGAGAGCTTTTTGACGATATCAGAGAATTTATCCGTGAGGACAAGAAAGACTTTTCAGAATACAGTATCCGTTCTTCGAGACCTGAACCTTGCGAGTCAACTTTCCTTTGCGACGAAGAAATTTGCGACTGCGGTGTCGGAGCACCCATATGTGCGAGTGTTCCTGCACCGAAGAAAATCAAGTCGGACAGTGTCAGAAACAAGACTTTAAAGGAATATCTGAAGTCAATGGATAAGCCGTTTGCCTACAAGTTATTCGACCTCATTGATGAAAGCGGAATGACTGATGTTGAGTGCTATAAAAAGGCTAATGTTGACAAGAAAACCTTTTCTAAAATTAAGTGTAATCCTCAGACATATAAGCCCTCAAAGCAGACGGCAGTAGCCTTTGCAATAGCTTTGCAGTTAGATCTTGATGAAACACAGGATTTACTTGCATCTGCAGGACTTACACTTTCACGTTCATTCACCTTTGACAAGATTATCCGCTACTTTATTCAGAAAGAAATTTACGATATTTTTGTGATTAACGAGGCTCTGTTTGAGTTTGATCAGGTACTGTTGGGATGCTGATATAAGGTGAGTTTATGGCTGAAATAGATACAGAATATCTTAATAAAAATGAGCCTTTTCGGTTAGTGAAACTGATTGGCGGTGATTTTGCTATGATAGATACACCGGCTATTGTCGGTTACTGTCATAATGAAGAACACAAAGGTATAGTAACAGTAACGATTATGCAGGAACATGACTGTATTTCAAAAGGTTGTCACTATTTTGAAAGGTTTGAAGATTATCCGTATTGGAAAAAATATAATAATCGGGAGGAGCAGAAGAAATTTCTGAAGCTTAAGCAGCAAAGAAAAAACGAAAAGTTAAAAGCCCGGGAAGAGGTGCTGAGAAAAAGAGACGAAAAATTTATAGCCCGTGCTTATGAAATTGCAGAAAAAATTGGCTTGAATAATATTAAAATCATAAGTGTTTCTAAAAACGGTAAAGAATACACTTTGTTTTATATAAGCGACAAGCCAATAAACGACTGGTTTGACTTCCGTGAAATAGCATTTATTATGAACAGAGAGTTTAAAAAGAAGTTTATATTAAAGCATATAAAAAATACGGACGGAAGTTATGCTACGCTATAATTGCTCGGAATTTAAAAGTCTCCCGACAAGCGACCAAATCAAATTAATAATCTACTATACTATGGTTGTAAGGTTGAAACACACCTTACAGCCATTAAATTTTTTGGAGGTAAAGTAAAATGAAAAACAACATTACGGAATTAGTATTTATCCTTGACAGAAGCGGTTCAATGGCAGGCCTTGAATCAGACACAATCGGCGGCTTCAACGCTATGATTGAAAAGCAGAGAAAAGAAGAGGGAGAGTGCTATGTTTCTACGGTGCTTTTTGATAATGTCAGCGAGGTTCTCCACGACAGAGTGCGCCTTTCCGAGATTAAACCTATGACCGACAGAGAGTACACCGTAAGGGGCTGCACGGCTCTTATTGATGCTTTGGGCGGCGCCATTCATCACATCGGCAATATTCACAAGTACGCCCGCAAAGAGGACGTGCCTGAGCACACTATGTTTGTTATCACCACCGACGGTATGGAGAATGCAAGTAACCGTTACAGTAGCGGGCAGGTCAAGAAAATGATTGAACGTCAGAAGGAAAAATACGGCTGGGAGTTCCTTTTCATCGGTGCCAATATCGATGCGGTAGAAACTGCAAGACGCTACGGTATTAACGAGGACAGGGCGGTAAATTATAATGCCGATGCTGAGGGTACGGGTATACTCTATGAGTCAGTTGCCTGTGCGGTAAGCAGTGTGAGAAGAAGTGCATCTCTCGATAATAAATGGCGGGAAAATCTCGATAAGGATTATCGGAAGAGAGGAAGGAAATAATTTTCGGCTGACATAGAGCCGCATTTGTGTCATAATATGAAATCTTTCTTAAGTAGTTGAATTTCAAGTAAAAATATGAGATAATAACGCTATACATCAGAGTGTCAGCGTGTGCAGAAAGAGAGTATTGTTATGCCTGAAATTATTACAACAAAAACACATGTGAGCGGTATTGCTCTGGGAGGCATCGGCGCAGGCAGCGTCGAGCTGCTGCCCGACGGTGAGCTTCACTTCTGGCAGATAGCCAATCCGCCGAGATTTACCGATAGCAGCAACGAAAAAAAGGTGGATGACGGCGAAGGCAGTACGGGAGCGTTATCCTTCTGGATACGTGAAAAAAAGGGCAGTCAGAGGCCTGTTATACGTAAGCTCGGAATGAAAACCGATGCCGAGGATTTTTCTTACAGGATGTTTGCATGGAATAAGCCGGTGGAGAAAATCGCCTTTGACGGCAGATTTCCTCTTTGTGATTTGAATTATATTGACAGTGCTCTTTCCTGCAAAGTTAGTATGCGAGCCGCTTCACCCTTCGTTCCGCATAATTCCGATGCTTCCTCCACACCCGGCTTTTATATGGATTTCACATTGGAAAATCCCGCCGATGAACCCGTAGAGGTAAGCCTTCTGGGCTCTCTTGAACCGAATTTTGCGAATAAAAAAGAGGGGAACAGAAACTCTCTTCACACTGTAGGTAACGGCTACGGAGTGCATATCGAGCCTGAAAGAAGGTCTGATTCTCCCTGCTGCGGAGACGTTTGTCTTTCGGTCAGCGGTGACGGTGAAAAGTCATACATAACCGCCGATTTTTTCCGTTTTATGAAAGAATACATCGCAGGCTATTCCTTAGGTGTCAGTCAGGAATCCTTCCTTTTTGATTTCAGAGAAAAGGGGGAGCTGCCCGACAGTAAGGCAGGTAAAAAACCGAGCCTTCCTCCTGCCGATTTTCTTCTGTGCGGAAACGGGCGTCTCAGTGAGCTTTGTGAAAGATATTACCGGTACCCCTTCGGTGCATCGCTGCTGGAAAGAATCAGACACAGTAAGCCTGATTTTCCCTGCACAAAAGAGGATAAAACCGCATTTCTGAAATATTGCTTCAGACAGATGCTCAGAATGGGAAAGGAGTTCGGTTCCTGCGCCCTTTGCAGCAAGATAACACTTTTACCCGGTGAAAAGAAAAAGGTACGTTTTGTCTTTTCCTGGTTTTTCCCGAATCTTTATACCTCGGGACATAAAAAGCACGGACACTATTACGAAAATCTTTATAAAAGCTCTCTCGATGCGAATAAATTTCTGGTCGATAACAGTGAAAATGTTTACGAAAAGGCAGTCGGGTTTGCAGACCTGCTTTATTCCGCAGACCTTCCGCACATTTATCCCGACTCCTGGTCTTCTAATCTTTCCCAGCTTATCAAAAGCTCACATTATCTGAAAAACGGTAAGTTCGGCTTATGGGAAGGGCTCGGCTTCTGCGGCTTTCATACCACAGACATTACATATCACGCCTCCTTCGGTCTTGTCAGTATCTTTCCAGATCTGCAGAAAAAGCAGATGAAGATGGGCGCAGAGTTTCAGCTCAGTGACGGCAGAGTGCATCATCTGTTTTCACCAGGCCTTGAAAAGGTGGACAGCAGCTACGACAGAGTCGATATGAATCTGCAGTTCGTGCTGATGGTGCTTCGTGATTATCTTTTCACGGGTGACAGAGAATATCTTCTGTCGCTCAGCGACAATGTGAAAAGAGCTATGGAATTCATAGCGAAAATCGATACCGACGGTGACGGATTACCGGATTATAATACCAAGCGTAACACCTATGATGCGTGGAATTTTTCGGGCGCATCGGCATATATTTCCGTTCTTTGGCTGGCAGCGCTTAAAGCGGCAGCCTTTATCGCCGAAAGAACAGGGGATAAGGATAGCTGCGAAAAGTGGAGCGCACTTCTCAGGAAGGGAAAAAAATCTCTCGAGGAAAAGCTTTGGAACGGTGAATATTATGACCTTTGGGTTGACGGCAGTGAAACTGACGAATCACTGATGACGGATCAGCTTGACGGCGAATGGTTCCTGAGAATGCTCGGCATCGGGGGAAATCTCCCCGATGAGAGAGTACGGGAGGTAGTGGAGTTTATCTTCCGTCATAATTTCGATGATGAGCAAGGTCTCGTCAACGCTACCGTTCCCGAAAACAGAAAAACCACAATCTACACCTATAAAAACTGTCAGGCAGCCGCCGTATGGACAGGCATCGGTTATGCTTTTTCCGCTCTTGCGCTTTCTGCGGGCGGCAGAGAAATCGCTGACACCGTGGTAGCTTCGATACATAATAACCAGCTGAGGTTAGGTCATTTCTGGGACCATTGGGAGTGCGGCCATCACTATACCAGACCTATGTCGAGCTGGAGCACTCTTATTGCGGCATCGGGTATGGCGGTAGATTACGAAAATAAAACACTTAAGCTTTCTCCCGTAAATAAAAGCTGTACTCTTCCGCTGGTTCTTCCCGACATTTTAGCAAGAGTGAAATTTACCGACGGCAAATGCAGCATAGAGCCTTTAAAGGGTGATCTGAGCGAATGGAAAATAACCGTTGAATAAAAAAATGTCCGGCCGGAGTCCCTCAGACCTCAGTCGGATGCTTTTTTTGCCTTGCTTTACGGACATAAAAAGTGTATAATACAGTAAGCTAATCAAAGGAGAGCTTTTATGACTAAAATTATGTTTGTTTGCCACGGCAATATCTGCCGTTCACCTATGGCTGAGTTCATTTTTAAGGATTTGATAAATAAGCAGGGGAGAGGCAGTGATTTCTTAGTCTGCTCCTCCGCCACCAGCACGGAAGAGATATGGGGCGGAACAGGTAATCCCGTTTATCCTCCCGCTGCGGCTGAGCTGAAAAGGCACGGCATTTCCTGCGAGGGAAAAAGAGCCGTTCAGCTAAAGAAAAGCGACTATGATAAATATGACCTTTTCATTGCTATGGATAATATGAATGTACGCAATATAGGGAGAATCTTCGGTAAGGATCCCGAGGGTAAGGTCTGTAAGCTGATGGATTTCACCGACCGCAAGGGCAGAGATGTGGCTGATCCGTGGTATTCGGGTGAGTTCGGTGTGGCATACAGGGATATTTATGACGGTTGCACCGGATTACTCGAACAGATGATTGAAAGGCAGAGAATATAATGAATTACATCGTGCTTGACCTTGAATGGAATCAGCGGCTTAAAGGTCAGAAAAAAATAACCGAGCCTGTAAGGCTCAGCGGTGAAATTATACAGATAGGTGCTGTCAAGCTGGATGAAAGCTACCGTGTGACGGACACATTCAAGGTTATGATTTCTCCTGTTTATTACAGAGAAATGCACCGTATGGTCTCTGAGATTACTCATATAACTACCGAAGACCTGAAAAACGGCTTGCCGTTTCCTACGGCCTTTGAGCAGTTCAAAAGCTGGTGCGGGGACGATTATGTTTTTCTTGTCTGGGGAATAGATGACCTCGATATGCTCTGTGACAATATGCAGCTTCATAATATGGATACATCGTCCGTGCCGGTTACATATAATCTTCAGCTTGCCTTTGATAATCAGATTTCGAAGGAGCATCGACAGATTTCTCTGTCCAGAGCTATGGAGATGCTCGGTGAGCCTGCACTGAATTTTCACGATGCGCTCAATGATGCGTTGAACACGGCCCACATCTGCAGTCATCTCGATATGAAGAACGGCCTTTCAGGGTGTGAGATAATCAGAAAAGCGAAAAGAAAAAGACTTCGAAAAAGGCCGGACAATGCTCTGCCGTCGGAGGCTGAAAGGGTGTATCCCTCCAAAAAGGCAGCACTGAGGGATGAAACGCTGACAAGATTTTATTACGAGGCTTTCGGTGAAGAAATAGTCAGTACGGGCTTTGTATGTCAGAGCAGCAGAAAATATATAGCCGTCGGCAAGGGTAAATCGGGCAGAGAGGTGCTGGTAAGGCTCAGCTTTACCGAATGGGAGTCGGGCGGCTTCAGCGTTTCACGCACTGTGCATGAGATGACAGAGGAAAGACGGGCAGGCTATCTTAAGCGCAGAAGCCGTGCCCGTAAGGCAAAGGAAAAATATTACGCCCGTAAAAAAATAGCTTCTGAAATATAATAAACTTCATAAAAAGGGTGATAAAGTATGACGCTTAAACTGTTTGTTCAGGCTATAATTAAATTTTCTCTCGGTGTTGTTCTCGTCGGTCTGCTCGTATTTCTTCCGGCAGGAACACTTGACTATTTCGGCGGCCGGCTTTTTATGGCGATTCTTTTCATTCCGATGTTTTTGGCAGGGCTTGTTATGATGGTTAAAAATCCCTCTCTTCTGAAAAGCAGACTTGATGCCAAGGAGGAGGAAAAAGAGCAAAGTCTCGTTGTAAAGCTTAGCGGACTGATGTTTCTTGCAGGCTTTATCGTTGCGGGATTGGATTTCCGCTTTGGCTGGAGCGCTTTGCCTGAGTGGGTAACAGTGGCGGCAGCTATACTGTTTCTGCTTTCCTATGCCCTTTATGCAGAGGTGATGCGTGAAAACACTTACCTTTCCCGCACCATAGAGGTACAGGAGGGGCAGAAGGTTATAGACACAGGCCTTTACGGTATAGTCAGACATCCGATGTACAGCGCTACCTTACTGCTGTTTCTGTCTATGCCTCTGGTGCTTGGCTCTGTTTATTCTTTCGTGATTTTTCTTGCTTATCCCTTGATTATAGCGAAAAGAATCAGGGGAGAGGAGGCTTTTCTCGAAAGAGAGCTCGAGGGCTACAGTGAGTATAAAGCCAGAGTCAGATACCGTCTGTTGCCTTTTGTTTGGTGAAAAAATAAAATAATTACCGAAAAGACTTGCAATTTGTTTTTCCTTATGCTATACTACATCGAAATATTTTGAAGGAAGGTGAAAAATATGTGCAAAAACTGCTTAGTCGGTACTCATATTTCTTCTCCCTTTGTTTCTTATTTTTTTTATATTGATTTTATTTCTTTCGGCGGGTAACTTTTTTGTTACCCGTTATTTTTTTAGCCGATTTTTTATTGATTTATTAAAATATTTGTTATATAATAATATGAATAATAATTTGTAATTTTATGTTTCTGTAAAAGCAAAAGGAGTGGTACAAATGAAACATTTACTTAAATTACTCGACTGGTCAAAAGAAGAAATTCTCGAAACCCTTGACCTCGCCGATAAGCTCAAAGCCGAAAAAAAGGCCGGCATTAAGCATCCTCTTCTCGAGGGAAAAACTCTCGGTATGATTTTTCAGAAATCCTCCACGAGAACCAGAGTCTCCTTTGAGGTCGGTATGTATGACCTTGGCGGTACACCTCTTTTCCTTTCCTCGAAGGATCTGCAGATAGGCAGAGGTGAGCCCGTACAGGATACGGCACGAGTTCTTTCCCGTTTTCTCGACGGCATTATGATCAGAACCTTCGATCAGCAGGAGGTAGAGGATCTGGCTGAGTACGGCTCCATCCCCATAATCAACGGTCTTACGGATTTCTGCCATCCCTGTCAGGTGCTCGCTGACCTGCAGACTATCCGTGAGTATAAAGGCACTCTTGAGGGCAGAAAGCTTTGCTACATAGGTGACGGTAACAATATGGCAAACAGTCTTATCGTCGGCTGCCTCAAGGTAGGTATGAAGGTGGCTATTGCCTGTCCCAAAGGCTATGAGCCTGATGACTCTGTAGTAGCATGGGCCAAGGAAAACGGTGACCTTCTCATTACCGAGGATATTCTCGAGGCCTGCAAGGGCGCTGATGTTCTTTACACTGACGTATGGGCATCTATGGGACAGGAAAGCGAAGCTGCCAAAAGACAGAGAATCTTTAAAAATTATCAGATTAATGACGAGGCAGTCAATGCCGCTAATGAAAACGTAATGGTTCTTCACTGTCTTCCCGCTCACAGAGGTGAGGAAATCACGGATAAGGTGCTCGAAGAGCATGCTGACCAGATTTTCGATGAGGCTGAAAACAGACTCCACGCACAGAAGGCAGTTCTGGTTAAGTGCTTTCTTGACTGATAAAATACTCACCATTTAAAAAGAAAGGATTCACGTTTGTGATAAAGGTCAAATGTATGAAAAAGCGTTATTTGGTTTTACAGGACGGTACGGTTTTTGAGGGCTACGCCTTCGGTGCCGACAGTGAAAATATCGGTGAGCTCGTTTTCACCACAAATATGGTCGGTTATATCGAAACTCTTACCGATCCCTGCTATTACGGTCAGATTGTTATGCAGACCTTCCCCATGGTAGGCAATTACGGCATTATCGAGTCTGATTTCATCGGTCAGCCTAAGCTTCACGGCTATGTGGTAAGAGAATGGTGTGAGGCACCCTCTAACTTCCGCTGCGAGTATGACCTTGACACCTTCCTTAAAAATAACGGTATTCCCGGTATTTACGGTGTAGACACCAGAGAAATAACGAATATTATCCGTGACGGCGGCACAGTGAACGCTAAAATCTGTGACGAGCTTCCCGACTGCTATGACGACATAAAGGATTATAAAATCGTTTCTGCCGTGGAAAATACGGGCAGCACGGAAGTAAGCGAATTTGTACCGGAAGGGGACTGCGCAAAGCATATCGCTATCGTAGACCTCGGCTCCACAAAAAATATGGAGCAGGCTCTTATGGAAAAGGGCTATAAGGTTACTCTTCTTCCTTATAACTTTAAAGCATCGGACGTAAAGGCTGACGGTGTGATTGTTTCTGAGGGCCCCGGATGCCCCTGCGATAATGCAGAGATAACTGCTCAGATAAAAGAGCTTATGGGTAAGCTTCCTGTTTTCGGTATCGGTCTCGGTCATCAGCTTATGGCTCTTTCTCAGGGCGCAGAAGCCGAAAAGCTCACCTACGGTCATCACGGCTCAAATCAGCCTGTAAAAATCGTCGGCACTCCCCGCACTCTTATCACTACTCAGAATCACGGCTATGTGGTGAAAAAGGAAAGCGTAAAAGAAGGAATTATCTCTCACCTTAACTGCAATGACGGTACGGTAGAGGGTATCGAATACACAGATAAGAAAGCATTTTCGGTTCAGTTCGAGCCCGACGATGCCCTTATCGGAAAATTCTTAAAGATGATGGAGGAGTAAACAATGCCACTTAATAAAGATATCAAAAAAGTTCTTGTTATCGGTTCAGGTCCTATTGTTATCGGCCAGGCCGCCGAGTTTGACTATGCAGGCGCACAGGCTTGCCGTGTTCTTAAGCAGGCAGGCGTAAATGTAGTTCTTGTTAACTCCAATCCCGCCACCATTATGACCGATAAGGCTCTCGCAGACGAAATCTATCTCGAGCCTCTTACGGCAGAAACCGTCAAAAGAATCATCAAGCTTGAAAAGCCCGACTCACTTTTAGCAGGTCTGGGCGGACAGGTAGGTCTTACTCTGGCTATGCAGCTTTCAAAGGAAGGCTTCCTCGAGGCTAACGGTGTAAAGCTCATCGGTACCGATGTAGAGGCTATCGACAAGGCTGAGGACAGGCAGCTTTTCAGAGATACTATGCAGTCCATTAATCAGCCCTGCATTCCCTCCGATATTTCAAACGATATCGAAACCTCACTCGAAATAGCAAACAGGATCGGCTATCCCGTTATCGTTCGTCCTGCCTTCACCCTCGGCGGTGCCGGCGGTGGTGTTGCTTATAATGAAGAGGAACTCCGTCTTTTCGCCAAGACAGGTCTCGACGCCTCTCCCATTACACAGATTCTCGTAGAAAAGTACATAAAGGGCTGGAAAGAGATTGAGTTCGAAACTATGCGTGACAGTGCAGGTAATGCCATAGCTATCTGTTCCATGGAAAACTTCGATCCCGTCGGTGTTCATACAGGTGACAGTATCGTTGTCGCTCCCGCACTTTCTCTTTCAACCAAAGAATACAATATGCTTCGTCAGGCATCTCTTGACATCGTTTCCGCTCTTAAGATTGTAGGCGGATGTAACTGTCAGTTTGCTCTGAATCCCGAATCCTTCGAATATGCGGTTATCGAGGTTAACCCCCGTGTTTCCCGTTCTTCCGCTCTCGCCTCCAAGGCCTCCGGCTATCCCATAGCCAAAATGACCACAAAGCTTGCTCTCGGCTATAATCTCGATGAAATCGTGAACGATATCACAGGTAAGACCTGCGCCTGCTTTGAGCCCTCACTTGACTATGTAGTATGTAAGTTCCCCAAATGGCCCTTCGATAAGTTCCTCGGCTCATCCAGAAAGCTCGGCACTCAGATGAAGGCTACAGGTGAGGTTATGTCTATAGGTCAGTCCTTTGAGGAGGCTATTATGAAGGCTATCAGAGGTGCTGAGATTTCTCTTGACACACTTAATGCTGCTCCTATCAGCGACCTTCCTCTGCTTGAAAGACTTGACATCGCAGATGACAGGCGAATCTTTACGGTATTCGAGGCTATCAAGGCCGGTATTTCCGACGATAAGATACACGAAATTACCGCTATCGATAAATGGTTCATCGCAAAGCTGCGCAATCTTGCAAACTTCGAAAATGAAATAGAAGGCAAGGAAATCACCAAAGAGCAGTATATGAGAGCCAAAAAGCTCGGTTATACCGATAAATCTCTGCGTAAGTTCTGCACCTTCCCCGAGGAGTTTCACATTGAAGCCAGTTATAAGATGGTTGACACCTGTGCAGCTGAGTTCAGTGCAACCACACCTTATTTCTATTCCTCCTATGACAAGGCCTGTGAATCCAGACGTTATCAGCGCTCGGGCAAGGATGTAGTTATGGTTCTCGGCTCAGGTCCCATCAGAATCGGCCAGGGTATCGAGTTTGACTATTCCTCCGTACACTGTGTATGGACACTCAAAGAGCTCGGTTATGATGTCGTTATAGTAAACAATAACCCCGAAACCGTTTCCACTGACTATGATACGGCTGACAGACTTTACTTTGAGCCTCTCAATGAAGAGGATGTAATGAACATCATAAAGGTCGAAAAGCCCATCGGTGTCGTTGTTGCCTTCGGCGGACAGACCGCTATCAAGCTTACAAAGTTCCTCGACGATAACGGCATAAAGATTCTCGGCACATCTCAGGAGGGTATCGACACTGCAGAAGACAGAGAAAAGTTTGATGCTCTTCTCGAAAAATACGGCTTTATGCGTCCCAAGGGCTGCGGTGTTATGACTCTCGAGGAGGCACTTGAAGCTGCTAACAGACTCACTTATCCCGTGCTTCTCAGACCTTCCTATGTTATCGGCGGTCAGAACATGATGATCGTTCATAATGACGTAGAGGTCGAAAGATACATGAAGAAGATTCTTTCTACAGGTATCGAAAACCCCGTTCTTGTAGACAAATATATGAGCGGTACTGAAATCGAGGTTGACGTAATTTCTGACGGTACAGACGTACTTATCCCCGGTATAATGCAGCACGTAGAGCGTGCAGGTGTTCATTCGGGTGACTCTATCGCAGTTTATCCTCCCTTCTCTCTTACCGACAAGATGACACAGACGGTTGTTGACTGCTCCGAAAAGCTTGCTCTTGCTCTCGGTACCAAGGGACTTGTTAACATCCAGTACCTTATTTATGAAAATCAGCTTTATATTATCGAGGTTAACCCCAGAGCCTCCAGAACCATTCCTTATATCAGCAAGGTTACAAATGTTCCTATGGTTGATCTTGCTACCAAGGTTATGACAGGCTCGGCACTTAAGGATTTAGGCTACGGTACCGGTCTTTATGAGGCACCTCCTTACTTTGCAGTCAAAGCTCCCGTATTCTCTTTCGAGAAGCTCAATGATGTAAACAGCTATCTCGGACCTGAGATGAAGTCTACAGGTGAGGTTTTAGGTATCGGTAAAACACTTAACGAGGCTCTTTTCAAAGGTCTTACCTCCTCGGGCATAAAGGTTAATGCCAAGGGCGACAAAAACGAAATGGGTGTGCTTCTCAGCGTTGATGAGCACGATCTTGACGAAATCGTTTCCATAGCTAAAAAGCTTCAGGATCTCGGTATAAACATCTATGCTGCGAAGGATACAGCCAGAGCTATAGTAAACCTCGGTATTAATGTAACCTATGTAAAGGGTATCAGAGAAAGCGACTACTGCTTCAAACTTCTTGAAAGCGGAAAGATTGACTTCATCGTTTACACGGGTGCACTCTTCGATGCCACTATGGACCACTATATTGCTCTTCACAGAAAGGCTCTTCAGCTCGGTATTGCCTGCTTTACTTCTCTCGACACGGCTAATGCTATGCTCGATATTATGGCAAGTAACTACACTCAGCAGAACACAGAGCTCATCGACATAAACAGTATGAGAACCAGCAGAAACATCTTTAAGTTCTCAAAGATGCACGGTACAGGTAATGACTATATCTTCATCGATAATCGTGACGGACAGATTACCTGCCCCGAGTCACTCTGTATCAATTTCTGTGAAAGACATTACGGTATCGGCGGCTACGGCTTCATCCTTATTGAAAATTCCGATATTGCGGATGCTAAAATGCGTGTATTCAACCGTGACGGCAGTGAAGGTAAAATGGCCGGTAACGCTATCCGCTGTGTAGGTAAATTCCTTTATGACAAAGGTATCGTAAATAAAGAAGAAATCACCATCGAAACAGGTGCAGGTATAAAGGAGCTTAAGCTTTACATCTCTAATAAGCGTGTAACAGCCGTTCAGGTTTATATGGGTAAGCCTACCTTTGAATGTGCTTCTATTCCCTGTACTCTCGATGAGGAAGAGATTATTGACTATCCCATCACCATCGGTGCAAACAGCTACAATATTACCTGTCTGAACATAGGTAATCCCCACTGTGTTGTATTCGATAAGAATGTAGACGGTCTTGACCTTCAGAAAATAGGTCCTTGCTTCGAGAAGGCTGACATCTTCCCCGAAAGAATCAATACAGAGTTCGTTAGAGTGGTTAATTCTCATACTCTTAAGATGAGAGCCTACGAGCGCGGTAACGGTGAAACCTTTGCCTGTGGTACAGGTGCCTGTGCCGCTGTAGTAGCTGCAGTAGAAAACGGCTTCTGCAAAAAGGGCGAGGAGGTTACCGTCAAGCTTAAGGGCGGCGATCTTGCCGTAACCTATAATGACGACGGCATCTACCTCACAGGTAATGCAGTTCTCGTATTCGAGGGCGAGGCCGAATATTAATCTTTCAGGGCTGTTGTACTTATTAGGGTGCGACAGCCCTTTTGGAATTTACGGAGGTAAAAATATTGGCAAGAACTGATAAAACCCATCTTTTTGAAAATAAGCCCATACCCTCGGCTGTTGCAGCTCTTGCTTTGCCTACGGTTATGAGCTCGATTGTAATGATTATATACAACCTTGCCGACACCTATTTTATCGGTATGTTAGATAATCCGGTTCAGAATGCGGCTGTGACTCTTTCCGCACCTGTTTTACTGGCTTTTAATGCAGTTAACAATCTGTTCGGCGTGGGTGGATCGAGTATGATGAGCAGAGCATTGGGCAGAAAAGATTACAGGACTGTAAGGGAAAGCTCAGCATTTTCCTTTTACGGAGCGCTTATATGCAGTGTTAGCTTTTCGCTTCTGTTTCTTTTTTTCGGTGAAAATATTCTTTACGTTTTAGGTGCTGACAGCGAAACCGTTGATGCTACCTTGACCTATATTAAATGGACCGTTGTTTTCGGTGCCGTTCCTGCCATTCTTCAGACTACTATGGCGTACATCATCCGCTCGGAGGGTTATTCTGCCATGGCCTCCATAGGTACCATCAGCGGATGTCTGCTTAATATTATTCTTGATCCTCTTTTTGCCCTTCCCTTCGGACTGGGCTTGGAGGTGGAGGGTGTGGCACTCGCTACCTTTATTTCTAACTGTGTATCATGTGTATATTTCCTGGTGCTGATTATTTTCGTTCTCAGAAAGAAAACCTCTATCAGCATTAATCCGAAGGATTTCCATTTCAGAAAGCCTATAGTTACAGGTATTTTTACTGTAGGTATTTCTGCCTGTATTCAGAATCTTCTGAATGTTACGGGTATGACCATCCTTACTAATTCTGTGTCTGCCTTCGGTACTACGGCTATCGCCGCTATGGGTATCGTTCAAAAAATTACACAGGTACCTCTCTATGTATTTCTCGGCGTTTCTCAGGGTGTAGCGCCTCTTATTGCTTATAACTACGCCTCTAAAAATTACAGAAGAATGAAGCATACTGTTACTTTTACGGGTACACTCATAACATCTCTTTCAGTTTTTGCCGTGCTTATTCTTTTCTTCGGCGGGGAGGGGATTATCACTCTCTTTATGAAAAATACTGAGGTTGTCAGCTGTGGATCAGGGCTTATAAAAGGCTTCTGTATGGCTCTGCCTTTTCTTTGCCTTGATTTTCTCGCCGTAGGTGTATTTCAGTCTCTCGGTAATGGTAAAAACGCCATGATTTTTGCCGTAACGAGAAAAATTATACTTGAGATTCCCGCCCTCCTCATTCTAAATAAACTTTTCCCGCTTTACGGTCTTGCCTGGGCGCAATTCTGTGCAGAATTAGTTCTTAGTATAATTGCAGTTATAATTTTACGAAATATTTTCAGAAAACACGAAAAGGAGATAACATAATGCTTTTACTTGCTATTATAGCACTGTCCTATGTGGCTGTAGGTCTTCCCGATTCGGTTCTCGGTACTGTCTGGCCTGCCGTCTATAACGACCTTAACCTGCCTGTTTCTCTGGCGGGCTATATCGGTATGACTGTCAGCGGATGCACTGTTATTTCCTGTCTTCTCAGCACGAGACTGTCGGCACGGTTTGGTACAGGTCTCGTCTCTGCAGTAAGCGCACTGATGACGGCTTTGGCGCTTATCGGTCTTTCTTTTTCGCAGAGCCCCGTTTTTTTCTTCCTGCTATCTATCCCTTTGGGTATGGGTGCAGGTACCGTAGATTCGGCACTTAACGGCTTCGTGGCTCTTTACTGCAGTAATTCCCAGATGAGCTATCTGCACTGCTTTTACGGACTCGGCGTCACTCTCAGTCCTTATCTGGTTTCACTCTGTTTGGCTGACGATAATAACTGGCGAAGAGCCTATATTACAGTAGGTCTTATTCAGACGGTAATTTCTCTTCTTCTGTTTTTTGCTGTTCCTTACTGGAGAAAGAAGGAAAAAACTAACCTTCTTAAAGAGGAGACTGCTCCGAAAACTCTCACTCTTAAAGAAATGATGAAAATGCCTTCGGTAGTTCTGAGCTGTGTGGTCTTTTATTTAATTTGTGCCACAGAATATACGGCAGGTGTGTGGAGCAGTACTTTCTTTGCAGAATATAGGGACTTCACTCCTGATAGGGCAGCTAAGACTGCTATGCTTTTTTATGTTGGTATGACTTTGGGTAGATTTATGTCAGGCGTATTCGGTAATAAACTCGGAAGTAAAAAAATACTTTACATCTGTGTCAGCATACTTCTTTTCGCTTCGGTAATTATCGCCCTTCCTCTTCCGCCCTTTGCAGCGGCGGTGGGACTTTTACTTTTCGGTTTCGGCATGGGACCTACCTTCCCGAATCTTTCTTATCTTGTGCCTTCTCTTTTCGGCAGAGATATATCCTCCTCTGTTATCGGCGTACAGCTCGCCTCGACCTATGTGGGGATAATGACTCTTCCGCCTGTATTCGGTATTTTAGCCGAAAAGGTGTCGGCAGGTCTGTTTCCGTATTTCCTGTTTATACTGATGTGTCTGTTCGTTCTGGCATCAGCCTTTATGATGAAAAGCCTTAAGAAAAAAGTCTGAGATATTGATTAAAGACTTTTATAATGCTATAATTCACATAAGAAAACATAGGTGGTGTAAATATGACTTTTGAAATCAAGGGTAATGAGTTTATAAAGGACGGTAAGCCTGTAAAGATAATCTCGGGCGCCGTTCATTATTTTCGTAATATGCCCGATACATGGACTGATATTTTCAGAAAAATGAGAGCTATGGGCTGCAACTGCGTGGAAACCTACTGTGCGTGGAATTTACACGAAAAGCAGCCGGGAAGCTACGATTTCGGAGGCAATCTTGATATTTCCCTTTTTCTGCAGAAAGCCGCAGAAGAGGGGCTTATGGCTATAGTAAGGCCCGGTCCCTACATCTGCGCTGAGTGGGAATTCGGCGGTCTGCCATGGTGGATACAGGCTGATGACGACATCGAGATCCGCTGCAGTAATAAAGCTTACATAAAATACTTTGACCGCTACCTCGTTCACCTTTTCGAGCAGGTGAAGCCGCATCTGTGCACAAACGGCGGAAATGTTATTATGCTCCAGTGCGAAAATGAGTACGGCTATTACGGTGACGATAAGGAGTATCTTAAATATCTTTATAAAAGCTACCGTGAAAAGGGGATAGATGTTCCTCTTTTTACCTCTGACGGCACGGGCAAGGATAACCTTTTAGACGGCTGCATAGAGGGCTGTATGGCTACTCTGAATTTCGGCAGCCGTGTGCAGGAGAATTTTGCGGCACACGATGAGCTTTTCCCCGACCAGCCGAAAATGTGTATGGAAATGTGGAACGGCTGGTTTGATGCCTGGGGCGATGAGCTTCATCATACCACCTCCGCAGAGGATTATGCTAAGGCAGTAGACGATATGCTTACCAAGGGCAGCGTGAATATGTATATGTTCATCGGCGGAACTAACTTCGGCTTTATGAGCGGTGCCAATCACTACGAGAGATTTGCTCCCGATGTTACGAGCTATGATTATGATGCTCTGCTTACGGAATGCGGAGACGTTACGCCCAAATATCACGCTATAAGAAATGTTATAATGAAGCATACGGGTGAAATCTTGCCTGAAATTCCTGCAAACAGAGTCAAAAAAGCATACGGAAGGTTTGCTCTCACCGAAAAGGCGGGCATATTTGAAAATCTTGACCGACTTTCTTCGCCCGTTCATTCCGATGTCCCTCTCTGTATGGAAAAATACGGACAGGGCTACGGCTATATCGCTTATACCACTGTTCTGGGCAGAGATTACGAAAATGTAAAGCTTTCCTTTGAGAGCCTCGGTGACAGAGCGCAGATTTATGTCAATAAAGACCTCGTGGGTATTGTGTATATAAACGATTCTCTCGAAACCGAGCTTTCTGCCAAAGCAGGGGACAGGCTTACGGTTCTTTGCGAAAATATGGGCAGAGCGAATTTCGGCAGTAAGATGATGCGGAAAAAGGGCATAGCAGGCAGATGCCTTCTGGACAAAAAAATCCATTTCGGCTGGGACGTTTACACTCTGCCTATGGATAATTTGGACAGTATAGTCTATTCAGCCGCAGAAGCCGAGGAAAAATCGGTATTTTATAAGGGCAGCTTTACTGTCGATAAGGCATACGACACCTTCCTTAAGCTCGATAATTTCACTAAGGGCTTCGTGAGCGTAAACGGGTATAATATCGGCAGATACTGGGAAATCGGACCTCAGCAAACGCTTTATGTTCCTGCCTCTCTTCTTAAAGAGGGAGAGAACGAAATTGTTATCTTTGAGTCTGACGGAATCAAGGGTGAGCCGATTGTCGAGTTTGTTGACACTCCCGTTCTCGGATAATAAGGGCGATTTGCTTAAATTTTCTGTTTAAAATTATTTAAGGGGACTGTAAAAAACGCAAGTTTTTTACAGTCCCCTTGGTCGTTGTTTTTTTATCTTTTAAAGCATTTATTGTATTTATCTGCCCATTTGCATACCCTTTCAGGATTATACTCTTTGGGCATAGCAGCGGTAACGGCTGTTACTGCTACGATGTCTGTGCCGAGCTTTATGACCTTTTTGAGCACATCCTTGTTATTGATGAGGCCGGCGGCCTTGATTTTCAGATCATCCATACTCATACCGCCGAGCATGGCACCGAGACTCGTGGAGTCAGCACCGATGGTCATATCGTCGGCATTAAGGATGCCCTTTTCGAATATGTAGTCGAGCTCATCGCATTCGAGACGGGTAAGCAGAAGCTTGACACAGGCGAGGGGAGCGAGTCCGCTGCCGATTTTACCGAAAAAGTCCTTCTGATATTTCCAGAGAGTGACACCGCTATAGCTTTCTGTTTTGTCGTCTATGACTGCATTGGCTAAAAGTGCGGCGGCTTTCATACTGTTGGCGATACCTGAGCCGATGATAGGCACGGTCATAAAGGCACTGTCACCGATGGCGGCATAACCGTCTGCTACGAGAACACCGAGGGGCTGTCTTACAGGGATTTCTACGAATGCACCGCCTCTCACGAGCTTTTCGCCCAGATGAGGATTTTCCTTACGGAGAGCCTCGAGTGTTTTTTCTACCTCTTCTTCGTCGAGAGGGGCAAAACGGCCGATAAGTATGTCTGTATATTCCTCCTCGGCAGCAACCCAGGAAATGCCTAATTTTCCCTTGTGGAAAAGGATGACCTTGAACTTATCCTCCACTTCGCCGCAGTTCTTTTTCTCATAAAAGCCTCTCCATACATAAAAACGCTCGTATTCCTGTGCATCCTTCTGTATTCCGAGGTGAGAGGGAAGGCTTCTTCTGACGGGTGAATTGATACCGCAGGCATCGATGACAAGATCAGCAAAAATGTCCTTTTTACCGATTTTCACGCCTGCCACACGACTGCCGAGCATAAGAGGTCCGTCTACTGCTTTACCGAATTCGAACTTTACACCGCATTCTTCAGCGTAAGAGATAAGGCAGTCGTAGATGGTCTTTCTTTCCATCTGAATTTCCAGCTGGTCCTCGGGGGTGTTCTGACGCAGAGCGATACCCATACCGGGGCCGAAAAAGGTCATATCCTGCTTGAGATTGAATTTGCTTTCGTCGGGAACATTCATACCGATGGCAGTAAAGGCCTTACGGTCGAAAATATCAGTCCAGTCATAGCCTACGTCTTTTCTTTTCTGCTTTTCATAAACAGTTACATCAAATCCGTTTTTAGCCAAGATAGCACCTGCGGCTATACCGCCGTGACCTGCGCCTGCAATTACTATTTTTTTGCTCATATTTTTCTCTCCTTAATAATTTATACATCAATTATATATAAAAGTTAAACATTTATCAATAACAAGAAGGAAAATTCATTAATATTTTTAATATAATAAAAAACGAAAATCCCGCCCTCATATGCACTGCCCCAATTTGTGCGGACAGCACAAAAATCCCCTATGGCAGAAATATTTAATTAAGCGACAAACTGACTTCGTTTTTCTAACGGGGTCAGTTTTGTTTTAAGTTGAATTCGTTGGTTGTT
>SVPD01000031.1 GCA_015066045.1 Oscillospiraceae bacterium
TTAAAAGAATGACAAAAACCTTTTTATTTTTGACTAACGGGAGGAACTGCCTTTGTGTGCACAAAATGCACTTTCTTTCCTTTTTTTGCGGCATATTCCTTTAAAGCTGAAATTTCACTGTCGTTTTTCAGTGTGTAAAGCAGAACACAGTCTGCCTTATCTATCATCAGACGGTTGATTTTTTTAATGCTTGCTTCCTCGGCGGTGTCTTCTTCATCGGCTGACGGATAAAGAGGCTTTTTAGACAGACGGGTAGGATATAAACATTCATACTTTTCGTCCGCAAAAACCTGATTATATCCCACGTGAGGCTTTTCAGAGCAAAGATTAAAAAGTGCTATTTCCGCCGTTTCGTCGAAATTTCCCTCGGTTCCCACATAAAAGAAATCCACATCGCATTCTATGACGAGCCAAAGCAGAACATCGTATATATGCTCGAGATTATTGTCGGGAGTGTCGTAGTCTCCGAATAATGCACAGACAGTCATTTTATCATCCTCTTTTCATATAAAATAAAAAAGTGCGCCATTGAGACGCACCGAAAAATGCATCTCTACTGCTGCGACACAACTACTTTGATTTCCGAAAACAAGGATGACAAAATAGAGAGAATACATTTTTACACAAATGTATTTCCCTTGTTTTCGGAATTATATTCTTTTCGTTGGTCGCAAGAATAATTTACCACATTTCTTTTTAAAAATCAATAATTATATAAAAAGAAATATCTTGCTTATTCATAAGCTTGAATTTATTATCGGAAGTGCCGCAGTCTCCTAATAATGCACAGACAGTCTATCATCTTCTTTCCCTATAAAATAAAAAAGTGCGCCATTGAGACGCACCGAAAAATAATGTGTTCTCAAGGTTGCGACACCAATTGATATGAAAAAATTCGGAACAAGAATTATTCAAAATCAAGAGAACACACTTTTTCTCAAAAGTATGTTTCTTGTTCCGAACAGAATTATTCAATTGATGTCGCAAGAATAATTTACCACATTTCTCTTTAAAAATCAATAATTATATAAAAAGAAATATCCCACCTTTTCAGCGGGATATTTAATGTTTACAGTTCTGCACTCTGCGTTCTGCACTCTGCACTCTGCATTCTGCGTTCTGCGTTCTGCACTCTGCACTCAAAACCTTTTACTTCTGTCCGTAATAGGCGTTCGGGCCGTGCTTTCTCATATAGTGCTTATCGAGCAGATACTGCTCTATCGGCTTTTTTTCTCCGCTTATCATCTCAGCGTGATATGCCATATTTGCCACGGTTTCCATTACCACTGCATTATGTACGGCCTGCTTGGGATTTTTGCCCCATGCGAAGGGGCCGTGCTTATAAACCACCACACCGGGTACTGCCATAGGATCGATACCCTCGAAGGCCTCGATAATGACGGTGCCTGTTTCCTTTTCATAGGCTCTCTCCACCTCTTCGGGAGTGAGCTGACGGGTGCAGGGAATGGCTCCGTAGAAATAATCGGCATGGGTGGTGCCGTAGGCGGGTATGCTTCTGCCTGCCTGCGCCCACGAGGTAGCCCAGGCGGAGTGTGTGTGGATAACACCGCCTATTTTCGGAAAGGCCTTGTAAAGCTCGATATGAGTGGGTGTGTCTGAGGAGGGATTGAGTCTGCCCTCGACTACATTACCGTCAAGATCGACCACTACCATATCCTCAGCGGTCATAACGTCATATTCCACACCGCTGGGCTTTATAACGATGAGTCCCTTTTCCCTGTCTATGCCGCTGACATTACCCCATGTAAAGGTAACCAGTCCGTAGGCGGGAAGGCTCAGATTAGCCTCGAGAACTTCCTTTTTAAGCTGCTCTAACATTTATAATCATTCCTTTTCGCTTTTTAATGTATTATATTATCTTTTTTATCCCTTTGTCAAGATAAATGTGGTCACGCTGTTTCCGCTGAGAGTGACGGTGAGACCTTTTTCGCTCAGAGTGTGGCAGCTGACCTCAGCCCAGTGCTCACCCGTGCTTATGTCGCCCGAGGTGCGAATAGCCTTGACAGAAGAAAAAGCAGGAAGATTCTCAAATGCGAACTCCTTTTCCTCGGCTGCCGCCTTCGGATTTACGGCCACGATAACGAGACCGTCATTCCTTTCGTCATAGGCACAGAGAGACCTTTTATCGGTGAGGATTATCCTCATTCCCGGTCTGATGTAGCGCGAAAACTGGCCGAAGGCATAATATTTCTGGGTGAGGATGTATTCCTCTGAGTCCATTTCAGCCACGGCGCAGCCCCAGTAGCCCTTTTTCAGGTCAAACATAGAGTCCATATCTCTTCTGCCCAGATACCCATCCTTTGAAATATAGCTTGCCACTATCTGCCAGATAACCCACGCAGAGGGCTTCAGCACATACATATCCTCTATTATCTTTTCCGCAAGCCATACGGCAGGCCCCATCTCGCCCGCATTTTCACCGCTGACAGAGGACCAGTCCGTCTCTGTCATCCACAGGTCGATGCCCGTCCTGCGGCAAAGCTCACCTATTTTCGGTGTAGCTCTCTCATAGGTGTGGGTGCTCACACGGTCGATTACGCTCAGCGCCTCCGGTGTAAGAGCGGAAAAGGCCTTTGCGGCACGTCTGGTGTTTGTCTCGTCACTGGTCGTAAGCGCAGTGGTGTCCAGAGAATATTTCCTCATAGCTCTTTTAGCCGCTACGAGAAGCTCACTCTGCCTTTTGCCGGGTGAAACGTGGCAGCCCTCCTGCTTGGGACTGTTCTTGTACCAATAGTTTGAGTAGGGCTCATTCATAGGGGCAAGAGAGCTGATTTTTATGCCCTTTTCCCTCTGTATGTAATCGGTTACGTGTGCCAGATAGTCGGCAAAGGCCTCCACGGAATCCCTTCTGAGATTGTTACAGTTAGGGTTTCTGTGTCCCGAGGAGCAGCCGCTGACGGTCATAAAGTAAGGGGGAGAATTAGAGAAGGCCTCCACATAGGCATCCTCACCCGAGGCTCTGTAGCAGGCCTGCAGAACATCCAGCTGCCTTTTATCGGCTTCATAGCTCCATTTAAGCTCGCCCGTAGCCACGTCCTTTTCCAGAAAGCCGGGCATCATGGAGTCCGTGCGCTGAATATGCCCGTGGGACGGATCATCACCGCCTCCGATATTATATCTCATTATGTTAAGTCCGAGACCTTTTTCCCTGCAGAAAAAAAGCTCTGCGGCAGCTTTTGTGAGCCTTTCACTGCCGCCCACACGGTTCGCCCACCAGCAAAGGCTCGTTCCCCAGCCTTTGAAGCAGCCGTCACCGGTGATTATACGGTTTTTAAGTGATACGGTGGTTTTCGTCATAATTATCTCCTGTTAAAAAGCAAAAAAAGACCGCAAAGCGGTCTCTTTTTATCAGCACATCATTTCGTGGAACTCTGCTTCGGAAAGGATTTCCACACCGTTATCTGCCAGCACCTTAGCTGCCACATCGTTATCTGCCACACGGAGAATAACATAAGCCTTTTCGCTTCTGCGGGTGATGAAGGCATACATATACTCCACGTCGATTCCGTTGTCGGCCAGAATCTGCATAGGCACGGAAAAAGCACCGGGCTTGTCATCGAAGCCTACGGCGATAACATTGGTAACGGAAACGGTGATACCCTTTTCCTTCAGAGCGATAGCAGCCTCCTCAGGCTTATTTACGATAAGACGGAGAATACCGAAGTCGGTGGTGTCAGCGATGGAAAGGGCACGGATATCCACGCCTTCATCAGCGATAGCCTTTGTGATTTCGGCAAGTCTGCCTCTTTTATTTTCAACGAAAATGGAAAGTTGTTTGATAATCATAGCTTTTCTCCTTTTCTTCTTTTATACCTTAATTATATTATCAAAACTTACGGTTGTCAATAACTCTCTTGGCCTTGCCCTCGCTTCTGGGAAGGGTGCCGGGAGCCATAAGACGAACCTTGGCGTGGATGTTAAGGGTGGACTGGAGAGCGGCCTCTATTCTCTTTTCCTCGGCCTCCATACCCTTGACTGTGTCGGAGAACATATCGGGAGCCATTTCCACCTGAACCTCCATAAGGTCAAGATTATTCTTTCTGTCTACGATAATAAGGTAGTTCGGAGCCATATTAAGAGAAAGCAGCACATGCTCTACCTGTGAGGGGAACACGTTTACGCCTCGGATGATAAGCATATCGTCGCTTCTGCCCTTGGGCTTGGTCATTCTGACGGTGGTTCTGCCGCAGGCGCAGGTCTCTCTGGTCAGAGCGCAGATGTCACGGGTGCGGTATCTTATGAGAGGAAGAGCCTCCTTACCGATGCAGGTAAATACCAGCTCGCCGTACTGTCCGTCGGGAAGCACCTCGAGAGTGTCGGGATCGATAACCTCGGGATAGAAGTAGTCCTCACAGATGTGCATACCGTTCTGACATTCACAGTCATAGGAAACACCGGGGCCTGCTATCTCTGAAAGGCCGTAAATATCATAGGCCTTGATAGCCAGAAGCTCCTCTATCTGCTTTCTCATTTCCTCTGTCCAGGGCTCGGCACCGAAGATACCTGCACGGACGGGAAGAGATTTCGGATCGATGCCCATATCACGGATAGTCTCACCGATAAACATAGCATAGGAGGGTGTGCAGCAGATGATGTCTGACTCGAAATCCTGAAGCATCTGAATCTGTCTGCTGGTGTTACCCGTAGAGGCGGGAAGTGCCGTGGCTCCTAATTTTTCCGCACCGTAGTGAAGACCTAAGCCGCCTGTGAAAAGGCCGTAGCCGTAGGAAACGTGAACGGTGTCATTATTGGTGCCGCCTGCAGCTGAGAGAGCACGGGCAGCACCCTCTGCCCATACATCGATGTCGTGCTGAGTGTAGCCTACCACGGTGGGCTTACCTGTGGTACCCGAGGAGGCGTGAATACGGACAAGCTCACCCTTGGGTACCGCGAAAAGTCCGAAAGGATAGTTATCACGAAGGTCTGTCTTTACGGTAAATGGAAGCTTCACTATATCGTCTATAGAGTGAATGTCTTCGGGCTTCAGACCGATTTCATCAAACTTTGCCTTATAAAAGGGTACGTTTTCATAGGCATTTTTGACCATTTTGATGAGTCTTGCTGACTGAAGTGCATGGAGATAATCTCTCGAGGCACATTCAATTTCGGGGTTGTAGATTGGCATTTTTATCATCCTTTCGGGTTTGATTTTTATGTATATACATTTAGTATATTCTGAACTGATATGTTGACTCAGGCGTTAAAGCCCGACTCAAAGGCTCTGAGGTTTGTTTCTACTGTTTTGGGAGGAACGGTGGACTTAATGATATCGAGCCACATTTCCTTGTCGGTTCCGAGAAAGCGGGCAGCAGCACCGAGAAGAACGATGTTTGCACACCTGGCAGTGCCTGCCTCCAGAGCCTTTTCCAGAGCATCCACCGCCACTGTTTTCACACCCTTGGCTGCAATGCGCTCCAGAATATTTTCGGGATATACGGCCTTACCCATAATTACGGGCATAGGATCGATTTTCTGGGTGCTGGAAATCAGAACTCCGCCCTTTTTCAGATAGGGAAGCCAACGGGCACTCTCCAGCTGCTCAAAGGAAATAATGATGTCTGCCTCACCCTTTTCGATAACGGGAGAATAGACCTTTTCACCGTAGCGTACATAGGTTACCACACTGCCGCCTCTCTGGCTCATACCGTGAACCTCACTTACCTTTACGTCAAAGCCCTGCTGAAGAAAGCATTTACCCATAAGCTTGGAGGCTAAAAGGGTACCCTGACCGCCGACACCGACAATAAGAATGTTTTTTACTTCCATGGGCTTATTCTCCTTCCTCTATGGCGCCGAATTTACAGCCTGCCGCACATACACCGCAGCCGACGCACTGTGTGTTATCGATAAGAGCCAGCGGCTTTCCGTTTTCTCTCTTTGTAAAGGAGAGAGCGGGGCAGCCTACATTGAGGCAAGCCTTGCAGCCGATGCACTTATCCGCATTAATCCTTACGGGGGCAGCGTGCTTTACTGTCTTAAGAAGCGCACAGGGGCGTCTGGAGATTATGAGAGAGGGAGCCTTTCTGGCCAGCTCCTCTTTGACTGCCGCCTTGGTGCCCTCGATGTCAAAGGGATCCACCACTCTGACGTTTTCGAAGCCTACTGCCTTTGCCAGAGCCTCGAGATTTACGGAAACGGTGGGATCGCCCTTTATGGTCAGACCGTTTGCCGGATTATTCTGATGTCCCGTCATACCTGTGATGGAGTTATCGAGAACGATAACGGTAGACAGTCCCTTATTATATGCGATGTCGATGATGCCCGTGATACCCGAATGGATAAAGGTGGAATCACCGATAACTGCCACGCTTTTAGCTGCAGCCTCTTCTCCTCGGGCTAAATTATAGCCGTGCAGTCCGCTTACGGATGCGCCCATACATACGCAGCTATCCATCATAGCCAAGGGTGCCTGAGCACCGAGGGTGTAGCAGCCGATGTCACCGCTGACATAAAGCCCCATACCCTTCAGGGCATAGTAGAGACCTCTGTGAGGGCAGCCTGCGCAAAGAACGGGTGGACGGGCGGGTATTTCATCCCCGAGAGAGACGGACTCCTTTACTGTGTCCGTGAGTGCGGCTTCTACCGTCTTATGTGAAAACTCACCTAAAAGCGAGAATTTTTCCTTACCGACAGCCTTGACGCCGAGCCTTATGCACTGCATTTCGATGATGGGGTCCAGCTCCTCGATAACGACTACCTTGTCCACCTTGGCTGCGAAGTCGGTAATGAGAGTGGTGGGCAGCGGATTTACCATACCTATTTTGAGATAGCTTGCCTTGTCGCCCATAGCCTCGTGAGCATAGGTGAAGGAAGCACCCGAGCAGATAATGCCGAGCCCCGTATCATTCATTTCCACTGTGTTGATGCCCATTTCCACTGCCTCGGTATTAGCGAAGTCTGTCATTTCGCAGAGTCTCTTTTCCACTCTTTCGTGGGCGGGACGTGCCATAGCGGGCATCATAACACGGCTCATTACATCCTTTTTATATTCCTTTACGGGAACGTCCCTTCTCTCACCGAGCTCTACGACGGAGCGTGCGTGGGAAACACGGGTGGAAAGACGGAGAAGAAAGGGTGTGCCGAAGCGCTCCGAAAGCTCATAGGCCAGCACCGCAAAATCACGGCATTCGGCCGAATCGGAGGGCTCGAGCATAGGCGTTTTGGAGGCGATGGCGTGATGACGGGAGTCCTGCTCATTCTGTGAGGAGTGCATTCCGGGATCGTCAGCCACGGCACATACCATACCGCCCGTAGCACCGATGTAGGAGGCCGTATAAAGAGGATCGGCGGCCACATTGAGGCCTACGTGCTTCATGGCACAGAAGGCTCTGGCACCGCCCATAGAGGCTCCGAAGGCCACCTCAAAGGCTACCTTTTCATTGGGTGCCCATTCACTGTACATATCGTCATATTTCGATGCAAATTCGGTAATCTCCGTGCTGGGTGTACCGGGATAGGAGGAGATAACGTTTACTCCCGCCTCCCAGAGACCTCTGGCTACGGCTTCGTTACCGAGCATAAGAACCTTGTTCATTTTTAATGCTCCTTTATTTATTTCTCAAATCCAGCACTCTCTGTGCTTTACCGGTAAATCTTTCGATGGTTTTCGGCTCGACCAGATTTACCTTTATTTCGATGCCGAGGATAGCCTTGATTCTGTCGTGGATGGTTCTGCGGAGCTTTTCCAGCTCGCCGTAAATTTCCAGCAGAGAGGCGTCGATAAGCTCTACTCTTACCTCGAGAGTGTCTGAGAAGCCTTCTCTTCTTACCACCAGCTGATAATGGGGGCTGATGGAATTTATGCCGATAAGAGCCGACTCCACCTGCGAGGGGAACACATTTACGCCGCGGATTTTAAGCATATCGTCACTTCTGCCGATAATCTTGCTCATACGGGCACTGGTTCTGCCGCACTGACAGGGCTCATAATTGATTTTGGTAATATCTCTCGTTCTGTAGCGGAGGATGGGAAGACCTCTTTTGGTAAGATTGGTTACTACGAGCTCACCCGTAGCACCCTTTTCGAGCACATCGCCTGTCTGCGAGTCGATGGTTTCGCACAGGAAGTGATCTTCGTTTATATGTAAGCCGTCACGGTAAATGCATTCGCCCGACATACCGGGGCCGTTAAGCTCACTCATACCGTAGTTATCGGTGCAGAAAAAGCCGTTGCCCCAGCTTTCCTCTATCTGCTGCCTCATTTCGGGAGTGCAGCCCTCACTGCCTAAAAGGCCGAGACGAAGCTTATAGCTGTCCATAGGGAAG
The DNA here is from genome assembly GCA_015066045.1 of Oscillospiraceae bacterium. Classification (GTDB taxonomy): domain Bacteria; phylum Bacillota; class Clostridia; order Oscillospirales; family Acutalibacteraceae; genus UBA6857. Next base: position 8,287 of record SVPD01000031.1, read on the forward strand.
TCTATGCCTCTTTCCTTGGCGCTTTCAGCCAGATAAAGAGCATAGGAGGGTGTGGCGACGATGGTGTCCGTGCCGAAATCTCTCATAAATTTGAGCTGCTTTTCCGTGTTACCCGAGGAGGTGGGAACCACGGTGGCACCGATTTTTTCCAGACCGTAATGAAGACCTAAGGCACCGGTAAACATACCGTAGCCGAAGCATATCTGCACCATACTGTCCTCGTTGGCACCGGCGGCATAGGCTACTCGGGCCACCTGCTCACTCCAGTTTTCCATATCCTCTCTGGTGTAGGCCACTACGGTCGGGTTACCCGTGGTACCCGAGGAGGCGTGCACACGGACTATCTTTTTCTGCGGCACACTGAGCAGACCGAAGGGGTAGGTGTCACGAAGGTCAGCCTTGGTGGTATAGGGTATATACTGTATATCCGAAAGGCATTTGATTTTATCGGCGGTAATGCCTGCCTTTTCGAAACGGTCGTGATAAAACCTTACATTTTTATCGCAGTAGTCCACGAGGGCCTTCAGACGCTCTAACTGCAGTGCCTCCAGCTCCTTACGGGGCATACATTCCATTTCTTTATTCCATATCTGATTTTTCATTATAGAGTCCTTTCCCGGAAAATGTAATTACGAATAATTATACATTCTCATTTCTGTATATTTTTTCTTAAAAAGAATTATAAGTCTTTAAATTACGATTTTTGCTTCTGTTTCGTAAAATTCCTCGTTGACATAACCGTTCTTTCCCGTCGCAGCACTTACACCGAGACAGAAAATAAAGGATATCGCCATAGCAAGACAGGCGAAATGTGCGCCCATATCCTTGACTGCACCGAAAACGGGCAGAGCCACGTCGGGGAAGAAAAGCTTGCACACGACGGGAGGCAGTGCGGTGAAAAAGCCGCTGAGCATACCTGCCCATGCACCCTTGGAATTCAGCCTTTTACTGTAAAGGGAGATAAGGTAGGGAGCGAGGAAGGAGCCTGAAATAATACCCCATGAATAGCTCATCATATCGAGTATGGGAGTGTTTCCGTTGGCGATAAAATAGGAAAGCACCACGAAAACGAGACATACTGCTCTGGAAACGAGAGCGAGCCTTTCTTTGTCGTCTGTTTTATAAAGCTTTTCCTTTATAAAGTCCATAGTAAAGGTGGTCGAGGCCGTAATGGTTATGGAGGAAAGGGTGGAAACGGAGGCTGCGATAAGCAGCACGAGAATGACACCGATAAGCACCTGTGAAATGTTGCTCATTGAAAGCATATTGGGGATAAGATAATCTGTTTTGCCTGCGCCCGTGCCGGGAATTTCATCGAGAGAGGAGAAAAACAGACGGGAAAGAGTACCGATGAAATAGCCGCCGCCGGCCACAACCAGAGCAAAGAAGGTGGAAATAACCGTTCCTCTTTTTACCTCCTTGTCGTCACGTATGCCGTAATATTTATGTATCATCTGCGGCAGTCCCCACGTACCGAAGGAGGTCATCAGCACCGTGGCCCACAGACCTGCGTGGTCACTGAAGCCGAGACCGAGCGCCTCGGTTTTTTCGGCTATGGCAGAGAGGCCTTCGCTGAAGCCGCCTACCGTCTGACTTCTCATAACGGCTATAATCAGAAGCACCACGCCCACGAGCATTACTATGCCCTGTATAAAGTCTGCCTTGATAGCCGCCGCATAGCCGCCTGCTATAACTATAATAACCGCCGCCACGGAAATAACTATCATACAGATTTTTTCCTCCACGCCCAAAAGAACAGAGCACACGCTGGTAAGTCCCTTGTAAACAGAGGCGGAATAGGGAATGAGGAAAAGGAAAATCACGGCAGTGCAGAAGGTTTTCATATGCTTGCTGCCGAAACGCTTTTCGAAAAACTGAGGCATAGATTTTATGTGGTGCTTACGGGTGAGCGAGCGTGTTCTTTTGGCCAGAACGAGCCATGCAAAGAACGAACCGAAAACCGCATTTCCTATGCCGGGAAGAATACCCCACAGACCGTATTTCCAGCCTGTACCGCCTGCATAGCCGATAAACATAACGGCAGAGAAATATGCCGTACCGTAGGAAAATGCCGAAAGCCACGCACCGGCATTTCTGCCGCCGACGGTGAAATCGGCGATGCTCTTTGATTTTTTCGCACTCAGAACGCTGACCGTTCCGATAAATAATATATAAACGGCGATAGTCAGCCATATAATAAGCCTGTTGTCCATATGCTTTACTCCTTTTATGTTTTAAAGCTTTAAAGCGAAAAATGATGATGCTGGTATTGTAACACTTTAAACGGGAAAAGTCAAGGGGAAATTGTACTATTTCTCAATAAAGATTTACCAAGAGAAAACTGTATGTTCTGACACGCAATGCAAAACTAAAGATTCAATCCGAATATTCGTCTGTGCCACTCATCGTCTGTAGACTTAAAGTCTACAGACGATGTATAGTTATATCATAGGGGGGTGTATTTGTGGATATAATCAAAGTTTTTGGTATGAACCTCAGGAAATACCGTACAGAAAGAAACCTGTCTCAGGAAAAATTTGCGGAATTATGCGGTCTTCACCGTACATATATCAGTGATATAGAATGCTTCACAAGAAACGTATCATTAGAAACCGTACAAAAAATTGCAGATGCATTGGAGATTGAGCCTCATAAGCTTTTTATCTCTTTGTAATTTTTATTAAAGCGACAATAAGGAGAAATAACTATGTTGTATGAGGATTTATTGGCATTCTCAAAAGAACAATTAAAGGATTATTTTACAAATGTTCAGACTTTTGAGAATCAATTCGAATGGTCTGACTTTAACAGTAGCTGCTATGAAGCTATGTATGTGAATAACAGTTACGAAAAATACAAATCTGTCAAAGAACTAAAAAATGAAATTCCGGATTTGGCACCTATGTGTAAAAAATGCGGAGCTTATTTTATGAAAAAGAGAAATGAAAGCAGAATAAAATACGATGTTTTTATGGGAAAACAATTTGAAGATATTCTGATAAAATTTTTAAAAGAAAAATGTCGTATAAACGCTATGCACGGAGACACAACAAACAAAAAATATCCGGACTGTATGATCTTAGGTCCGGACAAGGGTATATTGGCATATTTTGAAGTCAAATATCACGCTGCCCCTTTTATAATGGCCAGCAATAACATCGGCCGCTTCTGCTATGAAGGAAGTGCCACATTAGACCATAAAAAAATTATCAAGCAATTAGAAATCATAGAATCAGATATTGAAAGGCCGGTTTTTTATCTTCACTGGATTGATTTTCCGTGCTTAAAGGGTGTATTTTTCGAAACCTCCGAACAGGTAAAGGATTATATTTATAACCCGGATGCCATTTTCGAAAGAAAGCACCGTGAGGGTGACGATGAAAAAAATCCTCAGTCTCTTTATCTGCATAAAATTTATTCGCCCACATTGGCAATGGGTACTTTTGAAGAATTTGTAAAAATAATAAAGAATATGAAGGGATAATTTATGAAGTATTATTTCATTTACAGTGCCGGCGGTGGAGCAGGAGATTGGAACGGAATTAAAAGAATTTTCAAAACCTATGTACCGGAAAATATTCAGTCAAACATTCTGCTGAAATTCGGAGATATCTTTCTGTCTCATGCCTCTGTGAAAACACCGATATGCTCACACAGGTGGAATGACATCACAAATTTAAGAGATTGGTTGTTTGAGGCAACAACTGACGAAAGGGTATACGGTTCTGAAATTTTATTAGATTCCGGCACCGCTAAGCTTGTCAGCTGGATAAACTATCACAACCCTGATATTACTTGTTCTGAGCTCATAAAAGAGTTTGACAAGTTAGTAGACAAGTATAATATTCTGGAGAAATATATCTCGATTATTGCCGAATCAAAAATTTCCTCAGCGGTTACATTTGATATTCCTAATCCGTTTAAAATCAGAAGTCAAAGCAGTAACACACGTCTTAATATATTGGACGATAAAGCGGGGAAAATGCTGATTGAAGCTTCGGCAAAATACTCAAATAAAATTTATAAAGGATTGAAACATTTAATCGGAAACAAGGCTGATTCTGTTTTGAGAACTATCATCAACGGTACATGGACAAGCGATGAAATTGACTACTTTCTGAGCCTATTAGAATACACCCCGAAGCACATAGCAGTCGGAGCTCTGTCTTCCACCCGTGAGAAGGAATTCGCCACATATATGCCTACTTTAATTGATGCGATACAAAACAAATATGAATCTGTACATTTTTTGGGCTGTGGCGGACTGAAAAAAGTCAGAATTCTTAAAGAAAAAGGATTTAACATTTCTGAAAATTCAGTTGACTGTTCTACTGTAATTAACAGAACCATTGACGGTAACGTAGCAGGCACCAGTCAGTCGTGTTATTATGTTTATTCTACCTGCGAGCAAATAAGAATAAAGCCTGAAACCAAAAGCATTATTCTGGAAAAGCACCAAGCAGCCTCTTCTCCGCTGTTTTCTTTGGAACAGATTACAGAAATCATAAATAATGTTCTCGAACATCAAAGCTATAATTCATCCGGCGACACCTACGATGCCCGTGCGAAACTGTTGATTCACAATACCGATGTTTTTCGCCGAAATGCATTATAATATCAATTTTTCTATTGACCCGCAGACTTATTTGTGATATAATATAAAAAATTCTTTTTGGAGGCTCTCGTGGATATTAATGTAATATACCAAAAATCCAGTGAATGCATGAGTGAAATTCCTGACAAATCCATAGACTTAATCGTAACCTCACCGCCCTACAACATCGACATCAAGTATGGTAATAAAACTGTCAAAGGAAAAGCAGTGGAAAGTAAGTCAAAAAAATATGAAGACAATCTTTCCGAGGACGAATATCGAAATCTTTTGCGTAAGGTTTTTAACGAATGCAAAAGGGTACTGAAAGACGATGGCTCTATCTGGATTAATATAAAAAACAGATATAATAAAGGTTCGATAATTACGCCCTTCTGGTTAGAGGAATTTTTTAAAGATATGTATTTGAAAAATCTGATAATCTGGAATTTTGACTGGGGTGGTTCTACCAACAAAAGATTTGCACCTCGATATGAGTTTGTTTACTGGTACACAAAAAGTAACGACAATTATCGTTTTAACTTAGATGACGTTAAAATTCCCGCATTGAATTACCGTCCCGACCGTTATAAATCACAGATGAAGAATCCCAGCGACGTGTGGAAAATACCTATGGTATCAGGAAACTTTATCGAAAGAACAGGCCACCCTGCGCAGTATCCCGAAAGGCTTATAGAAAGAATCGTTCTTGCGGGAACAGATAAGGGAGATATAGTTCTGGACCCCTTTATGGGAAGCGGCACAAGCGCAGTAGTGGCAAAAAAATTAGGCAGAAATTATTTAGGTTATGAGATAGTGCCGGAGTATATTGAAATGGCAAATACACGATTAAATAATATAGGTGACACCAGCGATGATTAAAAATGAATATGTACATATTGATTTCGGAGACTGTCAGGAATTGTTGAAATCTGTTCCTGATGAGAGTGTGACTCTTGTGGTTACCTCACCTCCGTATAACATAGGCAAATCCTACGGAAAATATCAGGACAAGGTTTCTTTTGACGAATGGAAAGAATTAATCAACAATGTAACACGAGAGGTCTACAGAGTTTTAAAACCGGAAGGAAGTTTTTTTCTGAATTTATCCCCCATTCCTTTTGGAAAAGATAAAGAGATTCTACCACTCCCGTATATCGGGTATGATATTATGAAGCAAAATGGCTTTGGAATCAGAAACATTATAACGTGGACCTTCAATAATATGCAGAACTGTATCAACAGACTTTCAGGAAGATATGAAAATATAATATGGGGTGTTAAGGATTTTGATAAATATATTTTCAATTTAGATGATGTCAGAATCCCTTACATTACCCAAAATGACAAAAGGCTTGAAGGTGGTGCTGGAAGAAATCCTACAGATGTATGGTATTTTAACCGTGTTAATAATATGACAAAAAAAGCATTGAACTTAACACATCCCACTATATATCCTTTAGATATGATTGAAAGAATCATAAAAATGTCTTCTAACGAAGGCGACACCGTGTTGGATCCGTTTATGGGTAGTGGAACCACCGCCGTTGCAGCCCTGAATCATAACAGAAAAGTAATTGGATTTGAATTGGATACATCTTACGAAAGTGAAATAAAGCAAAGACTTGAAAAAGAAACGCTAAGGCAATTGAATTTGTTTGAATAATTCATAAAAAAGGCAGGATTAATTATCCTGCCTTTTATCCTTTTACTATGGGATATCCCGCATCCTTAAGCGCCTTTTTCATCTTCTTTTCATCGGGTGCGGAGCTGTACTTTATCCTGACCTTACCCGTGTTAAAATCCGCCACTGCCTCATCGATGAAATGCAGAGCCTCAAGACAGTCCTTCACCCTCTTTTCGCAGTGGCCGCACATCATATTTTTAACCTTGATTTCGCCCTCGCCCTCAAAGTCTTCTGCGGCGGAGCTTTTTGTTTTTCTGCGTATTTTTCTGTCGTGCTTTGTGGAATAAATATCGAGGAAGTTAAGTCTCAGAGCGTTAGTCACCACACAGAAGGAGGAAAGACTCATGGCCGCCGCACCGAACATAGGATTCAGCTCCCAGCCGAAAATCGGTATGAAAAGGCCTGCAGCCAGAGGGATGCCGAGAGTATTATAGAAAAACGCCCAGAAGAGATTTTCGTGAATGTTTGTCAGCACTCTTCTGCTGAGTCTGATGAGAGCGTGAACATCCGTGAGCCTGCTTTTCATCAGCACGATGTCTGCCGCATCTATGGCCACATCGGTGCCTGCACCGATGGCGATGCCGATGTCCGCTCTCGTGAGGGCGGGCGCATCGTTAATGCCGTCGCCGACCATAGCCGTCACTCCCCTTTTCTGCAGAGAGCGGAGCACCCTTTCCTTTTCGTCGGGGAGAAGACCTGCATAAACCTCGTCAATGCCTGCCTGTCTGCCGATTTCACGGGCAGTGTTTTCGTTATCGCCGGTGAGCATTACCACCTCGATGCCCATGTTTTTAAGCTCTTTTACGGCTCTTTTGCTGTCCTCCTTCACCGTGTCCGCCGTGGCTATCATTCCTGCATATTCGCCGTCACGGCTGAAATAGAGGGGAGTTCTGCCCTTAAGAGATATTTCACGGTCAAGACTTAAAACTGCCTCGGGAATCTCGTTTTCACCGAAGATAAAGGAAAGCTTGCCGCCTCTGACGGCTTTACCGTCAGTTTTGCCCTCCACACCCTTACCGCTTACGGCACGGAAGAAGTCTGCGGTGGGAGTGTCTATGCCCTCAGACTCGCATTTTTTTATTATAGCCTTGGCTAAGGGGTGCTCGCTTTTCTTTTCCAGAGAGCAGGCTAAGGAAAGAAGCTCCTCTTCGCTCATGTCCTCGGGAAGAATATCCGTAACCTCAGGCTCACCCTTGGTGACAGTGCCTGTTTTATCTAAAGCCACTATCTCTGTTTTGCCTGCCTTTTCCAGAGCCTGACCTGTTTTAAAGAGTATTCCCTTTTTTGCCCCCACACCGTTACCGACCATTATGGCTACGGGTGTGGCAAGACCTAATGCACAGGGGCAGCTGATGACGAGCACGGAAATTCCTCTGGCTAAGGCATAGCCCATGGCCTGCCCCGAAACAAGCCAGATAAGAGTAGCCGCAAAAGCGATAATCATAACCGTCGGCACGAAAATGCCCGAAACTCTGTCGGCTATACGGGCGATTTCAGGCTTCGCCATAGCCGCATCGCTCACCATTCTGATTATCTGCGACAGTGCGGTGTCCTCGCCTACTGCCGTAGCCTCGCACCTGAGAAAGCCCGACTGATTTACCGTGGCGGCGGAAACCCTGCTGCCTGCAGCTTTATCGACGGGAACGCTTTCACCCGTGAGTGCAGACTCGTTTACGGCACTTTCACCCTCCAGCACCATACCGTCACAGGGTATGCTTTCACCGGGGCGTACCAAAAAAATGTCACCCTTCACTACCTCGGCAGAAAGAATTTTCCTCTCCTTGCCGTCTCTGACCACCGTGGCACTTTTCGGTTTCAGATTTACCAGAGCTCTGAGTGCGTCGGTGGTTCTGCCCTTGCTTTTCGCCTCGAGCATTTTACCGACGGTGATGAGAGTCAGTATCATAGCCGCCGACTCGAAATAAAGGCCGTGAAGCAGGTGCATAGCCTCCTCTCCCGTGGCTGAAAGCATCTGAAAAAGCACCACCGTGCTCCACAGAAAGGATGCACCCGAGCCGAGTGCGACCAGAGTGTCCATATTGGGTGATTTTTTCACAAAAGACCTGAAGCCGCTGATAAAAAATTTTCTGTTTATAACCATAACCGCTACAGTCAGCAGCAGCTGGACAAGACCGACATAAAGGGGATTTTTTTCAAAAAAGGACGGCAGCGGAAAGCCCCACATAGCGTGTCCCATAGAAAAATACATAAGCACCGAAAGAAAGCCGAGAGAAGAGATAAGCCTCTTTTTCAGCTTCGGAGTTTCCGTATCCTTAAAGGCATCCTCTTTTTCTCCCGTGCCTTTTTCAGCCGCTGCACCGTAGCCTGCGTTCACCACGGCAGAGATAATCTCTCCTTCCGTAGCGGAACCCTCCACGGTCATAGAATTTGTCAGCAGATTTACCGAGCAATAGTCCACCCCCTGCACGGAAGAGACAGCCTTTTCTACTCTGGCACTGCAGGCAGCACAGGTCATGCCCGTGATATTATATTGCTTCATACAATCACTCCCTCGGTTTTTGCGGTACCCGCAAAAATGCAGAATTACGGTCGCAGGTTTATGTCTGTGTAATCCTTTAACCCCGTCACCGCAGAAATAATCTGAGGCAGCAGGTAAAAAGTAAATTATACTGCTTTAAATACTCCCTGCCATACCTCTCCGTCAGTCTGACGGAAAGCTGATAACACCTATATAAGTATAACCGTAAAACCGCACCCTGTCAACATCGCCGGTGGCTTTTTCACTATGATTTGTTCGATACCTTCGGTACTCTTTCCTGCGAGGAATCGGGCAGATTGCTTACTGCCTGTATTATGCAAATGCATAATGCTTTACGATGCTTTATAATGCTTTTACAGTTTTATATAAATAAGGATAATAATAAAATAATGATAATAATAAAAAATAAGAAAAAAATGATGTTAATGAGAAGGGTAAGGGGATTTTTCCACAATGTGGAAAACTTTTATGTGTGGAAAACTTTCCGTAAAACCGAAAACAGACAGAGATTTCTCTCTGTCCGTCTCCGGTTTGGAATTTATAAATGAGGTATTAGGGTTATTCTTCCATATCCTTCTTTGCTTCCTCGATAACCTTCTGTGCCACGGGAACGGGAGCGTCCTCATAACGGGCGAAGTTAAGAGTGAAGTAGCCTCTGCCTGCGGTTACTGAGCGCAGAGTAGTAGAGAAGTCGCCCATTTCTGCCATAGGCACCTCTGCTACAAGCTCCTGCATCTTAGGCTCGTCAGCGGCACCCATACCGAGAACACGGCCACGGCGTTTGGTGATGTCACCCATAATGTCGCCGAGGTTAGCATCGGGCATATATACCTTTAATTCACCGATAGGCTCCAGAATAACGGGACTTGCCTGAGCCATACCGTTTTTATAAGCGATTTTAGCAGCGGTCTTGAATGCCATTTCGTTAGAGTCAACGGGATGGTAGGAGCCGTCGTAAAGGACTGCCTTGAGACCTACTACGGGATAGCCTGCAAGAGGACCTTTCAGAATAGCCTCCTGGAAGCCCTTTTCTACTGCAGGGAAGAAGTTTTTGGGAACGGAGCCGCCGACAACCTCTGTTTCGAAGATAAGCTCGTCACCGTCATGGGGCTCGAAGCGTACCCATACGTCACCGAACTGGCCGGAGCCGCCTGACTGCTTTTTATGGCGTCCCTGCACCTGACAGCTCTTACGGATGGTTTCTCTGTAGGCAACCTTCGGAATCTTAAGGTCGATTTCCACGCCGTACTTTGTCTTAAGCTTGGACACTACTATGTCGAGATGCTGCTCACCGAGACCGGAAACGACCATTTCCTTTGTCTCCTCGTTTGATTCGAAGGTGATGGTGGGATCCTCAGCGATGATCTTACGAAGACCGGAGGCAACCTTATCCTCCTCGCCCTTTTTCTTGACCACTACTGCCATGGAAAGAGAGGCGGCGGGGAAGTCTACACCCTCGAGATTGATTATGTTCTTGGCCGAGCAGAGGGTGTCACCTGTGGCAAGGCCTGAAAGCTTGGTGATAACACCGATATCACCGCAGGGAATTTCGTTTGTTTCCTCCTGCTTGATACCCTTTACCGTTACGAGCTTACCCATTTTCTGGCTTTCGCCCGTTCTGGCGTTATAAGCGGGAGTGTCGGGAGTGATTTTACCCGAAAGCACCTTTACGAAGGACATCTTTCCTACGAAGGGGTCCGCTACGGTCTTAAAGCACAGTGCTGCAAGAGGACCTGCGGGATCAGCCTTTACCTCGATAGGCTCGCCGTTTCCGTCGGTAGCCGTTTCGGGCTTAGCCTTGTCGGGAGAGGGAGCGGAGTAAACGATGGCATCCATAAGCATATCGCAGCCGTCTACCTTGGTAGCGGAGCAGGCATATACGGGCCAGATTTCACCGGATTCTACACCCTCGGTAAGACCGCGGATGATTTCTTCTTTGGTAAGAGGCTCACCCTCAAAGAATTTTTCCATAAGCTCTTCGTCTACGGTAGCTACTGCTTCCTCGAGAGCAGCTCTCATGGCGATGATGTTATCGTCAGAGGGGATTTCGATTTCCACAGGTCTGCCGTTAGGATATTTGAATGCCTTGTTTGAGCAAAGGTTTACGAAGGCCTCACATACGGGACCGTTCATATAGGGCACAACTACGGGGCAGAGCTTATTGCCGAGCTCGGCCTTGAGTGCCTCAAAGGTTTTATAGAAGTCTCTGTTTTCAGAGTCAACCTTGGTAATAGCGAAGAATTTGGCGATGTTTCTCTGGTCTGCTGCCTTGATAGCCTTTTCCAGACCTACGTCGATGCCTGAGCCTGCGGAGGTAACGATAACCGCACAGTCGGCAGCTCTCATAGCCTCAGCCATACCGCCGGCGAAGTCAAACTTACCGGGTGCATCGAGAACATTTATCTTTGTATCTCTCCATTCAAAGGAGGCGGTAGCGGAAGAAATGGAGCACTTTCTCTTTTTTTCTTCTGCATCATAGTCCATAATAGTGTTGCCGTCTGCCACACGGCCTAATCTGTCAGTAATACCCGCTACATAAAACATTGCTTCCGAAAGCGCTGTTTTACCCTTACCTGTATGACCTGCAATGGCAATGTTTCTGATGTTGTTTACTGAATAGGATTTCAATTCCAAAACCTCCTAAGACCTCATTTTCTTTTTACGGTCTTCCAAAAATTTGCTTCGCCGAAGTCCTCTCCGACGATAACAGTAACCATTTTATCACAAAATAACCAAAAAAGCAACGGATTATTAACTAATTTTGTACATTATTCTTTGGTGAAAGTGTATAAAATAAGCGGATAATCTAAGACACACAGAAAAGGAGGGGTGTCTGCGCTTCGCTGACATCCCCTTTCTTCTTTTATTCTACGGTAACACTTTTGGCTAAGTTTTTGGGCTTATCGATGTCGCAGCCTCTTTTCAGCGCAGTGAAATAGCTGATAAGCTGAAGCGCCACCGCCTGTAAAAGCCCCGCAAACTCATCCTCCGTGTCGGGCAGCAGAAAAACATTTTCCTCATCGGTGAGAGCCTGTGAGCTTTTTTTCTGAGCCAGAATCAGCACCCTTGCCCCTCTGGCCTTTACCTCCTTTATGTTTGCGAAGGTTTTCGGAAAAAGCCTTTCCTCGCAGCAGAGAGCCACCACAGGTGTACCCCTTTCCAGCAGAGAGATGGTTCCGTGCTTAAGCTCGCCTGCAGGGTAGGCACCCGTATTTATATAGCTTATCTCCTTCATTTTCAGACTGCCCTCCATAGCCGAGGCATAGTCGCTTCCTCTGCCGATAAACCAGCCCTCCTGCCTTCTGTCGAAAAGCGAGCTGAAAAGCTCTGCCCTGTCACGGCGGTCGATTATGCTCTGCACCTTTTCGGGCAGCTGACTCAGCTGAGAAAGAAGTCGGTCACGCTCACTGCGCTTTATCTGCCATCTTTCGTGGGCGAAGCAGAGTGCGAAAAGATAAAGAGCCATCAGCTGAGCCGTGTAGGCCTTGGTGGTGGCTACAGCTATTTCCGTCCCCGCCTCGGTATAAATCACATTGTCGCTTTCACCTGCCATCGTGCTTCCTCTCACGTTTATCACCGAAAGGGTTTTCGCCTTTTTCTCCTTTGCCTTCATCAGCGCCGCCAGTGTGTCGGCAGTCTCGCCGCTCTGACTGATAAAAATGCAGAGTGTTTTGCCGTCCAGAGGCGTATTGCCGTAGCGGAACTCGGACGCAGTCTCTGCCACACAGGTGATATTACCTATTCTCTCCATAAGTATTTTTCCGGCAAGACCTGCATGGTAGGCGGAGCCGCAGCCCACGAAGCAGATTTTCTGCAGCGCGAAAAAGCTCTTTTTCAGCTCACTCAGCTCGGGTAAAAGCTCTCCGTCTCTCACCAGAGCCGAAAGGGTTTTTCTGAGCACCTGCGGCTGCTCATAAATTTCCTTCAGCATAAAATGAGGGAAATCCCCCTTGTCCGCCGTCTGCTCGGGCAGATTTACTCTTTCGGCCTTCTTTTCCGTTTCGGCACCGTCTGAGCCGTAAAAGGTGATTTTTCCCTTTTTCATCACTGCCGTTTCACCCTCACCGAGAGTGAAAATCTCTCTCGTATAGGGTAAAAGTGCCACCGTGTCCGAGGCGAAAAAGCTTTCCGTCCTTTTCAGTGCGCAGTGGAGAGGGCTGCCCTTTCTCACACCGTAAAGAGTGTCGGGGAAATCTCTGCAGATGATGCACAGGGCATAGGAGCCCTCCAGCACTCTGCGGCATTTGCTCAGAGCGGAAAGCACGTCGCCCTCGTAGTATTTCTCTAAAAGATTTGCGATAACCTCCGTGTCCGTGCTGCTTTTAAAGGTAAAGCCCTGACCGAGAAGCTCCTTTTTCAGCGGCAGATAATTTTCTATTATTCCGTTATGAACCACCGTGAAAAGTCCGCTCATGCTGCTGTGAGGGTGAGAGTTTATGTCGTCGGGCTCTCCGTGGGTGGCCCACCGTGTGTGACCTATACCGCATTTTGCGGTCAGCTCTATGCCTGCCAGCTTGCTTTTAAGGTCACTTATTCTGCCCGAGGCCTTTACGGTTATCACCTCTCCCCCCTGACTTACCGCTATGCCCGAGGAGTCATAGCCTCTGTATTCCAGATGCTCGAGCCCTCTTATCAGATAGGGCACGGCTTTATTTTTTCCGATGTAGCCTATTATTCCGCACATAAAAATCTCCTTTCGGTAAAAATCCTTTTACTTTTTATTATTTTATGTTATAATAGGCTTAAATATTGATTAAGATTATTTTTTACGGAGTGAATTATGGATATATTTTTTACTGCTATGGCTTACATTCTTTATTTCGCCATAGGTGCTTTCATTATCGCCGAGGCGAGAGCTCACAAAGGTAATGCACGGGGCAAAAAGGATTATCTGCTCATTTTAGGCTGCAGAGTACGGCACAGTGAGGCCGAGAAGACTCTGCGTATGCGAGCGGAAAAAGCGGCGGAATATCTCAGAGAAAATCCCGACACGGTGGCCATAGCCTGCGGAGGCATAGTCCACGATGACCAGCTCATCAGCGAGGCGCAGGCCATAGAGGAAATTCTTGTTTCCCGAGGCATAGACAAATCGAGAATAATCCGAGAGGACAAATCCACCACCACTGTGGAAAATTTCAGAAATGCGAAGGCCATCATCGGAGACGGAAGCCACAGTCTCGCCCTGCTCTCCAGTGACTTCCACCTTCTGAGAGCGAGGCTGATAGCGAAAAAGGCAGGTCTTATCTGCGAAACGGTCTCTGCACCCTCACCGAAAAATGAAAAGCTGAAAAACTATGTCAGAGAGTTTTTTGCTTTTATTGTCTTTATAATAGGAGGAAAATAAAATGCCGAAGGTAAAAATGCAGGCCTACAAGGCCAGTGAAATTATATTCAATAACAAGGTAAACGGCAAGGTCCAGCTCAAGCTCAGCAACAAAATCTCACACAATGTCAGATACAGCAGCAACGGCACCTGCGAGGCGGTTATGTCCGTGGAGGCCTTCGATAAGGAGCATAAGGACGTGCTTTATGCCAAGGTCACGGTAAACGGTGTTTTCACCATAGACAGAGAAACGGAAAAGGAATTTATCCATGTGGAAACCTTCAAGGAGCTTTTTCCCTTCGCCAAGGCTCTCATAACCACCGTTTCGGCCAATGCGGGTGTGCCGCCCATCATAATTAAAAACATCGACATCGAAAAGCAGGAAATTTACCGCTTTGAAATGAACAGTAAGGACGAATGAGGTGAAAGAATATGTCAGAGCTTCTCAATCAGCTAAAGGATGATGAGCTGGATTTTATGGTGCGCTTTACGGACACGGACGGCATTAGCGGCGTTTATGAATTTCTGGACATCGTTCTTTATAAAGGAAATGAATATGTTATCGTTGAGCCCGAGAACGGCGACGGCTATGTGGACATTTTCCGAATAATCATCCGTGACGGAAAGGAAGAATATGAAAGAGAGAACGACGACACTGCTCTCGGGGAAATATTTGAAATATTCAGAAAAAAGAATGAAGACGAGTTCGATTTCGAGTAATTGAATTTTTCTTTCTTAAATAAAACAAAAGGGGGCTGTTGCAGTAAGATGCAGAAGGCGTTTTCTTCGCTCCGAAGATGTATGATTATACCTCGAGAGGGCGAAAAACGTCTGAAAAAGCAAATATTTATTATATGCAACACCATATTATTCCGTAAAACAATTAAAACAGATGTGTTTTATAAGTCAGAAGCGACTTAAACACATCTGTTTTTGTTTTGCTTTTTGGTCTGCGCTTACTGCAACAGCCCCCCTGCTATTACCCCTCATACTCCGTCAGGCTTCTGAACACGTAGCCCTCAGCTCTTGCCTTATCTATGATTTCACCGAGCGCATCGGCATTATCCCTCGAAACACTGTGCAGAAGAATAACGGCACCCGGATGAAGTCTGGACATCACCTTTTCCGTCGCATAGTCCTTACCTCTGACCTTATCTGTTTCCCAGTCATCGTATGCCACCGACCAGAACACGCTCATATAACCCATATCCCTTACGGCATCGAGAGCGTTTTCCGTATATTCACCAGCAGGAAAGCGGAAATATCGGGCCGCATAGCCGAACTGCTCACGCAGACAGTTTTCCGTTTCCTCTATTTCCTTTATCATCTGCTCACGGGAAATCTCCGCAAAGGAGGGATGGGTGGAGGAATGGTTGCCCACGATGTGTCCCTCCCTTATCATACGTGCGATAAGCTCAGGCTCCTCCTTTATGTGGTCAAGAGTGCAGAAAAAGGCCGCCTTTATCTGCTTTTCTCTGAGCACATCCAGCACACGTGCGGTCAGATTTTCATATTCATAGCCGCAGTCAAAGGTGAGATAAACTCTCTTTTCGCTGCTTTTTCTGTCCAGAGTAAGAGCGCCGTATTTATCGAAGGTGTCCTGAAACTCCTCCACCGTAAAGTGAGCCTTGCCACCGGAGGCAGGTCCGTGGGAATGGGAAAGCTTTTCATGGGATATGCCCTCAGGTGCTTTCGTAATGGGATAGGCAGCCTTCGGAAGCGGCGCATAGCCCGAAGGGGTGCTGCCGCCCTGCTCACCGAAAATTATCATCTGACCGTCATCGGAAAATTTTTCTTCGTCGATGACCGTGGAGGCGTTTATCTTCGGTGCCGCCTCCTGCTCTGAGGCAGACTCCTGCTGAGAGGTGGAGCCCTCCTGAGCCTGCTCTGTGGACTGAAGCTCCGAGGTCAGGTCGTTATCCTCCATGGCGCAAGCGCACAGAATAAAAACCAGACTCAGCGTTATCAAAAGAAAAGTATGCTTTTTCATAAATATCCCCCTTTATGTAAATGCAGAATAGCTTCTGCATCCGGAACGGCACAGAGCCGTTTTATCTGAACATATAGCCTATGTCGGAAATGAGGCTTTCCGCTGACTTCATAGCCCTGTTCATATTCTTTTTCACGCTGCGCTTCATTCCGCTTCCTGCGAAGGCACCCCTGACATAAGCGGTTACACCGCCCAAGGCCATACCGATGCCGATACCCTTTATGAGGCTGTTCTTTTTCATCATATCCCTCTTCTTTTTAAAAGTTCTTTCATCCTGACGTAAAGCCGAAAGGACAGTTATATTTTCTCCTTTAAAAATTCATCTATAACAAGAAAATTTTTCTTTGCTTATTTCATTTTTAAGTAAAGTATGTTATAATCTCATCAGTAAAAGCTAAAGGAGCAAGCAATGTCCGATATAAACATAGTTTTAGTGGAGCCTCAGATTCCCCAGAACACAGGCAACATCGCCCGTACCTGTGCCGCCACCGGAGCCTCGCTGCATCTGGTAAAGCCTATGGGCTTCACCGTAGACGATAAAAAGCTGAAAAGAGCAGGCCTCGACTACTGGCATATGCTGGATATAACCTACTACGAAGGTCTCGACGACTTTTTCGAAAAAAATAAGGGCGGTAACTTTTTCTTTCTCACCACCAAGGGCAGACACATCTTTTCCGATGTTTCCTTTCCGAAAAACACCTTTATCCTTTTCGGCAGAGAGGATGCGGGACTGCCCGAGGAGCTGCTGAAAAGCCACGGGGAAGCCTCTCTCAGAATCCCCATGGTAGGCGATGCGAGAAGCCTGAATCTTTCAAATACTGCTGCTATAGTCACCTACGAGATTTTACGTCAGTGGGGCTATCCCGACCTTTTATGCGAAGGTCAGCTGACTAAATACAGCTGGTAAGGAGTAAGCTATGAATAAAAACTTCACTGAAAAAGACATCATTTTAAAGCACGAAACCAATGTAAAGTCTGCCTTCACCGCCATTTCTATGGCAGGTGTGCTGGGGCTGATTTATGCGGTGAGCTATTTCATAACCGGTAACTTCGATTTTCATTTCAGCCTCTCACTGCCCGAAATGATGCTTAAGCTCGGTCACACGGGCACTATCAGCTCTGCGGCAGCCTACGGTGTTACGGCAGCGTTTTTCGCTCTGTATCTTTTCGTGACGGTACTCTGTCTGAAAAATGCCGACCGTCTGAAGGCGGCTCTCGCTCTTTACGGTGCCGACTTCGGATGTCTCCTGTTTTTTATGATTTGGTCCTCATATAAGCTGCCCGAGCTTTTTTCCCCGGACCTTTACATCGAGGTTATAATCCACATATTCGTTATTCTTTTCCTTTCGGTGGGAGTTTATTCTCACGGAAAGCTGAAAAAGCAGAAAAAAGCCGCATAAGGGCGACACATCATAAGGAATTTAAGCCTTAAATTTCGCTATTTTTGCGAATAACTGTGTTAAAAACGCTCATAATCCGCAAGGATTACGAGCGTTTTTGCCTTGTTCTTCATCAAAACTATCTGAAAATTAAGGTGCAAAGCAGTTTTTATTGAGATATTTTTTTGGTTTGATGAAGTGACAAAACCACCGCAATACTTGCGTATTACGGTGGTTTTTCGCAATGTCAAAGCGGAAAATAGCCAATAAAAACCTTAACTTCCTTATGAAGTGCCGCCCAA
>SVPD01000032.1 GCA_015066045.1 Oscillospiraceae bacterium
GAGTACCTACTGTTAAAGGATTACCGTTATTAGGATTGATAAATGAAACTGTATATTTACCTGTGAAAACTTTATCGCTGAGATAAGGTGTAAGAATAAGATCATCGGTAAATCTGAAGTCACCGTTATTTTTATCAACTATATCACCGTTGGTGTTTACCCATTTATCGGGATCAACAGTAAAGGTAATAGCACCGTTGGTATAGGATGTATACTTGGATACAGGCCAATCAATATCATTTACATTCTGGCCTGCCTTAACGAGCTTTTCATAGAAGAAGGTGCCGTCAACATCGTAGAACTTAACACTAAGGTCTTTAGCGATCCACCAGCCGCACCATTTGCCTCTGAAGTTTGCATAGTTTTCAGAAACGTCGATGGTCTTTACGGTAGTGGGGTCCATAGCTACGCCCGCATTGCAATAGCTCTTTTCGACACCGTCTTCCGTTACGGTTACGATGGTGCCGCCTTCCGATAATTTCGCACCTGACATTTTCTTATAAGCCTCAAAGTCCTCTGTCGTACAGGGCTGTGCGAAGGATGCCGTAGCAGTATTATAGCTTGCATTACCTGAATCTGGCTGCTCCTCTGACCAGTAGCCGAGGAAGGTATAGCCGGAAGCGGATGTGCTCTTATTATCGGGAACAACTATGCTGCCACCATTGTATCCGGAAGCAGTGTATGTACCGGTAGAGGTTTCAGATCCGTGAGGGATCGTGGCGCTGTCCAGACCTGCATCGAAGGTAACATCATATTGAGGATAGGTAACATTTACCTTAGCTGAAGCCTTTGATACTATTTCACTTCCGGGGACATTCTCCACAACATACTTTCTTACAAGATAGAATGTATCTGTACCACTTGAACCCTGGGGGTTACTTATCTGAAGGTTGGGAGAAACAACTACAGTATCCGAAGTGTCACCCTTTGCCCAGATGTCTGTTGCATATTCTGAGGGATCATCACTGTTGTTTGAGTCTGAAACGTAGGTTGTCGTGCTGGTTATTTTTGCAATCTTACCGGCACTCATATAAGCTGCAGCATCGGAAATAGCTACACCGTACTGGTCATAGCATTCATACTTTGTGATATCAAAGGTTGAGCTGCCTTCAACATTTTCCTCGCCGATTTTTTTAAGAGTTATATTTATTTCGGGGGTTTTTCCTGTAGCCTGGGTATTACGGAAACCTGCAATCATAGGCTTGGGCCATGTAAAAGTACCGTTCACACCACCATTATTATTGGTTACACCGGTTGTACCGAAGTTACCACCGTCAGTATATGTGGGGTATATATTAGTTTCATTTTCGCCAGTAAAGCCTTCGCCACCGTGATAAACGGTTACACCGTTAATCTTAATATACGTAACATCGGTTCTACCGTCTTCAACAGTACCGTCTTTACCGTTAGTCATACCAAGTTTAATATTGGTCGGGAAACCGTCTGTTGTAAATTCATATTCATGCGAACCCTTAGTTTTCAGATCGGCGGGCATTGAATTAATTTCCACCTGCTCAGCACTTTCAGTACCCCAACCTCTGTCACTTACGGTCTTATACTTAAGATGACCGCCTGTAGCATCACGAACTTTTATATCCCAACCCACTGTAACCTTGTACTGGGTTGCAGGTGTAAGATCAGCAGCTTCTGCCTTCTTTACATATTCAGGTGCTACCCACACCCAGCAGGACAGTAACATAAGCACTGCTAAAAACAGTGATAATGATTTTTTTGCTTCTTTGATTAAATACTTTTTCATTAAGATTTTCCTCCTTAATAAAAATTAACTCATGTATTTCATAAAATGGTTATTTACCATAAAAACGAAATTCACCGTGTATCTCTTTTTCCCCTTAAAAAATTCCGCACCGCAGCCCCTGACCTGACCGTTTTATGGTGCACCAAATCCCCAAAAGGGCATAAAGAGTCACTTTTAGTTAGTATCAGTATAGCATTAAAAAATCAACAAAGTCAAGAACGCAGATAGAAAACTTTTATAATTATTAAAAATTTGTGTCTTGTGACGAAAATGTGAATAGGTTATTGTGGATTTTGACAGAGGAATTGTGTATCGGGAAAATTCAATCCACAACCGTAGGGAACGGTCCTGACCGTTACGCCCCGTCGTTACGTACCGCCGACAAAAAACGGCCCCCTCGCCACAGCAAAGGAACCGTTATATATTTATATCAATCCGAATAGAAACAATCCTTTTCCCATTTGAAAGGATTTGTTTCAATATATTCCCATATTTTTTCATAATCCTTTTCGTCGCGGATAACATGGTCATGATAAGACCTCTGAAAAATATTTCTACCGACTTCTTTATTGATTAGTCTTTTAAAACCTGCAATTGTTCGCGGAATATTTGCATTTGTAGGGGACGGCGTCCTCGACGTCCCGGTTTTATTACCCGTATTCGTGGCGAGCATCGGTTTGTTTACAGCGATTATTAAATGTATGTGATTGGGCATAATTACATACTTATCAACAGAAATATAGTCAATATCTCCTATTCGTGAAATGTGTTTTTCTACAATCTCACCTATATGAGAAAGCATTACACTGATATCGTCGACATTTTGCTGAACGTCGGGGACTCCGTCAATGTTTTGCGGGACGTCGGGGACGCCGTCCCCTACAATACTACATAATATGTGTTCTTTGTTTTTGGTGCATATGGTTATGAAATACATACCGTTACTGCTGTAGTCAAAGTTTTTTAATCTGTTTGCTTTACGCACAGGCAGTTTCATAACCATTCCCCCTTGCAAGAATATATCATAACAGGATGCATATGTCAATCGGGTCTCCTTTTGTTCTCTTTCTTGTTTTTTTGCGACAAAAAACGGCCCCGTTAAGCCAATAACGGAACCGTTCATATCATACATATTGAAATAATTATTCACCTGCGAGTGCATCAAGGCTCTGCTTTTTAAGGTAAGCATTTATGAAGCCGTCGATTTCGCCGTCCATAACTGCGTTTATATTACCCATTTCGAAGCCTGTTCTGTGATCCTTGGCCAGAGTGTAGGGCATAAATACATAGGAGCGTATCTGGCTGCCCCAGCCGATTTCCTTCTGCTCGCCCTTGATATCCTCTATTTTTTCCAGATGCTCTCTTTCCTTTATTTCGATGAGCTTTGATTTAAGCATTCTCATACATACTTCTCTGTTCTGATGCTGGCTGCGCTCTACCTGGCAACATACCACGATACCCGTGGGATTATGAATGAGACGGACTGCAGATGAGGTCTTGTTAACCTTCTGTCCGCCGGCACCCGAAGCGCGGTAAACCTCCATGGTGATGTCCTCGGGGCTGATGTCTACCTCGATGGTGTCGTCGATTTCGGGCATAACCTCCAGTGATGCGAAGGAGGTGTGTCTTCTGCCCGAGGAGTCGAAGGGAGAAACACGGACAAGACGGTGAACACCCATCTCGCTTTTAAGATAGCCGTAGGCGTTTTCGCCTTCAATAACAACGGTGGCGGATTTAAGTCCTGCCTCGTCGCCGTCGAGGAAGTCAACGGTGGTAAACTTAAAGCCGTGCTTTGTGGCCCACTGACCGTACATTCTGAAAAGCATCTGGCACCAGTCCTGAGCCTCTGTGCCGCCTGCACCTGCATGGAAGGTGAGAATTGCGTTTTTGGCATCATATTCACCGGAAAGAAGTGTGGCCAAGGTCTGCTTTTCCAGCTCAGCCTCCACTGCCTCGACGCTTGCCTGACATTCGGGAAGTAAATCAAGATCACCCTCCTCGTCGGAAAGCTCTATCATAACCAGTGCATCCTCATAAGCGGTCTTAAGGTCCTCATAGCCCTTTATTTTTCCCTTAAGAGAGGCTACTCTCTGCAGCACCTTCTGTGAATTGGCCAGATCGTTCCAGAAATCCTCGGCAGCCGACTGCTCCTCGAGAGCAGCTACCTCCTTGGCCATTTCCTCTAAACCTAATGCGGAAGCGAGCTCACCGAGAGGCTTTTCGCTTTCCATTAATCTCAATCTTAACTCTTCAAACTGAATCATAGCATTTTTCCTTTCTATATTATATATAAATCAAAGCGGAATTTTAAATTAAATCTTAAGTTTCACCTTTATTCTACCTCTTGAATACATTCTGTAAACAAATTTATCCTTTTACATTATACACATTTATTTTTAAAGAGCAAGATTAAAATAAAATATTTTTCTGCTCGGGGCACAAAATAATGAAAAACAGTTGCTTTTAAGAGTAAATGCGGTTAGAATATAATGTAATAATACATTTAAGGTAAGATTAATTATGGATTTGCCTGAAAGAAAGCCTAACAGATTAAAAAATTACGATTACAGCAGTAACGGTATGTATTTCATAACCATATGCACCAAAAATAAAGAACATATATTATGTGACATTGTAGGGGACGGCGTCCCCGACGTCCCGCAAAACACCAACGCCGTCCCCTACGAATGCAAATACTCCCCGAACAATTGCAGGCTTTAAAAGGCTGATCAATAAAGAAGTCGGCAGAAATATTTTTCAGCGGTCTTACCACGACCATATTATCCGCAACGAAAAGGATTATGAAAAAATATGGAAATATATCGACACCAATCCCATTAAACGGGAAACCGATTGTTTTTATACACTAAGATAAAACCACAAAGGAGACCACAAACCATGCGCTATAAAAATCAGATATGTGACGGCTGCGGTAAAATCTTCACCGACGATGAAGACATAGTCGTATGCCCCGAATGTGCCACACCTCAGCACAGAGAATGCTATAAAAGCCACGGTGGCTGCGTAAACAGTCATAAGCACGGTGAGGCTTTCACCTGGACGGGTGCAGAAATAACCGTCTCCCCCTCTCCCGCACCCGAAAAAATCAGAACCATCCCCTGCCCTAACTGCGGCTACGGAAATCCCGAGGGTGCAGACCACTGTAAGCAGTGCTCGATGAAATTCACTCTTTTCGGATATAACGTGGTAGAAGCCTCAGCCCGTGAGGAGGAAAAGGAAAGAGGGCAGCTGCCCGACGCTGAGGAAAGCAATATCCCCGAATACAAGGCCCCCTTTACTCTCGGTGAGGGCGAGGGCTTCGAAAACGACGGCACTCCCGTCAGCGATAATTCCCCCACCCGTGATGCAGTGGAGCAGAAGCTTATCGACGTTATCTCCACTTCCTCGGGCTTTTCTCCCGACGGTGAGGACTTCTCCTTTGGCGGTCCCTTCCCCAGAGATGACAAAACCTGCGGTGTCCACACCAATCTTATGGGCGCATTTATAGGTGCCTCCGCCATGAGATACATCGAAAAATTCAAACGCTTTGATTTCGGCAGAAGGCTGTCCTTTAACTTCGCAGCATTTTTCTTCTCCCCCTACTGGTTCTTTTACAGAAAGCTGGTAAAGCCGGGAATTATCTTCCTGACGGTAAATCTCTGCCTTTCCGTCATTGCCACCCCCGCTCTTTTGGATTTCGCAAACAAGGCTATGCCTCTGTTAGATAAGCTGGCCGTGGTTACCAACGAGGCAGAGGCAGCCACTATGCTCATGGAGCTGGAGGCTTTATATGTTCCCGTAATGATATTTATGGGTATACAGTTTATCGTAAATCTTGTCGCAGGCTTCATCGCAAACCATCTCTACCGCAGCTACACCGTTTCATCACTTAAGGAAATCGCTTCCTTTGATAATCAGAAAAACTCTATGGCTTATCTTCTCAGAAAGGGCGGCGTCGCTCCCCTTTATGCTCTCGGCGCACTGCTGGCAGAAAATCTGCTGACATCCATAGTAAGCATGCTTATGTAAAAAATTTCTCTCCCTTTCCACTCGTCGGCGAAAAGGGAGAGATTCTTTTATTTTATCGGCTCGAAATCCTCTGCGCCGTGCTTACAGAGAGGACAGACGAAGTCGGCAGGCAGCTCCTCGCCCTCATAAACATAGCCGCAGATTTTACATACATAGCCCTTTTTCTCTTTCGGCTGGGGCTTGGGCTTGACATTGGCGTGATAATAGGCGTAGGTCATGCTTTCCTTATCGTTCAGCACCTCAGCCTCGGTAACCTTGCAGATAAACATGGTGTGTGTCTCAAACTCTACAGAAGACTCGACCTCCAGTGAAAGGAAGGAGTTAATGAAGAAATTAAGATAAGCTATGCCGTTTTCGCTTCTGCTTACGCTCATTCCGTCCATTTTATCCTTGTCTCTGCCGCTGACAAAGCCGAACCACTCGAAAATACCGAAGGGAGCATCGGTGCTCAGGCAGTTCACGTTCATTTTACCTGTTTTCACGATGAAATCGTGGGTGTAATTATCCTTGTTTACCGTAACGGCTACTCTCAGAGGATTAGCCGTAAGCTGCGAAACCGTGTTTACGATACATCCGTTTTCCTTTTCTCCGGCCTTTACCGTAAGAACATAAAGTCCGTAGCCTATTTTAAAAAGTGCAGTGGGATCTGTTTTTCCGCTCATAATATTTCCTCCTTTTGTTTTACTGAATTCATAATAGCACAATTTTCCGCAATTATAAATAGTTTATGTGAAAAATCCGTCTGAAAATTCAATCAGACGGATTTTTTCTTTGGAGGATTATGATTTTTATGAGAATTTTTCCATTTCTACCGTAATGCTGAACAGGTCCCCGTTTATCTCTATGCCGAGACTGCCGTTCTGGAGAGTGCAGAGATTTTCTGCTATGGAAAGTCCCAGACCGTTGCCCTCGGTGGTTCTCGACTGCTCTCCTCTGACGAAGCGCTCCTTAAGCTCATCGGCACTTATATTAAGCGGTGCGGCAGAAATATTTTTTATGTTTATAATGCCTCTGTCACCTTTTTCGCTGACGATGATGTAAACACGGGTGTTTCCGAGAGCATATTTCCTTACATTTACAAAAAGGTTTTCCAGCACTCTGTAAATATGCTTACTGTCTGCCTTTATTTTCACATCGCTTTCGGAAATACTGAAAATAACCTGCAGCCCCTTTTCCTCAAAGCCTTCCTCAAACTCGCCCAGAAGCTGACTGATAAGCTCTCTGCAGCTCACACAGACATAATCTACACTCAAAGCACCTGCCGAAGCCTTCGATGCCTCTACTAAATCCTCGATGAGCACCTTAAGTCTGTCGCTCTTTTCGCTGAGCACCTGCAGATAAGAAAGTGCAGTCTCGTCGGTAATGTCGCACTTTTTCATCAGATCCACATAATTTATGATGCTCGTCAGCGGAGTTTTAAGGTCGTGAGAAACATTGGTGATAAGCTCCGTTTTGGTCTTTTCCTGCTTAACCGCCTCATCCACTGCGGCCTTTATTCCTTCACTGAGACACTGCAGATCTTCTGCGGGCACATAAAGATAATCGGGAAGAGCGTTTTTATTTATATGCACATCCGTGTTACCCTCGTGCAGGTCCCTTACTACGGAGAAGAGCTTTTCTGCTCCGGCTACAAAGCGCAGACCGCGGTAAACAACCCAAAGGTCGAAAAGGAACAGAGCCGCTATCACCAAACCGCACATCTCCCAGACATCCTCCATACCGAACAGGACAACTGCTCCGCCGACGATAATATTAATGCCTATCAATATCGCCGTTCTGATGATAACCGTCTTTTTAAGCTCTTTGGTGTAAAGGATTTTTACGCTTATGAAGCTCTTTATTCTTCTGCTGTATTTCATCAGCTTTCTGACACACCATACGATGAAGATATTCTTTAAAAGACTTCTGTTTTTGATGTGTCTGACGAGATAAAGCAGCAGGTCGAGGCAGATAAGGAACAATACTAAAATCAGCACCAGTATACATAAGCCCACAAAGTGTCTCATAGCCGTGTCGATATATATCTCCAGCAGAGCATATATTCCCATAAAGCACAGGAAGCCCAGACCGCCGTCTACGGCTATTCTGATTTCGGGGAACATCCTGTCTGTTTTATAAAGATGTATTTCATCACTGCCCTTTCTTTTTCCCGTTATGGCGACAAGATAGAAAATGCAGATGAGAAGAAGCGTGCCGAACACACCGGCGGTAAGAAGACATTCCTCTATGATGCTCTCTGCCATAGTTACATTGGCTTCCACCGATGCGAAATGGCAGGTCTCATATTCGGCATTTTTATCGAAAGCTATGTAAAGCTCGATGTCACGGGCAGAGAGACTCTCCTGCCTGATGAGTGAAACGGAAAGACTCGTGGTTTCGGGCACGGTTACGGGATCACCGTTATCATCCATATATACCTTTCCCGTCGTCGGAACGGCTATAGCCGCAGTTATCGGCTCACCGTTTTCGTCGGTAGAGCTTACCAATGTGGTATTCGCCTCTGCTGTCTCTATCGGCAGAGTGGTGGTCATCACTGTAACCGCCGTATACTCTTCCCTCTGATAGGAAAATTCGGAATTTTCCGTAAACCAATCAAGGTAAGTATCGCTGTAATACATTCCGTTACTGAGATATATGGCTCCGTCCTTACTGTAGGAATAGGTGCCGAGCTGACCGAAATAATCTGTCAGCTTTTTCTTGTCGGTTTTTTCATCGAAATCCTTTATGTTAGTGATTACATTTCCTCTGCCGTCACGGATAAAATATTTTACAGAACCTGCATGCTCATTTATTCTTTTTTCGCTTACGAGATACTGCTCATAAAATTCCTCATAGGAGGAGTAATAGCCGGCTACCGCATCTGAGGAGATCAGGTCTTTTTTAAGAGCCTCGGTGTTTACCTTGAAAGCATAATAGCCGGGATAGTATCTGGCTATTATATCTTCTTCGTCAGCCTCCTCATAAATGCATCTCATATCCTTATTATAATAAACATTATCGTACTTTACATTTTTAAAATTCTCGGAAACGGAAAGAGGAAGTGTCGGCTCCGTTACCGCTCCTTCTATACCGCGGTAATAATTATAGTTTATATCATTATTATAAAGGGTTTCGTAATTAGTAGTATCGGCTTCATCATAAACATACATATCCGTAATTTCGATTATTCCCGCATTGTAAAGCTCGAGGAAATCCACAAAGTAATTTGTTGCGGCATAAATTATTCTGTCCTTATAAAAGTCCGTCTCTTTATTGAGGCCTTCATTATATTCCTTCAGACGCTTTTTATAATCCTTTTCCGTACCGTTACCGAACTCGGTCATTTTAGTTTCCAGTTGGGAAAGCAAAACGGTATAGCCGTTACGGAAGGTGCTGTATGTCCATTCATTTTTATCGATGCCCAATAAATCATAATTAAGCGCATCGCTGAAGTTCGCATAAATTAAATTCTGCCCCTCTGCCTTGTCTATGGCGGAAAGGCCCTGTCTCGTTATACCGCTTATGCAAAGAAAGCAGATAAGAACGGATATAACTCTTTTGATTATATCTCTTTTATATTTTTTCGATCCTGTATCCAATTCCCCACACCACCTTAATATATTTCGGGTTTTTCGTATCGATTTCTATTTTTTCTCTTATTCTTCTGATATGTACCGTTACTGTTTTTTCCGTGGAGAAGGCGTTTTCGTTCCAGACATTTTCGTAAATCTGATTTGAGGAAAGAGTTTTATCCATATTGATCATCATATATTCCATTATCTTGTACTCTGTGGCCGTAAGCCTGACCTCCTCACCGTCCAGAGTGACCTTTTTCGCCTCAAGGTCAATGGAAAGACCGCCCGTGGTAAGAACATTTTCCCTTTTCGGCACCGAGCCCAGAGAAACATATCTTCTTATCTGGCTTTTCACTCTCGCACACAGCTCGAGAGGACTGAAGGGCTTGGTAACATAATCGTCACCGCCGAAGCCGAGACCGGCTATCTTGTCAGTATCCTCACTTTTGGCAGAAAGGAAGATAATGGGAACATTGCTTCTCTCTCTGATTTTCAGCGTGGCATTTATTCCGTCGAGGACCGGCATCATCACATCCATAATAATGCAGTGTACCTCCTCGGTCTCTGCCTTTTCCACCGCCTGTCTGCCGTTATAGGCACAGACCGTTTCATAGCCCTCTGCCTTCAGATAAATTTCCACAGAGCGCACTATCGCCTCATCGTCATCACATACCAGAACTCTGTACATAAGCTACCTCTCCTTTCACGGTACGGCTTTATCATAAAGCATCACTTTTAAAACTTACGAAAGTAATTATAACAAATTTATTACAAATATAAAAGTATGGGGCGTATTTATATTTTTAATAAAAAAAATAAATAAAACAGATGAAAAATGAACAAACTACTAAAGATTTAGTAAAAAACGGAAAATACTTGAATTTTTCCGCATTTTTTTGTATGATATAAAATAGCGAAATTTTTAAATTATTATAAAAAAGAAAGAAAACGTTTTGCTCTAAAAAATAAGAACAGAGGTGGTATTTTGAAAGTACAATTTACAGAAACAGTCCTTCGTGACGCAAACCAGTCCCTCATCGCCACAAGAATGAGCTTCGATGAGTTTGAACCTATTTTAGCAGAGCTCGACAAGGCCGGCTATTATTCACTCGAATGCTGGGGAGGTGCTACCTTCGACTCTTGTCTGCGTTATCTCAATGAGGATCCCTGGGAAAGACTCAGAAAAATCCGCAAGGCCTGTCCCAACACCAAGCTCCAGATGCTCCTGCGCGGACAGAACCTTTTAGGCTATAAGCACTATCCCGACGATGTGGTACGTGCCTTCGTGAGAAAGTCCGTAGAAAACGGCATCGACATCATCCGTATTTTCGACGCACTCAATGACCTTCGTAACATCGAGGTGGCAGTAGATGAAACCCTTAAGTGCGGTGCTCATCCCTCGGGCACTATCTGCTACACTCTTTCTCCCATCCATAATCTCGAAAACTATGTTCAGTTAGCCAAGGATATGGAAAAAATGGGTGTTATGTCCATCTGTATAAAGGATATGGCAGGCATTATGAGTCCTCAGGAGGCCTATGACCTCGTAAAGGCTATCAAGGCAGCAGTAAAGCTTCCCGTAGTGGTACACACCCATTCCACCACAGGTCTCGGTGCTCTCACTCTCCAGAAGGCAGTAGAGGCAGGTGCCGACGTTATCGACACCGCTATTTCCTGCTTCTCAGGCGGCACATCCCAGCCTCCTACGGAAACCCTCGTTTACGCTTTAGGTCAGCAGGGCTACGAAATCGACGTAAAGATGGAATCACTTAAGAAAATCAACGATTTCTTTAAGCCCGTAAGAGCCAAGGCTCTCGAGAGCGGTCTGCTCAATCCCGTAGTTCTCGCTACAGACACAGATGCTCTTCTCTATCAGGTTCCCGGCGGTATGCTTTCAAACCTCGTGGCTCAGCTCACCGCTGCAGGCAAGCTCGACAAGTTCGAGGAGGTTCTCCTCGAGGTTCCCAGAGTACGTGAGGATCTCGGATATCCTCCCCTCGTTACTCCCCTGAGCCAGATGGTAGGCGTTCAGGCTACATCAAATGTCCTCAACGGTGAAAGATACAAAAACATCTCAAAGGAAATCAAAAACTACTTCTTCGGCTTCTACGGCAAAGCTCCCGGTGAGGTTAATAAGGAGCTGGCCGAAAAGATTCTCGCAGGCGAAAAGCCCGTAACCTGCCGCTTCGCCGACACTCTTGAGCCCTATTTCGAAAAGGCCAAGGAGGAAATCGGTGCCAAGGCAAAGAGCGACGAGGATGTTCTCTCTTACATCGCATTCCCCACTCAGGCTGAAGCCTTTTTTGACAAGCGTGACGAAAAAGCAAAGAATACTTTCAAATACACCATCAGAGAAGTATAAGGAGGTACGGTTATGCTTTTTACCAGTGATTATTCCATTAAAATGCCTATCGGCGAAGCTCTCCTCAGATCTGCACTCGGCATCACTACCGTAATTTCCATCCTCGCTGTTATCGCTCTGCTTATTCTCCTCGTTTCGAAAATAATCAGAGGCATCGAGGCAAAGGCAGCAGGTCAGAAAGCAGCCAAAGCCGAAGCGGCTCCCGCCGCCGCAGCACCCGCAGGTATTCCTATGCCGGCAGGTATGAATCAGGGCGAGCTCGAGCTCGTAAACACAGACGAAAAAACCGCCGCCGTTATTATGGCTATCGTATCCGATAAAAGCGGCATTCCCCTTAACAGACTTTCATTCAGGTCAATCAAACTTATGGAGGACAAAAAATAATGAAATACGTAGTTACATTAAACGGTAAAAATTATGAAGTAGAAGTTACGGAGACTGACGCAGTTCTTCTCAATGTTTCGGAAGCCTCTGCACCCGTGGTCGCTCCCGTAGCTGCTCCCGTAGCTGCTCCCGCTCCTGCTGCTACCGCTGCAGCTCCTGCAGTCGCAGGCGAAGGCACCAAGGTGCCCTCACCCATGCCCGGTACCATCCTCAGCATAAATGTAGCCGTAGGACAGGCAGTAAAATCAGGCGATGTGCTTCTCGTTCTCGAGGCTATGAAAATGGAAAATGACAT
This sequence comes from Oscillospiraceae bacterium, assembly GCA_015066045.1. Lineage (GTDB taxonomy): Bacteria > Bacillota > Clostridia > Oscillospirales > Acutalibacteraceae > UBA6857. Next base: position 12,384 of record SVPD01000032.1, read on the forward strand.
CGTCGCTCCCTGTGACGGCACTGTCAAACAGCTTCTCGTTTCTAAAGGCTCGACAGTAAACACCGACGATGTACTCGTTGTAATCTGATTCCCTAAAGTATATTAATTAAAGAAAAGGAGATTTCTTAAATGGAAATGATTAAAGATGTCCTTATCGGCTTATGGGAATCCTCGGGCTTTTACGCACTTTTCGCAGACGGCACCTTCCTGTGGCAGAATCTCGTAATGATTCTCGTTTCATTCGTGCTTCTCTACTTTGCTATTGCGAAAAAATGTGAGCCCCTTCTTCTGGTTCCCATCGCCTTCGGTATTCTTCTGGCAAACCTTCCCGGTGCAGGTCTTATGGATGATCCCACGGGAATTATGGATACATCAAATTTAGTTGAAGGAGCCCATTGGTACGATTCAGGTGTTCTCAGGCTTATTTATGCAGGTGTTAAATCCAGTATTTTCCCCTGTCTTATCTTCCTCGGCATCGGATGTATGACTGACTTCGGTCCCCTTCTTTCAAACCCCGTATCACTTCTTTTAGGTGCTGCGGCGCAGCTGGGTATTTATGTAGCCTTCGTTGTGGCTATCCTCGTAGGCTTCGATCCGAAGGAAGCAGCCTCCATCGCTATCATCGGCGGTGCTGACGGCCCCACGGCCATTTTCCTGGCAGGTAAGCTGGCAGGCCACCTTTTAGGTCCCATCGCCGTAGCCGCTTACTCCTATATGGCTCTTATCCCCTTCATTCAGCCTCCCATTATGAAGCTTCTCACCACCGAGAAGGAAAGAAAGGTAGAAATGAAGCAGCTGCGCAAGGTATCAAAGGTAGAAAAGATTATCTTCCCCGTAGTTGTTCTCGTTATCTGTGCATTCATCCTTCCCGATGTTGCTCCTCTTTTAGGCTTCCTTATGCTCGGTAACCTCTTCAAAGAGTGCGGTGTGGTTGACAGACTTTCCGACACGGCACAGAATGCTCTGATGAACATCGTTACCATTATGCTCGGTCTTACCGTAGGTGCCACCACAAACGGACAGACCTTCCTCGAGGTTAAAACCCTTCTCATCGTTGCTCTCGGTCTCTTCGCATTTGCCTTCTCCACCGTTGGCGGTCTTCTCTTAGGTAAGCTTCTTTACCTCATCACCGGCGGTAAGGTTAATCCTCTCATCGGTGCGGCCGGTGTTTCCGCCGTTCCTATGGCTGCCCGTGTAGCACAGAATGAGGGCAGAAAGTATAATCCCGCTAACTTCCTTCTTATGCACGCCATGGGACCCAATGTGGCAGGCGTTATCGGCTCTGCCGTTGCCGCAGGCTTCCTGCTTGCGATGTTCGGTAATTAACAGCCCTGAAAAACTAATAATATTCCCCACAGAGAAAATCGTAAAATCTCTGTGGGGATTTTTTTATCCTTCTTTATATTCCTTTAAAGTAAAGGCTCCGTTGCCCTCGTCGTCGAAGGTAACATCTATTACTCCTATTTCCTTGGTGCCGTCAGTATATTCTACGGTAAAGGTAATGGTATCTTTAAATGTTGATAACGGTATGTCCGGATTATCGTTTATGGCATTGTCGAGATTATGGGAGTTCCGCCAAAGAAAACCGTCCCTGTCCGAATCGTATTCATCACCGGATACGGTTATGTCCGTGCCGTGAGGAATTGCCATCTCCTCAGACTCCTCAAAGGGCATAGAGCTCAAATACTCAACATAACCCCATTTGCTTGAGTTTTTTACATTGATTGATTTAATGCTTTCCTTGTCTTTCAAATCCAGAACAAATTTATTATAAATCACTTCTGTAAAGATTATATTCTCAAATCCGCCTCTTATACAGCCCTGTGCCATTTCATATTCCGCAGAGGAGCTGTTTATAACAGTATCTTCGAACTCTCTGCTCATTTGCATAAGCTTTGCCTGCTTTTCACTTTCACTCATACCTCTTACGTCTATAACCGAAAGCTTGTACGCAAAGGGAAAGGTCTCATTTAACTTTAAGGTTTTATGCTCCTCCGCTGCGAGCTCTCTTTCTGCGGCACCTGCTACCATAATAAAAGGACTTATCTGTTTAATGCTCTGCTGACTTGACTCTGTCTGTCCCTGTGTAACGGGATTATCCGTCTGTAAGGGCAGATTGAATCCGAACATAAGGGCAAATGCCACACACAGTGCGACCGCTCCCGCCATAGCTTTTCCGAAAGCACGGGAGTGAGGTTTTTTCGGTATACTTTTAGCTTTCAGTCTCGTTTCCATATAAAGGTCAGGATCGATAAGGTCAATGGCATTTTTAATATCTTCTTTATTCATCACACATAATCCTCCAGTTCTGTTTTTAGTATTTCTCTGCTTCGTTTAAGTCTCATTTTTACGGCAGATTTACTTATTTTAAGTATTGCGGAAATTTCTTCCACAGTGTATCCGTCATAATAATAAAGGATCACGCAGGATTTATATTTTTCCGGCAAAGCCATTATCCTTTTCAGAATGTCGGCAGAATAGGTGTCTTTTTCGTATGTAAGCTCTGTTATTTCATCGAGAGAAATATTCCTTCTTCCCTTTCTTTTCAGTAAATCGAGAGCTTTGTTCTGTGTCACTCTGATAAACCACGCTTTTTCGTGCTCTTTATCCTTAAAGTGGTATTTACCCGAAAGATACTTCATAAATACCTCCTGCAGAATGTCCTCTGCATCGGCTTTATTACCTGCATAAAGACAGGCTATCCTGAAAAGCATTCTTCCGTAATCCTTATATTTACTTTCAAATTCTTTTTCGAGATCTCGCTTGTTCATAGGAACCTCCTTTCATAAATAAAACGATTACAGATTGATTACGGTCACAAAAAACATTAAAATAGTTACCCCCCGGCTAAGCCGGGGGTTCTTCATATGCGGGCTAAGCCCTATGTTACCAGCAACTCCTTAAGGAGTATCCTTTTTCTTCTTTTGCATAGTTTAATTGTTGGTTACTATTAAAATCATTTCAATTGATTGTTTAAATATTTGAATTTTATAACATTATATGTTATATTCTTTTAGTTATCACTTTTGATAATCTCCTTTTGTTATTATTGCTGTTGGTAGCCGCTTTACTTTCAAAAGGAGCTTTTTTCTTTATTCTACTGAACGCTAAAGCTTTTTTTGAACTCCCCGGCATAGCCGGGGGTTTTCTATTACAAAAAACGGACACGGCGTGCCGTGTCCCTGCTATAGCATTATTCGCCATAAATATAATTATCAGAAAAGGCTTCATAATCCTTTACGCTTATTATATCAACACCTTTTTCCTTCAGAAGATTTATAAGCTCCGAAAGCTCCTCGGGTGTGTCATAGACACCGATAATATAACCCTCATAGTCTTTATCAACAGCAAGATATAATTCCTTATTTTCATGACTGTCATAATAAGTGCCGTTTTCACCGTCCGTGTAGCCTTCTATAATGAAAAACTCTACTCTGTCATTTTCAAAAGGCAGAATTTCATTTTTTGCCTGTGTACCCACATAAATTCCGCTATCATGGAGAGCAACCGTGCAAACCTTAAAGAAATAATTGTAGGATGTGCAAAGAATGATTGCGATAAGGCATATTACGGTTAAAACTGCGGTAGCCGTCTTTTCAGCCTTTTTATCTTTTTCCGAAGAATATACCTTTTTAGCAAATAAAGCCTCAAAAATCCGGACAAGGAAATATCTGTAGCAGATAAGAAGAATAAAGAAGCTGAACTCTGAGCTCTCACCGATTCCGAGCAAACGGTAAAGTCCGTCGGGTAGGGTTGCGGCAGTCAGCTCTTCCACGGCAACAAGTGTCACAATTGCAAGGATACCGCCTATGATGTATGCGGGAATTTCAATCCATAAGCTTCTCCTGTTTTTTTTAAACTGTTTTTCTGTATTTATTTTCGTTTTCTCGGAAACAGGCTCATAGCCGTTATCTTTCAGATGCTCGTAGAGCCTTTGTTCGAAAACAATAAGCTTTCCTTTTTTACTTTTCCTTTTAAAATATTTGTCAAGCTCTCTGTATTTATCTGTCTTTGCGAAATTGTATGTCAGATTGGCATAACCGAGGAAATAAAGGTTATTTTCGTGCTTCTCGGAGTATTTTCTGAAATTCTCTTTCAGCTTTTCTGCGGTAATTCTTTCAGAAACCACCGATAAATCATGCTCATAATTATCTTTCAGCTGTTTTTGCAAAATCAGATTTGCTGAGATATCTTTTATTGCAGCGAGATTTTTTTCAATAAAGTCAAGAAGTGTTTTTATGGCCTTCAAAACATCTTCCTCATCCTGGAGATTATGAAAGTCCAGGGTTTCAAAATCCTTCGAATTTATAACATTATGAATATCATAGGGTGAAAAATAATAAGAGGAAAAATCAAACTTAAATCTTGTCATAATACTGTAACCCGTCAAATCCTGCGTATCCTCAAAAAGCGGATAACCGTAGGTAAGATTATCACCCACATAAATATAAGCATCAAATCCCTTGAATTTAATTGAAATGCTTTCCTCATTTGTTTTTTCATCGAATATAAAGCCCTTGTATTCTAATGCGTTTCTCAAAGAAAAAAGTCTGACTTCATTTTCAATAATACCTACATAATCTGAAACGACATCCTTCATCCTAACTGTCTCCTTCTTGTTTAATATAATCACACATTTTAAAACTGTTCGACTCTGTACGGTCTGTCATAACTATAAACGAATGAAAGCCCTGAAATATTACAAAAATTCAGCGGAATACCGTTTCTTACTTGCACCACAATTTTTCATTTTACATTTATCAGACTCCGTAGCCTCCGTCCACGGAAATTACCTGTCCCGTAATAAACTCTGCCTTATCACCGGCAAGGAAGCGTACCAATTCTGCCACATCCTCGCCTGTTCCCGCTCTGCCCACGGGAGTGCAGTCTATAATCTCACGGACGGCTTCTTTGTCCAGATTGCCGTTCATTTTCGTGTCGATAAAGCCGGGAGCCACACAGTTTACGGTTATACCGCAGGGACCGACCTCCTTGGCAAGAGCTTTGGTAAAGCCGATAAGTCCTGACTTTGCCGCACTGTAATGCACCTCACAGGAGGCACCGCTTATGCCCCACATAGAGGAGATATTTATAATTCTTCCCCACTTATTGCTTATCATAGCGGGAAGAATTTCCTTGGTAAGAGAAATGGCAGACATAAGATTTACGTCCATAACCTCTTTTATCTTTTTTTCGTCGGCAAGCTGAAAAAGTGTCTGATATGCCACGCCTGCATTATTGACCAGAATATCAATTTTGCCGAAGCTTGCAAGCACCCTTTTCGCCAGTGTCTTCACTTCTTCGTCTTCGGAAAAATCTGCAGCGAAAATTTCTGCCCTGACACCGTATTCACTTTTCAGCCTCCGTGCGATTTCCTCTGCCCTCTTTTGTGAGGACGAATAATGCAGTGCCACATCATATCCGTCTTTAGCGAAGGCTTCACAGATAGCCTGACCGATACCGCCTGCCGCACCTGTTATAAGAGCAACCTTTTTCATAAATCCACCTTACTTACCCACACAGAACTGTGCGAAAACTTCGTTTACTACGCTTTCCTTAGCCCTCTCACCCGTAAGAGACAAAAGAGCCTCGATAGCGTTATCTATACAGACATTGACCGCATCCATAGTCATTCCCGTTTCTATGGCTACGATAGCCTCGTCGATGGCGGAGAGAGCCTCGGCAGCACTCTGTCTCTGTCTTTCGGTGGCAAGCATAGCCTGAGAGGTGTCCACCTTATCCGTGCCGAGCACTCTTTCTATAATTCCGGTAAGCTCAGCCTCTCCCTCATGGGTGGCGGCACTGATAAACACCGTGTAGGGCAGAGAGCCTTTTATATATTCCACATCTGCCTGCGAGGGAAGGTCAGTTTTGTTTACGATACCGATTACGTCTCTTCCTCTGCAAAGCTCCAATATTTCCCTGTCGCTATCATCCAGAGCCGAGGAGCCGTCGAAAACTGCCAGAATGAGTGCTGCTCTTTCGATTTTCGTGCGGGCAAGATCAACTCCTATGCTCTCAACCACATCGTCACTTTCTCTTATACCCGCCGTGTCAGCCAGACGGAGAAGCACACTGCCCACACGGACTGTCTCCTCCACCACATCACGGGTGGTACCGGCTATATCGGTTACGATGGAGCGGCTGAAGCCCGAAAGCATATTCATCAGAGCGGATTTGCCTACATTGGGCTTACCTACGATAGCAGTTTCCACACCCTCGGTAATAGCCTTGCCTGCATCGAATTTATCTAAAAGTGAGCTGAGCCTTTCTCTAACCTCTGTGAGATTTGCCCTGAGATGACCGAAATCCAGCTCGGGAATTTCGTCGTCGGGATAATCCACCCAGGCCGACATATGTGCCGCCGCTGAAACCAGTACACTGCGAAGCTCTCCTATCTGCTTTGACAAAGCTCCGTCCAGTGCGGTAAGTGCCGCCCTCATTGAGCCCTCGCCCTGAGCGCCGATAAGCCCCATAACCGCCTCTGCCTCGGAAAGGTCCATCTTTCCGTTAAGAAAAGCCCTTTTGGTAAACTCTCCCGCCTCGGCAGGTCTTGCCCCCGCAGAAAGAACGGCACGCAGCACCTGCCCTGTCACATAAACACCGCCGTGACAGGAAATCTCTACCGTATCCTCACCCGTGTAGCTTTTCGGTGCGCGGTAAACCAAAGCCACCGCCTCATCGATGACCTTACCGTCCATATACACCCTGCCGTGAGCGGCTCTGTAGCCCTTGAGACAGGACAGGGGCTTGCCCGAGGTGGTTCTGAACACTCTGTCGGCTATTTCAGCGGCATTTTCACCGCTTATTCTGATAACACCGATGCCCCCTGCAGCCAGAGGAGTGGAAACGGCAGCTATAGTATCTGACATAAAAAGGCTCCTTTAATGTTTTTCTGTATTGTAGCACAGAAATGTGTTTTTTTCAATATTACAGAAAAAAACAGGTCACGGAAGAATAACTCCGCTGAACAATCAGCGGAGTTATTCTTTTACTTATTTCTTTTTATACTTTTCTTATTTCATCATTCTTCTGATTACTGCTTCGCAATCAGCTTCGTCCATAATCTTCGGTACGGGATAAAGAGGATTGCCTTCCTTGAGGGCTCTCTTGACGATAACGGGAATATCCTTTTCCTGAATCATATCAAAGCCGTCGGGAATGTTCATATTCTTATTGAGGGTTTTGATAGCCTCGATAAATGCCTCTGCCTTTTCCTTGTCTGTACCGTTTGTCTTTACGCCTGCGATAACTGCGAGCTTTGCCAGAGGCTTATGGGCTGACTCGCCGTAATATTCGAGAACATAGGGAAGAATGATAGCATTGGCGAGACCGTGAGGCACGTTATAGTGGCCGCCGAGGTTATGAGCGATGGCGTGAACATAGCCTACATAAGCTCTGGTGAAGGCCTGACCTGCATAGAAGGAGGCTTTGAGCATAGCGTCTCTGGCTTCCACATCCTTGCCGTTTGCATAAACCTTTTCGATGTTTTCGAAAATCATCTTGGTAGCCTTTTCAGCGTAATCTATAGTTGATTTTACATTGCTCTTTCCGATATATGCCTCTACTGCATGAGTGAGAGCATCCATACCTGTGGTGGAGGTAATGTGGGGAGGAAGACCGACTGTAAGCTCGGGATCGAGAACTGCGTACTTGGGACGGAGTCTGGGATCGTTGATAGCATTCTTTTCGTGGGTAGCAGTGTCGGTTACTACGGCTGCAAGAGTGGTTTCAGAGCCTGTGCCTGCAGTGGTGGGAACGGCAAAAAGAGGAGGAAGCTTATGTACGAGCTTAAGAACACCGCGCATCTTCTTTACGGGGATTTTCGGGTTGCTTACCCTTGCGGCTGCTGCCTTGGCGCAGTCCATGGGTGAACCGCCGCCGAATGCGATAACGCCTTCGCAGCCATTATCTACATAAAGCTTTCTGGCATCCTCGATGTTTTCGATGGAGGGATTGGGCTGTGTTCCGTCGTAAACCACGTAATCTACGCCTGCCTTGGCCATTTCCTCGAAAAGAGAATTAAGAAGACCGATACCCATAAGTCCTTTATCGGTTACGATGAGTACCTTTTTAAGGCCCTTTTTTTTGATAAACTCGGGAAGACGGCGGATGGCACCGGGGCCTTCGAGCATTTCGGGCTCTTCCCAGTTAAAGGCGCACATAGCCACTCTGAAGGTCTGCTGATAAACTCTGGAAAATGCTTTGTATGCACTGTTCACTAAAATCATTCCTTTCAAAATATAATATTTCAGTACATTTAGATTTTACTATTATTTTCCTGTCTTTTCAAGTAATTAACAGAAATTTTATAAAAATAAATGGGTTACCTTCACCAGTAACCCATTTTTACTCATAAAATGCCTATTTTCTTTATTATCTCTTCCTTATAAGCGATGAATTCACTGCTCATGGGGCTTCTGTCGCATTTTTCCCCCGGCAGTCTTATAACTATCTCATCGGTTATTTTTCCGGGCTTACCCGTCAGCAGATAAACTCTGTCAGAAAGCAGAATAGCCTCATCGATATCGTGGGTAACGAAAAGCACCGAGAGGTTTATTTCAGCCATTACGGATAAAAACCAACGGTGAATTGCAGATTTGGTTATACTGTCCAGCGCCGAGAAGGGCTCATCTAAAAGCGCCGCCCTTTCCGAGGCAAGATAAGTCCTCACGAAGGCTACTCTCTGTCTCATACCGCCCGAAAGCTGATGGGGAAATTTGTCGCCCGTGCCCTCGAGCCCGAATTCCTTCAGATACCTTTCCGCCTTAAGCTTTGCCTCTTTTTTATTCACACCCTTTAATATGAGCGGTAAGGCGGCATTATCTATAACCCTTTTGTGGGGCAGAAGCAGGTCTTTCTGAAGCATATAGCTGATTTTTCCCGCTTTTCCCGTTATATCCTCTGAGTCAAGATAAACCTTGCCCTCATCGGGAGCATAAAGTCCCGACAGTATGTTAAAAAGAGTAGTTTTGCCTGTACCGCTGACTCCCAAAAGAGAAACGGTTTCTCCCTCGTTAAGAGAAAGAGAAATGTTTTCTATTACATTTTTACCCTCAAAGCTGACGGTAATGCTTTCTGCACTGAGTAAGCCCAAATCAATCACCCTAAATAGTTATTTGAAAAGCCCTTGCCCGTAATATCTCTGTCTACCAGACCTTCCTCATAAAGCCAGCCGTAAAAGCTATTCCATCTTTCGGCATCCATATAGCCCCAGCTTTCACTGTCAGCAATATACTGAGAGGCCATCCACTTCTGGCTTTCGGTGACCAGCTCCTCACTGCCTAAAAGTGAACCTGTGCTGTCGCCCTTTATGAGGATGGAGGCGGCAGCCTCGGGATGCTCCGTCGCATATCGGTAGCCCTTTTCCGTAGCTCTGAGAAATGCCTTGGCCACTTCGGGACTTTCTTCGAGGAAGGAATTATTTCCGATTATAACGGGAGTATAATAGTCAAATCTTTCCTCTATATCCGTCATAGCGAAATAATCAAAGTCCAGCTCTGCCACCTCGCAGGCTATACCCGCCCAGCCGTAATAAATCCATACGGCATCTGCATCACCGTTTCTGAGTGCCTCGGCCTCATTGGTAACGCTGGGAACGAGCTGCAGCTTTCCGTAGTCTGCCCCGCTCTTTTTCATCAGATGCTCCACCATTTTAAGCTCTATGGGACTGTTCCAGGTGGAATACTTTTTATTTTCCAGACCTGCGGGAGTGTCCGCTCCCTCGCCCCTTCTGGAAATAATACCCGAGGTATTATGCTGCAAAATAGCGGCTACGGCAGTTATCTCCATAGGCTCATCGAGAGCGAAGGCTGCGGCAAGAGTATCCTGAAAGGAAATGCCGAAATGAGCCTGCCCCGATGCGGTCATTATCTCTGCCCCGTCCTCGGGAGGCTGAACTATTTTAATTTTCAGTCCTTCCTGCTCGTAATAGCCGAGAGAGTCAGCCACGTAAAAGCCTGTATGGTTTGTGTTAGGTGTCCAGTCCAGACAGAGAACTATCTCTGTGAGACTGCTTTCCTGCATACCGCCACAGGCAGTAAGAGAAAAAAGAAGTGTCAATGCTAAAAATACTGCAAAAAATTTTTTCATTATTATCATCTCTTTCTTTATCTGTTCCGCTTTCTTTTATGGGGCATACTGAGCCATCTGAGCCCTGCTACCGCACCCATAAGAAGAAGCGATACTGCGGAGATAAGAATTATGACTGCAAACATTTTATCGAAGGCATAGGCCTTCTTTACTCTGGTCATATAAACGCCGAGACCTTCGAAGCCGCCCAGCCATTCCGAAATAACCGCTCCCACCACTGCATAGGAGGCCGAAACCTTAAGCCCCGAAAAAAACTGCTCCATAGAAGCGGGAAGCTTTATGTGGCGGAAGATATTGAAATTACCTGCACCCATGCTTCTGAGCAGATTAATCTCATCGGCCGAAACACTTTTAAAGCCGTCTAAAAGTGAGACGGTTATGGGGAAAAAGGTAGTGATTACCACCAGAGTGATTTTCGGCGCCATGGAAAAGCCCATCCATAGCACGAGCACGGGAGCAATAGCGATAGTCGGTACGGTCTGACTTATAACCAGAATAGGATAAAGAGCCTTATAAAGAAAGCTGAACCTGTCCATAATAACCGCAAAAACGAAGCCCAGAGCAGTGCCGAGCAAAAGACCGTATAAGGCCTCCTGAAGTGTGACCGCAGAGTGCTGCGCCAAAACGGAAAACTCACTTATGAAGGCCTTCACCACCTCTACGGGTGACGGAAGCATATAAGCGGGTATAAGTCCTCCTTCACTTACCGTAAGCCATAAAATAACTATAACCGCAAGTGAAATTACGGGAGCGCCCTTATTTGTGATGCTTTGAAACCTTTTTATCAATGGTAAGTACACCGCCTTCCGGTTTCCAGACAGTTTTTATGTATGCAGAAACCTCGGGTGCGCCTGCCTTAAGGGCCACCCTGCTGCATTCGGAAATAATTTCCATAAGCTGCCCGTAATCCTCGCCCTCTATCGTGGTTTCGAAGGGGCCTACATAATAATTTAAGCCCTGTGAGGCAATATATGCAATTACCTCGTCCACAATTCTGATAAGCTCGTCGTCATTTTCTGTCTTGGGTAAAATCTGAATAGCCGCACTTACAGTCATAATAATATCTCCTTGACTTTTTTATTCGTTACATACTAACAATAAGAATATTAAAGGACTGATTTAAAGGACCTTCTGTTTCCGCCGGCAGGAAACAAAAAATACCACCGAAAAAACGGTGGTACTGAAAATTTATCTTTACTCTCCCTACGTCGGTATTATCCGAATCAGGTTATGGGTATAATCTCAGCCGATTTTCATCAGCACCCCCGGTAATATTCTCTTGTCACGGTGATTATAACACCCTAATGACGGATTTGTCAAGAGTTATTTTAAATACGAGGGATCAGTTTCGATGCTGACAGCGATGTGATTTTCCGAGGAGGCCAGATTTTTTATGGCCTTACGGTAGTTAGTGAAATCAACCACGGAAATGTCCGTGCTGAAATGCTTTATCATCTTTGAAAAGCTTTCGTCGAGTACACTGTCATCCTGACTGTCAAACATTTTCTTTCCGTAAACTATCATAGCCTCTGTCAGCTTTTCCGGAGCAGTCTCGTAATTTTCACAGAGATAAACGAAATATTTGAGCATTATGTCAGCAGAAAGCTTCTGCACACCCTTTTCGATAATGATGGGAATGCCTCTGTGTGTATAGGTTACCTTGTCGGTGATGTTCATTTCCATATCACCGAGGCTTTTCATAAAATCGATGAAATTCTGTTCGTCACCGATGATATAGCCCTCGATGCTGATGTCTGCCAGCTCACCCACACTCCACACGAGCTCATTGATTCCGCCGTTTTTCAGATGCTCATTCATATCACCTAAAAATCCGTTCACGCTCGTTATTTCACCGGCATTTATAAAGGAAACGGAAACACTTTCATTTTCCGAATCCAGCCTGATGAGAGACAGAAGCTCTATCTTTTCGTTTCCGTCCTCTGTCAGCACCAGAAGAAGGTTGCTTTTGATTTCCTGCATAGCCTTATCCGTTACGTCGGCAGCGACATACTGTGTACTGTCGGCATCGGTGGTTTCCTCGCTGCTTCCACCTCTTTCGCTGATAACCGTGAAAGCGGAAAAAACCGCCACGGCGAGAATTATAAGAGTAAAGGCCGTTATTATAAATTTTTTGCTGGGTGTTCTGTTAAGAAAGGAAAGAGAGTTTACCTTTTCGGAAAGCTCTTTTATTTTGTCTATAATCAGATTAATTTTATCCATTTGTCCTCCGCAGAGCAAACACAAATAAAAAGGAGATTCAGAGGCTCCTTCAGTCGAGTATTCACTTTAAATATATATAAAAATAAGAAAAAATCCTTTTAAGCGACATTATTTTACCATAATACTGCCTGTAAGTCAATGAACAAAAGTTTACAAAAAAGGGGCTGTAAAAAAACTTTCGTTCTTTTACAGCTCCGAATCAGATTTCTTTGCTTTCGTTTCTGCCCTGAGGCTGGGGAGGATCTGCTGACTTATCGGGTGTGGGCAGAGTCTGCTCCTTTAAACGGTATTTCTGATTGTTTTTACTGTTATTGCGGGCTTGGTTGTTTTTATTTTTTGCCATTCAAACCTTCTCCTTTAATTTTATAAGGCTTTCGCCTCAGAAATAGTTTAACCGAAAAGGCGACGATGATACCCTGAAATAAATGAAAAAACCTCGTTCCGATGTATGGGATTGCTAAGGACAGTTTATAAAAACAGTCAATAATATCTACCGTGCATTGCAGAAGGAAGAGAAGTAACCAAGAGAGAGTAAAGTCTTTCTTGGTTTTTCTTTTTGTAAGCATCTGCACATTCGACTAACCTCCCGTTATGCGGTAGAATGTATATACCAAATAAAAGGAGGATATTTTATGCAAATGAAATGTATAACCTTCTGATTGAGCAGATGAAAGAAAGTGAAGGTGTTACAGAGCAACTCAAAGAACAGGACCAACTTGAATGGATACAGAAAATGAATAATATTCAGCACCGAGCTATTG